>NZ_SZWW01000053.1:0-465966 GCF_005280955.1 Citrobacter sp. wls717
CCGGTGGTGCGCCTGAACGTGGAATCGCGTGCTGATACAGCACTGATGGAAGAAAAAACAAACTTGATTCTTGAATTACTCAGGAAATAGAAAAGTGTGTTTTAGAGGGCATTTCAACGTCACCTCATGACGACAGGATTTGGCGAACAGTGTGACATAGGTCAGCAAAAGCTATTCATTCATCCTATTACTGAGTTAACATCTGGACTACATTCAAGCCGCGCATACCTTGCGCGGTGACCACACCTGACAGGAGTATGTAATGTCTAAGCAACAGATCGGCGTCGTCGGTATGGCAGTGATGGGGCGCAACCTGGCGCTCAACATCGAAAGCCGCGGTTATACCGTCTCCATCTTCAACCGCTCCCGCGAAAAAACTGAAGAAGTTGTTGCCGAGAATCCGGGTAAGAAACTGGTTCCTTATTACACGGTGAAAGAGTTCGTCGAGTCTCTTGAAACCCCACGTCGTATCCTGTTAATGGTGAAAGCGGGCGCAGGCACAGATGCTGCCATCGACTCCCTGAAGCCGTATCTGGATAAAGGCGACATCATCATTGATGGTGGTAACACTTTCTTCCAGGACACTATCCGTCGTAACCGTGAACTGTCCGCAGAAGGCTTTAACTTCATCGGTACCGGCGTATCCGGCGGTGAAGAGGGCGCACTGAAAGGCCCGTCAATCATGCCTGGTGGACAGAAAGAAGCCTACGAACTGGTTGCGCCGATCCTGACCAAAATTGCTGCTGTGGCGGAAGATGGTGAGCCGTGCGTGACCTACATCGGCGCTGACGGCGCGGGTCATTACGTGAAGATGGTTCACAACGGTATCGAATACGGCGACATGCAGCTGATTGCTGAAGCCTATTCACTGCTGAAAGGTGGCCTGAACCTGTCTAATGAAGAACTGGCAACCACCTTCACCGAGTGGAATGAAGGTGAGCTGAGCAGCTACCTGATCGACATTACCAAAGACATCTTCACCAAAAAAGATGAAGAGGGTAAATACCTGGTTGACGTGATCCTGGACGAAGCAGCGAACAAAGGCACCGGTAAATGGACCAGCCAGAGCTCTCTGGATCTGGGCGAACCCCTGTCGCTGATCACCGAGTCCGTATTCGCGCGTTACATCTCTTCTCTGAAAGATCAGCGCGTGGCGGCATCTAAGGTGCTGTCCGGCCCGCAGGCCAAACTGGCTGGCGATAAAGCTGAGTTTGTTGAGAAAGTGCGTCGCGCGCTGTATCTGGGCAAAATCGTCTCCTACGCGCAGGGCTTCTCTCAACTGCGTGCTGCGTCTGACGAGTACAACTGGGATCTGAACTACGGCGAGATCGCGAAGATTTTCCGCGCGGGCTGCATTATTCGTGCGCAGTTCCTGCAGAAAATCACCGATGCTTATGCGGAGAATGCGGGTATCGCTAACCTGCTGCTGGCTCCGTACTTCAAAAACATTGCTGATGAGTACCAGCAGGCGCTGCGTGATGTCGTGGCTTACGCTGTGCAAAATGGTATTCCGGTACCGACTTTCTCTGCTGCCGTTGCCTACTACGACAGCTACCGTGCTGCGGTACTGCCGGCGAACCTGATTCAGGCCCAGCGTGACTACTTCGGTGCGCACACTTATAAACGCATCGATAAAGAAGGCGTGTTCCACACCGAATGGCTGGATTAATCTGATTTAGCCTAACCATAAATCCAGGCCCGGAGCGCTCCTCCGGGCTTTTTTATTGTCAAAAAATGGGATTCGGTCAGGTCTGATAGGCGGTGCTATAGCAAATCACGATATACTCATTCAATGCTGAGCCGATCCGCCACAATGCTGGTGGTGTGCTCAACCTCAATGTTTAACTGGAAGAAGTTACAGAGCGAATGAAGATAACTATCTCAGGAACAGGTTATGTCGGCTTATCCAACGGTATTCTGATCGCCCAGCACCATGAAGTGGTTGCTCTGGATATCGTCCCGGCGAAGGTCGAGATGCTGAATCAGAAAAAATCGCCGATTGTTGACAAAGAGATCGAAGAGTACCTGGCGACAAAGCAGCTGAATTTTCGTGCAACGACTGATAAGTATGATGCATATCGTGATGCGGATTATGTGATCATCGCGACACCGACTGATTACGATCCGAAGACCAACTACTTCAACACCTCCAGCGTCGAGTCCGTTATCCGCGATGTGGTTGCAATTAACCCAAAAGCGGTGATGGTCATCAAATCCACCATTCCGGTTGGTTTTACCAATTCAATTAAAGAACAGTTTGGCATTGATAATATTTTCTTCTCGCCTGAGTTCCTGCGTGAAGGTCGTGCGCTATATGACAATTTGCATCCGTCGCGTATCGTTATAGGTGAACGCTCCGAACGTGCAGAACGGTTTGCCGCGCTGTTGCAGGAAGGTGCGGTGAAGAAAGATATTCCGACGCTGTTTACTGATTCTACTGAAGCCGAAGCCATCAAGCTGTTCGCTAATACCTATCTGGCGTTACGCGTGGCCTATTTCAACGAGCTTGATAGCTATGCCGAAAGCCTTGGTCTGAACACCCGGCAAATTATTGAAGGCGTATGTCTGGACCCGCGTATTGGTAATCATTACAACAATCCGTCCTTTGGCTACGGTGGCTACTGCTTACCGAAAGACACTAAGCAACTGTTGGCGAACTACGCGTCTGTGCCGAATAACATTATCGGCGCGATCGTCGATGCTAACCGTACGCGCAAAGACTTTATTGCAGATTCCATTCTGGCGCGTAAGCCTAAAGTGGTTGGCGTGTACCGATTGATCATGAAAAGTGGCTCTGATAACTTCCGTGCATCTTCTATTCAGGGGATCATGAAGCGTATTAAAGCCAAGGGCGTACCCGTTATTATTTATGAACCGGTCATGGAAGAGGATGAATTTTTCCACTCTCGGGTAGTTCGCGATCTAAACGCGTTTAAAAATGAAGCGGATGTTATTATTTCTAATCGAATGACGTCTGAATTGGCAGATGTTGCAGAAAAAGTATATACCCGCGATTTGTTCGGTAGTGATTAATCATCATCTCGACAAAAAAGGCCTTATTAAAGGCCTTTTTATTTTAAGCAGGTTACTAATTAAACGTTGTAGAAATCACGGTACCAGTCAACAAAGTTCTTAACCCCATCTTTAACCGTTGTTGTAGGTTTAAAACCAATAACGTCATACAGTGCTTTGGTGTCCGCGCTGGTTTCCAGCACATCACCGGGTTGTAGCGGGAGCATATTTTTTGTCGCGTCGATGCCAAGAGCTTCTTCCAGAGCTTTGATATAATCCATCAGTTCAACCGGTGAACTATTGCCGATATTGTAGACGCAATACGGCGCGGAGCTGGTTGCCGGGGAACCGCTTTCAACAGTCCACTCCCCGTTGGGCGCAGGAATGACATCCTGCAAGAGAATAATTGCTTCTGCGATATCACCAATATAGGTAAAGTCACGCTTCATTTTGCCGTAGTTATAGACGTCAATACTTTTCCCTTCCAGCATCGCTTTGGTGAATTTGAATAGCGCCATATCCGGGCGACCCCACGGACCGTATACGGTAAAGAAACGCAGGCCGGTTGTGGGCAATCCGTACAGATGAGAATACGTATGGGCCATCAGTTCGTTGGCTTTTTTGGTTGCAGCATACAGGGATACGGGGTGATCGACGGAATCATCAGTTGAGAAAGGCATTTTGCGATTCATGCCGTATACCGAGCTCGAAGAGGCATAAAGTAAATGCTGAATTTTATTATGCCGACAACCTTCCAGTATGTTCAGAAAACCTGTGAGATTGGAGTCTGCGTAAGCATGAGGATTTTCGAGTGAATAGCGTACGCCAGCCTGGGCAGCGAGATGGATCACACGATCAAAATGCCCGGATGCGAAGAGTGCTGACATGCTTTCCCGGTCGGCTAAATCAATCTTATGAAACTGGAAGCCGGGGTGTACCAGCAGATCCAGACGGGCCTGCTTTAGACTCACGTCGTAGTAATCGTTCAGATTATCGATACCGACGACTTGATGGCCAGCCTCAAGGAGGCGTTTGCTAACATGGAAGCCGATGAAACCAGCAGCCCCCGTAACCAGGTATTTCATGTTCGTTCCTCTTTTCGGCTAAAAAGCAGCCAGGCACTATCTGGTGCGACGAAAAGTGAAATAATACCGTCAGATGGCAAAAAAGCTAATGGTTATCCTTTTTACGCATGCCATTTTTAGTGGTAAGTTAATAAATATTCATGCCGTGAATTTTTAATTAACGAGAATGTCTGGCATTTACGCTTGATGACATTTAACCCGCTGTTTGACGCTTTTCCTGCAAAGAGTGGCCATTCAGTATTGACACTTTTTTTAAATTCCTTCCTTTTTTCTCAAGTGACTAAAATACCAATCAAAATCTCTCAATCAATTTGATTTTTTATCATTAATCCTATGGAATTGCTTCAATTTTTAGCTAAACTAATTCGAGTTTAAGTCCTTCCTTCCTTAATTAGGGTATCTATGTCTGTAAGTGATAACAACATGTCCGGGCGCGGTAACGATCCGGAACAGATTGATCTGATTGATTTGCTGATGCAGTTATGGCGTGGGAAAGTCACTATCGTTGTCGCGATTGTTGTTGCCATTGTTCTGGCGGTGGGCTATCTGGCGGTTGCTAAAGAGAAATGGACCTCTACCGCAATTATTACTCAACCGGATGTTGGACAAATTGCCACCTATAACAATGCCCTCAACGTGTTGTATGGCACTAACGCGCCTAAGGCGACTGAACTTCAGACAAATGTGGTTGGTCGTTTCAGTACCTCTTTTTCTGCATTGGCAGAAACGCTTGCTAATCAGGAAAAACCACAGAAACTGTCGATTGAGCAGTCTGTTAAAGGCCAACAGTTGCCGTTAGAGGTCTCCTATGTGGCGAGTTCTCCAGAAGATGCTCAGCGTCAGCTGGCTGAATACATTCAACAAACAGATGAAAATGTTGCTAAAGAGCTGGAGCTTGACCTGGCTGATAACATCAAGCTGCAAACCAGTACTCTTGAAGATTCTCTGAAGACTCAGGAAGTGGTCGCTCAGGAACAAAAAGATCTGCGAATTAAGCAAATCCAGGAAGCGCTGCGTTATGCTGAACAGGCTGGTGTGATTAAGCCGCAAATTCAACAAACCCAGGATGTTACGCAGGACAGCATGCTGTTGCTGGGTAGCGATGCCCTGAAATCTATGGTTGAACACGAGGCTACGCGTCCTTTGATATTGTCTGATAACTACTTCCAGACAAAACAAAAACTGCTGGATATCAGAAATCTTAAGCTTGAAGGGGCAGAGTTGCACTCTTATCGCTACGTGATGAAACCAACGTTACCGATTCGTCGTGACAGTCCGAAAAAAGCCATTACCCTGGTACTGGCCGTTCTGCTGGGGGGAATGATTGGTGCAGGTATCGTGCTGGGGCGAAATGCGCTGCGTGGTTACAAAGCCAGAGCGTAGCAGGCCGAAGGCAGTTTTATTCTGAGCACAAAAAAACCGGGCAGTTCACAGCGCCCGGTTTTTTTACGTCTGCCGATTACTGATGACGCTTACGTAAGTTCTCAATCACGGTGGTCAGATCAAGCTCCTGATCCTGTAGCAGAACCAGCAGGTGGTACATCAGGTCAGAAGCTTCATTCGTCAGTTCAAAACGATCGTGCACGGTGGCGGCCAGTGCGGTTTCCACGCCTTCTTCCCCCACTTTCTGCGCAATACGTTTGGTGCCACTGGCATACAGCTTCGCCGTGTAAGAGCTTGCCGGATCGGCGGTTTTACGCTCAGCCAGTAGTTGTTCTAACTGATACAGGAACAGCCACTGGTGACTGGTGTCAGCAAAGCAGCTTGAGGTGCCTTTGTGGCAGGTTGGCCCAATCGGGTTAACCAGCACCAGCAGGGTGTCGTTGTCGCAGTCAGGCGCGATGTTAACCACATTAAGAAAGTTGCCAGAGGTTTCACCTTTGGTCCACAGCCGTTGTTTGGTCCGCGAGAAAAAAGTTACCTTACCGCTTTCAAGCGTTTTATCCAGCGCCTCCGGGTTCATATAACCCAGCATCAATACTTCGCCGGATACCGCATGCTGCACCACGACCGGCATCAATCCGTCGGTTTTTTCCCAGTCCAGTTCGCGACATTGTTCCTTCGTTAACATATCCTGATCTCCACGCCCTGTGTTGCCAGGTACGTTTTTAACTCGCCAATATTGATAATTTGTTTGTGGAAAACGGAAGCGGCAAGCGCGCCGTCAACGTCAGCATCACGGAAGGCTTCGAGAAAGTGTTCCATGGTGCCTGCGCCACCGGAGGCAATCAGCGGTACGTGGCAAACGTCGCGCACTTTTCTCAGCTGTTCCAGGTCGTAGCCGTTACGCACACCGTCCTGATTCATCATGTTCAGCACGATTTCGCCTGCGCCACGTTTCTGCACTTCCTGCACCCAATCCAGCGTTTCCCACTGCGTGATGCGGGTACGACTCTCATCACCGGTATACTGGTTAACGTGATATTTACCGGTTGCGGCGTCATACCAGGTATCGATACCCACCACGATGCACTGTACGCCAAAGCGGTCCGCCAGACGCGTGATAAGCTCCGGGTCAGCCAGCGCCGGGGAGTTGATGGAGATTTTATCCGCCCCGAAGGAGAGAATACGCGCCGCATCATCAATGGACTTAATCCCACCGGCAACGCAGAACGGAATGTCGATCACTTCCGCCACGCGCGATACCCAGCTTTTATCGACTACACGGCCATCGCTGGAGGCGGTGATATCGTAGAAGACCAGTTCATCTGCGCCTTCATCGGCATAGCGTTTTGCCAGCGGAACGATGTCGCCAATAATCTCGTGATTGCGAAACTGGACGCCTTTTACCACCTGTCCATCGCGAACGTCCAGACAAGGAATTATGCGTTTTGCCAGCATTGGATGGCCTCCTCAACGGTGAACTTACCTTCCAACAGGGCTCGTCCGACGATCACGCCGCCAACCCCAGTCCCGCGCAGGGCGGCTACGTCCTCAATTCCACCTATACCGCCAGATGACTGAAACGCCACCTGCGGATATTTAGCGCACACTTCTTCATAAAGCGCGACGTTTGAACCCGCCAGCGTACCGTCGCGGGAGATATCAGTGCACAGCACATGCTTCAGACCAACGGGTAAATAGGTTTCCACCAGCTCTTCCAGTGAAACCCCGGAATCTTCCTGCCAGCCGCTGACCGCAACCTGTTTATTACCGTGTTCGTCAATGCGTACGTCCAGCGCCAGCACCAGCGCGTCGGCGCCAAAACGGGTAAACCAGCTCTTCACTTCCTCAGGGGATTTTACCGCCGTCGAACCGACCACCACGCGCGCCACGCCGGCGTCAAGCAGTGCCGCAACGTCCGCTTCAGTACGCACACCGCCGCCAACCTGTACCAGAACATTGACGCCCGCGACCAGCGTTTTAATCAGTGGTATTTGTCGTTTCTGCGGATCTTTTGCCCCGGTCAGATCGACCAGGTGCAGTACCTGTGCGCCTTGTGCCGCGTAATCCTGCAGGCGGGGCAGTGGATCGTTGCCGTAATCACGTTGCTGTGCGTAATCACCCTGATGAAGACGCACCACCGTGCCGTCGATTAAATCTAATGCCGGAATAATCATTACATCTCCAGAAAGTTTTTCAGCAACTGCGCCCCAGCCGCACCCGAACGTTCCGGGTGGAACTGCACGCCAAAGAAATTGTCCTTTTGGACTGCCGCGGTAAACGGTTCACCGTAATGACACTGGGCGATGGTCCATGGGTTCACTGGCATCGCGTAGCTGTGGACAAAGTAGAAATACGCCCCATCGTCAATACCCTGGAACAGACGATTGCCTGCTTGTGGATACACACGGTTCCAGCCCATATGCGGCAGCGGCAGGCCAAAATCGGTCATTTTGGGGACGTCTTGTTCAATAATGCCCAGCAGGGAGACACCGTTACTCTCTTCGCTGCGGCGACCAAGCAGTTGCATGCCTAAGCAGATCCCCAGCACCGGTTGCGTACAGGCTTTAATCAGTTCAATAAGTTCACGCTCGTGCAACTGGTCCATGGCCGCCTGCGCAGTACCAACGCCGGGTAGAAACAGCTTATCGGCCCGGAGCACCACATCCGCATCGCGGCTGACAACCGGGTCGTATCCATGGCGCGCAACGGCGGATTTCACCGAATTCAGGTTGGCGCAGCCGGTATCCAGGATCACTACGTTCATTACAGCACTCCTTTTGAGGAGGGTAGCGTATCGCCTTCTACGCGAATCGCCTGACGCAGCGTGCGGCCAAAGGCTTTAAACAGGCTTTCCACACGGTGGTGGTCATTTTTTCCTTTGGTTTTCAGGTGCAGGGTGACGCCCATGGTGTAGGAGAGTGAGCGGAAGAAGTGTTCAATCATCTCTGTGCTCAGATCGCCAACGCGCTGGTAGGTAAACTCAGCGCGGTATTCCAGGTGCGGACGTCCGGAGATATCCAGCGCGCAACGTGCCAGACATTCGTCCATCGGCAGGACAAAACCAAAACGGTTGATACCACGTTTATCACCTAATGCCAGCTTTAAGGCCTCACCCAGCGCCAGACCGGTATCTTCTACGGTGTGGTGATCGTCAATATACAGATCGCCTTTGACGGCTATCTCCATACGGAAACCGCCGTGGGTGGCGATTTGATCCAACATGTGGTCAAAGAAGCCAACGCCAGTATTGATTTTGCTTTGGCCTTCGCGGTCCAGCCAGACTTTGACGTCAATCTGCGTTTCTTTGGTATTGCGCTCAACGTGCGCGTAGCGGTCACGTTTGGTCAACTGCTCGCCGATCATCGCCCAGGTCAGGGTGTCCCGGTGATAGCGTAATCCGCTAATCCCCATGTTTTCAGCCAGTTGAATATCTGTGGCACGATCGCCAATGACGTAGCTGTTCTCGGTGTCCATAGCCTGTTCAACCAGATATTGCTCAACCAGCTTCACTTTTGGCTTACGGCAATCACACTCATCGGCCGGCAAGTGCGGGCAAATCAGCACGTCATCAAACCTCACGCCCTGAGAGGTGAATATTTGCATCATCAGATTATGCGGGCCGTCAAAATCAGCCTGTGGAAAGCTCTGGGTTCCCAGTCCATCCTGGTTGGTGATCATCACCAGCTTAAAACCCGCTTTTTGCAGCTTCAGTAAAACGGGAACGACTTCCGGCTCAAAAGCCAGTTTGTCAAAGCGATCGATCTGAAAGTCACTTGGCGGTTCGGAAATCAGGGTTCCATCACGGTCAATAAAAAGATACTTCTGGCTCATACTTGCTCCGCACGTAAGGCGTCAATGACGCGCTGGCTCTCTTCACGGGTTCCGACAGTAATACGCAGGCAGCCGCTTAACGAAGGTTGTTTGTTCTGGTCTCGTAAGATAATGCCCTGATCCCACAAAGATTTAAATACGCTGCTGGAGGCGGTGAAGCGCGCCAGAACATAGTTGGTTTCAGAATCGAAAACCTGTTCTACACAGCGAATTGTTTTCAGGTTCTCCACCAGGTACTGACGCTCTTGCAGGATCTGCTGGATGCGTTGGCGCATGGCGGCAACGCCTTGCGGCGTCAGCGCCTGGGCGGCGATATCCGCCACCGGTGTAGAGAGCGGGTAAGGGGCGATCACCTTTAACAGCAGATTGATAATTTCTTCATTTCCCAGCGTAAACCCGCAGCGTAAACCGGCGAGAGCAAACGCTTTGGACAGTGTGCGTAAAATTACCAGGTGCGGATATTCAGACAGCCAGCCCGCCAGCGTGGCCTGCGGGCAAAACTCGATATACGCTTCATCGGCAACCACGATAGCTTTACCCTGCGTCATATCGAGCAGCGAACGCAGATCCTGCGGCTTAATCAACTGGCCCGTTGGGTTATTAGGGCTGCATACGTAGACCACCTTCACACCATCAAGCTTGTCCGCGATACCTTGTAAATCCAGTTGCCAGTCGTCAAGTGTCGGGACGGTACGGCATTCAACGCCAATCGTTTCAGCGCTGACGCTGTACATGCCGTAAGTCGGCGGACAGTACAGAATCGCATCTTTACCCGGCTCGCAAAAAGCGCGCACCAGCAGCTCGATCCCTTCATCTGCGCCACGACTGACCAGCACCTGCTCCGGCTTGACGCCTGCATACTGCGCGTAATTCTCAATCACGGCTTTCGGCTGGCACTCCGGATAGCGGTTCAGCGTTTGCTGACTTAGCTGAAACTCAACGGCGGTGGGATATTCATTCGCATTGAGCCAGACGTCGCCGTTACCGCCAAGACGGCGGGCAGACTGATAAGGCGTTAACTCGCGGACATTCTTACGGGCTAAATCAGTGACGCTGAGAAAGTTGTCAGTGCTCATGCTTGCTCCTTCAGGGCGTTAACGCGCAGGGTGACGGCATTTTTGTGGGCGGTCAGCAACTCAGCCGCGGCCAGGGTTTCAATGGTGGCGGCCAGCGCAGAGAAACCTTGTGGTGTTAATTCCTGTACGGTCATCCGTTTCTGGAAATCAGCCAGCCCCAGACTGGAACAGGTTGTGGTATAGCCGTAAGTTGGCAGCACGTGGTTAGTGCCGGAAGCATAGTCGCCTGCGGATTCCGGCGACCAGTCACCAAGGAACACCGAACCGGCGCTTGTTATGCCTTCCACCAGCTCACGTGCGTTGCGGGTCTGAATGATCAGGTGCTCCGGACCGTAGGCGTTGGAGATTTCAACGCACTGTGCCAGATCTTTCGCCACGATTAAACGGCTGGCGGAGAGCGCCTGACGCGCGGTGTCGGCGCGGGACAGCTCGGCGAGCTGGCGTTCAACGGCTTCGGCCACGCCTTCGGCAAGCTTAGCGTCCGGCGTTAGCAGGATCACCTGCGAGTCCGGGCCGTGCTCGGCCTGAGAGAGCAGGTCGGAGGCGACAAAATCCGGCGTTGCGCCGCTGTCGGCGATAACCAATACTTCGGACGGTCCGGCGGGCATATCGATTGCCGCGCCGTCAAGACGCTGGCTGACCTGGCGCTTGGCTTCGGTCACATAGGCGTTGCCCGGCCCAAAGATTTTATCGACTTTTGGAATAGACTCCGTGCCCAGTGCCAGCGCGGCAATGGCCTGTGCGCCGCCCACGTTAAACACTTCTTTCACGCCACAGAGTTGCGCGGCGTAGAGGATTTCATCGGCAATCGGCGGCGGCGAGCACAGCACCACTTTTTTACAGCCCGCGATACGCGCCGGGGTCGCCAGCATTAATACAGTAGAGAACAGCGGTGCCGATCCCCCTGGAATATACAGGCCCACGGAAGCGATGGGGCGGGTAACCTGCTGGCAGCGCACGCCCGGCTGGGTTTCGATATCCACCGGCGGCAGGATCTGCGCGCTGTGGAAAGTATCAATATTACGTACTGCCGCCTGCATGGCTTGTTTCAGCTCGTCGCTCAGACGATTCCCGGCCTGCTGAATTTCTTCCTCAGTGACGCGCAGCGCGCCGACCTCGGTTTTATCAAACTTCGCGCTGTATTCGCGCAATGCCTGGTCGCCGTTGTTTTTGACATTTTCAAGGATCTCGGCCACCGTGCGGCTAATGCTTTCAGAGGCTGAAATCGCCGGGCGCATCAGTAATTCGCGCTGCTGCCCAGGGCTACAGCTATTCCAGTCAATCAGGGTATTGAAGCTCATGGTCGTTACTCCATCATCTTCTCAATCGGCAGCACCAGAATAGAGCTGGCGCCGAGCGCTTTCAGTTTTTCCATTGTTTCCCAGAACAGGGTTTCGCTGCTGACCATGTGCATGGCCACGCGCTGCTGATCACCCGCCAGTGGCAGAATGGTTGGGCGCTCAGCGCCAGGCAGCAGGGCGATAACTTCGTCCAGACGCTCGCTCGGTGCGTGCATCATGATGTATTTGGATTCGCGAGCCTGAATAACCCCCTGGATGCGGGTCAGTAGTTTGTCGATCAGTTGCTGTTTGGCTGCGGCCATTTCGCCATCGCGCTGAATCAGACACGCTTTAGAGCGGTAAATCACTTCCACTTCACGCAGACCATTAGCTTCAAGCGTCGCGCCGGTTGACACCAGATCGCAGATTGCATCGGCCAGGCCCGCGCGGGGCGCGACTTCGACAGAACCGTTTAACAGACAGGATTTAAATGACACTCCTTTTTGATCGAGGTAACGCTTGAGCAGGTGCGGGTAAGAGGTGGCGATACGCTTCCCGTTCAGTTCTGCCGGGCCATCCCAGGCTTCATCAACCGGCGTCGCCAGCGAAAGACGGCAGCCGCCGAAGTCCAGACGACGCAGGGTAAAATAGCGAGGATCTTCACCCTGTGCCCGACGGTTGAGCAGCTCTTCTTCCAGAACGTTTTCCCCAATAATGCCCAGATCAACGACGCCGTCCATCACCAGACCCGGGATATCGTCATCACGCACGCGCAGGATATCAATCGGCATATTTTCTGCCATCGCAATTAAGCGCTGGGTGTGAAGATTAATTTTAATGCCGCAACGGGCCAGTAATTCGCGTGAATCGTCGCTTAAACGGCCTGATTTCTGCATAGCTATGCGTAAACGGGTGTTGTCTAACATTGTTTGTTCCTCGTTATCCTGTCTGAATCAGTTTGGGTCACGCACAAAAAAAAGCCCCCGGAAGAAATCTTCCGGGGGCTTTCTCATACGCTCATGCACCGCTGGAAGATTTAAATGTCTCCCAGCACACATCGCCTGAAAGACTAGTCAGGATGATGGTGATGATGGTGTTTAAATTGAGCGCGTGTCATAAATTTTCTCGATGAATGTTTATTCATTTGATGTCTTTTAACCTAAACCACTTTAGCTACGGAAAGCAAGGGCTTTTTTTGATCATTAATTCATTTCATATTGATACTATGAATTGTCAGCCACCGTGAGCTGGCGTAGCCTTGCGTTATAGGCCAAAAGTCAGGAGAGAAGGCATGAAAAAGGTCGCAATTGTCGGGTTAGGTTGGTTAGGCATGCCGTTAGCCATGTCGCTGGCGGCGAGAGGCTGGCAGGTTACCGGCAGCAAAACCACACTGGATGGGGTAGAAGCGGCCCGTATGAGCGGTATCGAGAGTTACTCGCTGCGCCTGGAGCCTGAACTGGTCTGTGAGGCTGACGATCTCGACGCGCTCATGGACGCTGATGCACTGGTTATAACGCTACCTGCGCGCCGTAGCGGGCCGGGGGAGACATTTTACCTGCAGGCCATGCAGGAACTGGTTGACAGTGCGCTGGCGTACCGGATCCCGCGGATTATTTTTACCAGCTCGACGTCGGTCTATGGCGATGTCCAGGGTATCGTGAAAGAGGGGACGCCGCGTAACCCGGTCACCGCCAGCGGGCGTGTTCTGAAAGATCTTGAAGACTGGTTGCATAACCTGCCTGGCACCTCGGTAGATATTCTGCGTCTGGCCGGACTGGTTGGCCCGGGAAGACATCCCGGCCGCTTTTTCGCTGGCAAGACGGCGCCAGATGGAAACCATGGCGTCAATCTGGTGCACCTGGATGATGTCGTTTCTGCCATCACGTTGCTGCTGCAAGCGCCCAAAGGGGGACACATCTATAATATATGTGCGCCTATGCATCCGGCGCGTAACGTGTTCTATCCGCAGATGGCCCGCCAGTTGGGGATGGAACCGCCGGAATTTCGCGGCGGTGCGGATAACGGTAAAGGTAAAGTCATTGATGGCAGCCGTATTTGTAATGAGCTTGGATTTGAGTACCAGTATCCCGATCCGCTGGTGATGCCGATGGAGTGACAGGCCAGCAGAGTGTCGCTGTATACCGCCAGGGGGCGAGTATGAAACCACTGCTGGACGTTCTTATCATCCTCGATGCGTTAGAAAAAGAGGGCAGTTTCGCGGCGGCGTCGGTAAAATTGTATAAGACGCCGTCTGCGCTTAGCTACACCGTCCATAAACTGGAAAGCGATCTTAATATTCAGTTATTAGATCGCAGTGGGCACCGGGCTAAGTTTACCCGCACCGGTCAAATGCTGCTGGAAAAGGGGCGAGAGGTATTGCACTCCGTCCGCGAACTCGAAAAGCAAGCCATTAAACTTCATGAAGGCTGGGAGAATGAACTGGTCATCGGCGTCGATGATACATTTCCCTTTTCACTGCTGGCCCCCCTTATCGAATCCTTCTATCAACATCACAGTGTGACGCGCCTGAAGTTTATTAACGGCGTGCTGGGTGGTTCCTGGGATGCACTTACTCAGGGGCGGGCGGATATTATTGTCGGCGCTATGCACGAACCGCCGGCGGGGAGCGAATTTGGTTTTGCGCGGCTTGGCGCGCTGGAACAGGTGTTTGTGGTTGCGCCGCATCATCCGCTGGCGCAGGAACAGGAACCGTTAAATCGGCGTACTATTCGACGATTTCGCGCCATCGTGGTGGGAGAGAATGCGCATCAAGCGAACATCTCCGGCGTTCAGGTGTTGGACGATCAGGAAGCGATTACCGTTTTTGACTTCAAAACCAAGCTGGAGCTGCAAATCAGTGGTCTGGGATGCGGATATATTCCCCGTTATCTGGCGCAGCGATTTTTGGACAGCGGCGCGCTGATTGAGAAGAAAGTGGTCGGACAAATTCTGTTTGAACCCGTGTGGATAGGGTGGAATGAACAGACCGCCGGGCTTGCCAGCGCCTGGTGGCGGGACGAGATTTTAGCAAATAGTGCTATTGCCGGGGTGTACGTTAAAACGGATGCTGATAAATCAATCAGTTGAGAAAAAATATTTTTTTACAGTTGCTTCAATCTCTTGTTATTTCTCCCCAAATTAGTGCAAAATACGCCGCTTGCAAAAAATGACATTAACCGACGTTTTAATACGCGTCGGTTATTTTTTTGCATCAAACCAATCATTCATAAAAGAGGCCGGGCTTCGTACCGGATAGATACTTACTTAAAAATCGACAGTTGTTGTCGCTGAGGATTAACAAAAAATGGGGCAATTTTTTGCTTACGCGACGGTTTTCGCCGTAATGGAGGATAACCATGTCGCATAACGCTACTCCAAACACCTCTCGCGTGGAATTACGTAAAACGCTTACGCTGGTTCCGGTTGTCATGATGGGCCTTGCCTATATGCAGCCGATGACGCTGTTCGATACATTCGGTATCGTCTCAGGAATGACCGATGGTCACGTCCCGACAGCTTACGCCTTCGCACTGATCGCCATCCTCTTTACCGCACTAAGCTACGGTAAACTGGTACGCCGCTATCCGTCCGCAGGCTCTGCCTACACTTACGCTCAGAAATCCATTAGCCCGACCGTTGGTTTTATGGTTGGCTGGTCATCGCTGCTGGACTACCTGTTCGCGCCGATGATCAACATTCTGTTGGCGAAAATTTATTTTGAAGCGCTGGTGCCTTCGATTCCATCGTGGATGTTCGTGGTGGCGCTGGTGGCCTTTATGACCGCCTTCAACCTGCGTAGCCTCAAGTCCGTCGCTAATTTCAACACCGTGATCGTGTTGTTGCAGGTGGTGCTGATTGCAGTGATCCTCGGCATGGTCGTTTATGGTGTGTTCGAAGGGGAAGGCGCCGGTACGCTGGCGAGTAGCCGTCCGTTCTGGTCGGGTGATGCGCACGTGATCCCGATGATCACCGGGGCTACCATCCTGTGCTTCTCGTTCACCGGTTTTGACGGTATCAGCAACCTGTCAGAAGAAACCAAAGACGCTGAACGCGTGATCCCGCGTGCGATTTTCCTGACTGCGCTGATTGGTGGCCTGATCTTTATCGTCTCCACCTATCTGTTGCAGTTGTACTTCCCGGATATCTCGCGCTTTAAGGATCCGGATGCTTCGCAGCCGGAAATCATGCTGTATGTTGCTGGTAAGTTCTTCCAGGTCGGCGCGCTGATTTTCTCTACCATTACCGTACTGGCGTCCGGTATGGCGGCGCATGCAGGCGTTGCGCGTCTGATGTACGTGATGGGTCGTGACGGCGTATTCCCGAAAAGTTTCTTCGGTTATGTACACCCGAAATGGCGTACTCCGTCCATGAACATCATTCTGGTTGGGGCGATTGCTTTGCTGGCAATCAACTTCGACCTGGTGATGGCGACGGCGTTGATTAACTTTGGTGCGCTGGTGGCGTTTACCTTCGTTAACCTGTCGGTAATCTCCCAGTTCTGGATCCGTGAGAAGCGTAACAAGACGCTGAAAGATCACTTCCAGTACCTGTTCCTGCCAATGTGCGGTGCGCTGACCGTTGGCGCGCTGTGGGTGAACCTGGAAGAAAGCTCAATGGTTCTGGGCCTGATCTGGGCGGGTATCGGTCTGATCTACCTGGCGTGCGTGACCAAAAGCTTCCGCAACCCGGTACCGCAGTACGACGAAGATATCGCGTAATAACTGCATTTAGCTGAAAAAAAACGGAGACATGTTCTCCGTTTTTTTATACGTGGGATTTAGACAATCTCTTGCGCATATTGCCAGAGTGCTTTCAGCAGCGTCAGCTTCTCTTTGTTATCCGCATAATGCTGACTCAGCATCTGTAATTCATTGGCGTAATTTTGCAAAAACTCCGGCGTGAATACCTGACGACGATGGTCCAGCCAGCGCTGTTGTTCGGCTTCATCCAGCGTTCCGGGGAAGTTACGCGCGCGGTAGTTAAACAGCAGCTTTTCAATGCGTTTATCGACAAAGGTGATATCCAGCGCCGGTAAATTGCGCGGTTCGGTTTCCAGAACGATTTTCATCGCAGCGCGGTCGGCATCGCTGAAAAAGCCGTTGTATAGCTGGGCATCTACGTTATCCGATGGCGCAAAGGGTTCCGCCTCGGCAAAGATAGCCACGACTTTGTCGCGCACCTGGGGGTTTTCGCGCAGAATTTTGAGATTATCCAGACAATGCTGGCGGTTAATACCGAGACGATCGGCATCTTCCGGGCGCAGGGTATTCGCCTGTGCCAGTACCGGACATTTGTTGATGTGCACCAGTTTAACCGGCACTGCGGGGTTATCTCCCAGATCTGCCTTAGCGGTATAGAGCCGCTCACGCAGCGCGTCGCTGTCCAGTTCGAGCAGCGGTGAAATATCACCGGCCAGATCGACCATGATAACCGCGTTGCGATTTTCCGGATGCCAGGCCATTGGCGCCACCCAACTGGTGTTACCGCGCCATGCGCCGAACATGCCCGAGACATGGACCAGCGGCTTCATCTGCGGCACATCAATTAGCGCCGCCAGTTTGTGCTTATTACGATGGCTATAGAGATACTCAAACAGACGAGGCTGGCGTGACTTGACTAATTGCGCCATCGCAATCGTGGCATACACATCGGCCATTGCATCGTGGGCATTGGCATGCTCAATCCCATTCGCTTTGGTCAAATGTTCCAGGCGGAAGCTGGGCAAGCCATCGTCGTTTTCCGGCCAGTTAATACCTTCAGGACGAAGGGCATAGCAGGCACGCATTACATCCAGCAGATCCCAGCGCGAATTATCGTTCTGCCAGCTCCAGGCATAGGGATCATAGAAATTGCGATACAGGATATTTCGCGTCACTTCATCATCGAAGCGCACGTTGTTATAGCCCAGAATACAGGTTTTCGGTACGGTAAACAGGGCGTGAATACGCGCAGCAAAAGCAGCTTCATTTTCTCCCTTTTCACGTGCTTCTTGCGGGGTGATGCCGGTAATCAGCACCGCCTCGGGCTGTGGCAGATAATCATCTGCGGGTTTGCAATAAAAGACTTCAGGTTCACCGATAATGTTGAAATCATTATCTGTGCGGATAGCCGCAAATTGCGCGGGTCTGTCCAGCGCCGGATGGGTACCAAAAGTCTCGTAATCGTGGAAGAGAAAACCAGGTTGCTGCTTGCCGTCATTCATTGTTCAGTTATGTCCGGGATCAATTTAGCGCTTATCCAAGAATACCAAAAAATAGCGAGGTAATCAGCAAGAGGATTATCGATGCGGAATGGCTTACGCAAGAAATTTGCGCTGAACACGGCTTTGAACGAATGATTAATTATTTTCTTACCGTTAAAGGAAATTACTGGAATAAACTTTCTTAAAATCCCACCTTGGGAAGTAAGTTAATTGATAACCATTATTGTTATTTCATTTTCTGTTTTCTGGATGTTTTAAAAGTCTTTTAAAAACAACGATCTTATATTTCTATTAATGCGCTTGTATGCATTGTAATAAAATGTGAGTGAGGTTAAAAATTAATAATATAAACTCCATATAATAATTGGATATATCTAATAACAGGAGGTTATATGAGCATAAGTCGGCGTAATTTTTTACGAGGGGTGGGTATAGGTTGCTCAGCCTGTGCGATAGGCAGTTTTCCACCAGGCGCACTGGCGCGGAATTCTCCCGAGCACATAAAAGGGAAAACATCCCTGACGCCAAGTTTGTGCGAAATGTGTTCTTTTCGCTGCCCAATTCAGGCTCAGGTAATTAATAATAAGACGGTTTTTATTCAAGGAAACCCTAATGCGCCTCAGCAGGGGACGCGTGTCTGCGCGCGCGGAGGCAGCGGTGTTAGCCTGGTCAACGACCCGCATCGTATTGTTAAACCGATGAAACGCACAGGACCTCGCGGGAGCGGTGAGTGGCAGGTAATTAGCTGGCAGCAGGCATATAAAGAAATTGCCGAAAAAATGACGGCAATAAAAGCGCAGCATGGTCCTGAGGGGGTCGTATTCTCTTCCAAGTCCGGTTCGCTTTCCGGCCATTTATTTCACCTCGCGACGGCTTTTGGATCGCCGAACACGTTTACTCACGCCTCGACATGCCCCGCCGGAAAAGCGATTGCCGCTAAAGTTATGATGGGTGGCGATTTAGCCATGGATATCGTCAATACCCGTTATATGGTCTCTTTTGGCCATAACCTCTATGAAGGCATTGAGGTTGCCGACACCCATGAACTGATGACCGCGCAGGAAAAGGGCGCGAAGATGGTCAGCTTTGATCCCCGTTTATCCGTCTTCTCCAGCAAAGCGGATGAATGGCATGCGCTTAAGCCTGGCGGCGACTTACCGGTGCTGATGGCCATGTGTCACGTCATGATCAAAGAAAATCTGTATGACGCAGACTTTGTTACACGCTACACCACAGGGTTTGACCAACTGGCTGAGGCGGTCCAGGAGACCACGCCGGAATGGGCGCAAAAGCTCGCTGATGTGCCTGCCGATGTGATTATCCGGGTCACCCGCGAAATGGCCGCCTGCGCCCCTCACGCCATTGTCAGTCCGGGTCATCGTGCGACGTTTTCGCAAGAAGAAATTGATATGCGGCGCATGATTTTCACCCTCAATGTGTTACTTGGAAATATTGAGCGTGAGGGTGGGTTGTATCAGAAAAAAGCGGCGGCAACGTACAATAAGCTGGCCGGAGAGAAAGTCGCTCCCGTGCTGGCAAAACCCGATGCCAAATTACCCAAGCCAACGGCGCAGCGTATCGATCTGGTGGCCCCGCAGTTCAAGTACATCACGGCCGGCGGCGGCGTAGTGCAAAGCATTATTGATGCCGTCTTAAAGCAAACGCCGTATCCGGTGAAGGGATGGATCATGTCCCGACACAACCCTTTCCAGACCGTGACCTGTCGACCAGACCTGGTCAAGACCGTTGAACAGCTCGACCTGGTGGTCAGTTGCGATGTCTATTTAAGCGAAAGCGCGGCGTATGCCGATTATCTTTTGCCTGAATGTACTTACCTTGAACGCGATGAAGAAGTTTCTGATATGTCTGGGCTCAATCCAGCCTATGCCCTGCGTCAGCAGGTGGTTGAGCCTATCGGTGACGCGCGTCCGAGCTGGCAAATCTGGAAAGAACTGGCTGTTCAGTTAGGCCTTGGGCAATTCTACCCATGGCAGGATATGCAAACGCGCCAGCTGTACCAGCTTAATGGCGATCATGCGTTATCTGCTGAGCTGCGTCAGAAAGGGTATCGCGAGTGGGGCGTTCCGCTATTGCTGCGCGAACCCGAAGCGGTGCGTCAGTTTGTGGCACGCTATCCGGGCGCGGTAGCGGTTGATAGCGACGGCACTTATGGTGAGCAGCTGCGTTTTAAATCCCCGTCAGGAAAAATCGAACTCTACTCTGCCGAGCTGGAAACACTCCTGCCAGGCTACGGTGTTCCTCGCGCCCGCAATTTTGCGCTCAAAGGCGACAATGAGCTCTATTTTATTCAGGGGAAAGTGGCGGTTCATACCAATGGCGCAACGCAATATGTGCCACTGCTGAGTGAGCTGATGTGGGACAACGCGGTGTGGATCCACCCGCAAACGGCCCGTGAAAAAGGCATCAAAAGCGGCGATGACATCTGGCTGGAAAATGCAACCGGTAAGGAAAAAGGCAAAGCGTTGGTCACCGCCGGTATTCGACCCGATACGCTATTCGTCTATATGGGATTTGGCGCCAAGGCAGGAGCCAAAACAGCCGCGACGACGCACGGTATTCATTGCGGTAATTTGCTTCCGCATGTCACCAGTCCGGTGTCAGGTACGGTAGTCCACACCGCTGGCGTTACGCTTCGTCGGGCATGAGAAAGGAGTACATCATGAATCAATCAACAAACCCTTATGTCATGCTGCATGACGAAAAACGCTGCATTGGTTGTCAGGCGTGTACGGTTGCCTGCAAGGTACTGAATGACGTGCCTGAAGGTTTTAGCCGCTTACAGGTGCAGATTCGTTCACCGGAACATGAACCCGAGGCGCTTTCCCATTTCCAGTTTGTTCGTGTTTCTTGCCAGCATTGTGAAGATGCGCCGTGCGTCAGCGTTTGTCCAACCGGTGCATCATTCCGCGATGAAAACGGCATTGTGCAGGTGGATAAGTCCCGCTGTATTGGCTGTGACTACTGCGTCGCTGCTTGTCCGTTCCATGTGCGCTACCTCAATCCACAAACGGGAATCGCAGACAAATGTAATTTCTGCGCGGATACCCGTCTGGATGTTGAACAGTCGCCCGCCTGCGTTTCCGTTTGTCCGACGGATGCGTTGAAGTTTGGTCGTCGCGATGACCCGGAAATCCAGCACTGGATCAATCAAAAAGAGGTTTATCGCCAGCGGGATACGCGTAGTGGCCCGGTGAGTGTTTATCGGCGTAAAGAGATCCATCAGGAGGGTAAAGTATGAATTCTATCTGGGGAGCGGAACTTAACTATGCGCCGGACTACTGGCCGCTGTGGCTCATTTATGCGGGCGTTATTGTTGTGCTAATGATTGCGGGCCTGGTCACGCACGCGCTGTTACGTCGGATGCTGGCGCCAAAAACGGTAACCGGAGAGGAGCACCGGGAGTACCTCTATTCGCTGGCTGTTCGCCGTTGGCACTGGGGAAATGCGCTGCTCTTTATTCTGCTTTTGCTGAGCGGCCTGTTTGGCCACTTCTCTGTCGGACCGGTAGCGTTGATGGTGCAGGTACATACCTGGTGCGGCTTCGCATTGCTGGCCTTCTGGATTGGCTTTGTGTTAATAAACGCAACCAGCGGCAACGGCTGCCATTATCGCGTGAAGTTAAACGGGTTGATATCACGCTGCCTGCTGCAAACGCGTTTTTATCTGTATGGCATCATGAAAGGCGAGCCGCACCCGTTTGCCGCAACGGCAAAGGATAAATTTAACCCACTGCAACAACTGGCCTACCTGGCCATTATGTACGCGCTGGTTCCGCTGTTGATCATCACCGGGTTGTTATGCCTCTACCCGCAGGTGTCAGGGGCGGGGCCGATAATGCTGGTGCTGCATATGGCGCTAGCGATTGTCGGCTTACTGTTCATCTGCGCCCATATTTACCTGTGCACGCTGGGCGACACGCCAGGGCAAATTTTCCGCAGTATGATCGACGGCTACCATCGCCATCGCAGCCATCACGCAGAGACTGCGCCACGCAAAGGATAATTTCGCGCGCGGTTTGTCGCTGACAGCCTTGTATGACAGCAAGAAAATGTGCCTTATGTCACATTTTCTTGCAATTTATTCAAGTTTGTTCGACAGAACTTCCGTAAAAAGAACGGCTATTTATCCCTTTTCTGAGGACATGCTGTTGAAACGCCGTTTGTTTATTGCCGCTTCACTATTCACGATGAGTTTTACGTCCGCCTGGGCGACCGATGCCGCCAACTTCGCCCCACAGCCGCCTGCGATAAATGCCGGGGCGTGGGTATTAATGGATTACACCACGGGCCAAATTCTGACAGCCGGTAATGAACACCAGCAACGTAACCCCGCCAGTCTGACCAAGCTGATGACCGGCTATGTTGTTGATCGCGCAATCGACAGTAAGCGCATTAGTCCAACCGATATTGTCACCGTTGGGCGCGATGCCTGGGCGAAAGACAATCCGGTATTCGTCGGTTCATCCCTGATGTTCCTGAAACAAGGCGATCGTGTTTCGGTGCGCGACCTCAGCCGCGGGCTAATTGTTGATTCAGGTAATGATGCCTGCGTGGCGCTGGCTGATTACATCGCCGGGGGACAACCGCAGTTTGTCGCGATGATGAACAACTATGCGCAAAAGTTGAACCTGCAGGACACCCATTTTGAAACGGTCCATGGTCTGGATGCGCCAGGTCAGCATAGCTCTGCTTACGATCTGGCCGTATTGTCGAGGGCTATCATCCATGGTGAACCGGATTTCTACCATATGTACAGTGAGAAAAGCCTTACCTGGAACGGAATCACGCAGCAAAACCGTAATGGCCTGTTGTGGGATAAAACCATGAACGTTGATGGTCTGAAGACAGGGCATACGTCCGGGGCCGGGTTCAACCTGATCGCTTCCGCCGTTGATGGACAACGTCGACTGATTGCGGTTGTGATGGGGGCGGAGAGTGCGAAAGGCCGTGAAGACCAGGCGCGTAAGCTGCTGCAATGGGGGCAACAAAACTTCGATACGGTGCAGGTTTTGCGTAGCGGTAAGCAGGTCGGTACTGAACGGATCTGGTATGGCGACAAAGAAAAAATCAGCCTGGGCACCGAGCAGGATTTCTGGATGGCCCTGCCTAAAGCGGAAGTGGCTAACATTAAAGCAAAATATGTCCTTGATAAGAAAGAACTGGTTGCACCAATCGCGGCACATCAGCGTGTGGGTGAAATTGAACTCTACGATCGGGATAAGCTGGTGGCGCACTGGCCTCTGGTTACGCTGGAGTCCGTCAGCGAAGGTGGCGTTTTCTCGCGTCTGAGCGATTATTTCCACCACAAGGCGTAGTTATTTCCTGGAATGCCTGACTGGCAAGAGTGCGAATATGCTCACATAATAATCACTATTTACTTGTGGCCGTAATACCTAAAAATTGCACTGTATATACATACAGTGTAATCACGGAGGTTATATGGAGTACGAGATTAAACAGGTCGATAAACGCAGGCTTGCCGGTTTTCACATGGTTGGTCCGTGGGAACAAACGGTAAAGCAAGGTTTTGAGCAGTTAATGAAGTGGGTCGACGGGAAGCAAATTGTTCCGCTGGAATGGATAGCCGTTTATTACGACAATCCTGACGTTGTCCCGGCGGAGAAACTGCGTTGCGATACCGTGGTATCTGTGCCTGAAGATTTTGCGATCCCGGAAAACAGCGAAGGGGTGATCCTGACCGAAGTGGCGGGTGGCGACTATGCTGTTGCCGTTGCGCGTGTAGAAAATCATGACTTTGCGACGCCGTGGTACCAGTTTTTTGACTGCCTGATGCAAGATACGACTTTCGAAATAGCTACTAAACCCTGCTTTGAAGTGTACATGAACAATGGCATCGAGGATGGCTACTGGGACATTGAAATGTACATACCGGTGCAGTCGAAGTAACTGTTTTTGATGCAAATCAGGATGATATTTTCAGGCAAAAAACGAGTACAATTTTGTTCTTTGCTATTCGCTGACGGAGTGCATGAGTGCGTGCCAATAAGTCACTGAGCCCTTTTGAAATTCGTTTGTATCGTCATTATCGTGTAGTGCACGGTATTCGCATTGCGCTTGCGTTTATTCTCACTTTTCTGTTGGTACGCCTGTTAAACATTCCTGAAGGTACATGGCCTCTGATCACGCTGGTGGTGATCATGGGGCCTATTTCTTTTTGGGGGAACGTTGTTCCCAGAGCTTTTGAACGTATTGGCGGCACGATCCTGGGATCGGTGCTTGGGCTGGTGGCCCTGCGTCTGGAGCTTTTTTCGCTTCCGCTGATGCTGATATGGTGTGCGGTGGCGATGTTTCTCTGCGGTTGGCTGGCATTGGGCAAAAAACCGTATCAGGCGCTGTTGATTGGTATTACGCTTGCCGTTGTAGTGGGTGCTCCCGCTGGGGATATGAATACGGCGTTATGGCGTGGCGGCGACGTTATTCTTGGATCGTTGCTGGCGATGCTGTTTACCGGCGTGTGGCCACAACGGGCATTTATACACTGGCGTATTCAACTGGCGCATTGCGTCACGGGGTACAATCGGGTGTACCAGGCGGCGCTCTCCCCCAATCTGCTTGAACAACCGCGACTGGAGAAGCATTTACAACAGCTGTTGAGCGAGGTTGTCAAAATGCGCGGGCTCATCGTCCCTGCCAGTAAAGAAACGCATATTCAAAAATCCATTTTTGAAGCTATTCAGACGGTTAATCGTAACCTCGTCTGCATGCTCGAGTTGCAAATCAATGCGCTCTGGGCCAGCCGTACCAGTCACTTTGTTATGTTGAATGCGCATACTTTGCGTGAAACCCAGCTCAGGACGCAGCAGGCGCTACTGACAATAACGCATGCATTGTATGAAGGTAATCCGCAGCCAGTACTTGCCAATACGGAGAAGCTCAATGATACCGTGGTGGAGCTGCGTCAGCTTATCGCTGAGCATAAGGGCGATAATGTCGCGGAAACGCCTATTCACGGCTACGTTTGGTTGAATATGGAGATGGCGCGACAGCTGGAGTTACTTTCTCATTTAATCTGTCGCGCGCTGCGCAAATAAAGAGCAGATGAGGGGATTGGTTCTACTGCTGCTTCGATTCAGCAACGATTAGAGGTATGATACTGAAAAAGGCTAAAACCATTGGTAACTGCAATGGCTTTACCCTCGATAATTCAGGTTTTAACCATGCATTGTCGATGCAGATGCAACTTGAAGTATGGCGGGCATGAAAGTAATGTTGACCCACTTTAGCCGTTGTTTAAACGAATCCGAATCTCACATTATCAGGGGTGTAAAAATGGAAACTACCAAGCCTTCTTTCCAGGACGTGCTGGAATTTGTTCGTCTGTTCCGTCGTAAAAACAAACTGCAACGTGAAATCCAGGACGTTGAGAAAAAGATCCGTGACAACCAGAAACGTGTCCTGCTGTTGGACAACCTGAGCGACTACATCAAGCCTGGCATGAGCGTGGAAGCGATTCAGGGCATTATCGCTAGCATGAAAAGCGATTACGAAGATCGCGTTGATGATTACATCATCAAAAATGCTGAGATCTCAAAAGAGCGCCGCGATATTTCTAAGAAGCTGAAAGCCATGGGTGAACTGAAAAACGGCGAAGCGAAAGCTGAGTAACGATTTATGCTTGTCCGGGTCGCTGCTGTGCGGCGACCTTTCCCTTATTGCAGTTCAACTCCGCCTGCGACCATTCGCAATAAATGCTGTTCTGGCCAGTGAACCGTCAGTTTTTTCTGTGTCAGCATCCATTTTATGTAATCCACATCATGACGCGTTCTGTCCAGCATCAGGCCGACAACGCTGCCACTGTGCGCAACGTTAACGCCGTATAAATCACATTCCTCTACCAGCGCTAATAGTGAATCAAAATCTGGTTTCGGTAACAGCAACTGGCTGGCGGTTGCGCTTAGCGTGGCAGCTTCGCCCATTCGGTAAGGATTTTGGCTGATACAAGCTTCCTGTACCTTTTCCCATGCTCGTTTGAGGGCCGGAGCACCTGCCTGTAACCCGGAATGACGCGGAATACGGTGATAATCAGCAGTGCGCAATGTTTCCGGGCTTTCGAGAACCAGCAGATCGAGTTGAGGCTGGGCTTCGCAGGCAATTTGCGTGGAGGCGTCGTTATGATCGAAAAGGGTAAGCTTACGAAAAACGGTGCTGTCGGTAGGCTCCAGCGAAACGCAAAGTTGCGCCAGCGTAGATTCATCCAGGTGATGGCCCAGGTGATGTGCCGTGGCGACAGCAGTGGCGGCAATATCTGCAGTGCTGCTGGCCATTCCTTTAGCGATAGGAATAGTTGACTGGACATCAATTCGGATATCCTGACTCATCTGCGGCGGGTATTGCCAGTGCTGCAATAGCCGATTAACCATCGCCCGTGAAAGTGGACGTTCCTCTGCCAGCGGTGAGCCTGAAGTGACCTCAACGGTGCTATACCATTCGACCGGGCAGGAGACTAATTTCTCACTGCCCAGAATCCAGCCCTGGATAAGTTCTCCGCATGATGCGGGACATTGCGCAATAGCCACGTATTCACCTTTGTGATCAGCAATCCTCGGCGCATAGTGTCATGGCGATCGCGCTATTACCATGATTTGCCGCAATTTGCAGTGCGGCAGGATTAAGCTGGAATGCCCAACGTCACAGTTTCCGCTATCGCTAAACGCATAACGTCCTGCGCTATCATCAGCTCTTCGTTGGTATTGATCACCGCCACTTTGACCAGCGAATTTTCTGTCTGAATAAAGGTGGCGTTTCGCTGATTTTTTTCTTCATCGACGGCCAGTCCCAGGAAATTCAGATTGTGACAAATTGCGCCGCGCGCCCGCGCTGAGTTTTCGCCTATGCCTCCGGTAAACACCAGCGCATCCAGACCGCCCATCTGCATAATATAGCTACCAATGGTGGCGCGAATTCGCTCGGCAAAAAGCGTCAACGCCAGCGCAGCCTGATGATTGCCCGTATCTGCGGCATGTTCAACGTCGCGATAGTCAGGTGAGATCCCAGAAACGCCGAGTAAGCCGGATTCATTGTTGAGCAATTGGTTGAGCTGCTGCGGTGTCTTGCCTTCGCGCAGGGCAATCCACGGCAAAATAGACGGATCAATATCGCCACTTCGCGTGCCCATCATCACGCCAGACTGTGGCGTAAACCCCATAGAGGTATTAACTGATTGACCACCTTTGATGGCGCAGATGCTGCTGCCGTTGCCAAGATGACAACAAACGACGCGCAGGGCGCTGAGGGGCACCCCTAACTTTTCAGCAAGCTGGGCGCTGACATATTTGTGGCTGGTGCCATGAAATCCGTAACGACGAATACCCAGCTCTGAATAGTAACGCCAGGGCAGGGGATAAATGAAAGAAGGCTCGTCAAGCGTCTGATGAAAAGCGGTGTCAAAAACCGCCACGGCCGGCGTTTCGGGTAATAGCTGGCGAAATACTGCAATTCCCAACGCATTTACCGGGTTATGTAGCGGGGCCAGTTCCGCAAGGCGATCAATTTCCGCCAGCGTTTCATCGGTTACCAGTGCGGAATCTTTAAAAGATTCCCCGCCGTGTGCGACGCGATGCCCCACGCCGTCGATCTCCTGCAGACTGCTGATAATATTGTGGTTGAGCAGTTTTTCCAGGAGCAGCGTCACTGCTTCACGGTGATCGGCTACGGGCAATGTTTCCTGCCATTTTTGCGCAGGCGTTTTAAGGGTGACCTGCGCATCAGACATACCGATACGCTCGATCAACCCCTGACAAATCATTTCACCTTGTGGCATCGCCAGAAGCTGAAACTTGAGCGAGGAACTCCCCGCATTAATGGCCATTATTTTGTGAGACATGAAAGTTCCTTTGCATTCAGAAAAATGAACATCTCATCGACACCTGTATTTTCCAGCGCACTGGTGACAAACACTTTTTGCGCGCCAGCCTCGACTAACCAGCTCTCAACGAGGGAAATGCGCTGCGGATTGGCTAAATCGGCTTTAGTGACGAGGCCAATGACGGGTCGGTTCATTGGGCCTGTGAAACCGGGAGAAAATGGCGACCACGGCGCGTCAGCATTGAGGACCAGCGCGATGATGTCTGCTTCACAGGAGCTGGCCAGCAGCGCACTATACAGACAGCGGTTTTCAAGATATTCGCCCGGTGTATCTATCGCTGTGGGCGACCAGACTATGGCCTGGGTCTTCTGATAGTGAAGCGCTTCTCCCCGCATGCATTGTGTGAGCGACGTTTTTCCGCACTGGCTGGGTCCGATTAGCATGATGCGTTTCATGAGATTACGTCCGGGTGATGGGGCAAGCGGTAAAACGCATCATTTCGCCCAGCGTTCGGGTTACCTGTTTCAGCGCGTACTCAACGGCGGAGACGTCGCCCGTCAGTACCACTGCGCCGGTAAATCGGTCGAGAAAACCAATCTCTACCGCCCCGGATTTCGTGGCGATATCGCAGGCGATAATTGAGGCTTCGCTGGGGGTAATCGTCAAAATCCCGATTGCGGATACTGAATCCTGTAACCCCAGCTTCTTGAACAAATCTTTTCCGGGATTGGCGATAAGATGCGCCAGCGTGACCTGCTTGCCAGGAACATATTCCTGGATCATACGATCCGTGGTGGGCTGTCTTTCCATTATCCCTCCACCATCTGCCGCCACATGCTTTCATGCGGGCGAGGTATAACGGAGCGATAAACCAACAGGCCTTTTTCACCTGCGCTTTCACTGGCAACCGTTACTGCGTTATTCACATCGGATACATCGCCAGCGACAACCATGTAGCATTTGCCGCCAATACCAAATGCCATGTGCACGCGCACCAATGTGACGTTGGAAGCTTTAACAGCGCGATCCGCAGCACAGATACAAGCCGCCACGCTCCATGTTTCAACAATCCCGACGGCCTGACGCTTATCCACGCTATTTAACCCGCTGATTGCCGGGAGTACGCTGGCATGAATATTAGGCAGTACCAGACTGTCGACGAGCATATCGCCAGCAAGAGATGTACCAGTGGCTATCGCCTGTTGTACTGCGCCTACGTCACCACCGAGCATGAGCAGGAATTTTCCCGGGCAGATGGTCTTGCTGACCAGTAAATTCACATTCGCGCTTTTTAACATGGCATCGCCAGCTTCCATTCCTTTGGCAATGCTGGTGAGTTCTAAGATCCCTATAGCCTGAGACATGATTAACCTCTTATTACCGTGATGGATTGCTCAGTGATTTCGCTGACAATACCGTCAATACTGGCGTGGACAGGCGCACCTAATGCGCCCGTCGGCACATCGGCAACGAATTGACCGCGAACAACGCGATCGCCTTGCTGCACACATGGGATGGCGCTGGCGCCAATATGCTGGCGTAGCAACAGCGTCGTTTCATCGGTGGAAAAATCAGTCTCAGCCAGTGGCGCATCGTGATACCAGTCGCTAAGACCCAGTTTGGTGATAAGGCGCTTAACCGGGATCAACCGGTACTTCGCCATTTCATCCTCAGGATTTAGCGGCCCTTCATAACGATGGTTGAGCGCCCGTAGTTCGCGTTTAAGCATACGGTTGATTCGCATCGGCGATATTCCAACCGGACAGGCAACGCTTTCACAGACATTGCATTCTGAACAGGTCAGTGCCGTGAGCAGCAGCTGTGGTGTGGCCGCCTGCTGATAATTAACCGCGCGAACCAGCAGATGTGGTGATAATTCATGGCCGATTAAGTGCCTTGGGCACAAATCCGTACACAAACGGCACTGCTCGCATACGGTTTTTGCGACGGAAAGCACGGTGCGTTCATCCTGCATTCGCCGCTGAATCAGCGCATGAGATTTTGGTAAAACCAGCAACCCACCGGTGGTCTTGCTGACGGGGGTATCCAGGGAGGTAATCAGACCGCCCATCATCGGGCCGCCATTAATAAATCCTGGATCGTCAACGGTTGCGCCTCCCGCCAGCGCCAGCACCTCGCGAAGTGACATCCCGATAGGGACAGTGAGTGTGATGGGTTTGGCTACTGCGCCGTTGACGGTCAACGTACGACGGGTAACGGGATATTGCTGTTCAACCGCTCTGGCGATGTTGAGCACGGTCTGGACGTTATTAACCACCACGCCGACGCTGACCGGCAGTGCGGCAGGTGGGACCCTCCGGCCTGTTGCCATCCAGATGGTCAGCACCTCGTCACCGGCCGGGTAGACATCAGGTAAAATGTGTAACCGGATATCGGCAGGTAGCAGAGGAGCTAACGCATTGATAGCCTTCAGGTATTTTTCTTTGAGCGCAATAATACCGGCACTGGCTCCGGTAGCCGTCATGGCATATTTAACGCCGCGAATAAGTCGACCTGCCTGGGCGCTCATCAATTGCTGGTCAACTTTTAACATCGGTTCACATTCGGCGGCATTCACCAGAAATGTATCGACCTGCGCCTGTAATTTTACGTACGCAGGAAAGCCAGCACCGCCGGCTCCAACAACGCCAGCAGCCCGAACGCGTTCGCGTATCGTCTGCGCATCATAAAGCGTGGACTCTGCCGTCATGGCTGTATTCATAATAATTCCTCAAGCAGTTCCTGCATGGCACTGGCGTCGGCAACACGAGGATTGGTTTGCAGCGTGACATCAGCCAGCGCTGCCTGAACCATCGACGGTATACGCTGTGACCAGTTTTGCTTTCCGTCTTTGAGTGCGTCAACGAAAGAAGGTAACGCACACTGTTTTTTGAGAAGCTCAATGTGATGAATGAGCGCATTCAGCGCAGCCGTATCGTTCGCGTTATCCGGGCATAAATGGCAGGCTTTAGCGAAACGGGCATAGCGCTTCGCGGCCCTGGGGGCGCGGGCATTAAAATGAATAACAGGGGTCAGCAGCAGTGCATTGGCAAGTCCGTGGGGCAGATGAAACTGGCCGCCCAACTGATGGGCAATCGCATGGTTTATACCCAACCCCGCCTGGCTAAATGCCATTCCTGCGAGCGTTGACGCGTTGTGCATTTTCCCCCTGGTTGCCAGACACTCGCCTTTGCTGACGGCGACGGGAAGGTACTGGAAGACGATTTGTGCCGCTTTTTCCGCCAGCGCGTCGGTAAAGTCGCTGGCCTTCGTGGACACGTAAGCCTCCAGCGCATGTGTCAGGACGTCCATGCCGGTATTCGCGGTGATGGCAGGAGGTACGCTGACAACCAGCGTTGGATCGAGGATGGCCATATCCGGGTAAAGCGCATTATCAAACAAGGGATATTTAATGCCTTTATCCGGATCGCTAATCACGCAGGCGCTGGTCACTTCCGAGCCTGTGCCGCTGGTGGTGGGAATAGCAACACAGGTTTCGATTTCAATACCGAACTGTCGGCTGAACCAAACGATGGCTTTCGCGGCATCCAGCGCTGAGCCTCCGCCAAAACCAATGACAACATCCGGTCGCAGGGACTGCATTTGCGCAATCCCTTGCACCACCGTGCTAATGGTTGGGTCGGGGGTAATATCGCTGAAAATGCTGATGCGATTATCCGCAGGAAGCGTGTTGCGCAGCTTTTCAATCACAGGAGAACGCGCCAGAAAACCATCGCAGATAATCCAGATATGCTTATTCGTGAAACGCTTGAGCACATCCAGGCTTCCCTGGCCGCTGAATAATCGAGTTTGCAGTGAAAAGCTTTTCATAACGGCCCCATTAGCGAATAGAAAAACCGTTTGTCAGCACGCAACGACGAGAACGTGCGAAAGTACGTGCCGATGTTGTTCCTTCACCGGTCGGCGTCGCAATTGTGAAAGTGGTAAAGCCTTCACCACCCACGCCAATCCCGGCGTAAGAGGGGCCATTTTTCACAAAAATGGAGGTCTGAAGCGTGCGTGCGGCAAGATTCAAACGCGACACATTCTGTGAATGCATAATGGCGGTGTGATGCAATCCCTCTTCAACTTTCAGAGCCAACGTTAACGCACTGTCAAAATCGCTCACCGTGACGATGGGGAGCATTGGCATTAGCTGCTCGCTGGTAACCCACGGATCGTCAGCCTTGACGATACCTATCAGTAATCGAGGCGCTTTTGCCGGAACAGGTATTCCTGCGGCTTCCAGTAAGGTGGCCGGGCTTTTTCCTACCAGCTTTTTATTGGCCATGCCTTCGGGCAAACAGACTGCCCGCAGTTTGTCTACCTCTTCGCTCGTGAGAAGCAGTGCGCCAAAAGACTGCATTTGTTGAACCAGGCGTTCGGCAACGGCACTAACAACAATCAGGCTCTTCTCAGCAATGCAGGGGAGGTTGTAATCAAAAGATGCGCCGTTGATGATATCTTCCGCCGCCTTAACCAGGTCGGCTGTTTCATCGACAATACAGGGAGGGTTGCCTGCGCCTGCGCCAATGACTTTTTTCCCGCTTTTCATACCCATAGCAACAATACCTGGGCCACCGGTAATCGCCAGAACTGCGATTTTAGGGTGTGCCATCATCTGCTGGGTAGCCTCAAAAGTGGGTTCTGTGACCGTGACGACAAGATTCCGGATCCCGCAGCAGCGGAAAACAATATCCTCAATCATGGCAATCAGTTTCAGTGAGACCACTTTAGCGCCCGGATGCGGGCTAAAATAAACGCTGTTCCCCGCAGCCAGCATACTGATGCTGTTGTTAATTATGGTTTCCGTCGGGTTGGTACTGGGGGCGACGGAGCCAATCACGCCAAACGGTGAATACTCGAATAACACCATGCCGCCATCACCGGTCAGTGCCGTGGTGGTGAGATCTTCGATCCCTGGAGTATTGTCCAGCGCAGCTTTATTCTTGAGGAATTTATCCTCTTTGTTGCCCATTCCTGTTTCAGCTGCGCTCTCAGCGGCCAGGGAAGCAAGATGAGGGGTCAGTTCTTCTCGCAGGGCGTGAATGATGGCACTGCGGGTTTTTAATGGCGATTGCTGGTAACGTAAAAAAGCCTGATGCGCGGCTTCGATAGCTTCACCCACGGACGGAAAAATTCCGTTTCCTTTGGTTTCTGTTTTTGCCGGGGCGAGTTGTTCACTCAAAATGTTACGGATGAGGGTTTCAAGTTCTGAAGTATTCATTGATGTGTTCTCACGTTAATCGCCGCAATGGCCGTTTCTGCAATGTCCATATCCTGTTCAACGCTTCCCCCGCTGATGCCAAGACCCCCAAGGAGTAGACCCTCTCGCCATAATGCGTATCCGCCACCAAAAGTGACGACTTTTCCCTGCATATGGCTTTCCAGACCGTAAAGCGCCGCGCCTGGTTGCACCGCTGACGTTAATTCATGCGTGGCGGTTTTCATCGCCACGGCGGTCCAGGCTTTTTTGGGTGCCAGTTCGCTACTGACGAGCAATGCGTCAGGCATACGCCAGGTCACCGTTTGGGTCCCGTTCGCATCAACAATGCTGATGACTACCGGAACCTGAAGTTCTTCTGCTCTCGTCACCGCAGCGCGAGTCAGTTGATGGAGCTCCTGAAAAGACAGAGACATAGTCGGCTCCTTTGTGGCTGATGTACGGATGGCGGCGAGATAACGCTCAGCCACTTTCTGAATAATGTCGTTTTGATGGGCGTCATGATCTTCTGCCCGTGCGAGCGCATATAAGCAGTCGGACAGACGATTGATGTAACGCATCAGCACATGTCTGACGGCGATATCGGCAGAAAGCTCCACCAGTCGCCTCTCTGCGCGGCGAGCCAGCGTACGGGCAAAATGCAGACGGCTGGCCGCTTCGCTGCGGCCCGGTAAAATAAAGCTGCGCAGCGACGGTACTCTCCCCATCGCGGTATCGATGGCGGTTTCCAGCGCTGCAATTTCTTCTGAACTGATGTAGCGCTGCTCTGGGTTTGGTTGTTCGCTCTCGCTGGCGAGTTCGGCGCTGAACCAAAAAAGCTGCAGTTGAATGTTTTCAAGTAACTGGCGGTGCTGCGGGCTTTTCGCCGCACAAATACACAGGCTAAGCGCCGCATTGAGTTCGTCCAGCGTCCCGTAAGCCTCGACGCGCGGATGCGTTTTGCTTACGCGTTGCCCGGTAAAGAGGGCAGTTGTGCCGGCATCGCCAGTGCGGGTATAAATCGCCATAGTTCCTCCTAACGAGAAAGCGTGTCGACAATGCCGACAATAGCCAGATCGATGGCCTCATTTGGGCCGGAGAAAACGTGCCGGGCACTGGAGCCGCTGCTGAGTAAAACCAGTTCGCCGGTTCCCGCGCCGACAGAATCAACGGCGACTTCGTCCCCGGTCGTCGGGGAGGCTGGCAGCTCTCCGTCAGCACTCACCCGACGTACCAGCAACAGCTTTTTCCCGACCAGGGAGGGGGACTTTTGCGTAGAGACAACAACGCCTGTAACCCGTGCCAGATGCATAGCTCACTCCTGCTTAATTAATTGGACATTTCGCGTACTGACAGTTTCCTGAGCCAGCGCAGTGACGACGCATCGACGGCGTAGCACTAAAACCGCATTGTGCAATTGGGCGACGTCGGCGTAACTGAGAAGTTTGTCAGGATGCAGAACGATGGCTCGCCCCAGTTCGTCACCAAACTCCAGCGGCAGACGCGCGAGTTTTTTCACGGGTACTGCGGGTAACAATTGGTGATGTAGTGAAATTTTCACGCGGACTCCGCATGCCAGCGCTTCGTGGATCGTGACTACCGACATATTGGCAGAGCTGCTTTCGACAATTTGCTCCAGCAGGAGCAGGTCAGCCTGCAAAATGTGCAGTGACGAGTATTGGCAGCATAGTATCCGTGGGTCTATTTCCCGTAACTGCGCGACGCTGAGGGAGATCGTGCTTGCCGCGCGTTTTTTTAATCGGGAAACAACCTCCTCGATAATGCGTTGCAGCAGTTCGTTGTTCATTGTGAAGTCACCAGTGTGGCGAATGCCTGGGGATTATCCGCCCCTGCGGCATTGGCTTCGTCGGTATCAATATGCATCTCAAGGCGCATATCCGGCGAAACGCGTACGGCGACGTTATCGAAAATCAGCCGGCGTTCATCGCCATTAATGGCGACCGAGACTTTATCACCATGGGAAACCCGCAGAATCAGGGCATCGAGCGGCGACATATGGATATGCCGTTGAGCAACGATAACGCCGGATGTTAAGTCCAGTTCAGCAAATGGACTGACAAGGCGAATACCCGGCGTGCCCTGGATATTGCCCGACATACGCAGCGGGGCAGCAATACCTAGCGTACGGGCATCGGTGCGTGAAATTTCAACCTGACTAGCGCTTCGTAGCGGGCCGAGTAAACGCACATTTTTTAACTGTCCTTTAGGTCCAACCAGCGTGACGGTTTGCTCTGCAGCGTATTGTCCGGGCTGCAATAGCCCTTTTTTCTTGCTGATAGGCTGATTGGGAAACAAACGGACGTAATCTTCAGTACAAAGATGAATATGACGATTAGAGATCCCCAGCGGAATAGGGCGCCCGCGCATTTCATCCAGAACTTTGGTGACCGTTGACTTGAGTTGCTGTTTATCCATCACGCTTTACCTCGTTTGCCAGAGTGCAGACAAAGAGATCGAGGCTCACCTTTCTGGCGGGTACAGGCTGGGTCAAGGCACAGATTGCAGCTAATCAACTCCGCATTTTGCGGCGCTTCGGACGCTGTACTGTCCGCCAACATCTCTTCTTGCGGCTCGACATGGATGGGGTCGGGTGTTGGCTCTGGTTCCGGTGTAACGCTATGTGACAGGATTCCGTCCCCTGGTCTGGAAATGACTTTGTGAGCCACCAGCCCATCGCGTTGGTCCGCGAAACTGACACCGGTAGAAATGGCCGCCTGCACGGAGGCCACATCCCCGATTATCTTGATCACCGTCCAGCCTGAACCGTTGGTTTTTTCGAGGCCCACCAGCGTGATGGAGGCGGCTTTCGCCATGACGTCCGCGCAACTGATGGCTAATGCCAGACCACTAACTTCGAGTAATCCCAGTGATTGCTTCACGCTGTGCTCCTTGGTTGCAACGACTTATGCGGATTTAGGTAAAATGGCTTCAACGTCGCTGTGCGGACGCGGGATAACGTGGCAGGATTTCACCTCGCCAACGGCGCTTGCAGCTGCGCTTCCTGCATCTACTGCGGCTTTCACCGCACCGACATCACCACGGACCATAACGGTGATCAGGCCTGAGCCGATTTTTTCGTAACCGACCAACTGCACGTTTGCGGATTTCACCATGGCATCAGCGGCTTCAATAGCGCCGACAAGCCCTTTTGTTTCAACCAGTCCCAGTGCGTTATTCATACTGCTTGTCTCCTGTGGGTTATGAGTGGCATTCCCGGAATGGAATGCCTTTAACCAGCCGCGCAGCGTTATTACCGATGCTGCGACGAGCGTGGTTATCTTGTTGATACATCAGCGTAAAAAGCGGCGCTGACGCGGGTAGATTTTTGTAGTGCACGACCAGTTTTTCGCGACTGCAGCCAATGCCAACCAGCAGCGGCGACTGGCATGCCGCGAGCCATGCGTTGTGGATAACGTCGGCTGAATGGTTCTCCTGAATCACAAACGGGATCCCTTCTTCTTCAATACCCAGCAGCACGTCGTTCCAGGTGTCAGCACAGTCACCGGTGGTGAAGATAACGATAGCGGGCGTGTTGAGATTACTTTCCATGAGCGAACGCCTTGTGCCAGGAGAGAATCAGCCCGGTCGCGACCGCATTGCGCGGACCCTCGGTGCCACGAATGTTGCCGCGCCCGGCAACCAGGCGATAATGCGCCAGCGCATCGGTTACAAGTTGCGGTACTTCGAAATCCAGGGACGAGCCACCAACCAGCACCACAAAGGGAATATCCCGAATGTTCCCGGTCGGACTCACCTGACGTAACGCTCTGAGCGCGTTGGTGACAAAAACGCGCTCCTTGGCGCTGCGGCGAATGGCCCGTACTTTCTCCAGCGCCAGTTCGCCTGGCAGGGGCACCAGCTCATCAGGTTTTACTACGCACACGCGGGCAAAAACCGTTGGCGGAAGAGGCTCAGGGAAGAACTGAACGCTGCCATCTTCGTGGCGAAGATGGAACAAGCTCTCAACTTTCGCCAGCGGGTACTTTTTGATCTCTTCGGCCAGATAACGGTCATCCAGCCCCAGTTCACGGGCAATAATCATCGTGACCATATCGCCCGCACCCGCCAGGTGTGTGGCAATAATTTCGCCTTTCGGGTTGATGATGGAGGCGTCGGTCGATCCCGCACCGAGATCCAGAATAGCCAGTGGTCGCGTCGTACCCGGAGTGGTTAAGGCCCCGAGAATGGCCGCTTCGGCTTCAGCCCCGCCAACCTGGACATCAATGTTGAGCTTTTGCGTGATCTCCTGGGCAATCATTGCCATTTGCAGGCGATCTGATTTCACCATTGAGGCAATACCGACAGCCTGTTCCAGCGAAAACTCACCGGCAAGTCCACCGGTCACGCTGACGGGAACCGAGGTATCAACCGCCAGTAGATCCTGAATAAAGATTTCCTGACTGGGTTTGTTAGTTAATTCAGCCATTGTCTGGCGTACATGTTCCAGCATGCCGCCAATATTGGTCCCCGCTTCGCCGGTAACGTTATCCAGTTTCGGGCACTCGCCAACGGCTTTCATAATCGCGTCAGCGCCTGCTGCAACGTCGACGCGTACGGTACGCCCTTGTGACTGTAGCTCCAGATTCCCGGCGGGAATGGCTCGTGCTTTCACATCGCCTGACGGCGTTTTCACCACCACGGCAGAGCGGTTGCCGATCAGCGCGCGCGCCATCGGGACAATGTTTTTAGTCTCGTCGGCATTGAGACCAAAGACAGTTGCAATCCCGTAGGGGTTAGAAAGCGTTTCAATGACCTTTCCGGGAACCGCGACCTCAATAGCAGCTAACATACCCAATGGGATACGGTCGATATGAAGCACTTCATCCACGATGGGCAGGGGGTGAGTCAGACGATTGCTGACTAACACGCCATCGTCTTGCTGCAAAATTACGCCAGTTAACTGGTATCCGGCGCGTACCGAGGCATTAATCATCGTGGCGACATCGGCGAAATCAAATGCTGATGACACCACCAGAATATAAGGTGTATCCGCCGGACGGCTGAGCAGCTCTTCCGGCGTAATAGTAATGCCAACACCCAGCCCGACACCGCCCGGCGTTTTAGGGTTATGGCCGATCATGGTGGATTCAGTGATGATGGTTTCGGTGATTGTTTCCATCGCCACGTCGCCAATGACCGGAGTGGCTTCGTTAATACGGATGAGCGAAATATCGCTGACATTGATGCCGGCGTTTTTTGCTGCCAGCGTAAGTGCCTCCTGAATGCCAAACACATTACGCAATGTGCCTTTTATCCCGGTGGTTTCTGCCAGGGCGCTGTTGATAATACACAGCGCGCCAGACTCATCCAGGGTAGCCAAAGCGACTTCCGTTGATGAGTTACCTATGTCAATGCCAGCTATATATCGCATGATCCTGTCCCTGAGTTAGTCGTCGCCTTTGAGTTTTTTACGCTCAACATACAGCGCAGCCGCTTCACGAACGAAAGCCGCACAGATCTTTGCCTGATAACGATTTTCGAGATCGTCAGCGATAGCCATCAGCTCATCTTTAGTCGAGCGATACGGGCGTAGCGCGTTGTAGATCTCCAGGATGCGATCGTCAGGTACAGCGGTTAGCTCTGCGGCGCGCTCAAAGTTCATCGCCAGCCTGTCACGCCCGGCATCTTTGGCGATTTCCGCCTGCAGGCGCAGCGTTTCGGGGGTGATGCGCATGTCCTGTGCCGTCACCTTGTTGCTCAGAACATTTTCGAGCGTGAAGTCATCCAGGGTTTTGTTGGTCGCGGTTTTTACCCACTCAGGATGTTTATTCGCAAGAGGGTAATCCGTGACTTTCGCGGTATGTGCTGATGAACTTGCCGCAACCGGAGTTGCGGACTCGCCTTGCAGGCTGTTCATCCGGCTCAGCACATCCCGAACCATCGATTCAATTGCGTCGGTATTCATGGAGTTATCCTTTATCAAAGCGCCACGCGCAGTTCCTGCGGGTTTTTGCCCGTCACGACATATTTGGTCTCTTTAATGTGCAGAATGGCCGATTTCGCCTGGTACTTAGGTCGAGCCATCTGGTCATTCAGAGTAGGGACCGGTTGCGGAGATTCACGCTTGGCATAACGCGCGGCGTTTTTACCGATCTGACGATAGGTTTCCAGCGTCAGAAGCGGCGCCTGAGGGAACAGTTCCAGATTAGAAAGCGGCGGTAATCCCTGTTGGTGGATAACCGTGGTGCCTTTTGACTGGATGCCGATAGAGATCCCGGAACCACTCAGACGGTTGCCTTCCACGGCGACAAACGCGACATCAGAGGATTTAAAGCAGCGGATAACGCGTGCTTTAATGCCTTCCTCTTCAATCCCGGCAATCACTTCGCGCAAGATATTCTTATGCGGGATCCCGACGATATTGACGGTTTGTGAGAGCCCGAACGCTGGACCTACGGCAATAATCACTTCGTCTTGCTGCTGACCTTGTTTAGCTTCGCCAATCTCAGTCAGAAAACTTTCGCCCTGTATCGCTGCGGCCTGCGGCGCGCTTGCCGCTGTCGATGCGTGGAATGAGACGGGTTTGTCGCCGGTCTGCATTTCAGACAGCACGTCTTCAATTATCTGGCGCAGCAGCTTTTCATTAATTTCCATTTTTCACCCCTTAGCCAAGTTCGTTGGGATCAAGTGCGCCAGGGATGTTTTTGATCTCTTCCCAGCGTTCGCCTTGCAGGCGATAACCTGTTGCCGGACCGGCATAGTCATTGACGTCATTTACTGCGGATAGCACCTGTCCGTCGCCAACGATAATGGCGGAGGTATGCAGATAATCCCCGGTTAACTTGGCTTTCTGGATGTTGAGCATGTCCTGCGCAACATCGGTAAACCCGCCCTGAGCAAGCGCTTTTACCACTTCAAGACCGTTGCGATTTTTACTGATGATCTCTTGTGCAAATTTGATGTCTTCAACGATGTTGCGCTCTGGCATATCTTTCGATCCGTGAGCGTAAGTCGCAGCTTCCACTTCTTCATCAGTGATTGGCGGTAATCCCATCCCGGCAAACACAGCCTGCAGCGCGCGGGCCGCTTTGTTACGAATGGCGATAACATCTTCTTCTCGAACCGGACGCAGGCCACCGTCCACTTTCAGGTCGCGCTGGATAACGTTGTAGTCGTCAAAGTCTTCAGCATCTTCGTTGGAACCGGCGAACATGTTGTCGTAGTTCGGCACCGCGGAATAACCGGAAGAGATGAAGTCAGTACCTGGCAGGAACTGCATCAGCAGACGCGCGGTACGACGCATATCCGAGTGGGTAAAGGTCTGGTCGTTGCTGGAGGCGCATTCCAGATCCAGAGAAGAACAGATCAGGTTTTCGGCCAGAACCGCACGAATACCGGACGGCACGGCAGAAGGTACGCCGATGCAGCTTACTGAGCCGTTTTGCAAACCCTGCACGCCAGCGGCTTTGGTGATGTAAATGCAGCGGGCTTCCAGATAAAGCATCGATTTACCTTCGGCATAACCCATCTGAACTTCAGAGCCAGAGCCGGAAGTAAAGCGCATTTTCAGGCCGCGAGAGGCGTAGGAAGAGGCGAGGAAGCCTTTCGACCATGGTGTGTCGTCGCCGTCGGTAAAGACGGGTTCTGTACCATAGACGGAGATAGTTTCCGCGTAGCATGTGTGGCCCAGCATGCCGAGCTTAAGTTCGGTTGCTTCTTCCAGAGAGCACTGAGTTAACACGCCAGGGCGTCCAACCTGTGAACCGACTAACAAGGCAATGGCGTTAAATGGCGCGTAGCGTGCGACGGCAACGGTCGTTTCCTGTTCGTCAAATCCGCGCCATGCGCCTTCTGCGGCGTCAGCGGCAATCTGTACCGGGTTATCTTTGACGTTAGTGACGTGCGCCTGTTGAGACGGAGTTCGACGAGCACGCATTTTCTGCATGGCCATCATCATCTCGACGACGTTCATATGGGACACCACTTCGACAATTTTTGCTGGTGTCATGGCGGTGGTCAGCGGCACGATATCTTTGCGCTTCACGTTAGGGTCGCAAAGCATATTGGCCAGTTTGACCGAGTCCATTGCCATGACTTCTTCAGCGCGCGCCAGGTTAATGCCGTAGCGGGCAATGAAATGGTCAATTAAGTCAAATTCACTGGCGGATTTGCCGTCCAGTTCAGTCACAGTACCGTTGACGATTTTAATCGATGGTTTAGGGTCGTTCGGGCTTTCCATCGCAATGAAGCCTTCTTCGATCCACTCCTTAACGAAACCATCCTGATTCACAGGGCGTTTCGCCAGTGCTTCAAATCTTTTCGATCTCATGAATCAGCCTCACTGATATCAGATATAGGACGGACGATCGTTTTTCGGCTCTGAGCCGAGGGTCCCGAGTACGGTTTTACCGATTTCACGGGCGGAGATAACAGCCTGACGAACGGCGCCGGAATCACCAGAGATGACCAGAATGGCTTCGTTGCTGAAGCTGGTGCCATGGGCCGGGGAGCTGTAGGCTACAACTTCTACATTGGCGGATTTCAGCGCAGTATCAGCCATCAGGACACCCACGGAGGCTGGCGCGCCGACAATCACGCCACAGGCACGGCCAATCGGCGCGCCAAAGGCTTTTTCCAGCGCGTAGCTGGCGCGGGCGGTGTATTGCATCTCGATGTGACCGGCTTCGTTGGCATAAACATCGCCAAAGGTGCGATCCAGCTCTTTCAGCGCAACCTCAATTCCGCGTTTCACGTCGGAAACATCGTTGCCGCCGAGGATAATCAGCGAGCCGTGGCCCGCGCCGCCTTTGGTATCTCGTGGTAATTCAATACTGACGACTTCCGTATTTGTTGCTTTTACCGCTTCATCGGCGGCCATAATGTGCGGACCCGCGCCAGTACGGGCGCCAAGGATGCCAATGGAGCGATAACGTTTTTCAAGTTTCATCGCGTCCAGTAAGGCGCTGTCTACGTTGGCGATTACCAGACCGACGGTGTCGCCGATCGCGGTACCGACAAACTCCGTTAAACTGCAGCTTTTCTCTGCCATAGCCGTTTCTCGTGTTGGGTGATTATTTTCAGGGATAGCCTGCTGTTCTGGGGTTGCCACGCGAGCAATCACCTGCGCCATGATCTGTTCAACCAGCTCATTGCTGCTCATTAGCTAATTCCCTTCGGTAAGATTTTTTCTACATCGGTATGAGGGCGCGGGATAACGTGTACGGCTTTCACTTCTCCCACATTACGGGCTGCGGCGGCGCCGGCATCTGTTGCTGCTTTGACTGCGCCGACATCGCCGCGGACAATAACGGTTACCAGCCCCGAACCAATTTTTTCGTAGCCGACCAGCATTACATTGGCTGACTTCACCATTGCATCTGCGGCCTCTATGGCTGCAGTTAAGCCTTTGGTTTCTACCATTCCTAACGCTTCTTGTTGCATAAAGACCTCGCCTGGGTTGTCCCGATATTCATGACTATAAAAAGAAGCGAGGAAAAAGAATGGCTGAGTTGAAAGTATGAATGAAAAAAATAGTGAGGTTATGGTGATATAAAATTGCTGTGTTTTATTTTATCTTTTTGTTTTTAATAGTTATTCTTTGTTTTTATAATATGAATATTTGGTTATGTTAATTCCGTATTTACACTTTTGTTAGTGACATTAAGAATAGCATTTGCTATGCGGAAAAATGAAAATGTGATGATTGTCTGAAAACATAATTCTGCCAATAGCAATATTTTATCGTTTCACAAATGTACCACTAATAGTGGATTTTCCTGTGTTCTCGCCTGTTTTAATAAAAGTGATAGCAAGAATTTGCTATCTCAGCACGATTTTGAGGGGCATGCCGCCTTCAGATTGCCAACATTTTGCCGATACGGCTTTTTATAGTAAGCCTTGAAGTATTCTACGTACCAGCAAGGAGTCCGCTGGTAAAGACACGAACTCTGCTTAGAAGGTGTCACAATGAACGATTCACTAAAAGCGCAATGCATTGCTGAGTTTTTGGGTACCGGGCTGTTTTTGTTTTTTGGCATCGGATGCCTGAGCGCACTTAAAGTCGCGGGCGCCAGTTTGGGATTATGGGAGATCTGCATCATATGGGGGTTGGGGATCTCGCTTGCCGTTTACCTGACAGCGGGGATTTCTGGCGCGCATCTCAATCCTGCAATCACCATCGCCCTGTGGTTATTTGCCTGTTTTCCGGGGCGCAAAGTTGTGCCATACACCGTAGCGCAGGTTGCGGGTGCCTTTGGCGGCGCGTTGCTAGCCTATCTGCTGTACGGAAGTCTATTTACCGAGTATGAGTCTGCCCATCAAATGGTGCGTGGCAGCCTTGAAAGCCTGCAACTGGCCAGTATTTTTAGTACTTATCCAGCGGCGGCGCTCAGCGTCTGGCAGGCTGCGCTGGTTGAAGTAGTGATCACTTCCATTCTGATGGGCATGATCATGGCACTTACCGATGACGGTAATGGCGTCCCCAGAGGGCCATTGGCGCCTTTATTGATTGGCATTCTGGTGGCTGTTCTCGGTGCATCTACCGGGCCGCTCACCGGATTTGCGATGAACCCGGCACGTGATTTCGGTCCAAAATTATTTGCATGGATGGCCGGGTGGGGAGATGTGGCGATGACTGGCGGGCGTGATATCCCTTATTTCATCGTACCGATTGTGGCCCCCATCATCGGTGCGTGCGCGGGCGCAGCAATTTATCGTTATTTTATTGGCAAAAATTTACCGTGTAATACGTGTAAACTGGAGAAAAATGAGAGCTAGCTTCACGGAAGATGTTTATTTTTAAAGCGTAAAAACTGTTTTCGTGATCCGGTTTCCTGAACCGCTGAAAAAGTCTCCCCACAATGGGAGACTTTTGTTATGTTCGATGCTGACTTTCATCAGCGCCCAGGAAAGCGAGATGAAACTGGATGTGTAAATAGTATGTTTTATTTATAACAATAAATTAACTGAGAGGTTTTATCATGATTTCTGCGAGTGCCCTGAACTCAGAACTCATTAATAAAATCGCACAGGATTTTGCGCAGGCCACCAGTCTGGCTGTTGTGGTTGTCAATATTCACGGTGATGAAATTTCTGAGCTTTTTAATTTCACCCCTTTTTGTCAGTTGATGCGCCAGCATCCTCAGCACAGTACCCGTTGTCGTATGAGCGATCGCTGTGGCGGGCTGGAAGCTTCAAAATCCGATCAACCCTGCATCTATCGCTGCCACGCGGGGCTTACCGACTTTTCAATTCCGCTGGTAATTGCGGGTCACCTGGTTGGGTTCGTATTGTGTGGTCAGGTGCGTTTAAGTAACGATGTCGGCCTGGTGGATATCCTGAACGTCGATGACCGCTGGCAAGCCGATCCCGAACTGCTCAGTGAATTTCGTAATGTGCCGGAGATGGACTATTCGCGCGTTATCGCCTCGGCGGATCTGCTAAAGCTCATCGTGGAAAATTGCCTTAAAAAACAACTAAATTTTGTGGTTATCAAAGACAACCCGCAGCAGGCAGAGCCAGTACGCGCCAACCGAACGCCGAATCCTCACGACAGCAAAATGAAAAAAGCGCTGCGCTATATTGATGCGCATTTGTCAGATGAGTTACGCCTGGAAGATGTTGCGTCTCATGTTTACCTTAGCCCTTACTATTTCAGTAAATTGTTCAAAAAATATCAGGGTATCGGGTTTAACGCTTGGGTAAATCAACAGCGAATGGCGAGTGCCAAAGAGTTGCTCTGTCATAGTGACTGGAGCATAGCCAGCATTGCGCGTAATTTAGGCTTTTCACAAACCAGCTATTTCTGCAAAGTATTCCGCCAGACGTATCAGGTTACGCCGCAGGCATTTCGCCAGCAAATAAATGTCATTTCACGCGGTGAGTCCGCTTAAATAGCAATATTTTGCTATTGCCGATTTTTGATATCGGGCGCTATGTCAGTAATTATAAAATGAAAAGTAACAACAGCAGTCAATAAATTGTCATAGCGCAACAAAATAATAGTATTAGAGGGATAAACTGCACCAGTTTTTATTTTTGTGATGAGATACAGTGTCTGTATGCCTGACTTTCTTTATTCTTTGCTGACACTTTCATTCAAAATGTGAACATGTGAATAAGTGGGTTTATGCCAGATAATTGGCTGAATGAATCCGGAAAGATATTAAATTGAATTATTGTCATGAGGTCGTGAATTTACCTCATAACAGGGAGCTTAATTAAGGCTCCTGAACTGACAGGTTTGCCACATTTGTGGTAGGGAAGGGGGTGAGAATCCCCCGCAGCCCCCGCTGCTGTGATGCTGACGACCCCGTATGGACCACTGATCGCAAGATTGGGAAGGACGGGTGAGGATGACGCTAAGCCAGAAGACCTGCCTGTCAGTGACTACCAACAACTTCGGTGGGAAGTGGGTGGTTCAGATGCATACAGTCGAGAGACTGGGTATCTCTACACCCCTACCACCCTGAACAGGATCAGGGTATGGCGGCCAATTTTCACGCATTTGTTCTTGCAGGTACCGGAAGCGGCTGTGGTAAAACCACGGTGACGCTGGGCTTGTTGAGCTTGTTGAAAAAACGCGGTTTACGCGTCCAGCCTTGCAAAGTGGGGCCTGATTACCTTGATACCGGCTGGCATACAGCGGTATGCGGTACCGCTTCCCGCAATCTTGATAGCTTCATGCTTCCCGCTTCCACTCTCAATGCTTTATTCCGCGAGCAGATGCAACATGCCGATATCGCCGTGATTGAAGGCGTGATGGGGTTGTATGACGGTTATGGTACCGACCCGAACTACTGCAGTACCGCCGCGATGGCCAAACAGTTAGGTTGCCCGGTCATCTTACTGGTTGATGGTAAAGCTGTTTCCACCTCGATAGCCGCAACGGTAATGGGTTTTCAGCATTTTGATCCCACGCTGAACATCGCCGGGGTGATCGTTAATCGGGTCAACAGCGAAACGCATTATCAGCTGCTGAAGGTGGCGATTGAGCGTTACTGTTCCGTTCCTGTATTAGGCTACGTTCCCCGTATGGAAGGCGTTGCGCTTCCGGAGCGTCATCTGGGGCTGGTTACCGCGCGTGAATCTGTTATCAATCAGCAGCCGTGGCAGGCCTTTGCCGCGACGCTGGAGCAGACGCTGGATATCGATGCTCTACTGAAATTAAGCCAGCTAAATACCCTCCCTGCGGGTGAATGGCCTACGCTTCCCGATACTGATGCTGGAGAAGGGCTAACGCTTGCTATCGCTGATGACGAAGCGTTCAACTTTTATTACCCGGACAATATTACTTTGCTTGAACGCACGGGGTTGAAGATTGTGCGTTTTAGCCCGTTGCGCGACACCTGTTTACCTGATTGTCAGATGATCTGGCTGGGTGGCGGATACCCTGAGTTACATGCTGCGGCTCTGGCCCGCAATGTCCCGATGCTTAAGCAATTGCGAGCCGCACATCACCGCGGCGTGGCGATTTACGCCGAGTGCGGTGGGCTGATGTATCTCGGCAGTTCGCTGGAGGACAGCCACGGTGATAGCTGGTTGATGGCGGATATCATTCCCGGTCACAGCAAAATGGGGAAACGTCTGACCCGATTTGGCTACTGCGAGGCGCAGGCCGCGCAGCAAACCTTGTTAGCTGCAGAAGGCGAAGTGCTGCGCGGGCATGAATTTCACTACTCAGATTTTATTCCTGAAACTCCCGCGGTGATGCACTGTCGCAAAGTGCGCGATGGCAAAACGTTGCAGACCTGGTCCGGCGGCTGGCAGGTGGGTAACACTTTCGCCAGCTATCTACACGTTCATTTTGCCCAACGTCCGCAGATGCTTAACCATTGGTTGGCAGCCGCGAGGAGCGCGCTATGACGATCCTTGCGTGGTGTGTTGCCTGGCTGCTTGATTTTATTATCGGCGATCCGCAGAACTGGCCGCATCCGGTGCGCTGGATTGGCAATCTGATTTCTGCCATGCAGCGAGTCGTGCGGCGCTACTGCCATAGCGATCGTGCGTTGCGCATTGGTGGCGCGGCGATGTGGGTAGTGGTGGTTGGCCTGACCTGGGCTGTGTCCTGGGGCGTACTGGCGCTGGCGCACTCTATTCATCCCTGGCTTGGTTGGGTGGTAGAGGTTTGGATGATCTTTACCGTGCTGGCGGGGCGCTGTCTGGCGAACGCCGCGCAGGATGTCGAACGTCCGTTGCGTGCCGGTAACCTTGCCGCAAGTCGGGAAAAGTTATCTTGGATCGTAGGTCGCGATACCTCGCAATTACAACCTCAGCAGATCAATCGTGCCGTGGTGGAAACCGTGGCCGAAAACACCGTTGATGGCATCATCGCGCCGCTGTTTTTCCTTCTTCTCGGCGGCGCGCCTTTGGCGATGGCCTACAAAGCGGTAAATACCCTTGACTCCATGGTGGGTTACAAACATGAAAAATACCGCGCTATCGGTATGGTCAGCGCGCGCCTGGATGATGTCGCAAATTATATTCCTGCGAGACTGAGCTGGCTGCTGCTGGGCGTGGCTGCATTTTTATGCCGTCAGGACGGTTCGCGTGCTTTGCAGATCGGCTGGCGCGATCGCTACAACCACAGTAGCCCAAACTGCGCGTGGTCGGAGGCCTCCGTTGCCGGGGCATTAGGTATTCGTCTGGGTGGCCCTAATGACTACTTTGGCGAGCGCGTTGAGAAACCGTGGATTGGTGATGCACAACGCGACATTTCGGTAGACGACATTTCCCATACGATTCGATTGATGTGGGTGGCATCGACGCTGGCACTGGCGCTGTTTATCGCGCTGCGGTGGCTGCTGGTCGGTGTAGCCTGAGGACAACACTATGCAATATATCCAGCAACCCCAGGCTATTGAGGCCAAAAGTTTCGACATTATAGGCGAGATTATCCGTGAAACCCGTCCGGACTATCAGTTTGCCAGTCCGTTGCATGAAGCCATTATCAAGCGGGTCATTCACACCACGGCAGATTTCGACTGGCTGGACATTCTGTGGTTTTCCAGTGATGTGCTGGAGCAGTTCTGCGCGGCGCTTAGCCGTTCGAGCGTGATTTATACCGATACCACCATGGCCCTTTCCGGGATCAATAAAACGCTGCTGGCAAAATTTGGCGGCGAGTGCCGCTGCTATATCAGCGATCCACGAGTCGTACGTACGGCAAAAGAGCAGGGGATCACCCGCTCAATGGCGGCTGTCGATATTGCGGTGAAAGAAGAGGGGGAAAAGCTGTTTGTTTTTGGCAACGCGCCGACAGCGCTGTTCCGCCTGCTTGAGCATGATGTTGCGGTTAGCGGTGTGGTTGGTGTACCGGTCGGGTTCGTTGGTGCTGAAGAGTCGAAAGATGCCCTGACCCAAAGCAACCTGCCGGCCATTGCTGCGTTAGGACGTAAAGGGGGGAGTAACGTCGCCGCTGCTATCGTCAATGCCATGCTTTATCACATGCAGGGGGCGCGATGAGCGAGGCCTTCGATACGCCGGTGTGGCACAACGGCAAAGCGCTGCGTAAAGGATATACCACGGGATCGTGCGCGACGGCGGCTGCAAAAGTGGCGGCACTGATGGTATTGCGCCAGCACCTGATCCATCAGGTTTCCATCGTGACGCCTTCCGGGGTGACGCTGTGCCTGAACGTCGAATCGCCGCATATCGAAGGGCAGCAGGCGATAGCCGCGATCCGTAAAGACGGTGGCGATGATGTCGATGCCACGCATGGCATGCTGATTTTTGCCCGCGTGACGTTAGATGATAGTGGCGTGATCGCCTTACAGGGCGGTGAAGGGGTCGGTACGGTTACCCGCAAAGGGATCGGTCTACCGGTGGGGAGCTCGGCGATTAACCGCACACCTCGCCAGACCATTGAGTCGGCGGTACGTGAAGCGATTGGTCCAAATCGTGGGGCGCAGATTGAAATCTTCGCGCCGGAAGGCGAAGAGCGGGCGCAAAAAACTTACAACTCGCGGCTTGGCATTCTGGGCGGTATTTCGATTATTGGCACCACGGGTATCGTCACGCCAATGTCGGAAGAGAGCTGGAAGCGTTCGCTGTCGCTGGAGCTGGAAATTAAACGCGCGGCGGGTCTGGATCGCGTGGTTCTGGTGCCGGGAAACCACGGTGAACGTTTTGTGCGTGAACAGATGGGCATCGACACCCAGGTTGTGGTCACCATGAGCAACTTTGTCGGCTACATGATTGAAGAAGCCGTCCGTCTGGGATTTCGGCAAATCGTGCTGGTGGGACATCCCGGGAAACTTATCAAAATCGCGGCGGGGATCTTCCATACCCACAGCCATATTGCCGATGCGCGCATGGAAACGCTGGTGGCCCATCTCGCGTTGCTTGGCGCGCCGCTGGAACTGCTGAGGCTGGTCAGCGACTGCGATACTACTGAAGCGGCGATGGAACACATCGACGCGTACGGCTTTCAGCATATTTATAACCATCTGGCGGAGCGGATCTGTATGCGCGTTCTGCAAACGTTGCGCTTTACCAAAAATCCCCCGACCTGCGACGCCATCATGTTCTCGTTTGACAATCAGGTGCTTGGCAGTAATCGCCCGATCGCAGAAATTGCTGAGGAGATGCAATGTTAACCGTTGTGGGAATGGGACCCGCAGGTTTGCATTTGATGACGCCTGCGGCGCGTGAAGCGGTCGCAACGGCTGACGTGCTGGTCGGCGGAAAGCGGCATTTGCAGCAATTCCCGGATTTCACCGGTGAACGGTTTGCTCTTGGCGCCAATATCGCGGAGCTCCTGAACTGGGTAACTGCGCACAAGGATAAGCATGTCGTCGTGCTGGCGTCTGGCGATCCGCTGTTCTACGGCATTGGGACGCGCATGGTGGCGCATTTTGGCATCGGGCAGGTACGCATTATTCCCGGTATTAGCGCGGTGCAGTATCTGTGCGCGCAGTCCGGTATCGATATGAACGATATGTGGCTGACCAGTAGCCACGGGCGCAGCGTCTGTTTCGATGAACTGGCCCGACATAACAAGGTGGGGATGGTTACAGATGCGTTGTGCGGCCCACGTGAAATCGCGCAGCAGCTAATCACTCGAGGCAAGGGACATCGCTGGATGGTTATTGGCGAAAACCTGGCGATGGAAAACGAGCGGATCCATGTCCTGCCTGTGAGTGAAATTAATGCCGACTATGACATGAATGCAGTGGTGATCCTTGATGAAAGATGAGCTGTTTCTGCGTGGAGAGAAGGTGCCGATGACCAAAGAAGCGGTACGCGCACTTGCCCTCTCAAAACTTGAATTACACCGCGCCAGTCACCTGATTGATATTGGTGCGGGAACAGGCAGCGTGTCGATAGAAGCGGCGCTGCAATATCCTGGATTGCGCGTGACGGCAATCGAACGTAACCCGGCGGCGCTCAGGTTGCTGGATGAAAATCGCCAGCATTTTGCCTGCGCAAATATCGACATTTTTCCCGGCGTTGCGCCAATGACCATCGCCGAAAAAGCCGATGCCATTTTTATGGGCGGCAGCGGTGGGCATCTGACCGATCTCATTGACTGGTCGATGCGTCAACTGCATCCCGCCGGGCGGCTGGTAATGACGTTTATCCTCCAGGAAAACCTCAATACCGCGCTGGCTCATCTGGACCATCTTGGCGTACAGGGAGTGGATTGCCTGCAGCTACAGGTTTCCTCGCTTACCACGCTTGGCAGTGGTCATTATTTCAAACCGAATAACCCCGTATTTGTTATCGCCTGTCAGAAGGAAGGAAACCATGTCTGAGATTTTTGATCCCCGTAGCGTGTGGTTCGTTGGCGCAGGTCCTGGCGATCGCGAGCTGATTACCCTCAAAGGTTACCGTTTGCTACAGCAGGCGCAGGTGGTTATCTACGCTGGATCGCTGATTAACACCGAACTGCTGGAATATTGCCCCGCCGGTGCTGAATGCCACGACAGCGCTGAACTGCATCTGGAACAGATCCTCGATCTGATGGAAGCTGGCGTGAAGGCTGGCAAGACCGTGGTGCGTCTGCAAACTGGCGATGTCTCACTGTACGGTTCCGTCCGCGAGCAGGGCGAGGAACTGACCAAACGCGGGATCGACTGGCAGGTGGTGCCCGGCGTCAGCGCATTCCTCGGTGCGGCGGCGGAACTCGGCGTGGAGTATACCGTGCCTGAAGTCTCCCAAAGCCTGATCATTACCCGTCTGGAAGGACGCACGCCGGTCCCCGAGCGCGAACAACTGGAGTCGTTTGCCAGTCACCAGACATCTATGGCGATTTATCTTTCCGTCCAGCGTATTCATCGGGTGGCCGAGCGTTTGATTGAAGGCGGTTATCCGGCGACCACGCCAGTGGCGGTGATCTACAAGGCGACCTGGCCGGAAAGCCAGACCGTGCGCGGTACTCTGGCGGATATTGGCGACAAGGTTCGCGATGCGGGCATCCGCAAAACGGCCCTGATTCTGGTCGGTGATTTCCTGGGCTCGGAGTATCACTACTCCAAACTCTATGCGGCGGACTTTAGCCATGAATACCGTAAAGCCTGAGTCAATTGCGCTTTTTTGCCTGACGCCAGGCGGCGTTGTGCTGGCGAAACGTCTGGCGGCTATGCTGCCGGTCACCTGTTTTACCAGTGAAAAGCTGCTGGAGGAGGGGTTTATTCCCTTTGAAAACGGCTTTGCCAATACCGCCCGCGAAGCGTTTATGAATTATTCAGCGCTGATTTTTATCGGAGCGACCGGCATTGCGGTGCGCGTACTGGCCCCGCTGGTCAACGATAAATTTTGCGATCCGGCGGTGGTGGTCATTGATGAACGTGCCCAGCATGTCATCAGCCTGCTCTCCGGCCACGCAGGGGGCGCGAATGCGCTGGCGCGTTATCTGGCAGGCATGTTGGGCGCCGACCCGGTAATCACCACGGCGACGGATGTCAACGATATGGCGGCCCTGGATACGCTGGCATTCCAGTTGAATGCCCGGATGAGCGATTTCCGTTCGGCGGTGAAGATCGTGAATCAGATGCTGGTCAGCAACAAACGGGTTGGCCTGTGGTGGGATGACGAACTGACCCAGGATATCAGCCATTGCGATCGCCGTGGTTTTATTACGGTAACCGATCTCAATCAGCTTCCCGAACTGGATGCGCTGGTGTGTATCACCTTACGCACCAACTTACCCGAACTGCCTGTTCCGCACTGGAAGCTGGTGCCGCAGCGGGTCGTGGCCGGAATTGGTTGTCGCCGCGACACACCGTTTCCACTGCTGGCTGCGCTGCTTGCCCGTCAACTTGAAGCCCAGCAACTCGACCCGCTGGCGCTCAAAGCCATTGGCAGTATCACGCTGAAAAAAGATGAACAGGGGCTCATCCAGTTGGCTTCGTGCTGCCGCGTGCCTTTCGAAACCTTTTCCGCTGACGCGCTGCGTGAGCATGAACACCGTTTTCCGGCCTCATCGTTTGTTCGTAAAACGGTGGGGACAGGAAGCGTTTCTGGTCCTGCAGCCTGGCTGCTGAGCCACGGACAACTGTTAGGCGAGACCCTGCGAGAACAGGGCGTCACTATCACTTTGGGAGTTTCACACTGATGTTAAGCGTAATTGGAATTGGCCCTGGCTCGCAGGCAATGATGACCATGGAAGCCGTTGAAGCACTACAGGCAGCGGAAATCATCGTTGGCTATAAAACCTACACCCATCTGGTTAAGGCCTTTACTGGCGACAAACAGGTGATCAAAACCGGGATGTGTAAGGAGATTGAACGCTGTCAGGCGGCGATCGAACTGGCGCAGGCGGGTCACAATGTGGCACTCATCAGCAGCGGTGATGCGGGAATTTACGGGATGGCCGGGCTGGTGCTGGAGCTGGTTAGTAAGCAAAAGCTGGAAGTTGAGGTCAGACTGATCCCAGGCATGACTGCCAGCATCGCCGCCGCCTCCTTACTGGGCGCGCCGTTGATGCACGACTTCTGCCACATCAGCTTAAGCGATCTGCTGACGCCATGGCCGGTTATCGAAAAACGCATTGTTGCCGCTGGCGAAGCCGACTTTGTTATCTGTTTCTACAACCCGCGCAGCCGGGGTCGCGAAGGACATCTGGCGCGCGCATTTGAGCTGCTTTCCGCCAGCAAGAGCGCGCAAACGCCGGTGGGTATTGTGAAATCAGCCGGACGTAAAAAGCAGGAAAAATGGCTGACCACTCTCGGTGAAATGGACTTTGAGCCGGTTGATATGACCAGTCTGGTGATCGTTGGCAACAAAACAACCTACGTGCAGGACGGCCTGATGATCACGCCACGAGGTTATGTGCTGTGAATTACGGTGACGTGTTGGTCATGGGCGGTACCAGCGATGCGCGCATGCTGTGCCAGCAACTGGATGCGGCAAACGTGGCCTACACCCTGTCAGTGGCGACCCCAACGGGGAAGCAGCTGGCGGGAGACATCAAAGGCCAGGTGCGTTGCGGACGTCTGGAGCGTGAGCAAATGATTGCCTGGCTGCAGGAAAATCGGACGCGCTGGGTGATTGATGCCTCGCATCCGTATGCCGAGGTGGTGAGCCGCAATATCGTGAGCGCTTGCGAAGCGGCGGGCGTGCTGCTGAGCCGCTACCAGCGTCCTGAGCAGTTGAGTGGTTTAACCCACCCGCATCTGTTTACCGTACAGAGTATTCAGCAAGCCTGCGAGGTGGCGCGACGCTTCGGTAAACGCGTGTTGCTCACTACCGGCAGTAAAGATTTAGCCATCTGGCGTGAAAGATTAGCGGAAAAAACGCTGCTGGCGCGTGTTCTGCCTGTACCTGAGGTCATTCAGCAATGCGCGGATCTGGGTTTTGGCGTCGGTGAAATTTTTGCGTTGTGCGGGCCGTTTAGCGCCGAGTTCAACGCCGCGTTTTACCGTCAGTGTCAGGCTGATGTGGTGATCACCAAAGCATCCGGTGCGGAAGGTGGTTATCAGGAAAAAGTTCAACCCTGTCTGGATGCTGGTATCCCCTGCATCGTGATTACACGTCCGGCACCGTTGGTGACGGGAGAAGAGTTACTGGAAAGTCAGGCCGCATTTGGGGCGCGTTTAACGCGCTGGCTGGCCGCTGCTTAAGGAGTTAGAGATGAAAAAGGCGCTTCTGGTGGTCAGCTTTGGCACCAGCTATCACGACACCTGTGAGAAAAATATTGTGGCCTGCGAGCGCGATCTCGCGGCCAGTTGCCCGGATCGTGACCTGTTCCGTGCGTTTACCTCCGGGATGATTATCCGCAAGCTCAAGCAGCGTGACGGCATTGATATCGACACGCCGTTGCAGGCGCTGCAAAAGCTGGCAGAGCAGGGGTATCAGGATGTGGCTATTCAGTCGCTGCACATCATCAACGGCGACGAATACGAAAAAATTGTCCGCGAAGTACAAAGTATGCGTCCGCTGTTTTCTCGCCTGACGCTCGGCGTACCGCTGCTGAGCAGCCATGAAGATTACGCGCAGCTGATGCTGGCGCTGCAACAGCAGATGCCGCCGCTTGGCGAAAAGGAAAAAGTGGTCTTTATGGGGCACGGAGCCAGCCATCATGCCTTTGCCGCTTATGCCTGTCTCGATCATATGATGACGGCGCAGCGCTACCCGGCGCGGGTCGGGGCGGTGGAAAGCTACCCGGAAGTGGATGTGTTAATTGATAGTTTGTCTCAGGAAGGGGTGACGGCGGTGCATCTGATGCCGCTGATGTTAGTTGCTGGCGACCATGCCATCAATGATATGGCCTCCGACGAAGACGATTCGTGGAATACATTGTTTAATGCGGCCGGGATACGGGCTACGCCGTGGCTCAGTGGGTTGGGTGAGAATCCGGCGGTGCGCGCCATGTTTGTGGCGCATTTACAGCAGGCGCTGAATGTGGCGCTGGAGGAAGCGGCATGAGCGGAAAACTGTACGCGTTAAGCACCGGGCCAGGCGCTTCCGATCTCATCACCGTGCGCGCCGCCCGCACGCTGGGTCTGCTCGATATTCTCTATGCGCCTGCCGGGCGTAAAGGCGGCGACAGCCTGGCGCTGTCAATCGTGCGGGAGTATATCGGCGAGCAGACCGAAGTCCGCTGCTGCCATTTTCCAATGAGTGCCGACAGCGCTGAAAAAGAGGCTGTCTGGGATGAGGTTGCCGCCGCGCTGGTTCAGGAAGTGGAGGCCGGTAAACAGGTTGGTTTTATTACCCTTGGTGATGCCATGCTGTTTAGTACTTGGGTCTTTTTACTCCAGCGTATTGGCTGTCCTGACTGGTTGGAAATCGTTCCGGGCGTGACCTCTTTTGCCGCGATTGCCGCGCGTTCGAAAACGCCGCTCGCCATGGAGCAACAGTCGCTGGCGGTGGTCTCATGTACCGCGCCGGAAGCGGAAATCCAGCAGGCGTTAAAGCAGCATGACAGCCTGGTGCTGATGAAAGTGTACGGTCGTTTTGCGCGCATCAAAGCGTTGCTGCAACAAGAGGGTTTGTTGAATTGCGCATTGATGATGTCTGAAGCCACGCTGCCGGGTGAGCAGTGCTGGCGTCATCTCAACGAAGTCAGCGACGACCAGCCGCTGCCTTATTTCTCGACCATTCTGGTTAATAAACAGTGGGAGTATGCACAATGAAGCTTGAACAACAGCTTAAACAGCTGTCTTTCAGCGGGTTGGCTGCGGCGCTATTACTGATGATTGTCCCTGAGCAAGCGTTCGCCATGCACATTATGGAAGGCTTCTTGCCGCCAATGTGGGCGCTGGCCTGGTGGCTGCTGTTTTTACCTTGCCTGTGGTACGGATTAGTGCGCTTGCGTCAAATCGTCCAGGAAGACAGCCACCAAAAAGTGTTACTGGCCCTCTGCGGCGCGTTTATTTTTGTGCTGTCGGCGCTGAAAATTCCTTCCGTTACCGGAAGCTGCTCGCATCCGACTGGTGTCGGGCTGGCGGTTATCCTGTTCGGACCGGGTGTGGTCGCTATTCTCGGTGCAATCGTCCTGCTGTTCCAGGCCTTGCTGCTGGCGCACGGTGGTTTAACGACGCTCGGCGCCAACGGTATGTCGATGGCGGTGATTGGCCCGGTAGTAGGTTACATGGTGTGGAAAATGGCCTGCCGCGCGGGGCTACGCCGGGATGTCTGCGTCTTCCTGTGCGCCATGCTGGCGGATCTCGTCACCTATTTTGTTACTTCTGTTCAGTTGGGCGTTGCGTTCCCGGATCCGTCCGCAGGCGCAATGGGGTCGATTGTGAAATTCATGGGCATTTTCTGCCTGACGCAGATCCCCATCGCGATTGCGGAAGGTCTGCTCACCGTAATGATTTATGATCAGCTAACCAAACGCCAGTTGATAACCGCACAAGGACATTAACGATGAAAAAGACGCTGATTTTGTTATGCATGGTGGTGGCGCTGGTGATCCTGCCGTTCTTTATCAACCACGGTGGAGAGTACGGTGGTTCAGACGGTGAGGCGGAAAGCCAGATTCAGGCTATCGCCCCGCATTATGAGCCGTGGTTCCAGCCGTTGTACGAACCGGCAAGTGGCGAAATTGAAAGCCTGCTGTTTACGCTCCAGGGCTCGCTGGGCGCAGCCGTAATTTTCTACATTCTGGGTTACACCAAGGGCAGACAACGCCGTGATGACCGGGCTTGACAGGCTTAGCTATCAAAGCCGCTGGTTTCATGTCTCGCCGGTGCGGAAATTTCTGCTTTGGCTGATGATGATGATTCTGGCGTTTACCCTGCCCCCGTTGGGGCAGGGTATCGAGCTGTTACTGATTGCCGCGCTGAGCTGCTGGCTGCTGCGCATTTCCTTCTGGCGCTGGTGCCGCTGGATGGCATTGCCGTTTGGTTTTCTGACGGTTGGTGTTGTGACCATCCTGTTTAGTTTTAGCCGCGATCCGCAAACCCTGCTGGCCAGTATCCCCGTAGGAAGCTATTGGTTAGGCGTGAGCGCGCCAGGCCTGGTCACTGCCAATGAAACCTTCTGGCGCAGCCTTGCGGCGCTGGCGGCAACCTTCTGGTTAGTGCTGAATCTGCCGTTTCCGCAGTTGATTATTTTACTCAAACGCGCACACGTTCCTCGCCTGCTGACTGAACAGATCCTGCTGACCTGGCGGTTTATTTTTATCCTGTTAGACGAGGCGCTGGCTATTCATCGCGCGCAAACGCTGCGTTTTGGTTATCGTAGCTTGCCGTTGGGCTACCGCTCGCTGGCGATGCTGGTGGGATTGTTATTTACCCGTGTGTTGATCCGCTACCAGCAAATGACCACCACACTGGATATCAAACTGTATCAAGGTGATTTTCACCTGTAAGGAAAAGTATGCTTGCCACTTCAGCGCTTTGGTTTCGCTATCAGGATGACCCGATCCTCAAAGGGCTAACGCTGGACTTTTCTACGCATGCCGTCACCGGTCTGGTAGGGGCCAATGGCTGCGGGAAATCCACGCTGTTTATGAATCTGAGCGGGTTATTGCGACCGCAGCAAGGCGCGGTGATGTGGCAGGGCAAACCGCTGGATTACAGCAAACGCGGCCTGCTGGCGCTGCGCCAGCAGGTGGCAACCGTATTTCAGGATCCCGATCAGCAAATCTTTTATACCGATATCGACAGCGATATTGCGTTCAGTCTGCGCAACCTCGGGGTGGATGAAGCTGAAATCTCACGTCGGGTGGAAGATGCGCTCACGCTGGTTGATGCCCAGCATTTTCGCCATCAGCCTATTCAGTGTTTAAGCCACGGGCAAAAAAAACGCGTGGCGATTGCCGGTGCGCTGGTGTTGCAGGCGCAATATCTGCTACTGGATGAACCTACTGCAGGCCTTGACCCATCAGGCCGCACGCAGATGATTGAGATAATCAAACGCATCGTAGCGCAAGGAAACCACGTGGTTATCTCCAGCCATGATATCGATCTTATCTATGAGGTCAGCGATGCAGTTTACGTTTTACGCCGGGGCGAAGTGCTGACGCACGGCACGCCGGGTGAGGTTTTCGCCCGGACGGATCTTATTGAACAAGCTGGATTGACCCAGCCCTGGCTGGTGAAGCTGCATACTGAGCTGGGTTTCCCGCTGTGTAAAACAGAGGCTGAATTTTTTAGTCGTATGCGAGAGAACGCACTGAAGGAGGCGTCATGACGCAGGCAATAATGTTGCAGGGAACGGCATCTGATGTGGGTAAAAGCGTGTTGGTCGCCGGGCTGTGTCGAATTTTTTACCAGGACGGACTGCGTACCGCGCCGTTCAAATCGCAGAATATGGCGCTGAACTCGGGCATTACGCCAGAGGGTAAAGAGATGGGCCGCGCGCAAATTTTTCAGGCTGAGGCGGCCGGCATTACGCCGGATGTGCGTATGAATCCGGTGCTGCTTAAGCCGACCAGCGATCGTAAAGCGCAGGTTGTGCTGATGGGCAAAGTGGCGACCGATATGGATGCGGTGAGTTACCACGAGTATAAGCCGCGTCTGCGGGAGCAGATCCTGTCAGTGTATAACAGTCTGGCGCAGGAGTTCGATGTGCTGGTGCTGGAAGGCGCGGGAAGCCCCGCTGAGATTAACCTGCGCGATCGCGATATCGTCAATATGGGTATGGCTGAGATGGCGCAATGCCCGGTCGTTCTGGTGGCCGATATCGATCGCGGCGGCGTGTTTGCCTCTATTTACGGCACGCTGGCGCTACTGCATGACCATGAACGCGCCAGGGTAAAAGGGGTGATCATCAATAAGTTTCGCGGTGATGTGGCGCTACTGTACTCCGGTATCGAGCAAATTGAAGCGCTGACCGGCGTTCCGGTGCTGGGCGTCATGCCATGGCTGGATGTTGATCTGGAAGATGAAGACGGCGTGGCGCTGCAAAAGGGCAAGTATCTGCGTACTGACAAACGCGACATCGACATTGCCGTTGTTCAACTTCCGCACATTTCTAATTTTACTGATTTCAATGCGCTTGCGGCACAACCGGATGTGCGCGTGCGCTACGTTCGCCAGCCTGAAGAACTGGCGGAGGCCGATCTGGTGATTCTGCCAGGCAGCAAAAACACGCTGGGCGATCTGGTGTGGCTGCGTGAAAGCGGAATGGCGCATGGCGTCGTGCAATTGCATCGTAATAACGTTCCGGTGGTGGGGATTTGCGGTGGCTACCAAATGCTCGGCGATACCATCATTGATGAGGTGGAATCAGGGCTCGGTACGCTGCCGGGTCTGGGCTTGCTTAATACGGTGACCCATTTTGCCCAGCATAAAACCACGACCCTGGTTGAGGGGAAAATGTCTTCTTCGCTGCCCGACTGGCTGGCGGGCGCGGCAGACTTATCCGTTCGCGGTTATGAAATCCATATGGGCGAAACGGCATTATCCGCAGCATGCCAGTCGGTGATGACGCTGCGCAAAGAAGGCAGACATGTGGCTGACGGCGCGGTAACACCGGATGGCCTGGCGTTCGGCACCTATCTTCACGGTCTGTTCGACAGCGATGAATTTACCCGTGCATTGGTGAATGGCCTGCGCGTACGCAAAGGATTAGCACCGCTGGATTCCACCTTCCATTACGCGCAATATAAATCGCAGCAGTTTGATCTGCTGGCGGATGCGATGCGGCAACACATCGATATTGAGAAAATTTATACCATCATGAAGCAACACCGGGAGCCCGTATGATGATTCTGGTTACGGGCGGCGCACGAAGCGGCAAGAGTCGGCATGCGGAAGCGCTAATCGCTGATTCCCCAAACGTTCTGTATATCGCGACTTCGCAGATTTTTGATGAGGAGATGGCGGCGCGAATTCAGCACCATCGCGATGGACGCCCTGCGCACTGGCGTACTGCCGAGCGCTGGCAACATCTCGATGAGCTGATTACGGCAACAAACGATCCTCAGGAAGCCATTTTGCTGGAGTGCATCACCACCATGGTGACCAATCTGCTGTTTGCTCTGGGCGGCGACAGCGACCCGGATAGCTGGGATTACGCGGCGATGGAGCAGTCCATCGAGGATGAGATCCGTTTGCTGATTGCTGCCTGTCACCGTTGCCCGGCAACGGTGGTCCTGGTGACTAACGAAGTCGGAATGGGGATTGTTCCGGAGAACCGTCTGGCCCGGCATTTTCGCGATATTGCCGGACGCGTGAACCAGAGACTGGCGACGGCAGCTGATGAGGTGTGGCTGGTGGTATCAGGAATTGGAGTCAAAATTAAATGAGTAAGTTGTTCTGGGCAATGCTTTCTTTTATCAGCCGCTTGCCCGTTCCTGCTCGGTGGTCGCAAGGACTGGATTTCGAGCACTATTCGCGCGGTATCGTGATGTTTCCCCTGATAGGCGTGGTGCTGGGCGGGCTGACGGGGCTGGTCTTTATGGCGCTGCAGCCCTGGTGTGGTACTCCACTGGCAGCCTTATTTGCCGTATTGACGCTGGCGTTGTTGACCGGCGGTTTTCATCTGGACGGTCTGGCGGATACCTGTGACGGTATTTTTTCTGCCCGTCGACGCGAACGGATGCTGGAAATCATGCGCGACAGTCGCCTGGGAACCCATGGCGGGCTGGCGTTAATTTTTGTTTTGCTGGCCAAAGTGCTGGTGGTGAGCGAACTGGCTTTACGTGGCACGCCAATGCTGGCGGCGCTGGCTGCGGCATGTGTCGCCGGGCGGGGTAGCGCTGTTTTGCTGATGTATCGACATCGCTACGCCCGCGAAGAAGGGCTGGGCAATGTCTTTATCGGCAAAGTTACCGGGCGTCAAACCTGCGTCACACTGGGGTTGGCGGCAATCCTGGCCGCTGTGCTGCTTCCGGGCATGCGCGGCGTAGCAGCGATGGCTGTCACGATGGTGGCGATTTTCATTCTTGGGCAGTTATTAAAACGTACGTTGGGTGGGCAAACCGGCGATACGTTGGGCGCAGCCATTGAACTTGGCGAGTTGATATTCTTGCTGGCTCTGCTTTGAGTCAGCCAACATACTGGAACCCTTATGCAGACTTTAACCTCTTTACTCCACGCGATCCCTTCACCTGACAGTGCCGCGATGCTGCGTGCTCAGCAGCATATTGATGGCTTATTAAAGCCGCCGGGAAGTCTGGGTCGGCTCGAATCTCTTGCTGTGCAACTGGCTGGTATGCCTGGCCTGAAAGGTGTGCCGCATGTGAAGGACAAAGCGATGCTGGTGATGTGCGCCGATCATGGCGTCTGGGATGAAGGGGTTGCCGTTTCGCCTAAAGTGGTCACGGCTATTCAGGCCGCCAATATGACGCGTGGGACGACAGGCGTTTGCGTTCTGGCCGCTCAGGCTGGGGCAAAGGTGCATGTCATTGACGTGGGAATTGACGCGGAGCTTATCCCCGGCGTGGTGAATATGCGCGTCGCGCGCGGCTGCGGCAATATTGCCCAGGGTCCGGCAATGAGCCGTTCGCAGGCAGAGGAACTGCTGTTGGAAGTTATCCGCTATACCCATGAACTGGCGAAACAGGGCGTAACGCTGTTTGGCGTGGGTGAACTCGGTATGGCAAATACCACGCCCGCGGCGGCTATCGTCAGCGTGCTGACCGGCAGCGATGCCGAAGATGTGGTGGGCATCGGCGCTAACCTGCCGCTTTCCAGAGTAGGTAATAAAGTAGAGGTTGTGCGGCGAGCCATTGCCGTCAATCAACCGGATCGCAATGACGGTATCGATGTACTGGCAAAAGTGGGCGGATTTGATCTGGTTGGCATGGCGGGTGTGATGCTGGGCGCGGCCTCCTGTGGGCTGCCGGTCGTGCTGGATGGTTTTCTTTCATACTCGGCTGCGCTGGCGGCCTGCCAGATCGCACCGCAGATTAAACCCTATCTGATCCCGTCACATTTCTCTGCTGAGAAGGGGGCCCGCACTGCGTTGGCGCATCTGGAGCTGGATCCGTATCTGAATATGGGGATGCGTTTAGGTGAAGGCAGCGGGGCCGCGCTGGCGATGCCGATTATTGAGGCAGCCTGCGCGATGTACCACAACATGGGGCAGTTAGCCGCCAGCAACATTGTGCTACCGGATGGTAAAGAAGCATAGTTACGTGCCCCTGAACCTCGCTGCATGGCGAGGTTTATTTTTGCGCATTGAATTCGTAACCCACTAAAACAGATAATAAAAGCTATAATTACCGGATATCTGCTGCGGCAACGGAAAGGAAAAAGATGCGTCGTGTAAAACTGCTTTGTTCACTCATCATGCTGCTTGCGAGTCAGGTAGCTCAAGCGGTGAGTTATCCGCTACCGCCAGAAGGTAGTCGTCTGGTAGGTAGCCCGCTGACGATTACGGTCCCGCCCGGAAACACCCAGCCGCTGGAGGCATTTGCCGCGCAGTACGGGCAGGGGTTGAGCAATATGCTCGAGGCCAATCCCGGCGTAGACGTTTTTCTGCCTAAGTCTGGCTCAACGCTGGTCGTACCGCAGCAACTGATCTTGCCGGATACCGTGCGTGAAGGCATTGTTATCAACGTCGCCGAAATGCGTCTTTATTACTATCCTCCGGGCACAAACACGGTTGAAGTTTTGCCGATTGGCATTGGACAGGCGGGGAGAGAAACGCCGCGTAACTGGGTGACGGCGGTCGAGCGTAAGCAGGAAGCGCCGAGCTGGACGCCGACGCCGAATACCCGACGGGAATATGCCGCACGTGGGGAAACCTTGCCCGCGTTTGTGCCTGCCGGACCAGATAACCCGATGGGCCTGTATGCGATTTATATCGGCAGGCTTTATGCCATTCACGGCACTAATGCTAACTTCGGTATTGGTCTGCGGGTGAGCCAGGGCTGCATCCGTTTGCGTAATGACGATATTAAGTACTTGTTTGACATGGTGCCGGTTGGGACGCGTGTGCAACTGATTGACCGCCCGGTGAAATACAGCGAGGAACCAGACGGCAGCCGCTGGGTAGAAGTGCATGAGCCGCTGTCACGAAATCGTTCTGAGTACGAGTCTGACAGAAAGGTTCCCTTGCCGATCACTCCCGCTTTGCGCACATTTATCAGCGGGAGTGGCGTGGATGTGAGCCGCGGGAATCAGGCCCTGGAAAGACGCTCCGGTATGCCGGTGAACATCAGCCAGGTTCAGCAGCATTTTTAATATTAAAGCGGCCCAGGTTTATCGTCAGATAAGGTGGGGCGCTTTTTTAATTTGATACTGCCCCATTTTTACCACGCCGATATGGTCTGCCATTAGCTGCGCTTCGTGTTCGCTGTGGGTAACCAGCAGTGCCGTTTGCCCGGCAGCGCGCAAAATATCCCGTACCTCGTTGCCAAGACGCTCGCGCGTGCGCTTATCAAGGCTGGAAAAGGGTTCATCCAGCAACAGAATTTCCGGATGCGGTGCCAGCGCACGCGCGAGCGCGATGCGCTGCTGTTGACCGCCGGAAAGTTCATGGGGATAGCGGTTGGCATGGCTATGTAATTCCACCATTTTTAACAGCTCCGCCACCCGGGCCTGCTGTTCTTCACGCGGCATACGGCGTAATCCAAAGGCGACATTTTGGTGCGCGGTCAGATGCGGAAATAACGCATATTCCTGAAAAACCATGCCGACATGACGCTTTTCAGGCGGGAGATGAACACCGGGAGCGGCAACACGATGCTGAGACACATAGATCTCTCCGCTTCGCAGTCGTTCAAACCCCGCAACGGCGCGTAGAACCGTGGTTTTCCCGCAGCCTGAAGCCCCTAACAGACAGGCGATTTCCCCTTTGCGTACCGACATTGAAAATCCATTCAGTACCGATTGCTGGCTGTTGCCATAGGCAACGTGCACATCCTGGAGGCGTAATGCAATTTCTGACATTGTTACTCTCTTAACCCCGGCGAGTCATTTGGTGACGCACCAATAAAATAACCGGTAGCGTGCCAGCTAAAACAATCATTAGCGCGGCGATTGCACCTTCTTCATAAGTTCCACGAGCGGCTTCCGCATACAGTAATGTTGCCAGCGTTTCGAAGTTAACCGGACGCAAAAGTAATGTTGTGGGTAGCTCTTTCATCGCGTCGGCAAAAACCAGCAGGGCGCTGCTTACCAGCGCCGGGCGCAGTAGAGGGAAATGAACCCGTGCAAACGTGCCCGCGCCATTCTCGCCCAACAGCCGGGAAGCCTGCTCCAGCGAAGGTGGAATGCGTCCCAGACCGGAATCCAGCGCGCCGATAGCAATCGCCTGGAAACGCATGGCGCAACAAATGACCAGCAGGATCCCGGCTGACATCAGCGGCAGGCCACGCACATCCAGCAAGTCAGCCAGCCAACGGTCAACCGCCATGGCCGGCGTTAAAAAACCAATCGCCAGGATTGTGCCGGGAACCGCGTAGCCTAAAGAGGCCAGACGCATCACGCCACGGCGAAACCCCGGCATCGCGTTGTCTGCAGCGCTATGGCGTGCGCTCCAGGCTACCAACATACTGACGCAAACCACCACCAGCGTGGTTCCCGCCGCGAGCAAGAGCGTATTTTGTAATGCTGACAGTAACGAGGGGGAGAGAAGATTGCCATCGCCGATACGTTTGGCGCTTTCCCACATTAAAAACAGCACCGGGGCCAGAAAACCCAGCACAACCGGCAGCGAAATAACGGCACCAAGCAGCCAGCCGCGCCAACCCTGCACGCGCGTGGGTTGAATTTCCCGCAGACTGCGGCTGCTGAACCCCTGTTTTCTGCGGCCATAAAATTCCAGCGTCAGAATAAAGAAGATAAACATCAGCATCATGCAGGCGATTTGCGCCGCTGAAGATAAATCGGAGCGCGAGATCCACGTGGTGTACACGGTAACAGTTAACGTCTGCACCCCAAGGAATTCTGACGCGCCGATGTCGTTAAGCGTTTCCAGCAATGCCAGACTGATGCCAACGGCCAGGGCCGGACGTGCCATGGGGAGGGCAACGCGAAAAAAAGTTCCGGTCGCGCTGCATCCCAGCGTACGTGCGGCTTCCAGTAAATGAGCCGGCTGGCTGATAAACATGGCGCGGGTGGTCAGGTACACGTAAGGATAAAGTACTAAGCCGAGCAGAATTATTGCACCGGAAAGAGAGCGTAAATCTGGCAGGCGGAACTGTCGTGGGCTGTCAAAGCCCAGTAAGAAACGAATAAAGGTTTGCAGGGGACCAATCGGATGCAGCAGATCGAGCCAGGCAAAGGCGACGATGTAGGTCGGCATCGCCAGCGGCAACAGTAGCGCCCAACTGAGAATTTTGCGTCCAGGAAAATCCCATGCCGTCACCGCCCATGCGCTACCTACGCCAATGACGCCGACCATCACGGCGACACCCGCTAACAACAGTACGGTATTTTTTAACGCGGCAGGCAACACCCACGTCAGGAGATTATCCCAGTGAGATAAATCGGCCTGGGTAGCCTGCCAGATCAGCGCAATGACGGGGGTCAGGACGCCAAGCGCCACGCACAGCGCGCCAAGATGCAACGGCGTTAATAATGACTGCGGCCCGGAAACCAGGCCGCGTAACGCTGGAAACTGCAAAGGTTTATTGATCGAATCCAACTTTATCTACCAGCAGGCTAGCTTGTTTACGATACTTCACGATTTCAGTCAACGGTGTCTTATCGACATCAATTTCACCGATGGTGGCGCTGATAACCGGATCAAGCGTTACGCCTTTCAGTACCGGATATTCAAAGTTCGCTTTCGCATACTGCTGCTGGGCAGGCGCGGAAACCAGATACTCCATCAGCTTAACGGCATCGGCTTTATTTGGCGCATAGCGGGCAACGGCAGCGCCGCTGATATTGACGTGCGTGCCGCCATTCTCAAAGGTTGGTTTTACGACTTTGATGGCATCGCCCCATTGACGAGCATCGCTGCCTTCTTTGGCATTTTTCATATGGCCGACGTAATAGGAGTTAGCCAGACCGATATCACAAATTCCACCGAGGATATCGCGGGCAACATCGCGGTCACCGCCGGTAGCTTTACGGGCCAGGTTAGCCTTCACGCCGCGCAGCCAGTCTTCGGTTTTAGCTTCACCGTGATGGGCAATCATCGCAGCGATCAGCGCCGTGTTATACGGATGCTGCCCGGAGCGGATACAGACTTTACCTTTATACTCCGGGCTGGCGAGTTGTTCGTAATGCCAGTTATCAATGGGCATTGATTTTTCGGCATACAGCACACGAGCGCGCATAGAAAGTGCAAACCACTGATTATCCGCACCGCGCAGGTTGGCTGGAATCGCGGTTTTCAACGCTTCTGACTCTACCGGTTGGGTCACTCCGGCTTCCACGAGATCGAGGAGATTGCCTGCATCAACGGTCATCAGCAGGTCGGCAGGGGAGTTTTTGCCTTCCGCTTTAACGCGCTCAAGCATGCCATCCTTGATATAAACCGTACTGACTTTGATGCCGCTGGTTTTTGTCCAGCTATCAAGTAACGGCTGAATCAGACCTGGTTCACGGGTGGTGTAAAGCGTTAATGTTTCCTGGGCGAAAGCCGGCAGGCTAACAGCGAAGACCAGGGCAGAGGCAAGCGTGATACGGCGCAGTCCGGTGCGAGGCAGAGCATTCATCGTTTATATCCCAGAGTAATTGGAACGTACAGTGAACCGAGCAGAGCTCGTTCTTTTGGCTCGCGTACAATAAATGATAATCACTAGCAGTTACAATAATTGCAAAGTTTAAACGATTTACATTTACATAACTTTAATCAATGGTGTGATGCGACATGGAATAGGGGCGGTACAACAGGCAGAACGCTTATGCAGGATGCTTTTATGTAAGCCTGAAAAGCAAAAAGCCCGCTCAAGTTTCCTTAAGCAGGCTTCTTAAATTTGGCTCCTCTGACTGGACTCGAACCAGTGACATACGGATTAACAGTCCGCCGTTCTACCGACTGAACTACAGAGGAATCGTGTGAACGAGGCGCATATTACTGACCTCACCCTGAGGTGTCAACAGTAAAATTAGCGCGTCATTTCAATTGGTTAATTAATCTTCAAATTCAGTGTTAATGCACATTTGAGGAGCGATAATGGTCATCTTCGGGGTTATCACGTAACCGTTGCATTGGGTTTTGGCGGTAAAACAGGATGAAACGCTGCCATAAAGCCGGGAACCGTGGAGCAAATAATTCAGGTGCGCTGAAAAAATACTCGGATAATACGGCAAAGCATTCGGCCGGATCGGTTGCAGCGTAGGCGTCTATACTGCATGCGGTTTCCCCTACCAGATCGATTTCATCCTGAATATTGTTCATTGCGGCATGCAGGTCGTGCTCCCAGCCGGCAATGTCTCGCAGAGGAATCGCCGGAATTCCGCTGGCGCGATCGCCATTACGCATATCCAGCTTATGCGCGACTTCATGAATGATCAGATTAAAGCCTGAGGCATCAAAGGAATCCTGAATATCAAGCCAGTTGAGAATTATCGGACCTTGCTGCCAGCTCTGCCCGGACTGAACGACACGTTGATTGTGTACCAGACCAATTTCGTCTTCCCATTCGTCGTCGACAACAAATGGGGCAGGGTAGATGAGAACTTCATGAAACCCATCGAGCCACTCGATCCCCAATTCCAGAACAGGTAAACAGAAGAGCAGAGCAATGCGCGCACTTTTTAGCGGGTCCAGCTCAAACCCCTGAAGTGCTACCAATCTTTTTTGCTGTAAAAAACGCTCGGCCAGGGCGATTAGTCTGGCTTGTTCTTGCTCGGTGAGATTCACCAGAAGCGGAATAGCCAGGGCGTTATCCCAGGGCCAGTCGTCATTTCGGGCTGTTTCTTGCTCTTTCCAGGGCCACTTAATCATCGTTTTGCTCGCAAACTCGTCACTTGAACGAAATTGACGGAACTGGGTCTGTTAAAATGCCAAATTACCTGGCATCATGGCAACCACCAAAACGGAGAGATGCCAGAGCGGCTGAATGGACCGGTCTCGAAAACCGGAGTAGGGGCAACTCTACCGGGGGTTCAAATCCCCCTCTCTCCGCCACTATTCAAACACTTAGCTCAATTCCTTTCAACGACTCATGTCACACTTGGTATAGTGTCGGTATATTCGCTTAGTATAAAGCTCGCCATCATCATCTTCTGATTTGCCCAATACTGGAAGATCCTATGTGGGAGAAATTCTCACTTTTCTGTCATAAACCACAACTTGGCTTTCAGTTTTGTGACCTGAGAAGAGTTGTTTGTCCTTACTCGAGCCTTCTTACTCTGATAGTTGGCGTAGCCAGAACGCCATCAAATCTGGCTGTCTTCTTTGAGCTGTGAGTTCAATGGGGCATCCTTAATCAATGTGGGCAGTTCAACTTAAGTGTGTACGCTAACTTTGGATTAAGATGTTTATCCAACAGATGATTTAAGATAGCCTCTCAGGCTTAAGATGGATTTATCAACATGACCAGAACAGAAAGGCTTCTCGAATTACTACAGATCTTAAGGGCGCAAAGATATCCAATCACTGCATCCACTCTCTCTGAAAGATTGGGAATAAGTGTGCGCTCCATTTACAGAGATATAAAAACGCTACAGCATCAAGGCGTGTGCATTGAGGGTGGTGCTGGAATTGGTTATATCGTTAAGTCTGATTTCCATTTACCACCCTTAAATCTTTCTCATGAAGAAATTAATGCTATTACACTTGGGTTAAATTGGGTATCACATAATACGGATTATGACTTCAAAAATATCGCAAGGACTGCACTTGCCAAAATACACGCTGTCATTCCCGGTGAATTACAAAATCTTATTGAGAGTCAGTCCTATCTGATTGGTCCTTCAGAAAATAATGAGATCTTTTTTGCAGGCATCCGCAATGCTATTAAAAAGCGACACAGAATCAAAATAAAGTATTGTGACAAGAACGATACATACTCTTCTCGGGTTATATGGCCTATCGGATTGGTATATATGGAGTCGTGCTGGCTTTTGGTTGCATGGTGTGAGATGAGAAATGATTTTCGTCATTTTAGAACTGACAAAATTGAAGAGATGATACAACTGGATTCCCTATATAGTGAAAGTAGGACAGTTTTATTGAAAAAATGGAGAATAAAAGAAGGAATTTGTGAGGGGAAAGAGTACTGACAAAAACTGTCATAGCTAATTTGTATACTAACTCTGATGAAAGACTCAATTCTACTTCATAGGGGGAGTTATGAATTTCCAGAATAAAGTTGCTGTCATAACAGGAAGTACTGCAGGTATAGGTGAGGCAGTCGCCGAGCAATTACACAAACATGGCGCGAAGGTTGTTATTGTATCCCGCTCGTCAGAGCAGGCTAAACAAAAAGCGAAACGATTATCTTCACAGGGACAACAGGCGTTGGGGATCGGATGTGATGTGTCACAGCCTGAACAAGTACGGCAAATGATAGATGAGGTTATCAAATATTTCGGCAGACTCGATTATGCCGTAAATAACGCAGGCTTAACGGGTGAACATGGTAAAAACATAACAGAGCAGACAGTTGAAAACTGGGATAAGGTTATTGCCACCTCATTGAGCGGTGTTTTTTACTGCCTAAAATATGAAATACCTGAGATGATGAAATTTGGTGGCGCTATAGTTAATTTATCTGCAGTCAATGGTCTGGTTGGCATTCCTGGATTAGCGCCTTACACCGTGGCTAAACATGGTATAATCGGTTTAACCCAAACCGCCGCGCTAGAGTTTGCAAGTCAAGGCATTCGGATTAATGCTGTCGCACCCGGCTATGTCCAAACCCCACGAATGAGTGAATTCCCTGAAAATATCGTACGTAGTTTTGCAAACAGTCACCCCATGAAAAGGATGGCAAAAATGCAAGAAATAGCAGACTTTATATTGTTTTTGCTATCAGATAATTCAGCGTTCTGCACTGGAGGGGTTTATCCAATCGATGGTGGTTATTTAGCCGAGTAAAATACCCCACAGGACCTGGTAAACACTAAGAATTGCCTTGCCAAAGTGGTAGTCTCACTGGGAGCGTTAGAATATAATTAACGCTTCCGTTGCAGCGCAAGTGATAACAATATTTCTAGTATGGTTTAACGTGAGCATGGATGCAACTGAGTTGAAGACCTGGACGTAATGTATCGTTCAGTATTATGTGATCGTATTCATTTCAGCAAGCAACCAGCATTTAAAGCTTTCCAGCGCAGCCTCGTTTATTCCCGTTTCCGTCGGTTGTACTAAACAAAACCTTTTGTTCAGCGTGTCTGAAGCTGGCCAGGGCGCAGCAAGCAGGCCACAGCTCAATTCATTCTCGACATACATGCGTGGTACCAATGCTACCCCTTGTCCCGCCATAACGGCAGCGATGGCCATTTCATGAAGATCGTAGCGTACTCCCTGAGCCGGATTCTCAAGAAATATCCCGCTTTCACGAGCATAGTGATGCCATGCTTCAGGGTTTTGTCGACGGTGTATCCGCGGCAGTTCGTTCAACTGTTGCGTGACGTCATGACTGGTTAGTAGTCCAGGATGACAAACAGGCACCAGATTTTCCTGAAACAGAAATTGCGTACGCATTCCTGCCCATGCGGAATGTTCAAAATGAATGACAGCGTCAAATCCACTTCCTGACAAAATGAAAGGATCCGTTCTGGCCGCAATATTTAACGTTATATCCGGGAATAAAGAGGTAAAACCGTTCAGGCGAGGAATAAGCCAACGGCTGGAAAAGGTTGGCAGAACGGCGATATCCAGACTCTTACTCCCCTCTGGCATGCCCATTATGTACTGCGTATCTCTTTCAAGCCTGTCGAGCGTTTCACGGACGTGATGTGCATAGCGCGCGCCGACAGGGTTGAGCTTTACCCTGCTTCCCACACGATCGAACAATTTACAGTTCAGCAAAGCTTCAAGTCGCGCAATCTGACGGCTGATGGCCCCTTCCGTTAACGATAATTCCTCTGCAGCGCGGGCAAAATTACCGTGCCTTGCAGCGGCATCAAAAGCCTGAAGGGACGTACTACTGGGTATTTTTCTGCGCATGAAATTTGTTCCTTGCTCTGAGCCTGTAGCCTGCAATTAGTGACTAAACATCACTAACCCGTGACTTATTATCGATTTTAAGCCGTATAACTAGCTTGTAGCATGATGAAAAATCATTGAGCAACTGTTTTGCTTGCGTTTATGACTCATGTGGAGATGAACTGATGTGGTATACCGTGGAATGTACGTATAACGATTCTGAAAGCGAGGCAGAATGGAATGCCTAATCTGACCTTTTATCTTTCTGAAAACCACTCTGACAAGTTCAAAACCTTAACAATTTTATCCATAAATGCCGTGCCCTCTGCTCGAACGCAGGAGGTGATGGAAAACTTTATTCGTGAACTGGATTTCGCCATCCAACAGGCATCTGGCCTGACAACACATATTTGCCCGCAACTAATCCCGAGGTACTGATGAGCCATTTCTTTCCGTTTCGGCAGATTGGAGATTTTCAGATTACGGCGCTGAGTGACGGTACAATGTCAGCCAGCCTGGATTTACTGTCAGGCATTGAAAAAGCTGATGCGGACGTCATTCAAAATGACGCCGGGCTCGATGAGCCTGCCGATATCCATATAAACTGCTATCTTATTCGCGGTCGGGGTCGGGTCATTTTGGTCGACGCTGGCGCAGGGCCGCTGAGCAATAAAGGAGGGCAACTTAACATAAACCTTGCTGCAGTGGGGATCAGTCCTGACGAGGTCGATACTGTTTTATTGACGCACTGCCATCCGGACCATATTGGCGGTCTGCTGGATCCTGAAAAACGGCCAGTTTTTCAGCGCGCTCAAATTATGCTTCATCCTCTTGAAGCGCAACATTGGCTGGATGATAAAAAACTCAGCATGGCGAATGAGCGCGGGCAACGTAATTTTGGGCTGGTCCGCCAAACGTTACACGCTTATGCGCGAAACCTGCGTTTTTTCGACGGGGATAACATTGCAGAAGGTATTCTCCCAGTATGGTTACCGGGTCATACGCCCGGGCATACAGGATTTCGCATTGATGCAGATGATAAATGCTTATTAATATGGGGCGACATCGTCCACTACCCTCATATTCAGTCAGCGCACCCGAATGTCTCTATTTTATTCGATACCGATCCCGCTCAGGCCGAGGAAACAAGGAAGAAAATTATGGAAAAAGCTGTCAGCAAAAAAATGCTCATTGCAGGTATGCATTTAGGCCAGGCGGGGTTTGCCAGCATTTTCAGAGAGGGGAGTGGATACCGCCTTTCTTACTCTGAGAATTGAACGGATATGCCCGGCAGGCTTGTAATTGATTAGCGCTGTTCAACGTCATTATTGTTCAGAGTGGACCGTCAGATTAGGTTTGGTTCTGCGCCGTGAGAGCACCAGTTCAGGTCCCTCAATATTGCCACACCCAGCGTAGCTGTAAAAACAAACAGTGGAAATGATAATTATTTCTATTTATCATTATTTATTTGCGAGTGGATAACACTATGAATAACAAGCTGTTGGGTGTGGCCATTATTGCTGTTTTGTCGGCAGGTTTAGCTTTTAGTTCTCATGCAAGTGAAACAATAAGCAAAACTTGGGTAAGGACGTTGGTGGTTGAAAATAACAAATTCAAAGTAGTATATGATATTGATGATAAAGGAAAAGTTATAAATATCAGATTTCCTGATGGCGCCGTTGATGCTGATACTAAGCAAAAACTTACCCGGGAAATGGAAAACTGGGTATTCGAATCTGGCAGTCCACAGACCGATGTCAGCTCTGTGGTGACTTTAACATCAATCCCAACGTCCGCGCATAGCAGACCTCGCGGCGCTTCAGACGGTCTTTTTGTACTAAGTTGAAGGAGTTTTGGCTGTGTTCAAACTCACCTGACCCTTTGTGATACGATAATTGTTTTAGATTGTCACATGGGGCCAGATTTTGAATTCATACATTTTCCTTGCCGGGGCCATTGTAGCTGAAGTAATAGGTACAACCCTGATGAAGTTCTCTGACGGATTTACACGTCTATGGCCATCTGTAGCAACCATTGTATGCTACTGCACTGCTTTTTATCTTCTCGCTCAGACGCTGTCGACCATTCCAACGGGTATTGCGTACGCAATTTGGTCAGGTGCTGGAATCGTATTAATCAGCCTTTTGGGCTGGTTGGTAAGTGGGCAAAAGCTTGATTTTCCGGCGATCGCAGGCATGTTCCTTATTTGTGCAGGGGTTCTGGTTATTAATATTTTTTCCAAATCTTCCCCGCATTAATTCTATTGAAAGCGTGTCGCATATCTGGCGCTCTTAGCAGAGCTTATCCCCGTGCGGTGAAAAAAGCCCGCTTCATATGAAGCGGGCTTGCTGTTTGTATCTCAATCAGAACTGGTAGACTAAACCAACGGCAACGATGTCGTCAGTTGCGATACCATTGCTTTCATAGAAGCTATCGTCTTCATCCAGCAGGTTGATTTTGTAATCAACGTAGGTGGACATGTTTTTGTTGAAGTAGTAAGTCATACCTACATCAACATATTTGACCAAATCTTTGTCGGTGTAGCGTGGGGTGCCATTGCTATGGTGATCCCAGCCGCCTAAATCAACGCCTTTAGACTGCAGGAATGCAACGGACGGGCGCAAACCAAAGTCAAACTGGTATTGTGCAACAACTTCGAAGTTTTGCGTTTTGTTAGCAATACCGCCTTCAACTCCATCCCCTTTACCATATGCGGTCATATTGCGTGTTTCAGCATACATGGCAGCCAGGTACACGTTATTCGCATCATATTTGGCACCCACGGTCCAGGCATCAGCTGTGTCACCACCAGCATAGCGGTTGGCATGGCTACTGTCGCCACGTCCAGCAGCAACCTGATTATTAGTACGGTCAGAGCTGGAGTATGCCGCACCGAGGCTTAAACCGAAGTCGAAGTCATAGGAGGTAGACATACCGAAACCGTCGCCATTTTCACGAGACAGTCTACGTCCATCACCATTACCAGTACCTTCGCCTGAACCACCATCTTCATTATTGCCCTGGTACTGCAGAGCGAAGTTCAGACCATCAACCTCACCGAAGAAACCTTTATTACGGTAGGTGGCAACGCCGTTGGTACGACCGGTCATATACACGTCGGTCTGGGTGTAGGTATCGCCGCCGAATTCCGGCAGCATATCGGTCCAGGCTTCTACGTCGTAGACAACGCCATAGTTACGACCGTAGTCAAAGGTACCGTTCTGACCAAAACCTAAGCCAGCGAAAGCCAGACGGGTCCATGAATCTGCACCTTCACCTTCTGTGCCGTTGGCCTGGACGTTATATTCCCACTGCCCATAACCAGTCAGCATGTCGTTGATCTGGGTTTCGCCTTTAAAGCCCACACGTACATAGGTCTGATCGCCGTCGCTACCCGCATCGTCAGAGAAATAATGCAGACCATCGACTTTGCCGTACAGATCCAGTTTATTGCCGTTTTTATTATAAATTTCAGCGGCATTCGCTGCGCCTGCAGCTAATAAAGCAGGGAGGAGAAGTGCCAGTACTTTTCTTTTCATTATGTATTCCCTTATGATAATAATTAATATGAATATGTAGTACTATCCGAAAGACTACATTTGGATACTATCTATGAAATTCATTTAATTTAAAATATAACATGTAACAAATCTATTTAAGATATTTCATAATGTTTCTATGATGTCTTTTTATAAATTAATGTGTATGTGTTTAATAATATCATTTAGATGATAAATTTATTTTTATCAGTGGGTTATGTATTTCTTGTGTTCATTGTTTTCGTGTATTTTATTTTTGGGGGTTATTTGTTGTTTGGTTACATATGATTATCTGTTGCTATGGTGATCAAGAAATAATAAATTTTCTGTGATTATATAAAATTGAGAGTGATAATATATTTATATAAATTGAAGCGCTGGCAGTGGTCTGCAATGAAAATTGTTGTTAAGGTGGTTTTCTTTCTGCAAAGAGAGACCGCATGGAACGACAAGATTGGCAGTCAAAATTTGAAGCCTGGCTACAGGATAACCATTCCGGGCAGGATGCTGCCCATGATATCTCTCATTTTCGTCGCGTGTGGAAGACCTCGCAAAAGCTAAGCACGGATGCGACCGTAAATTGGCTGGTGGTTCTTACAGCGTGCTACTTCCATGATCTTGTTAGCTTGCCGAAGAATCATCCGGATCGTCATCGCTCGTCGGTATTGGCGGCGCAGGAAACACGCCGCATTCTGAGGCGCGATTTCCCTGATTTTCCGCAACACTGTATACCTGCCGTATGTCATGCCATTGAGGCGCACAGTTTCAGCGCGAAGATAGCACCGGAAACTATTGAAGCTAAAATTGTGCAGGATGCCGACAGGATTGAGGCGCTGGGGGCTATCGGTTTAGCGCGCGTATTTGCCGTGTCTGGTGCGTTAGGCGTGGCGCTGTTTGACGCGGAAGATCCATTCGCGCGGAAGCGTAGCCTTGACGATAAACAATATGCGCTCGATCACTTTCAGACCAAATTATTGACGCTGCCGCTGACAATGCAAACTGAACAAGGCCGACATTTAGCGCAGCATAATGCTGACTTTTTACTGACGTATATGGCGAAGCTGAGTGCGGAGTTAAAAGGAGAGTATGCAATGCTGGATCTCGACGCGATTCAACCCTTTAAAGCACGTTAGTCGCCAGTACAGCCGCAACGTCAACCGCGCTATTTTATGTTAATCTGTCGGTTATCCATTTCGGCCGGTTAAATGTATGCAGGATAATTTTTCAGTAGCAGGCTCCATGAACCCAATGACAGATGATAACAAGGCCGCCGCACAGGTAATTTTGGCTAAGTTGCTTGAAATTTATGACGTGAAAACCCTGGTTGCTCATCTGAATGGTGTTGGTGAGAACCGCTGGAGTCCGGCCATCTTTAAGCGAGTAGTGGCGAACGAAACATGGTATCGCCTCAGCGACAATGAGCTTGCTCATCTGAGTTCCTTGCTGCCGACGCCACCTGCGCATCATCCGCATTATGCCTTTCGATTTATCGATCTGTTTGCCGGCATCGGCGGAATTCGTCGCGGCTTTGAGGCGATTGGCGGGCAGTGCGTGTTTACCAGCGAATGGAACAAGCATGCGGTGCGCACCTACAAAGCGAATAATTATTGCGATCCGCACCAGCATCACTTTAATGAAGATATTCGCGATGTCACGCTGAGTCATCATGATGGAGTAAGCGACCAGCAGGCGGCGGAACATATTCGCCAACATATTCCTGAACATGACGTACTGCTGGCAGGATTTCCTTGTCAGCCTTTCTCCCTGGCTGGGGTATCAAAGAAAAATGCGTTAGGGCGGGCCCACGGCTTTGCCTGTGATACACAAGGCACACTCTTTTTTGATGTGGTGCGCATTATCGATGCGCGTCGACCAGCAATATTTGTGCTCGAAAACGTTAAAAATCTGAAAAGTCACGACCAGGGTAAAACGTTTCGTATCATTATGCAGACGCTGGATGAACTGGGTTATGACGTCGCGGATGCGGCGGATAATGGACCTGACGACCCGAAAATAATCGATGGACAACATTTTTTACCTCAGCATCGCGAACGTATTGTGCTCGTCGGATTTCGACGCGATCTGAATCTGAAATCAGACTTCACGCTGCGCAATATTGTCACTCGCTATCCGCCGCGACGTACTACGCTGGCGGAGCTGCTTGAGCCGACCGTCGATGCGAAATATGTGCTGACGCCGGTGTTGTGGAAATATTTATACCGCTATGCGAAAAAGCACCAGGCGCGGGGGAATGGGTTTGGTTATGGCATGGTGTATCCTGGTAATCCCGATAGCGTAACGCGCACATTATCCGCACGCTATTATAAAGACGGCGCCGAGATCCTTGTCGATCGCGGCTGGGATATGGCGCTGGGGGAAAAGGATTTTGACGATCCGTTGAACCAGCAGCACCGTCCGCGCCGGCTTACACCACGGGAGTGCGCGCGCCTGATGGGGTTTGAATCACCGCAGGGCTATCAGTTCAGGATCCCGGTGTCGGATACTCAGGCTTATCGCCAGTTTGGTAATTCGGTGGTCGTTCCGGCATTCGCGGCGGTTGCCAGACTGCTGGAGCCGAAAATCAAACAGGCGGTTGCTATTCGCGAAAAAGAGAACCTGCATGGCAGACGTTCACGATAAAGCAACGCGCAGTAAAAATATGCGGGCGATCGCCACCCGTGATACCGCCATTGAAAAACGCCTTGCCAGCGTACTGACAGAGCAGGGCGTAACGTTTCGCGTGCAGGATGCGACATTACCTGGTCGCCCCGATTTTGTAGTGGATGATTACCGTTGTGTGATCTTTACCCATGGCTGTTTCTGGCATCATCACAACTGCTACTTGTTTAAAGTCCCTGCCACGCGAACGGAATTCTGGCTGGAAAAAATAGGTAAAAATGTCCAGCGTGACGCGCGGGATTGTGAAAAATTGCAGACTCTGGGCTGGCGTGTACTGATTGTCTGGGAGTGCGCCCTGCGCGGGCGCGAAAAACTCGGCGATGAGGCGTTATCTGAACGTGTCATCGAGTGGATCTGCGGCGGCGGTGCCACCGCGCAGATCGACACTCAGGGTATTCACTTACTGTAGTGTCTTTTCCGACGGGGTAGCAACGGCATCCGCTTTCATAGGGAATAAGTATTTACCGAGGGTGACCAATACCACCGCAAATACGATCACGCCGAGCGCTAGCCATTCGATGAGCGCCAGACTTTCTCCTCCCAGACCGGTACCTAGCAGTACGGCGACAACCGGATTAACGTAGGCATAGCTGGTGGCTAACGCCGGACTGACGTTGCGAATCAGGTACATATACGCGTTAATGGCAATAATAGAGCCAAACAGGGCCAGGTACGCCACCGCCATAAAGCCTGAAAATGTCGGCATAGTGGTCAGTTTTTCCCCGGAGAGCAACGAGGCGCACATCAGCACAACCCCGGCGGCTAACATTTCAATGGCCCCAGCCATCATGCCAACGGGTAACGTTATGCGTGAACCGTACACCGAGCCAAACGCCCAACTTATCGAACCGATCAGGATTAATACAGCGCCCCAAGGATTACCACTTAAATTACCGCCGCTGTTCAGCATGATAATTCCAGCCAACCCAATGGCGATTCCCACCCATTCCAGTTTGCGCGTTTTGATACCAAAAAAGTGGCTAAAGCACAGCGTAAACAGCGGAACGGTAGCAACCACCACCGCGGCGATACCGGAAGGCACATTTTGATGTTCTGCGACGGTGACCAGCCCATTACCCACAGCCAGCAGCAGGACGCCAATTAACGCGGCGTTCAGGAGCTGGCGCAGAGGCGGCAGCTTATGCCCGCGAATCAGTAAGAATGCGGTTAACAAAATGCCCGCAGAGAGAAAACGCACGCCAGCCATCATCAACGGCGGCCAGCTTTCCACGCCAATGCGAATAACGAAGTAGGTGGAACCCCAAATGATATACAGCGCGAAGAGCGCACTGAAAAGTGGTAACAATTGCCTGAAACGCATAATCCCTCACGGTGGAAATAAAAAGGTGCAACATAGTAAACGTCAAAACTATCGTGCTGGCGAGATTTATAATTGCATGCCATTGTTAAATATTTGTTGACCAGAAAGGCCAGTTTCCGCATGGCGTGTTTTACTTCATACTTAATACGGCAAAAAAATAATATTGAGGGTTAACATTTTGGCAGGAAGTAGCTTACTGACCTTACTCGATGATATCGCTACCTTACTCGACGATATCTCGGTCATGGGAAAACTGGCCGCGAAAAAAACCGCGGGTGTCTTGGGAGATGACTTATCGCTCAATGCGCAACAGGTGTCGGGCGTGCGGGCGAACCGCGAACTCCCGGTGGTCTGGAGCGTGGCTAAAGGGTCGTTTGTTAACAAAGTTATTCTTGTACCGCTGGCGCTATTGATTAGCGCCTTTATACCCTGGGCGATCACCCCCTTATTAATGGTAGGCGGGGCGTTTCTCTGTTTTGAAGGGGTGGAAAAAGTGCTTCACACCCTGGAAGCTCGTAAACACAAAGAGACCCCGGAAGAGCGCCAGCAGCGTCTGGCATCTCTGGCGGCGCAGGACCCACTGACCTTCGAGAAAGATAAAATCAAAGGTGCGATACGTACCGATTTCATTTTATCCGCTGAGATTGTCGCCATCACCCTCGGTATTGTGGCGGATGCGCCGTTGTTGAATCAGGTGCTGGTGTTATCAGGTATCGCCTTAGCGGTGACCGTGGGCGTGTATGGCCTGGTAGGGATTATCGTTAAGCTGGATGATATCGGCTACTGGCTGGCAGAAAAGCGCAGCCTGCTTGCCCAATCGCTGGGGAAAGGACTACTGGTTGTTGCCCCCTGGCTGATGAAAACACTTTCAGTGGTGGGCACGCTGGCGATGTTTTTAGTAGGGGGTGGGATTGTTGTACATGGAATATCACCGCTGCATCATGCGATAGAACATTTTGCCCAGCAGCAAAGCGCATTGATTGGGCTTATGCTTCCGACCCTGCTTAATCTGGTGCTCGGCTTTATCATTGGTGGAATAGTCGTTCTGCTGGTGAAAACCGTTGCCAGACTGCGCGGAGTTTCGCACTAATTGTCGCCGGATTAATTACGCAAAAAGCCTTTTTGTCGTCTAAGGTGTAAAGGTTTCTCTTGATACAGGAGGCAGGTATGGTCTTTTCTGTCAGTGAGGAAGTCACTTCGAAAGAGGGTGGCCCACGCATGATCGTTACCGGGTATGCCAGCGGAATGGTGGAGTGTCGCTGGTACGACGGCTTTGGCGTTAAACGGGAAGCATTCCGTGAAGATGAACTGGTGCCCGGCGAGCAAAGATCGCTCTGCCAGGATGCCTGACATTGGGCCAGGCCGTAACCCGGCGAACTCTCAACCATTAGTTATATTTATCATTTTGGTGAGAATTATTTTCTTGTCAGGCAAAAAAATTGCAGATAAGGTTTGTTTTACATCAGATTTCCTGGTGTAACGAATTTTCAAGTGCTTCTTGCATAAGCAAGCTTGATCCCGGCCCGATGAGGGCCGGGATTTTTTTCACCCTCAGTCAGCGATTGATTTCCGACACGCTAAAATCATGGATATCAAGCTCGAACGCATCGGCCAGTTCATGCCATGTATGGTAATCACGCCCGTCGATGCTGACGCGTTCAGGATCGTCCTGACTGCGATGAATTTCACTCTCGCAGATTTCGTTGATTGCCTTCAGCAGCGCGTCTACATCGACGCTGACTTCACGTTTGGCCGTATCGCTGTACTCTTTCGCGGTTTTCATCCTCATACCTCTCAACCGTTAAGGATACCGGGGGAGCGCATCAAAACCTCAGATGCGCACCACTTAAGTATAGACCGTCGAGAAAACCCGCAATCGCATGCGCCGGACGCTGCCACAAAAAGGAATTTGTTCTACACTGGCACAAAGCCACAGGAGGAAAATGATGAAGGTGAATGATCGGGTCACAGTCAAAACGGACGGCGGTCCACGTCGGCCGGGCGTGGTACTGGCAATCGAAGAGTTTAGTGAAGGCACCATGTACCTGGTTTCGCTGGAAGACTACCCGCTCGGTATCTGGTTCTTTAATGAATCAGGTCATCAGGACGGTATCTTTGTGGAAAAAATAGAGTGAGGTGAGTTCTTCTGCATGATTCTGACTGGTGGTTCCGCCACCAGTCAGAACGTTTTAGCGCATATTCACAAAGATACCATTGGTGACGTTATCCGTGAGTCGAACCACGTGATAGATAACTTGCTTATTATGCGTCTTAATCTTTCGTTTTATATTTCCCTTATGGGATGAGACGGTCTTGGCCTTGATATTCATTTGATCTGATATCTGTATTGTTCCCTGTCCCTCCATCCACATGCGTAGCATGCTGGATTCGGTACGGCTTAATGACAATGTCGGCAGATTAACATCGATAGCAATATTGACTTCCTTTTTCAGAATATCGCCAAGAAGTTCATCCAGTGAATCAGGCTTAATTGATTTAGAACTGATCAATAAATTTTTTCTGACTAAAAGATACTCATCAAAATGCACATTGGCAATTGCCATAAATACAATAAATAATGTACTGGGATGCTGATTAATGATTTGCTTGATTTGCTGACTGTCAGCAGGATCGTGGATAAAACAGTCCTCATTAATAAACACCACAGCGGGTTGCAGAGAAACACAGGCGAGACTGAGTTCACCAACGCTGGAAATATTGTTGATTTCCCTTTTTTTCACCCCCCGACTGACCAGATATCCGGTCAACCCTAGCCGGGTGTAACTGCATAAATCCATAATAATCGTTGACATGGCATACCCTCACTCAATGCGTAACGATAATTCCCCTTACCTGATTATTGCATCACAACTAAACGGAATAATAACGACCCAAGATGACGCTTTCGCTGTTTTCAGGCGAATTTACTATCCCGTAAAGTTGCGTATAATTTGCCAGGAAACATCTTAAAGTAAAGTAAATGTTGCGTTATGTGAGTGAGGCAAAAACAAATAAACCGCGACAGCGATATCCTGGTGGATGTTGTCGGTTTTTAAATTTAGGACAATCCTTAGTAAAACAGGATAAAAATTAAGGGTTATTATTTTCCGGGCATTTCGCTGACGATATCGGCCAACAAATTAAAAATTTCGCTGAACAAGCGCTCGCAGAATGGCGCAATTAATGGCATCAGCGCCGCCATTAATGAAATACCCACGGTCAGGGTGAGAGGAAAACCAATGACAAAAATCGACAGCTGTGGCGCCATGCGATTTAACAAGCCAAGCGCAAGGTTCAGCGTCAGCAGCAGCGTCATAACCGGTAGGGCCAGCATCAGCCCGTTGAGGAAAATCAGGCTACCCGCCCGCGCCAGCGCGAGAAATGCATTGCTGTTAACCGGATTGCCGCCAATGGGCAAGGTATGAAACGTATCCACCAACAGCGAAATCAGCCACAGATGGCCATTAAAGGTGAGGAATAACAGCATGGCGAGCATGTCGATCAGTCGTGCCAGAACCGGCATATTCAGGCGGCTACCGGGGTCAAAGAATGTCGCAAAGGAAAGCCCCATTTGCAGGCCAATCAGTTCCCCGGCGGTACGAACGGCAGCAAACGCAAACTGCATGGTGAAGCCTAAGGCGATACCGATCAGAATTTGTTGCATGGCCTGCCACAACGCGCCGATGGAAAAGATGGGGACGTCTGCTGGGGGAATAGATGGGGCGATAACAATGGTTATCATCAATCCCAGCCCCAGCTTTACCCGTTTTGGGATAGCGCGTTCGCTGAGAATGGGCGCTGTGGAGATGAGCGCCAGGATGCGCAGCAACGGCCAGAAGTAAAGATTCAGCCACTGCATCCACTCAACGCTGCTCACCTGCAACATAACGTTGTCTACCCGATGATATACGGTAAATTGCTGAACAGCGTACGCACGTAGTCGAGCAACAGGTTAAGCATCCACGGGCCGGCAACAATGATGGCAATAAAAACCGCAACAATTTTGGGAATGAAGGACAGCGTCATTTCGTTAATCTGGGTCGCCGCCTGCAAAATGCTGATGATAAGACCTGTGACGAGGGCCACCAACAGCAAAGGCGCAGCAAGGGCCAGAGCGACTTTCATCGCTTCTGTCCCCATCATCATGACCGATTCAGGTGTCATTTCGCGCCTCTAACTGTAAAAGCTTTGTGCCAGCGAGCCGACAAGCAATTGCCAACCGTCCACCAACACGAACAGCATCAGCTTAAACGGTAACGCGATCGTGGCGGGCGGCACCATCATCATCCCGAGCGCCATCAGCACGCTGGCGATGACCAGATCGATAATCAGAAAGGGGATAAAAATGGTAAACCCTATCTGGAATGCGGTTTTCAGCTCACTGGTGACATAAGCCGGAAGCAAAATTCGCATCGGTACGGCTTCTGGTCCCTGTAAGGGACCGCTGTTTGCCAGACGGGCAAACAGCGCCAGATCGGCTTCACGGGTTTGGCGCAGCATAAACTCGCGTAACGGTTGGGCGCCTTTCTCCATGGCTTCCTGCATGGAGATCTTCTCTTCGCTGAACGGCTGATAGGCGTCAACGTAGATTTTATCGATCACTGGCGACATGATGAAAAAGGTTAAAAATAGCGCCAGCCCCAGCAGTACCTGATTAGGGGGCGCAGACGGCGTTCCCAATGCATTTCGCAACAAACCGAAAACGATGATGATGCGGGTGAAGCTGGTCATCATCAATAAAATGGCAGGCAGGAAGGTCAGCGAGGTGATAAACACCAGCGTCTGTACAGGCAATGACCAGCTTTGTCCGCCGCCTGGCAGCGGTTGACTCACCAGGCCCGGGAGCTGGGCGAGGGCGACTGGACTGAAAAGCCATAAGCCTGCCAGCGTGATGGAAAACAAACGGCGCATCAGGATCTCCCGGGACGCTTGAGCAAACTCTTCATCATGGCCTGGAAATCCGCAGGGGAGGCCGGTTTTTCTTCTGCATCGGCAGGTGCCGGGGGCAGGGTGTGCAATAGGTTAATATGCGAGGCCGTGACGCCCAGCACCAGGCGCGCATCTTCCACCTCAACAATCACCACGCGCTCACGTGGGCCCAGTGAGGTACTTGCCGCAACCTTCAGCCCTCGCGTACCGGTGCTTTTGGGGGCAAAGCCCAGGCGTTTAATGACCCAGGCTGCCGCCAGGATCAACACAATGATCCCAAGCAGCGCGCCGCTTACCTGCACCAGCGGTGAGCCGGGGACGGCGGCTGGCTGAGAAACTGTCGCCTGGGTGTTCATGATCAACGGCTCAGACGGCGCATGCGTTCTGATGGGGTGATAATGTCGGTGATACGCACGCCGTATTTATCCGCGACCACCACCACTTCACCCTGGGCGATCAGATAACCGTTGATCAGGATATCCAGCGGTTCGCCCGCCAGACCATCCAGCGCGACAACGGAACCTTGCGTCAGACGCAGCAGCTCTTTGATGGTCATGCGCGTACGGCCCAGTTCAACGGTCAGTTTGACCGGAATGTCCATGATCAGGTCGATGTCCTGCAAAGCGCCGCTAACGTCGCCGCCGCCTAACTGCTGGAATACCGCATCGGCCGCGCTTTTGGTGGTCGTGGTTTTTTGCTCGTTTAACGCGTCAGCCCACAGATCGTCCAATGCGCCAGTGTTCTCATCGGACGGATTATTCATATCACTCATTTGGGCTGTTCCTCATTCAGCGAATTCAAAATCGGGTTTATCAGATGTTCTACGCGTAACGCATACTGACCGTTCACGGTGCCATACTGGCTGGTCAGTACAGGCACGCCGTCCACATGAGCAATAATGCGGTCGGGTTTTTCAATCGGCAGTACATCGCCGGGTTTCAGCTTTAAAATCTGGGACAGCCGCAGCGGAATGTCGGCAAAGTTTGCCACCAGCTCCAGCTCAGAATGCTGAACCTGACGCACCAGATTATTGCGCCAGTTCTGATCTTCATTACGTGAGTTTTCCAGCGGTGGATTCACCAGCAGCTCGCGCAATGGTTCAATCATGCTGAATGGCAGACAGATGTTAAATTCACCGGTCAGATTGCCAATTTCAACGTGGAACGGGGTGTTCACCACGATGTCGTTAGGCGAGGTGGTGATATTGGTAAATTTCACCTGCATCTCGGAACGAACGTATTCCACTTCCAGCGGATTGATGGCCTTCCACGCGTCGCTGTAGCTTTCCAGCGCCAGCTTCAGCATGCGGTTGATAACGCGCTGTTCAGTATGCGTAAATTCACGACCTTCCACTTTCGTCGGAAAGCGTCCATCGCCGCCGAACAGGTTATCAACGGCGATAAATACCAGACTTGGTGAGAACACCACCAGACCCGTACCGCGCAGCGGCTTGAGGTGGATTAAGTTCAGGTTGGTCGGCACCGGTAAGTTACGCGCAAATTCGTGATACGGCTGGATACGAATCGCCCCCACGGTAATATCCGGGCTACGGCGCAACAGGTTAAATAATCCCATACGGAACTGGCGCGCGAAGCGTTCGTTAATGATCTCCAGCGCCTGTAAACGCTCACGCACCACGCGGCGTTGGGTGTTGGGATCATAAGGTCGAATATCGCTCTCTTTTGCGATACCGGTAATGGGTTCGTCTTTGGTTTCGCTATCGCCATTCAGCAATGCGTCGATTTCAGCCTGAGAAAGAATACTGTCGCCCATGTCTTTACCGCAGAATAAAAGCTGTATAAAGAACGTCGGTGACAACCTGTTTTGGCTGCCCGACAACGAGCGGAGTCGCGAGCGTCTCTTTGATGGCGGTAATCAGCTGTTGTTTACCTTCCTCGGTGGCGAGCGTAGCCGCATTTTGACGAGAAAACAGCAGCAGCAAGCGGCTGCGTACTTCCGGCAAATATTCATTCAGACGCGCACGTGTCGCCTCGTCTTTCATGCGCAGCGTGATACCGATATACAGCACACGGTCCGCATCACCCAGATTGACGGTAAAGGTATCCAGCGCAAAGAACACCGGCGCAGGCGGTGGAGCCGGTTCCGCTTTGACGCTGGCGGACGGCTGCTGCTGCATGCGCCAGTAGCTATACCCCGCAGTTGCGCAGGCGGCGAGGGTAATTAATACCAGCAGAGGGATCCAAATAGCGCGTTTACTTTTTTTGTTAATCGCGGAGTCAGTCATCAGATACGGGCTTCCTGTTTCGGTACAGCTTATGGGCTGATTATCCCGTGTCCTGTCCACGACAAAGCGTGGAAAAGACGCGGATAATCATGCTACCTCTGGCGTTAGGCGAAGATGTCTACTGCTCCATCACCGCGGGCAGCGGCTTGCAGCGAGGCTGGCGTTGCCAGGATCGCGTCATCTTCAGCGGCAAAAATATCTTGTCCCTGAGCGCGACCAGCCTGTTGTTGCTGTCCGGAAGACTGCTGCTGTCCGGCAAAGCTCTCACTGCTAATGTTGCTTTGTCCCAACTGGATCCCACTGTCAGCCAACTGCGTACGCAGCATCGGTAACGCGGCTTCCAGCGCGGCGCGCACGTGACTGTGTGGTGATACCATTTGCAACTGTGCGAGGTTGTCATCCAGCTTAATGGAAATGTGCACCTGACCCAGATCCTGCGGATGCAGGCGCAGCTCTGCGCTCTGCTGGCCCTGACGCGTGAATAGTGTGACGTGCTGACTCAGTGATTGCTGCCATTCCTGACTACCCAACGGAGCGCTTAGCACCGGCGCGGCGGTAGGTAACGGCTGAGCATGTGTCTGTGGGCCACTTAACGGAGCCGCCGTCACGCCAATGCTGGTCGGCGAAGGGGCGCTATCAATTTCCGCTCTGGTCGCCGCCGCTACCGTCAGTGGGGTTAGCGTCGGATTGTTTGTCTGATCCAGGCTGCTGCCAGGAGAGGCAATGTCTGCTTTGCCTTTTTTGGCGTCACCGGGCAGCAGTTCGACCGCGTTATCGGTGATAGCGCCATGTGCCGTGCCTCGTGACAACGCCGAAAGCGAGGCATCAACGGGGGCAGGGGTGTTGTCGACGGCAGGTGTCGCCAACGGTTGTCCCGGTAGCATGGCGAACAGCGCGCTCAGGTTGGCGAGATCGTCATCGCTGAGCGTGGTGTTTTTTTCATCCTGCTGAACAGTTTTGCCCAGTGTCGTCAGGGCATTCACTTTCAGCGACGGCGTCAGCGCTGACAACAGTTGCTGAGCATCTGTCATGTCGGCAAGAGAAGCATCGGTTTGCATCTCTTTTTGCGCCAGCAGATCGGTTAACTTGACCGCCTGGGTGACATCGCCATTTTTTTGCAGCAACCCTTTTTGCAGTTTACTGCCCGCCGCCTGCAAGTCGGCAAGCGTCAATGGCGCGCCTTTACCCTGCGCGTCGCCCGCACCTAATGTGCCAGCCAGCAGCGCTAAAAAATCCTCGGGTGAATCTACCGCTTTGCCTGACTGAAAACCTGCGGCTACGTCGGTGTCGGTGGTAATCAGTTGGGGTAAAGTAATCATTCGGGTTTCCTCATAGCTGCACGCTGAGCAAATTCATCCATTTTTTTCTGATCCAGACGGTTTTCGGCCAGTAACGCCGCCGAGGTTTGTCTGTCCTGCAGAGTCTGCCACGCCTGCAACCGTTGTTTTTTATCGCGCCAACTGTTCAGCGCCTGGTCCACTTTCTGCGTCCATTGATTGAGCTGCTGGCGATGTTGCTCAATCGCTTTTTCCAGGGTCTGAATAAACTGCTGATAGTTAATCCAGCGATTACTGGTAATACCCTGACCCATATCGTTATTCAGATTGTTACGGTACTCATGCTGATAATCGATCAGCATTTTCAACTGTTCTTCCGCCTGCTGACAGCCACGACGCATCTCTCCCAATAAGACAGCAGCGTCATCTACCTCTTTTTCAGCCAGGTCTTTCAGCGTTGCTAATGCCCCATGTTGTGCCATGACCTATGCTCTCCTGCTCAATCACACACCAGGGAAAATCAGTTCTAAAGCGTGCAGGGAATCTTCCCAGTCAGCCCGTTCAAAGATGCCTTGCTGTAAAAATGCTTCCAGTTGTGGCCATAAGGCGATGGCTTTATCCAACATCGGATCGCTGCCTTTGGCATATGCCCCGACGCTGACCAGGTCGCGGTTACGCTGGAAGCTGGATAGCAACTGTTTAAAGTTACGCACCCGCGCATAGTGCTGTTCACTAATGAGCGCGGTCATGGCGCGGCTGATCGAGGCTTCTATATCGATGGCCGGGTAATGACCTGCCTCGGCCAGATGGCGGGACAGCACAATGTGACCGTCCAGAATCGCGCGTGCTGAATCGGCAATCGGGTCCTGCTGATCGTCACCCTCGGTCAGGACGGTGTAAAACGCGGTAACTGACCCGCCGCCGTGAATACCGTTCCCGGCACGTTCCACCAGCGCCGGTAATTTGGCGAATACTGACGGCGGATAACCTTTGGTTGCTGGCGGCTCGCCGATCGCCAGCGCGATCTCACGTTGCGCCATCGCATAGCGGGTGAGGGAATCCATAATCAGCAATACGTGCTGTCCACGATCGCGGAAATCTTCGGCGATGCGCGTGGCGTAGGCCGCGCCCTGCATACGCAACAGCGGCGAAACGTCCGCCGGAGCGGCAATCACCACCGAGCGTGCGCGACCGTCAGCGCCGAGAATATTTTCAATAAAATCTTTAACTTCGCGGCCACGTTCGCCAATCAGCCCGACGACGATGACATCGGCCTGGGTATAACGCGCCATCATGCCAAGCAGGACGCTTTTACCGACGCCCGAACCTGCGAAAAGTCCCATACGCTGACCGCGCCCGACGGTTAATAACGCGTTAATGGGGCGCACGCCGGTATCCAGCACATGTTCAATAGGTGTGCGCTGCAGCGGGTTAAACGGCGGCGTCATCAGCGCCCCGGTTTCGGTGGTGTCCGGCGCGGGCAGACCGTCGAGCGGTTTGCCGCTGCCGTCGAGCACCCGGCCCAGCAGAGCAGGACCCAGCGGTAATTGTTTCCCGCTTTGCAGACCTTCTCCGGCAATATTCTTCGCGTACACGCGCGCGCCGGGCAGAACGCCTTCGACCTCTTCGAGCGGCATCAGAAACAGTCGCTGACCGTTAAAGCCCACGACTTCACTTTCAACTTCCTGGGTTTCGTTGCCATCCTGGCGTTCAATGACGCAGGTGGCGCCCAGCGGTAGCTGTAATCCGGTGGCTTCCAGCACCAGCCCGGTGGCGCGGGTCAGACGCCCGTAACGACGCACCGCAGGCAGCAGCGACATTTTCTCTTCGAAGTTGTCCAGCGTATTGAGCCAGCGAGTCAGACGAGTGGTCATTACACGACTCCTGGCGCGGCCAGACGGCAGAGCTCTTGCCAGCGCGTGGCGACGCTGGCATCCAGATCGCCTTCGTCGGCAGAGACTTTACAGCCGCCGTGATGCAACGTGGGATCGCCGCGCAGCCGCCAGCCGTGCAGACTGAGGGTGGCACCGAGCATCTCTTCCACCCGCTGGAGATCGTCCGGATGTACGCGCAACTGCGGTTTACCGCTAAACAGCGGTTCCTGCTGCAACAGCTGTTGGATTTGTTTAATCAGCGCGGCGTTATCCACGACAGGCGTCTGACCTATCACCTGACGCGCCGCCTCCAGCGCCATTTGCATCAGGCGCGAGGCAATCACGCTGTCCAGAGCGTCCAGCGTATTCTGAAATTCGCTCACCAATTGCTGCATACGGGCAGTGATTGGCGCATGCTGCGCGCGCGCCTGGTTTTGGCCTTGCTCCAGGCCCTGATTCAGCCCGTCCTGATAGCCTTGTTCGTGGCCCTTTTGTCGCCCTTCCGCCAGACCAGCGTTATAACCTTGCTCGTGGGCCTGCATTTGCAACTGCGCGAGCTGCTGCTCAAGCTGTTGCTCTGCTGAGAGTTCCGGCTCGTCGGTCTCTTCTGACAACGGTGTTTCACTGTGGTCGGCCAGGACGAACTCCGCCACCGGTGGGGCGAGATCGTCCGGGGTCCAGACTTTCCACGGCAGTTCGTTAGACATAAGTATCCTCGCCGCTGCCGATCACCATCTCGCCGGTTTCCGCCAGACGACGCACAATAAGCAGAATCGCTTTCTGTTCGTTTTCCACTTGCGACAAACGTACCGGACCGCGGTTGGCAAGGTCGTCGCGCAGAATATCGGCAGCACGTTGCGACATATTGCGCAGGAACTTCTCGCGTAGCGGCTGTTCGGCGCCTTTCAGGGCAATCAGCAGCGATTCGGAATCCACTTCCTGCAGCAGGCGCTGGATACTGCGATCGTCGACGTCCACCAGGTTTTCGAACAGGAACATCTCGTCGATAATTTTCTGCGCCAGTTCGCCGTCGAATTCGCGCACGGCGGTAATAACGGCTTCTTCCTGCTGGGTTTTCATCAGGTTGATGATTTCCGCTGCCGTTCTCACGCCGCCCATTTTGCTGCGCTTGAGGTTCTGGCCGTCGAGCAGACCATTCAATACTTCGGTCAATTCCGCCAGCGCGGCAGGCTGTACGCCGCCGAAAGTGGCGATACGCAGCATGACGTCGTGACGTAAACGTTCGTCGAACAGCGCCAGAATATCGGCCGCCTGGCCCCGTTTGAGGTGCACCAGAATGGTGGCGATAATCTGTGGATGCTCGTCGCGGATAAGGTCGGCGGCGCTTTGCGGCTCCATAAAGTTGAGCGTTTCAATGCCGCTGGTGGTATCGCGGGTTTCCAGAATATCTTCCAGCAGGCTGGACGCGCGTTCTTCACCCAGCGCTTTCACCAGCACCGAGCGCAGATATTCGTTGGCGTTAATGTTGAGCGCGGCAAATTGTTCGGCTTCTTGTTCAAACTCCGCCAGCACTTCCGTCAACTGTTTATTGGAGATCTGGCGTACGTTGGCCATCGCCGTACTGAGCGCCTGAACTTCGCGCGTGGAAAGGTGCTTAAACACCTCCGCCGCGCGATCTTCGCCAATGGTCATCAGCAGGATGACGCTTTTATCGGTACCGGTAAGGGCATTACTCATGATCGTTACTCATCCACTGACGAATGACCAGCGCCACGACGCGCGGATCGTTATCTGACATTTCACGAATACGCTGGCTCATGACTTCTGCGCCCAGACGCTGATTCGTGCGACGTTGCTGGGTCTGTTCGTCTTTGCTGAGGCGAACTTCTACCGCTTCTTCGGTTTCCTGACGGATACGTGTTTGTTCTTGCGCGGCTTTCGCTTCTTCGCTGCGACGGAGCAACTGCGGGCGAACGGCTTTCCGCCACAGGAGCCAGGCGACCAGCAGAACCAGTAACCAACGACCTGCGGACATTAACTGATCAATAAAGAACGGCTGTTTCCAGAACGGAAGCTCACCCATGGAATCGTCGGTCGCTGTGAACGGAGAGTTCACCACGTTCAGGGTGTCGCCACGTTTGTCGGAGAACCCCATCGCCTCGCGGGTCAGATCCTCAATCTGTTTCATCTGTTCGGCAGTTAACGGCAGCGGTTTGCCATCCGGTAACGTTTTATAGTTGACCACGACGGCCACCGAGAGACGCTGCACATCGCCAACGTTCATTTTGGTATGGCGAATGGTACGGTCGACTTCATAGTTACTGGTTTCATTGCGCTGCGTACTGCGCGGACCTGCATTGTTACTGTTATTCGTTGTCTGCGTGGTTTGCGCATTTTGCTGATTAGCCGGTGGATTGGCGATTGGCGCGGTATTAGCCGGCGCTGGCTGATTAGACAATGCGCCCGGTACGCCGCCAGGCGCTCCGCTACCAACCTGCTCACTGACGTTTAACTGGCGCGAGCGTAGCACGGCCTGGGAATCATCGCCGTTTGGACGGTATTGCTCTTCGGTTTGCTCTTTATTAGCAAAATCCAGTTGCGCGGTGACTTGTGCATGGACGTTACCGTTGCCGACAATCGGTGACAGGATCGATTCGATTCGGCGCTGCACGCGGCTTTCGACGTCGCTGGCGTATTTCAGTTGCGCATCGTTGAGATCGCGGCTGCTGGTGTTCGACTGGGTTAACAGATGACCCGCCTGGTCGACCAGCGTCACGTTGCCCGGCGGTAAGCCTGCAACAGCGCTGGAGACCAAATGCGTGACCGCGCTGATTTGACCTTCATCCAGCGCACGACCCGGTTCCAGATTAACGGTGACGGAGGCCGAAGGCGCTTTTTGCTCACGTACAAACAGCGAAGGTTTAGGCATCGCCAGATGCACGCGGGCGCGTTTTACCGGGCCCAGGGTTTCAATGGTGCGGGCTAATTCACCTTCCAGCGCGCGCTGGTAGTTGACCTGCTCGCTAAACTGGCTGATACCAAACTTTTCCTGATCCAGCAGTTCAAAGCCAACGGCGCCACCTTTCGGCAGGCCTTGCTGCGCCAGACGCAAGCGCAGCTCGTGGACTTTATCGGCAGGAACTTCAATAGCGCCGCTTCCCTCAGTAAAACGATAGGGAACGTTCATCTGCGTCAGTTGGGTGACAATCGCGCCGCCATCCTGATCGGAAAGATTGCTGAACAAGGTGCGGTAGTCGGGCGCTTTGGCCCACAGAACCATCGCCACAACGATAGCGACGGCAGCGGCTCCTGCCACAATCAGAGGAATTCTGGGATTCGCGCGCAGGCGGTTTAACCACTCGAGAGGTTTAAGCTGGGTTGCAGTCGATGCTGTCGCACTCATCTCGCACCTCGTGGCTTATCGTGGACGGCGTTTTTTGCAAAGTGGAACAAGACTCACTCCCGGGTCAGCAAACTCGAAAAATTGACGGTCTCATTATTTGCGGTTTCGAATTTTTCTATGGGTTAAAAACCGTGGTTTTTTATCGTTATTTAACGCCTTTATCTTATTGACTAACTGGTAATCTCAGCTACGTGAAAATTCATCCAGGGGATCAGAATGTCGGCAATACAGGGGATTGAAGGGGTCATCAGCCAGTTACAAACCACGGCGATGTCAGCAAAAATGCAGGATATGCAGCCACAACCGACCGTGAGTTTTGCCGGTCAGCTACATGCGGCGTTAGACAGAATCAGCGATGTGCAGACCGCGTCCCGTGTCCAGGCTGAGAAATTTACCCTTGGTGAACCGGGTATTGCGCTGAATGATGTGATGACCGATATGCAAAAAGCGTCGGTGTCGATGCAGATGGGGATTCAGGTTCGTAATAAACTGGTATCGGCGTATCAGGAAGTGATGTCGATGCAGGTGTAGGGACAACGTGCAGATAATGTAGGCCGGATGAGCGTAGCGCCATCCGGCAAACACTTACTTTTGAATCAAATAGCGAATCGTTGGGCCATCCTGCTGAATATCCAGCACCGTATAGCCGTGATTGCGCGCATCCAGTGGAATATTATTGATTGACTGCGGGCAGTCGCTCACCACTTCCAGAATTTCACCTTTCTTTAATTGCGGCATCGCCTCCAGCGTGGCAACTGCCGGATACGGACACGGTTCGCCGACCATATCGAGGCGATAATCAGGCACGATATTTTTCATACAGACTCCTTGGCTGGCGTCAGCCCGGCACGGCGGAAGAAACGCTTTTCCCAGCCGATGATGAGCATCAGCGCGGTAAATAACAGCAGATAGGTCACCAGCAGGCCACCCAGCGGACCAAAGGTGTTGAGCAGATTCACCTTATCCCAGTTGGTGGCCAGAGCAGGCGCAAAATCATCCCAGTAGTAAGCCAGAATGGTTGAGCCAATAACGTTGCCCAGACCAACCCACCAGTAATGCACCTGGCCTTCAACCGCGCGGTACATCCAGCCGGTTTCACACCCGCCCGCTAAAACAATACCGAAGCCGAACAGCAAGCCGCCAAGCACTGCATTCGGACCCGCCCACATAATCTTCGGCTCGACGCCCAGTTGCACGTAGCTAAAGATACCGATGGCGCTGACCGCCATCCCGAAGATGATCGCTTTTGCCATATGGGTGCGACCAGAAATCCACAGGTCGCGAAAGGCTGAAGTGAAGCAGATCTGCGCCCGTTCAATCAGCAGACCGAACCCGACGCCGAACAGCATCGCCAGGCCGAGCTTAGGTTTATCCATCGCAGTGAGTAACGCCCAGCCGATCATGCCGATAAACACCAGCATCCCGAGGCGAAAACGACGACGCGCCTGATCCGGTTTTTGCGTCAGCGGGGAAGCGGCGGAGACTTTCTGCATTTTGACCGGAATACGGAACATCGGCAGCAGGGTAAAGCGTGCGCCAAACCACGAGCCAATGGCTGTTGCCAGCGCAAAAAACCAGGCGTGTAGTGAGAACTGCGGAATGCCGGTGAAGAACGCGGCCAGGTTACACCCCATCGCCAGACGGGCGCCGAATCCGGCAATCATCCCGCCGACTATCGCCTGCATAATGCGTATCCGACTGCGCGGCATGCGGAGTTTGACGTTGTTGGCCCAGAGAGCGGCAGCAAAACAGCCGCCGAACATACCGAGTATCATCATTCCGTCGATACGGGTCAGGGGAGAGCCTTCAAGATGGATCAGCTTGTAGTATCCCCACTCTTCGGCGTGAACGCCAAATAATTGCAGGATTTGACCACCCCAACGGGTGAATTCGCCGGTAACGGCCCAGAAGGTTCCGGTGATGCCGAAGTAGTAAGTAGAGAGAATACCCGCTGCGATGACCGCAGGGGCAGGGGCCCAAAATTTAATTAACCAGGCCTGTTTGAAGTGTTGCCATGACATGCGTTTTGCCTCTGAACTCAGAAGGTATGTAACAAGAAGTGTGGATACTACACCGATCAGAATTTTTGACTATGAGTAATAAGAGGTAACACTGTCTGGATCAATATTTCTCAATGCTACCGAAAGGCTGGCGGCATCAGACCTTTAATGCCACAATCCCATTTTCTTCGCATGCAGGATGAATGATGAAAAAATTAGCAATCGTTGGGGTATTTCTGGCGCTGAGCGGATGCGCCGAAGTAGAGAATTATAACGACGTGGTGAAAACGCCAGCGCCAGCAGGTCTGGAAGGCTACTGGCAGTCAAAAGGTCCGCAACGCAGCCTGGTCAGCCCGGAAGCCATTGCCAGCCTGGTGGTGACGAAAGAGGGCGATACGCTGGATTGTCGCCAGTGGCAGCGGGTCATTGCTCTACCGGGGAAATTGACGATGATTTCCGGCGATCTCACCAACGTGACGGTGAAACGCGAGCTGTATGAGATTGAGCGCGAAGGCAATACGCTGGAGTATGATGGTATGACGCTACAACGGGTGGATCGCCCGACGCCGGAATGTGCTGACGCGTTAAAGAAAACACCGCTGGCCACGCCGCTGCCATAAGCATCACGCCCCGGTAGCCACCGGCCACCGGGGTTGAGTATTACAACACGTCTTCAATCACCCACACGCTGACGCTCCCGCCGTTACAGAAAAACGTCGCTTCCCCGTTTTCATCGGTGACCACGCTTTCTTCGCGATTTCCCAGATAATCACGCCAGGTTTTATTACCGTAATTCGCGCCGAGATTGATGGTCTTTTCCCCATCATCACCATTAGACAACACCACCACACAGCCGGGATCTTCGTCCGTTCCGCTGCGGCTAAAGGCGATACAGTTAGGGTGATCAAAAAAGAGCGTCTGAACGCCGTGAGCGAAGCGCTGACGGGCGAGGATCAGTTCGGCAAGCTGTTCAATGATCGGCATGTCGATAGGATAGGTTTCGCCATCGCCGCCGGTGTCTTCGTAATGCGCCCCGTACAGGTCAGGATAAAACACCGACGGTACGCCGTTTTCCCGTAGCAGGATCAACGCATAGGCCAGCGGCTTAAACCATGACTCGACAGGGGCTTCCAGCGCCTGCAACGGCTGGGTATCGTGATTGGCAACCAGCGTGACGGCATGAAACGGATCGGCCTCGACTAACGTGTCCGTGAAGATTTGGCTCATGTCGTAATCGCGGCCCTGACGGGAGGCTTCGTGGAATTTCATCTGCAATGGGGCGTCGAACAGCATGGTTTTCCCCTCCACCTGGTTAATGTAGGTTTGCAGTTTGTCGACCTCGTGGGACCAGTATTCCGCGACAATAAATAATGGCTTGGGCGCGACCTCCTGTACGTGTTCAATCCACTCTTTATAAAACCATGCCGGAATATGTTTCACCGCATCTAAACGAAAACCGTCACACTGGGTTTGCTCCATCACCCAGCGCGCCCAGTATTTGATCTCCTCGGTCACGGCGTGATTTCGAAAATCGATGTTCTCGCCCATCAGATAATCAAAATTACCCAGTTCATCATCCACCTGATCGTTCCAGCCTTCACCGGTATAATCGTTAACGATTTTGAAAATGCCGTCTTCGGTGGGGTTCTCGATATGGTCAATGCCGCTGAAGCATTTATAGTCCCAAATGAATTGTGAATACTGGCCTGCGCGGGCGGGGAAGGTATAGCGCGTCCAGGCCTCACATTCGATGATTTCATCGTCTATTTGCGTGCGATCGTCGGCGTTAACCCGCTGGACACGAATACTCTCTTTTTCATCCGCGCCCATTTTGTGGTTAACCACCACGTCGAGCAGTACGGCGATGTCGTTGTGTTTCAGCGCGTCAATTGCCGCCAGCAGCTGGTTTTTATCGCCATATTTGGTGGGGATGGTTCCCCTCTGGTCAAACTCGCCGAGGTCAAACAGATCGTACGAGTCGTAGCCAACGGAATAACCGCCTGATGCGCCTTTATAGGCGGGGGGCAGCCATACCATATTGATGCCGATATCATTGAGTCCGCCTGCGCGTTCGGCAAGCTCGGGCCAGAGTTGACCCCCATCGGGGTAATACCAGTGAAAATACTGCAATAACGTGGGATTTTTCATCTTCCGTGCTCCAGAAGTCGTTTGGCCGACCTCTGGAGTATGGAAGATTATTCAGATTTAACAGAAAATTATTGCGGGGCGGTGGGGGCGTCGGGTACTAACAGCATGCCGGAAAGACGGCCATAGGCGTTATTGAGCGTCTTCTGGCGCGTCGACTGACCGATAAGATTGCTGAGTTCATCCAGCCGCTGTTGTAACAGTGTTTTGAGTAACTGTTCGTTATCCAGCGTCTGTTTAATATACCCGGCCACTAAGTCCTGAATACTTCGTGTAATGCCAGGTGGAGTTTGCTCTTCCATGACCACTTCAATACTTTGCAGATAGGTAACTTCCTGTTCCAGTAAAAGGTCCCATTCACCCCGCTGCGCCAGTTCCAGCAGCGAGTGACTGAGTAGCGCGATGCGCTGCCAACGGTTGATAAACTCCACGGCTGAGGTCATTAACGAGACTCCTGGGACGACGCTTTCGGTGAGATCTGTTTCCAGGCTTCCGCAATGTTGCCGAGCAACCCTTCGACTTCTTCAATAGCCTGACAATCATTACGCAAGTTGGCTTGCAGTAAACGGCGAATCATATAGTCATAGAGCGCAGACAGGTTGGTGGCGATTTCACCGCCATTTTCCTGATCCAGACCTGCTTTCAGACCATTGTCGATAATATTAATGGCTTTACTTAACGCCTCGCCTTTGGCGACGATATCACCCTGTTGCATAAACAGGCGAGCGCGCACCAGGGCGCTGTTCGCGCCATCAAACAACATTTCGATCAGCTGATGCGGGCTGGCGCTCATTACGGCGCTTTCCACACTGACCTGTGCATAGGCTTTGGTACCGCTCGCGGTATACATGCTTACCTCGTGTTATCAGGATTTATTCATCGCTGTAAATTGTTGGCCCAGGTAGGTACTGGTGTTATTCAGTTTGCTCATCATGCTATCGAGCTGGGTAAACTGCGCCGTATAGCGCGCAACCATGTCGTCAATGCTGGCGCTGACGGACAGGTACTGTTTGGTCAGTTTCTTCAGCGTGGCGTTAATGGTGTCTTGCGCATTATCGATAATGCCGTCATCAGCCAGATAACTTTTCACTTCAGCGGCAATTTTAGTGGTGATCCCGGTTTCTTTACCGTCGCCAGCCAACAACTCACGTACCGAAGCGGTGTTTTCGTCCAGCGCTTTTTTCAGTTTGGTGTCATCGATGGTCATCTTGCCGGTTTTGCCATCCTGCTTGATGCCAATTTCATTCAGCGTCTTAAAGGCACCTCCGCTACCAGAGTTGGCAAACTGCGCGCGAATACCGGTCTGAATGGTACGTACCACGCTGTCGCCCACCAGCGCGCCGTTATCTTTGTCCTGACCTTCCGCACCTGCGTCTACGGCTTTATATTTGGTCAGCGTATTAAAGGTATCGATCAGTGAGTTATAGGCATCGACCCAGCCTTTAATCGCTTCCGTAGCTTTCTCATTGCTTTTCGTGACGGTAACACGCGCGTCGGTGACTTTTTTGGTCAGTTCCAGCGTCACGCCCTGCGGGGCATCGGTGACTTTGTTACTCTGACGTTCAATATCGATACCGTTCATCGTGAGCTTGGAGTTTTGCGCTTTAACCAACTCAGTCATTTTTCCGGTGCCGGTTGTACTGTCGTAGGCCAGCATATCGTTCAGCTTGCTGTCGCCGTCAACAGAGATGGTCATTTTGCTGTCCATACCTTCTGCTGCGGTCAGCACCAGTTTGAACTCGCCATCTTTCACCTTCACGATACTGGCGGAGATGCCGCTATCGGTATCGTTAATCGCCTTACTGATATCGTCCAGCGTGGTTTTGTCTTGCGACAGTTTAATCTCCAGCGGCTCTTTACGACCCGGCTGCTCAATCTTAATTGTACGGGTGGCAGAACCATCACCCAGCGCCTCTTTGTTTGAAGCAACCGATGAGGTGCTCAGAGACTGCGCCTGGGCCAGCTGCGTGACGCTGATGGTATAAATACCCGGTGCCGCGCCGGCTTCGGTGGTCACTTTCAGGTCTTCAGTACTGCTGGTCACATTACTGCTTCTGAACAGTTCCGGTTTATTTAACGCGGTATTGGCCGTCTGGAATTTTTCCAGCGCACTCTTCAGCGTACCGTAAGCCGTCAGACGGGCGGTATTGTCGGTCTGTTGCTGAGTAATTGGATTTAAACGTTTTTTCTCAGCGATAGTCAGGTTGTTTAGCAACGTGTCCAGTGGTAAGCCTGAGCCTACGCCTAATGATGTAAATGAAGCCATGCCCGATTCCTTGTGATTGCAAACAATTGTTAAGCGGGTTATCGGCAATCTGCGCGCAAAGTTTAATGATAGTTTTGTCAAAATAATGCGCGGAATAGTGGTGCATATAGAGGGTATTTCACGGGCTAAGAAAAAAGAGAGCGGAAAGTAAAAATTTTCTAAAGTTCGAATTTAAGGTGCCGATACATGGGTTACGGTGAGAAACCGTGGGCAACAGCCCAATAACATCGAGTTGTAATTGATAAGGAAAAGATCATGGCACAAGTCATCAATACAAACAGCCTGTCGCTGTTGACCCAAAACAACCTGAACAAATCTCAGTCCGCTCTGGGCTCTGCTATCGAGCGTCTGTCCTCTGGTCTGCGTATCAACAGCGCGAAAGACGATGCTGCTGGTCAGGCGATTGCAAACCGTTTCACCGCTAACATCAAAGGTCTGACTCAGGCTTCCCGTAACGCTAACGACGGTATCTCTGTTGCACAGACCACTGAAGGCGCGCTGTCTGAAATCAACAACAACCTGCAGCGTGTGCGTGAACTGTCCGTCCAGGCCGCGAACGGCTCTAACTCCGATTCCGACCTGTCCTCTATCCAGGACGAAATTAACCAGCGTCTGGAAGAAATCAACCGCGTTTCTCAGCAGACTGACTTCAACGGTAAAAAAGTTCTGAACCAGGACGGTCAGTTGACCATTCAGGTTGGTGCAAAAGATGGTGAAACTATCACTATCGATCTGAAAAAAATCAACAGCGATACGCTGAAACTGAACGACCTGGATGTAACTAAGATTGCTACCACAGTTTCTAAAGGGACAACTGTCAGTGCCTCGATCACTGCAGATAAAAATGTCATGGAATCATCTGGTGCAGCTATCACTTTCGTTGCTGGTGCTGAACTGCAAAGTGATGGTACGAGCTTTAAAGTTAAAAACGGTACAGATTATTATGATGCTACTGTTGATAATAAAACAGGGAAAATCACGGTAGACCCTGCAACTGTAACAACCACTGCTCCTGGTGCTGGTTTCACCAAAGTTAACACTATTAACAAGGATGTTGCCTACAGTGGTACTGGTTTAGCTGCTGATGAAAGTTTGATTTCTTATAAAGATGCAACCACAAAAGAGACTAAATTTGCTGTTAAACAAGCAGATGGCGTCTTCAAGGATGTTACCTTTAACGGTACGACTGGTGCAGCAACCAAAGGTACTACCACAGTTACTCCAGATATCAGCCTTGATCCGCTGAAGAAAATTGATGCTGCGTTGTCTGATGTTGATAAATTCCGTAGCTCCCTGGGTGCGGTGCAGAACCGTTTTGAATCTGCAGTAACTAACCTGGGTAACACCGTTAACAACCTGTCTTCTGCCCGTAGCCGTATCGAAGACTCCGACTACGCGACCGAAGTGTCTAACATGTCTCGTGCGCAGATCCTGCAGCAGGCGGGTACTTCTGTACTGGCGCAGGCTAACCAGACCACGCAAAACGTCCTCTCTTTACTGCGTTAATCCATCGATTGGGTTACTTAGTAGTCAGAGAAAATAAAGGCAGCGAAAGCTGCCTTTTTTCTATACTGGAGTCTGAATAATGCAAGAAATTACCGTTACCGAACCGGCTTTTGTTAAAGCCTTCCAATGCTCTGGAACGCAATGTCGCGATCATTGCTGTAAAAGTTGGAATATACATCTGGATAAATCAACGGTGAATAAATATCTCTCCAGTAAAGATGACTACATTAAGAAAATTGCTAAAGAAAATATTATTATTCTTAAAAAGGATATTACGAACTGGGGGACTATTAAACTTGCGGATGATACAAGACATTGTCCTTATCTGACTGAAGACAGTCTGTGTCAGGTACAGAAAACGTTGGGTGCTAAGGCATTAAGCACGACATGTAAAACATTTCCGCGTAGTGAGCGTATCTACAAAAACGATGTCCGAAAAGCATTAAATCTGTCGTGTCCGGAAGTCGCCAGTTTAGTCCTGACCGATCCCAATGCGATGGTTCTGAATGAGAGCAGTAAAATTGTGCCTAATGCTTTTACTGCACCGGTCTTTTCGCAACAGCAAAAGCTACTTAATCTTTTCTGTCTGAGCCTGGTGGAACAGGCAGGACGTGATGTAGATGTGGGTCTATATGCGCTGATTAAACTTACTTTATGCATTAAGAAGTTTAATCAGATTGATAATGTGGCGCTGGCTGAAGTTGAGCAAATTTATCACGCGATTATGACTCAGATACAGTCAGGTGAAATGCGAGCAGAGCTGTCGAAATTTTCTGCTGACAACAATGTTAAAGTCAATTTAGTGCTCTTGCTTCAGGATTATTTCCGCAGTCTTCCGGTAAGCCGCGCCAATGGTGTACTTAACTATTATATCCAGTGTCTTTTGAGAACATTGACCCTGGAAGATAATCACTCTGTGGGTGAAGGGGTTGCTAAACTTGAGGCTACATGGCAGAAGGTTTACGAACAACAGGATGAGGCTGGATTCGATCTTAAAAATTTCATTTTGTATAAAATTTGGGAAAACAACTTTCCCAATCAAAAGAACGTAGACCCGCTTCGTACGTTATATATGATAAGTGTCGAATACTATTTCATCAAAATGCTGATTGCTGCAAGTGCCTTCGAAAGAACATACCTGGAGAAGGAGGACGCCATCAATATCGTCTACAGTTTCCATTCGTTAAGTCAGCATAACCCTACCGTACATGAGAACTTTCAAAAGCATATCGAGACCGTGCGCACAGGTGATGACCTGTCGATGATTCATCTCTTGACATAATTTAAGCAGGGATGCGTGAAAACGCATCCCTCGCAAGCTAACCATTTGATTTATGTTTGATTATTTCTGATGCGAAATAACGCCATCAGCTACATAAGTGAAATAACCCTTCTTTTATAGCCTTATTCCCCCGATAGAACCCCCTGCAGAAACGGATAATCATGCCGATAACTCATTTAACGCAGGGCTGTTTATCGTGAATTCACTGTATACCGCTGAAGGTGTAATGGATAAACACTCGCTGTGGCAGCGTTATGTACCGTTGGTGCGTCACGAAGCATTGCGCCTTCAGGTGCGTTTGCCGGCGAGCGTAGAACTGGATGACCTGCTACAAGCGGGCGGCATCGGGTTATTGAATGCAGTTGACCGATATGACGCTTTGCAAGGAACGGCATTTACCACTTACGCAGTGCAGCGTATTCGTGGAGCGATGCTGGACGAACTACGTAGCCGGGATTGGGTGCCGCGTAGCGTTCGGCGCAATGCTCGCGAAGTGGCACAGGCGATGGGACAACTGGAGCAGGAGTTAGGGCGTAACGCGACGGAAACCGAAGTGGCGGAGCGTCTGGCTATTCCTGTGCAAGAGTATCGTCAGATGTTGCTTGATACCAATAACAGCCAACTCTTCTCCTATGACGAGTGGCGGGAAGAGCATGGCGATAGTATTGAGCTGGTGACGGAAGAACATCAGCAGGAAAACCCGTTACAACAGCTACTTGAGGGTAACCTCCGCCAGCGCGTGATGGAGGCGATCGAGGCGTTGCCGGAGCGCGAAAAGCTGGTGTTAACGCTGTACTACCAGGAAGAGCTGAATCTGAAAGAGATCGGCGCGGTACTGGAAGTCGGGGAGTCGCGGGTCAGCCAGTTGCACAGCCAGGCCATCAAACGTCTACGCACCAAGCTGGGTAAGCTATAGGGGTAATCATTACCCCTGAACAATGCCGCATTACGAATTGACTACCAGGAGTTCTCATGACGGTGCAGCAATCAAAAAGACGGCCTCTAAGCCGCTACCTCAAAGATTTCAAACACAGCCAGACGCATTGCGCCCATTGCCTGAAGTTGCTCGACAGGATCACGCTGGTTCGCCGTGGACAAATTGTTAATAAAATCGCCATCGCCCGCCTGGACACGTTGCTGGATGAAGCTGAGTGGGAACAGGAGAAAAAAGAGTGGGTGGCGCTGTGTCGTTTTTGCGGTGATTTGCATTGCAAAGAGCAGAGCGACTTTTTTGACATCATCGGATTTAAACAATTTTTATTTGAGCAGACCGAAATGAGCCACGGCACGGTACGTGAATACGTTGTCCGCCTGCGCCGCCTTGGCAATCATCTGACCGAACAAAATATCTCTCACGAATTGCTGCAGGAAGGGTTCCTCGACGAAAACCTTGCCCCGTGGCTGCCGGAAACCAGCACCAACAATTATCGCATCGCATTGCGTAAGTATGAGCAGTTTAAAGCCCATACGCATATGGGGCATATGCAGAAATCCTCCTGGACAGCCAGTTCTGATATATATTAAAAACGAATAAGGTGTAACGGAGTGGTGTTTGTGAATCACGACAAACGCTCTACACTACGCTCATATACACGTCATCCTTCAAGCTGTCTCTGCGTTGGCTGCACTCCCTCGCCCCAGTCACTTACTTTAGTAAGCTCCTGGGGACTTACTCGCTTGCCGCCTTGATGCAACTCGAATGATTTTGTGTATAAATAGCAGTCACTAATGACAATATTCGGGGTAACTATGAAATTAGCACTTCTGGGACGTCAGGCTCTGATGGGTGTAATGGCTGTTGCACTTGTCGCCGGAATGAGCGTAAAGACTTATGCAGATGAAGGTCTGTTAAATAAAGTTAAAGAGCGCGGTACGCTGCTGGTGGGCCTGGAAGGGACCTATCCCCCGTTTAGTTTTCAGGGCGATGACGGCAAGCTGACGGGTTTCGAAGTGGAGTTCGCCGAAGCACTGGCAAAGCACCTTGGGGTGAAAGCCACGTTGAAGCCGACCAAGTGGGACGGCATGCTGGCCTCGCTTGATTCCAAACGCATTGACGTGGTTATCAACCAGGTGACCATCTCTGACGAACGGAAGAAAAAATACGATTTCTCTACCCCGTATACGGTCTCTGGTATCCAGGCGCTGGTGAAGAAAGGCAATGAAGGCGTTATCAAGACCGCTGCCGATCTGAAAGGTAAAAAAGTCGGCGTGGGTCTGGGCACCAACTATGAAGAGTGGCTGCGCCAGAACGTGCAGGGCGTGGATATTCGTACCTATGATGATGACCCGACCAAATATCAGGATCTGCGTGTAGGCCGTATCGACGCGATTCTGGTTGACCGTCTGGCAGCGCTGGATCTGGTGAAGAAAACCAAAGATACGCTGGCCGTCACCGGTGAGGCCTTCTCCCGCCAGGAATCTGGTGTGGCGCTGCGCAAGGGCAATGAAGATCTGCTGAAAGCGGTTGATGCCGCCATTGCCGAAATGCAAAAAGACGGTACGTTGAAAGCGCTGTCTGAAAAATGGTTTGGAGCGGATGTGACGAAATAATCGTCATCCGATGAAAAAAGGCGCCTTTAACAGCGCCTTTTTTTATTTCATTGCGCCTGAACGTGCATAATAAAAAGAACATCACAACAACAAATACCGGAGGCTGTATGCCGCTGCATAACTTAACGCGCTTTCCACGTCTGGAATTTATTGGCGCGCCAACACCGCTCGAATATCTTCCACGCTTCTCCGACTATCTTGGGCGCGATATTTTCATCAAACGCGATGACGTTACGCCGATGGCCATGGGCGGCAATAAACTGCGTAAGCTGGAGTTTCTGGCGGCGGATGCGCTGCGTGAAGGGGCCGATACGTTGATAACCGCGGGCGCTATCCAGTCTAACCATGTGCGCCAGACGGCGGCGGTAGCGGCTAAACTTGGCCTGCACTGCGTGGCGCTGCTGGAAAACCCGATTGGCACCACGGCGGAAAACTATCTCAGCAACGGCAACCGTCTGCTGCTGGACCTGTTTAATACCCAGATTGAAATGTGCGATGCGTTGACCGATCCGAATGCGCAACTTCAGGAACTGGCGACGCGGATTGAAGCGCAAGGTTTCCGTCCGTACGTGATCCCGGTTGGGGGTTCCAATGCTCTGGGCGCGCTGGGCTATGTGGAAAGCGCGCTGGAAATTGCGCAACAGTGTGAAGGGGCCGTAGAGCTGTCTTCCGTGGTCGTGGCGTCGGGCAGCGCGGGTACGCATGCCGGACTGGCCGTTGGGCTGGAACAGCTGATGCCACACGTTGAGCTGATTGGCGTGACCGTCTCGCGCAGCGTGGCCGATCAAAAGCCCAAAGTTGTTACGCTACAGCAAGACATTGCCCGTGAACTGGAACTGACGGCCTCAGCGGATATCCTGCTATGGGATGATTATTATGCGCCGGGCTACGGTACGCCAAACGAAGAGGGCATGGAAGCGGTAAAACTGCTGGCGCGGCTGGAAGGCATCTTGTTGGATCCGGTTTATACCGGCAAGGCGATGGCGGGTCTGATTGACGGCATCAGCCAGAAGCGCTTTAAAGATGAAGGGCCAATTCTCTTTATCCATACCGGTGGGGCGCCTGCATTGTTTGCCTACCATCCTCACGTGTAACAATCAGGTAGAAAAACGTAATGCAAGAAAGTATCCAACTGGTGATCGATTCCCTGCCGTATCTGCTTAAAGGCGCGGTTTTTACGCTGCAACTGAGTATCGGCGGGATGTTCTTTGGTCTCGTGCTGGGGTTTATCCTGGCGCTAATGCGCCTGTCGCCGCTATTACCTGTACGTTGGCTGGCGCGCTTTTATATCTCTGTCTTTCGCGGAACGCCGTTGATCGCCCAACTTTTTATGATCTATTACGGTCTGCCGCAGTTTGGTATTGAGCTGGATCCCATCCCGGCGGCGATGATTGGTTTGTCGCTGAATACGGCGGCCTACGCGGCGGAAACGCTGCGGGCGGCGATCTCTTCCATCGACAAAGGGCAGTGGGAAGCGGGGGCCAGTATTGGCATGACGCGCTGGCAGACCATGCGCCGGGCGATCCTGCCGCAGGCGGCACGCGTTGCGCTGCCGCCGCTGAGCAACAGCTTTATCAGCCTGGTGAAGGACACTTCGCTGGCCGCGACTATTCAGGTTCCTGAACTGTTCCGTCAGGCGCAGCTGATTACCTCGCGTACGCTGGAAGTGTTCACTATGTATCTGGCGGCCTCCTTGATTTATTGGGTAATGGCGACAGTGCTTTCTGCGCTGCAGAACTATTTTGAAGAACAACTGAACCGCCAGGAGAAAGAGCCGAAATGAGTGCTATTGAAGTCAGAAACCTGGTCAAAAAATTCCATGGGCAAACGGTGCTGCATGGGATCGATCTTGACGTCAAACCCGGTGAAGTTGTGGCGATTATCGGACCGAGCGGTTCGGGCAAAACCACGCTACTGAGGAGCATTAATTTGCTGGAGCAACCGGAGGCGGGCACCATTAAAGTGGGTGAGATAACCATTGATACCGCGCGGTCGTTAACTCAGCAGAAAGGACTGATTCGCCAGTTGCGCCAGCACGTAGGCTTTGTGTTCCAGAACTTTAATTTGTTTCCCCATCGTACGGTGCTGGAAAACATTATTGAAGGTCCGGTGATTGTCAAAGGCGAACCTAAAGCCGAAGCGACAGCCCGTGCGCGCGAACTGCTGGCAAAAGTCGGGCTGGCGGGAAAAGAAACCAGCTATCCGCGCCGCCTGTCCGGTGGGCAGCAGCAGCGCGTGGCGATTGCCCGGGCGCTGGCGATGCGACCAGAGGTTATTTTATTCGATGAACCCACCTCAGCGCTTGACCCTGAACTGGTTGGCGAGGTGCTTAATACCATTCGCCAGTTGGCGCAGGAAAAACGCACCATGGTGATTGTGACGCATGAAATGAGCTTTGCGCGTGATGTGGCTGACCGGGCGATATTTATGGATCAAGGACGGATAGTGGAGCAGGGACCCGCTAAATCTTTATTTACGCATCCGCAACAGCCGCGAACCCGTCAGTTTCTCGAAAAATTCCTCATGCAATAAATAGTACAAGCAGCACTCACCGGCATTGTTTTATGGTGAGTGCTGTGCGCATAACTATTTATAAATATTGCTTTATTATTAATGCTTGATTCTGTTGCTTACTCTGGCGATTGAGTCACGCTCAAGTAATTTTTCATTTGTCCGATAATTTGCATATATAAAATACATTTATGTGTTAGCTTGTTTCATATGTTTGGATGATTATCAATCGCAGGGGCATTACCACTTAGTATGCAGGATCATGATTTCTTTACCTGGCGACGGAGCATGCTGTTACGCTTTCAGGAAATGGCGACGGCAGAGGATGTCTATAATGAGTTACAACAACAGACGCAGCATTTAGAGTTCGATTTCTACGCACTCTGTGTTCGTCATCCCGTACCCTTTACCCGTCCTAAAACGTCACTTCATACGACCTATCCCAAAGCGTGGGTGGCACATTATCAGTCCGAGAATTATTTCGCCATTGATCCGGTGCTGAAGCCTGAAAACTTCAGCCAGGGGCATTTACCCTGGGACGATAGCCTGTTTCGTGATGCGCAACCCCTGTGGGACGCCGCACGCAATCACGGTTTACGCAAAGGGATGACGCAATGTTTAATGTTGCCGAATCGGGCGTTGGGATTTTTATCGGTATCGCGAGCGAGTGTCCAAAATAGTCGTTTTGCGAATGATGAAGTGGAGCTCAGAATGCAGCTTCTGGTGCGGGAAAGCCTGTCGGTGCTGACGCGACTGGAAGATGACATGGTCATGGTGCCAGAGATGCGTTTTAGCAAGCGGGAAAAAGAAATATTGAAGTGGACCGCAGAGGGGAAAACGTCTTCGGAGATAGCGATAATACTGTCGATTTCTGAAAATACCGTCAACTTTCACCAGAAGAATATGCAAAAGAAATTCAATGCGCCAAACAAAACGCAAATAGCTTGTTACGCCGCTGCGACCGGGCTTATCTGAATAAATTATCGTTCTGAGTGTCAGACGCAAAACCGGCTGATAGCAATGCTGTCAGCCGGTTTCTTGTTACTGGCGGTAGGCCTGTTTAATTTGCTTAACAGTGCTGGAAAATACCGCAGCCTGTGATTGATCTTCAATCAGCGCGATCTGTTTTTCCATTTTAAGAATCACGCGTCCAGCATCGGCTTGACCCATTGCCTGCAGCATCAGTGTTAACAGGGCTTTCAGACAGGTGACTTCATTGGCCAGTTCCTGGTTATTCTCAGCAGTGGAAAAGTCAGGCGTACTCATTTATTTTCCTCGTTATGTTTCAATGAAAAAGTGCGATGTCAGATCTTAAGGCGGCGGAGTATACCATAAGCGAGGCTAAAAATATCAGTGGTTGTTTTTTGTGCAAGCTAAAGGGATGGACATTAAAATAAACAACATGTTGCAGTGCATATATTTTCTCCACTTGTTGTTTATTTCGAGTATTTTACTCGTTAATTATTGTTACAACTTTGGCTGCCTGTTTTGCATTCAGCGCAGGAATATGAATTTTTTGTCACTATTCTGAAACAGCTATGCAGATATAACCGTGGCAGCAGGCTATGAGGCCTGAAATTTTCCACCCGCCGTACAATCTAATTTCCAAAAACGAGAGCAAAATCGAAAGTCGGACGTTTTTTACATTTCAAAGTTGAGATAAAACCCGTTAACATAGGACCGATTAACTATCGGTAGCGTTATCCCTATTCTGGAGATATTCCTTTGATCAACGTTTTTCTTGTTGATGACCACGAACTGGTGCGCGCAGGGATACGACGCATTCTGGAAGATATAAAAGGCATAAAAGTTGTCGGCGAAGCGTGCTGCGGTGAAGATGCGGTGAAATGGTGCCGCTCAAATACCGTGGACGTTGTGCTGATGGATATGAATATGCCCGGTATTGGCGGTCTCGAAGCAACCCGCAAAATTGCGCGTTCAACGGCAGACATTAAAGTGATTATGCTGACGGTACATACCGAGAACCCGTTACCTGCAAAGGTCATGCAGGCAGGTGCCGCGGGGTATCTCAGCAAAGGAGCCGCCCCCCAGGAAGTTGTGAGTGCCATTCGTTCGGTTTATTCCGGGCAACGTTATATTGCCTCCGATATCGCTCAGCAGATGGCGCTCAGCCAGATTGAACCTGAGAAAACGGAAACCCCGTTTGCCAGTTTGTCTGAACGCGAGTTGCAGATTATGCTGATGATCACCAAAGGTCAGAAGGTCAATGAGATTTCAGAACAACTGAATCTTAGTCCTAAAACGGTGAACAGCTATCGCTATCGAATGTTCAGTAAATTAAACATTCACGGCGATGTCGAGTTGACTCACCTGGCAATTCGCCATGGCCTGTGTAATGCGGAGACATTAACAAGCCAGTGACCGATCAGTTTGATGCCAAAGCGTTCCTGAAGAGCGTAACCAGTCAGCCCGGTGTTTATCGTATGTATGATACCGCCGGGACGGTTATCTATGTCGGGAAAGCGAAAGACCTGAAAAAAAGGCTTTCCAGTTACTTCCGTAATAATCTCGCGTCGCGTAAGACCGAGGCGTTGGTCGCGCAAATCCAGCAGATTGATGTCACGGTGACACACACCGAAACCGAAGCGTTATTGCTTGAACACAACTACATCAAGCTGTATCAGCCGCGCTATAACGTATTGCTGCGCGATGATAAATCGTATCCTTTTATTTTCCTCAGCGGCGATACTCATCCACGCCTGGCGATGCATCGTGGGGCCAAGCATGCCAAAGGCGAGTACTTTGGACCGTTCCCCAACGGCTATGCCGTACGAGAAACGCTGGCGCTGTTGCAGAAAATTTTTCCCATCCGCCAGTGCGAAAACAGCGTGTATCGCAATCGCTCGCGACCTTGCCTGCAATATCAGATTGGCCGTTGCCTCGGTCCCTGTGTGGCGGGCCTGGTGAGTGAAGAAGAGTATGCACAGCAGGTCGAGTACGTCCGTTTATTCCTGTCCGGGAAAGACGATCAGGTATTAACCCAACTGATCGCCCGGATGGAAAAGGCCAGCCAAAATCTCGAATTTGAAGAGGCTGCGCGTATTCGTGACCAAATTCAGGCTGTACGTCGCGTCACCGAAAAACAGTTTGTCTCGAATTCCGGGGACGATCTGGACGTTATCGGGGTGGCGTTTGACGCTGGCATGGCTTGTGTGCACGTACTGTTCATTCGTCAGGGTAAAGTGTTGGGCAGTCGCAGCTATTTCCCGAAAGTACCGAATGGAACAGAACTCGGCGAGGTGGTGGAAACCTTTGTCGGGCAGTTTTATTTGCAGGGAAGTCAGATGCGTACCTTACCTGGCGAGATCCTGCTCGATTTTAATCTTAGCGATAAAACTCTGCTGGCGGATTCATTGTCTGAACTGGCCGGGCGGAAGATTAATGTTCAGACGAAACCGCGCGGAGATCGTGCGCGTTATCTGAAGCTGGCGCGTACCAACGCGGCAGTAGCGTTAACCACCAGGCTTTCTCAGCAGTCGACCATTACTCAGCGACTGACGGCGCTGGCATCGGTATTGAAGTTACCCGCTGTAAAACGCATGGAATGTTTTGACATCAGCCATACGATGGGCGAGCAGACGGTCGCCTCCTGCGTGGTTTTTGATGCCAATGGCCCACTGCGCGCAGAGTATCGTCGTTACAACATCACCGGCATTACGCCGGGCGACGATTATGCGGCGATGAATCAGGTTCTGCGTCGGCGTTACGGTAAGGCGATAGAAGAAAGTAAGGTTCCGGACGTCATATTGATCGATGGCGGTAAAGGTCAGTTGGGACAGGCGAAAGCCGTTTTTGCTGAGCTGGATGTTCCCTGGGATAAACAGCACCCACTTTTGCTGGGGGTGGCGAAAGGAGCCGATCGTAAAGCGGGTCTGGAAACGTTGTTCTTTGAGCCGGAAGGAGAGGGCTTTAGCCTGCCGCCGGATTCGCCCGCCTTGCATGTGATACAGCATATCCGCGATGAATCTCACGATCATGCGATCAGCGGACACCGGAAAAAACGCGCGAAGGTGAAAAGTACCAGCACGCTTGAGACCATTGAAGGCGTTGGGCCTAAGCGTCGGCAGATGTTGTTGAAATATATGGGTGGTTTGCAAGGTCTTCGTAACGCAAGTATTGAAGAAATTGCAAAAGTGCCGGGTATTTCGCAAGCTCTGGCAGAAAAGATCTTCTACTCGTTGAAACATTAGGCCCTCTGTAGCAACATAGGGGTAATTTCACTGACAACAGATAGTTATCCGTCATATGCAATTTAATATCCCTACGTTGCTCACGCTGTTTCGCGTCATCCTGATCCCATTCTTTGTATTGGCGTTTTATCTGCCATTCACCTGGGCTCCCTTTGTTTGTGCGCTGATCTTCTGTATTGCGGCGGTCACCGACTGGTTTGATGGCTATCTGGCGCGTCGCTGGAACCAAAGCACGCGTTTTGGCGCCTTCCTCGACCCCGTTGCCGATAAAGTGCTGGTTGCTATCGCGATGGTGCTGGTGACGGAGCACTATCACAGCTGGTGGGTGACGCTTCCTGCCGCCACGATGATCGCGCGTGAAATTATCATCTCTGCGCTACGTGAATGGATGGCAGAACTGGGTAAACGCAGCAGTGTGGCAGTGTCCTGGATCGGTAAAGTGAAAACCACTTCGCAGATGGCCGCATTGGCGTGGCTGCTGTGGCGTCCAAATATTTGGGTAGAGTATGCCGGGATCGCACTTTTCTTCGTCGCTGCGGTACTGACTTTGTGGTCAATGTTCCAGTATTTGAGCGCTGCATGGGGAGATTTGCTTGAACAGTGATCGTTTCGGCGCAAATTTCAGCAAACGATCGTCAGTGGTGAAAAATATCGTTGACTCATTGCGTCAGGTAAGTAGAATGCAACGCATCGAACGGCAGCACTGATTGCCAGACGATAACAAAATCAAGTGATTAACAAAGTTACTTGGTGATGCGGGAATAGCTCAGTTGGTAGAGCACGACCTTGCCAAGGTCGGGGTCGCGAGTTCGAGTCTCGTTTCCCGCTCCAAATTAAAGGCATCGGCAATAGCGGATGTCGGCTGAAAAGCCAGAAGATTTCGGCGCGTTAGCAAAGCGGTTATGTAGCGGATTGCAAATCCGTCTAGTCCGGTTCGACTCCGGAACGCGCCTCCAATTTCTTCCCGAGCCCGGATGGTGGAATCGGTAGACACAAGGGATTTAAAATCCCTCGGCGTTCGCGCTGTGTGGGTTCAAGTCCCACTCCGGGTACCATGGGAAAGAATAGAATAATCAAAGCAATAAGCAGTGTCGTGAAACCACCTACGGGTGGTTTTTTTGTGCCTGTAATCCGTCGTTTTATCCTGCCTGAAACGTAAAATGCCCTTCAAACATTTGCAATAGATAATCACTCTATCGACGAATCGGTGCGTTAAGCATAAATCGTCCTCGGGCAGGGTTGTTGATAAACCCATTTCGGGCAGGATTATCATTGAGGTCCTGGAAACCATTTATCATGGTGGGATCGCCAAAGCTATCCTGAATCGCTAAATGTCTGTGGATTCGGTTTGGTGCCCTGAACGTGAAAGCGAAATCATCTGTCCCGCCAATGATGATGATGCTATTACCGGCACGGAGTGCCGCGCTTAACGCTTGCTCACTCGCGGCCTGGTTTTGTAACGCGCTGGCTGTGGCAGATGATGACGCCAGCAGCAGTAAGATGAGAACGGCGCATGAAAATACCGATGGCAGTTTCATGATTAATACCTGTTAAGAGTATGGCTATTAAAGTATAGCTTGATGTTGTCATCTCAACTGAAAAGAAAACCAACAATTTAACCAACTGTTCCTACTGAGTCTGAGAAGCGGGGAGAGTAGCGCCGCGCGGTTAAGAACTATAATAACAGTCGACAGGCGATGACTCCTGTTGGCAGATAGTACAGATACAGGGGGCGGCCATGAGCGTCTCATTTTTTCCGCTAGTTGCGTTCATCGCATTGCTTGTCTTTAGTTGCTCAGTATGGTCGGTGGAAGAAAGAGGGGGATTATCACCGCGAGCCCGAGCCACGGATCCTGTTGCATTTTCGCTGCAGTCATTTAACAACATGAGCTCTTATCAGGTCATGCTGCGATCTTCATCTGCGCAGGATGAGAATAAAATCATTCGCTACAGCTATCAGAAACCCGGCTACGTACGAATGGATTTTACCCAGCCGCATTCAGGCGCGGTGCTCATCTTTAATCCCGTCACCGGTAAAGTGACATTATGGCCATTTGGTGTGGGGTCGTTGCCCATTTTGCACCTGTCGCCGACCAATTCATTGATCCAGGATGAGCGCGGTCATCGGGTGGATCGCTCTGATATCGGCGTGTTGTTAGGCAATATTCGCCATCTGCAGCGCGAGGGAACAACGACGGTTGTTGCTCAGGAGCGTCTAGCGGGGCGGGAGACGACGCATGTGTCTGTGGTTGGGCCAGGAATAATGACAGTGGATGGCGTTCACCGCTACGACGTCTGGCTGGATAATTATCACGGATTCCCTGCCAAAGTGATCGGCTATGCCCCAGATGGGCGGCGATTAGAAACCGTTCTTCTGGAAGCTATGGTTATCAACATCCGTTTTCCCGCTAATTTCTTCACACCTTGAGGGAGCCCGTACTATGGCTGAGTATCAGTTTTCCACGGTCTGGCGGGTTGAGGCTTCAATCCAGGAGGTATGGGATATTTTTTCCCATCCGGACCAGTGGCCGGAATGGTGGGGAAGTCTGGAAAGAATTGTGGAGATCAAGAAGGGGGATTTACAGGGCATTGGCGCGCTACATCGTTATACCTGGAAAGGGGCGCTTCCTTATCGTTTAACCTTTGATATCAACGTATTGAATATTCTCCCTTGCTCTCTGCTTGAAGGACAAGCCAGCGGGGCGGTAGAAGGGCGAGGTGTGTGGTCTTTTACTGCGAGTGGCAAAGAGACTATTGTCAAATATGACTGGAATGTCCGAACCACTATCCGTTGGATGAATTATCTTGCCCCGCTGGCGGCACCCGTATTTCGCTGGAATCACAATACGGTCATGCGTGAGGGGGCAAGAGGGTTAGCCCGTAAACTGGCAACGAAGGTGCATATATTTTGAGTTCAGTCAGCGTTGGGGATTAATGAGCGTCCTGATATTTAAAATTGCCTCCACTATTGATTAATAACTTAGCGATCTCAGTCAATGTCTTATCATACACGGCGGCATTTTGTAGACCTGCCTGGCGCAGAAGTTCTAAGTTTTCACGCGATGCGTTATCCAGCGTTGGATCGGCGCCGTATAGTTCAGGCTGTATTCTGTAGTATTTAGAATTTTTTACCGTTGAGGCAATTTGTTGCAGATAATACGCGGTCATCTGCGGCCCCCCCTCAAGCGCGATATCAATAGCCGGTTTTGCCCAGCCAAAGGGACCCCAGTCCTTAACCTCGGAATAAGAATATCCCTGCAATTTCTTGCCGGTTCCCAGTGAGACAATAATCATATCCTTAATGCCAGCGACATTACTGAATTTAATCGCTTCGGAATAGGCACAGAGCGCGGGGTCGTTTGCTACCACACCGCCATCAACCAGGACAAATTTTTCGGGAACAGGGGGCAATGAATAAATACGCGCTGCTTCGAAATAGGTGGGAGCCGCAGAGGTACCCCGTAAAGCGTCCCTGACCAGGAAGTCCCGATTTTTGGCGAGGGCTGAATGTTGTTTGAAAATGACAGGAAGACGACTGCTCACGTCATAAGAAACAAAGCAGGTTGGTCTTAATAATTCACTGAGTTTTGTTTCACCGAATGCCATTTTTAATACTCGCTCCAGCTCCTTTGCAGAATATTTCTCATCGGTAGCGCCACCCAGTGAACTGATTGTTTTCCAGACACCGACATCAAAAATTTCATCCCCATCCTGAAGGTAGAAATTGACGGCTTCCTGAGCGGAGAACTTTGGTTTTCCTTTTGTGTCAGGGCAAACATAAGCAGAACACAGAATGGCCCCGGTACTGGTACCGGCAACCAGATCGAAGTAATCCGCAATTCTGGCGGCAGGATTTTCTGATATATCCTGCAATTTCTTCTCCAGTGCCACAAGTAGCATACCCGGCAGGATGCCCCTGATCCCGCCGCCATCAATAGACAGTATTCTCATTGCCATTTTTACTTCCTCCCAGAATATGAAACGGGATTATGGATTGGGTTATTTCTACTATTGCATGCATTTAAATATAGGCCGGATTTCTGCTGCGTTTGCTTCATGCGACAGGGTGATCTGGCAGATTGATACCCGCTTGCTACTGTACTTTTTTGCCTGTAAATGGCTTAATAGCGACCTTGTAGTCTCTCATTTCATTCACAGTTAACAGGTCTGTTATTGATGAATAATTCCCATCGACTCGCCTTTTTAAGTCAGCGTCTGTCTGCTGTGATGATCGCCGGTTTCCCAACGGGCCGTAGCTCAACTCTTACAACATGGACAGACAGCAATGCAACGTCGACAATTTCTCAAAAATAGTGTTCTCCTTTCCGCCGCCGGTTTAGTCGGGCCTACGGTTCTTAGCCAGACGGTACATGCCGCGGAGCCAATAGTCGCGCCTGTCGCGCGTCGACGCTTTGTCTTATCACAAACGTATAAACTCAACCCTGCTGAGGGATCGCGCGGTGTGGTGAAACTCTGGATCCCGCTACCTGTAGACACTGCGTTTCAACAAATGACAGCCCTTGCCTTTAGCGGGAACTATCAGCAGGCATATGTCACCACCAACAATGCCTATGGCGCGAAGACGCTGTTCGCCACCTGGCCAGACTCCCAGAGCGAATTGTTGATTAACGTTGATATCGACATTGAAACCGCCGACTGGGAGCCGTTGAAGCAGGATGCGCTAAAAACCTGGCAAGTACCGGAGCAGATTATTTATCCGCTGGATGTAAAACCCTACTTGTTACCGACGGCACATACGCCTGTTGATGGGCTGGTTCTGGAAACCGCGCGCAAAATTACCGGTAATGAGCAAGATCCGCTGAAAAAAGCGCGTCTCATTTACGACTGGGTGAGTAGCCATATGGAACGAGATAATGACGTTATTGGCTGCGGTACCGGTGATGTGGCGGAGATCTTAAAAAGCGGCAAGCTCAAGGGAAAATGTACCGATATGAGCTCCGTTTTTGTTGCTTTGGCACGGGCCAGCGGTATTCCGGCGCGTGAACTGTTTGGCATCCGTCTGGGCAAAGCCAATAAGCTCGAGCGCTACTCGACAAGCGCCTTTGGCAAGGCCGATAGCGCAGGCGTTGCCGATGTCAGCGGTGGACAGCACTGTCGCGCCGAATTCTATCTGGCAGGCTACGGTTGGTTACCGTGCGATCCCGCTGACGTGACCAAAATGCGTCTGACTGAGAAAAAATCGCATCAGGACGCCGATGTCCAGGCCGTCAACGCTTACCTGTTTGGTAACTGGGAAATGAACTGGGTAGGATTCAACTACGGACGTGATTTCGAGTTGTATCCGGCGACAGAGCAGGGCGCCATGAACAACTTTGGTTATCCTTACGCAGAAGTCGATGGCGACCCGATCAATTTCTACGATCCTAAAGTGTTCTCCTACCGCTATGTCGCCACAGAACAACGCTAAAGGCGCGGGACTGACCCTGCTGACGGCCGCGGCGGCTGCCGTCACTGCCGGCTTATGCTGCGTTGGGCCGCTGTTATATCTGTTATTTGGTATTTCAGCGGCGAGCTTTGCTGTTTTAACCCGGTTTGAGGTTTTACGAATTCCTTTGATGCTGCTGTCATTGGGATTATTACTGCGTGTTTTCTGGCGACTCTATTTTTCCAAACGGTTGTGGTGTTCTGGCTGGCTAACCCTGAAACAAGCGCGCGTTCTCTACTGGTGTGCGCTGGCGTTGATTTTGCCGGTGTTATTTTACCCAACGCTGGTTGCCTGGTTTTATGAGGTGTTTGAATGAAGATTTTCACGTTAGTTGCAGGCTTATTATTGCCGTTGTGGGTTCAGGCGGCCAATCAAAAAGTGGTGCTGGATATACAAAATATGACCTGCTCGTTATGCGTAATTTCGGTCAATCAGGCATTACGCGAAACCGATGGCGTCATTAAGGCGAAATCCTCACTCAAGACAAGGCAGGCAGAAGCGATCGTGCCTGAAGGTTTTCCTACCGAGACTTTGCTTAAAGCGGTAGCAAAAACCGGGTATAGCGCGACGCTTAACCGTATTGAGCAACAATAACCACCTACGGGTGGTTTTGTTCTGTTTTCCCGGTATGATGCCCGGCGGCCTGGTGTTCTCTTTTGTGCGTTAACTACCGGAATTCCCCTCGTTTCCTGTTAACCTGAACTGGCGGCAGTTGTAAGCCGCCCACGCCCATTTGTATCTGTTATCCCTCCAGCCATGTAGGATGATTACAGGCGAGAATTTTTGACTAAGGAAAAGCGTTATGAAAACGGGACCATTAAACGAGAGCGAACTGGAATGGCTGGATGATGTACTGACTAAGTACAATACGGACAAGGCTATTCTGGATGTGTCAGAACTGGATGGTTTGCTGACGGCGGTGCTCAGTTCACCGTATGAAATTGAACCGGAGCAGTGGCTGGTCGCAATTTGGGGTGGTGCGCAGTATGTCCCTCGCTGGTCCTCCGAAAAAGAAATGACGCGCTTCATGAACCTGGCGTTTCAGCACATGGCGGATACGGCCGATCGTCTGGATGAATACCCTGAGCAGTTTGAGCCGCTGTTTGGTCTGCGTGAAATTGACGAGCATGAACTGACCATCGTAGAAGAGTGGTGCTTTGGTTATATGCGCGGCGTCGCGTTGTCGGACTGGTCCGCATTACCGGATACTTTGAAACCGGCGCTCGAGGCTATTGCGCTGCATGGTACAGAAGAAAACTTCGCGGTGGTTGAGAAACTGACGCCAGAAGAGTTTGAGGAAAGCGTGGACGCTATCCGTCTGGCGGCGTTGGATCTGCATGCCTGGTGGATGGCGCATCCGCAGGAAACGCCGGTGAAGGTGCCGGTAAAAGTGGATGCCAAGGTAGGACGTAACGACCCGTGCCCGTGCGGCAGTGGGAAAAAATATAAGCAGTGCTGTCTGCATTAACAGAAAGGGGCGTAAAGCCCCTTTTGTTTAACCCACTTCAGGCAGTAACCCTGCTGCAATGGAAAACTGTACCGCGATCACCATAATGCCGCACATAAACACCAACGCCAGCGCCGGTGCGCCACCCGCCACGCGGTAGTTAGCCTGCGAGTTATGTTTTCTGCTTTGCCATGCCAGCATGGCGGGGATCAGTAGCGCCAGTACCGCGAGGGCAACGCCCGCATATCCCAGCGCCATCACGAAACCACGTGGATAGAACAGCGCGAATGCCAGCGGCGGCAGGAACGTCACCACGCCGGTTTGCATCCTTCCTGCTACGGTATTTCGGCGCTGGAAAAGGTCTGCCAGATAGTCAAACAGCCCGAGCGCGACACCGAGGAAAGAGGTCGCCAGTGCGAGATCGGCAAACAAATGTACCGCCAGTTCAACGTGCGGCGATGCCACGACTTCACGTAATGCCTGTAGCAATCCGTTTAAGCCAGCGTGGTTGGCTAACAGCCCCATGAACGTGGACGAGTTAATGCTGCCCAGCGTTGCCAGTTGCCAGAAAATATAGGCGATCAGAGGAATGGCGCTACCGGTAATAAATACCCAGCGCAGTTTACGGATGTTACCGTTCATATAGCTGACGATACTCGGAACGCTGCCGTGAAAACCGAACGACGTGAAGATAACCGGGATCGCGGACAGCGCCAGCCCTTGCTGAAGCGGCAGCGTAAGCAGATTCACTTTATGGATATGCGGCATTAACAGGGCCAGCATCGCCACCAGGAAAATTATCTTGGCACTGAACAACAGACGGTTGAACAGATCGACCAGCGACGTCCCAACGCAAACCACACCACCGGCAACAAAGGTGAACAGCAGTACACCTGTTGATGGCGAGATAGCTGTCCCGGTCCAGTCGCTGATGCTGGAGGCCAGCAGTTCACCTGCGCCACTGATATACGCCGCCGTCAGCGCGTACATTAAAAACATCATGCTAAAACCCGTTACCCATTGTCCGTAACGGCCAAGATAACGTTTCGCCAGGGTACCCAGCCCGGTGTCAGCCGGTACGTGTTGATACACTTCAAGCAGCAACAGCGCGGTGTAGCACATCAACGCCCAAAGACTGACTAACAATACCAGCGTGACGCTAAACCCCACGCCTGCCGCAGCCAGCGGCATTGCCAACATACCGGCACCAATCGTGGTTCCCGCCACGATAAAAATACTACCCAGGGTTCTGTTTTTCACGCTTTCCTCTGTCCCAGAGATAATCAACGGTTATATCTGCGGCGCAGGTTAAGGCAAAACATTATTTTCGTCAAATCACCGTTACAATGCATGTACATAAATCTTTACGACTGTTGGGTGATTTTAAGATGTATGGGAAATGACATTTATCTGCTGGTAAACCTGTGTTAGCGCAAAGCAGCGCCCTGCGGTTCACATTAGGCTATGCCCTTTATTGAGGAGGTAGTATGGAATCTATTCACGGGCATGAAGTGCTCAACATGATGATTGAATCTGGCGAGCAGTATTCAAATGCCAGTCTTGAAGCGGCGATTACGGCTCGTTTTGGCGAGCGGGCACGTTTTCACACCTGTTCTGCGCAAGGAATGACGGCGGCTGAGCTGGTGGCATTTTTAGCGGCGAAGGGGAAGTTTATTGCAAAAGAAGACGGCTTCTCTACGCACGAAAGCAAGATCTGCCGCCATTAAGATTATCGAATAACGGTGGCATCTCACCACCGTTATCCAACAGAATTAATTCTGCGTATCGAGCGTAGCCAGCTCTTTGTCGATGAAATAAAGACCTTCACCGCTTTTTCCTGCCAGCGATAGCTTATCAATAACAGATTTAAATAATTTCTCTTCTTCATGCTGCTCGGCAACATACCACTGCAGGAAATTAAACGTCGGATAATCCTGGTGGGTCATTGCCGCGTGAGCCAGTTCATTAATTTTCCGGGTGATCAGCTGTTCGTGTTCGTAAGTGACACGGAACAGTTCGTCCAGAGAAGCATATTCAGCGAAGGGGGAAGAGACGGTATTAATACGCGGTAAGCTACCGGTGTCAGTCAGGTAGTCGAACAGACGCTGCATATGCGTCATCTCTTCCTGGGCGTGACGGCGCAGAAACGCGGCAGCACCTTCGAAGCTGTGATAGCTGCACCACGCGCTCATCTGTTGGTAGAGCAGAGATGAATATAATTCAAGGTTCATTTGCTCATTCAGTTGGTCGATCATTTCTGTTTTCAGCATGGTTCTGCTCCACAAACGTTATTATATATTACGTGGCGCCACTATAATTTGTTATTTAATTATTTGCAAAAGGTAAAATAATAAATTTATTTATTAAAAATACGAATGGGAATAAAACGCATTAACGCTATTGAGCGGAGGATATAAATACCGAAGTAACAAATGACCAGCAAAAAAATGCTGGTCGAAAATATTAGTAATTGAATGAGGACGCTGGAGATACCGCGACGCCGTGACACTGCCAGGCGAGCGTAATTTTGGTGTTCAAACATAAAGAACCGGCATATACGCTACAGGTTGACACTGGCTGCCCAAACGCAACGGCGCTGGCATAACCCATACGCTGGCACTCTTTGGTGGCGGTTCCCTGGGTTACGTAGTCATCGGTTCGTGCCGTTTGCAACATGGCCTGGTTGTAAGTCAGGCGAACCACGCCGGTGATGGCGCTGGCTTCGCTCACCTGCGCCTGTTTAGTAATAGTGCATCCTGTCAGCACGAGCGGCAAAAGGGCAATGATAAAGGTCTTCATGAGATCGCTCTGAAAGTTCGGAGATAGTCTATCATGGCATGCCTTTCGACGTATCAATGGCTTGAATAGCCTGAAGATCACCTGCGATTAATCGCAACGACGTCACTTTCTTGAGGCCATTCTGAGCTGCTGAGGGAAAAATGTGAGCCCTTCATTACTTTATAAAACAAAATTTCATTAAATTTGAAAGTGGATTTGCAAAATAGTAATGTGGCCTGAATGTTATGACTTCAGCAGTCCACGCTACGCATTCAGGAGATGACAGAATGAAAATTGCATTGATGATGGAAAACAGCCAGGCAAGCAAAAACGCCATCATTCATAACGAGCTTAAAGCCGTTGCGGATGAGAAAGGTTTTCCCGTTTATAACGTCGGCATGAGCGATGAAAATGACCATCATCTGACCTACATTCATTTAGGGATTATGGCCAGCATCCTGCTGAATTCCAAAGCCGTGGATTTTGTGGTCACCGGCTGTGGTACAGGTCAGGGCGCAATGATGTCACTGAATATCCATCCGGGAGTCGTATGCGGCTACTGCCTCGATCCGGCGGACGCATTCTTGTTTTCTCAAATCAACAATGGGAATGCGCTTTCTCTGGCCTTCGCCAAAGGCTTTGGCTGGGGCGCCGAGCTGAATGTGCGCTATATGTTTGAAAAAGCGTTTACTGGACGTACCGGGGAAGGTTATCCACCGGAACGTAAAGAGCCGCAGGTGCGTAACGCCGGTATTCTGAATCAGGTGAAAGCGGCAGTGGTAAAAGAGAATTATCTGGATACGCTGCGCGCTATCGATCCTGAACTGGTGAAAACCGCCGTCTCGGGTCCACGCTTCCAGCAGTGCTTCTTTGAAAACTGCCAGGACAAGTCGATCGAAGCGTTTGTGCGCGAGATTATTGGCTAAATCCTGCTGGCCCGGCGGTGTTCTCCCGCCGGGCTATCTGTTCTTATCTGACACCGCACTTCCGGCATCACGGGTAAGCCGCAGCGTATCCACCATACCGACCAGACAAATTATGGCGATAGCCACAAAGGCCAGGCGGAAGCTGATCCCCGGAATATTGCCCAGCGCCAGCCATTCACTGACTTCAGCGCCGATACGGATCCCAATAGCGGCTAATGAAATTCCCAGTCCCACTGCTAACTGTGTTGCCGTACTGAACAGCGTATTGGCGTAGCTCATTTGCGACGCGGGGACGTCCGCAAATGCAAGCGTACTGACGCCGGTAAACTGGATTGAACGGAACACACCGCCCAGATACAGCACCAGCAAAATAACCCATACGGGCGTTTGCGGCGTTATCAATGCACAGGCCAGCAGCGCCAGGACGTTAAGGGCCCCGTTGATCAACAGCAATTTCTTAAAGCCCAGCCAGCGTATCAACGGCGTGGTGGCAGGTTTTATCGTCAGATTGCCTACAAACACCGCCAGCACCAGCGAACCTGCGTGAAAAGCGTTCATGCCAAAACCTACCTGGAACATTAACGGCAGCAGAAATGGTACGGCGCTGATAGAGGCGCGAAACAGCGATCCGCCATACATCGTGACGCGAAAAGTCGGGACGCTCATGGCATCAAGACGAATCATCGGCCAGGCGGCGCGGCGAAAATGGCGTAGGGCAAACAGGAAAGTCGCTATTCCCAGCGTGAGAAGTCCGGCAGTTAGCCAACCCTGCGGCTGCTGGGTTCCCAGCAACTCCATGGCATACACCAGACTTACCATGGCAACAGAGGTCGCGACAAAACCCGCTATATCAAACGGACGGCGCTCGTCGTCATGAATATCCGGAATAAAACGTAGCGCCAGCGCTATCGCCAGTATTCCCAATGGGACGTTAATGAAGAAGATCCACCGCCAGTTGGCATAGCTGGTGATGAATCCGCCTAGTGGAGGACCGATGATGGGCGCGACTAACGCGGGCCAGGTCAGAGTCGCAATGGCGGTGATTAACTGATGTTTAGGCGTGGTGCGTAGTACCGCAAGGCGGCCAACAGGAACCATTAATGCGCCGCCCACGCCCTGTAAGATTCGCATGGCGACAAAGCTTTCAAGACTGGTGGACAAACCGCATAAGACCGAGGCGAGGGTAAATATCGCCAGTGCGAGGGTAAACACTTTTCTGGCGCCAAAGCGGTCCGCAATCCAGCCGCTGGCGGGGATAAGTACGGCGAGGGTGATCAGGTAGGCGCTAATACCAATATTCAGGTCAACCGCCTGTACGCCAAAGCTTTTGGCCATGTCGGGCAGGGCGGTAGCGATCACCGTACCGTCAATAAACTCCATAAAGAAAGCGCCGGCTACAAGTAATGCCGCCGGGGAGAGACCGCGTTTATTCTCAACTGCTAAATGTTCACTCATGTTGTGCTTGCCATCTCAAAAGAAACTGACCGGGTCTGTTTATTTATTTTCAGCGTATCCGTTATGCGTACGCCGCTACCGTTTCGATCGCTGAATGGGTACTATGACGACCTTTCTATAAGGAGCTCATTATGTCCCAAACACTGAATGCCGATCAGGAACTGCTCTCGGACGTTGTTGCCTGTCAGCTGGTTATCAAACAAATTCTGGATGTCATTGATGTTATCGCCCCGGTAGAAGTCCGGGAGAAAATGTCCAGCCAACTGAAAAGCATCGACTTTTCAAGTCACCCTGCAGGTGCCGATCCGGTTACTATGCGCGCAATACAAAAAGCAGTTGCCTTGATCGAGTTGAAATTCACGCCGCAGAATGAGTCTCACTAAAATAAACCGTTGTTTCAGGTTTTAGAAAGGTTTTTTGCGCCTTTGAGAATGAGAGGCGCGAGCGTAGCGATCATTGAGCGCTAGCCGGATAAGATGCGTGGCATGACTATCCGGCTAGCGTTATGAAAATTGAAGATTAGTGATGTTGGTAGTTTACGACGTTCAGCAGATGTTTATCGGTTTGCGCCATGCACAGTCCCGCGCGTTTCGCGCTGCGGACTTCATCAAGAATGGTTTGTAACAGTACGCCATCCTGCTGCTGCTCTTTTTCCAGATCGTGGAGAAAATCAACGGTTGGCTCATCGTTCAATGCTTCAGCTTCATTGGTTAAGCGTGAAAGCTTACTCGAACGCTGTTGGTACTCATCCAGTGTTTTCTGAAACAGTTCTTCAAGGGAAGTCAGTTCATCACCCGGAACATCGATGGCCTTGACGATGGGGTTAGCCCCGGCGCTTTTCATAAAATTAAACATACGCATCATTTGAGTTACGTTACCCTGCGCCTGCGTGCGTAGAAACGTTGCGGTACCTGTCAGGCTATGTTCGTAGCACCATTCGCTAAGGTGCAGGTAAAGATTCGATGCGTAGAACTCAAGATTCATTTGCGTGTTGAGTTTATGAACAATTCCAACTGCAGCCATATCAATATCCTTATTTCCAGAAAGGAGAATGTACGTTACTAACGTCAGTGCAACGGGCTGTCGCCGCACTTCACATCTACGTACAATTAAAACTGTTAGCAGAATAAATCCGTTCCGCCGGTCCTTTAGTGATCACGGATTATATCCGCTTCCGATCGAGATTCAGCATAGCGCGTGATCTGACATAAGAAAATCCTTAAATCTGCATATTTATGTTTTTTTACATATTGTCATAGCAATATTCTTAATACCTGCATTTCGTCATATAAGGTGCGTGAATGTAATTGATTGATATTTAAGTATTTATAGTAATATTCTGATAATGAAATGTTGTTTCATATCACAAAATTAAATTTAACAATACGTTATTGTCTTGACCTCGCTGATTATGAATTCCCGGCTGGTGGCGATTTCACGAATGGGTAAGGTAAATGAAAACTATCTGGTAGTTAATATTTTGCGCCAGATCATTTTTGCTGAAATTAATAAATTTAACGACCTGTACGATTCGGCATTTATTGTTTGGTGAATGTGGGGAAATCGAGGAGTTACCTATGAAAAAGGTTGCGGTGCTGCTGGCGCCTGGTTTTGAAGAGGCGGAAGCGATTGTTACCATTGATATTCTGCGTCGCCTGAATATCGAAGTCGAAACGCTGGCCTGCGCGGAGTCGCGTGCGGTGGTGAGCTATCATGACGTACCGATGGTGACCGACAGTACGTTGGCTGCGCGTCAGGCCCATCTCTACGATGCCGTCGTGTTGCCTGGGGGGCCGCAAGGTAGCGTTAATCTTGCCGCCAGCGAGGCAGTCATCCAGTTTGTCACCTGCCATGATAAGGCGGGAAAACTGATTTGTCCTGTGTGCTCTGCGGCCGCGCGCGTACTGGGCGGCAACGGTCTGCTAAAGGGGCGTCGCTACGTGTGCTCGGGAGATTTATGGCAAAACGTCACGGATGGCGAATATATCGATGTGCCCGTTGTTGAGGATGGCAATCTTATTAGCGGCAAAGGATTAGGGCATATTTTTGATTTTGCGTTTACGCTTTCGGCGCGTCTGTTGGGAGATGATATTCCGGTTCGCGATCACGCCGACCACATTTACTACCCATGGTAAACATTGTTTTCCCGAATGCTTCAGCATTCGGGGACAAGGATTTGCTGACTGATGTTATGGACTAATCTGCTATTCCTCTTTTTCTTCGTCGTCAAAATCGCGTTTTTTTATGTCATTTCTCGCTGAATTTATGTACGCAATTACTGTAATTCTGTGGTGTGATGCCGCTCTCTTATGGAGAATCAATTTCCCGCTAAAAATACTCTCAGCACTGGCATTGATCTTATCAATAAAAGGTAATGCCTTGTTTTACGTCCGAATTACAAAAAATCGTCTGATTTTACCCTACATAAAAGAACGTTAAAGCTGGAGTTGACCATGCACAAATTCACTAAAGCGCTGGCGGCCATCGGCCTGGCTGCCATTATGTCACAATCCGCTATCGCTGAGTCCATGAAGCTCGGTTTCCTGGTCAAACAACCGGAAGAACCGTGGTTCCAGACTGAATGGAAATTTGCCGATAAAGCCGGTAAAGACCTTGGTTTTGAGGTGATAAAAATCGCCGTCCCGGATGGTGAGAAAACCCTTAACGCGATTGACAGCCTGGCTGCAAGCGGTGCGAAAGGGTTTGTGATTTGTACGCCGGATCCCAAACTCGGGCCTGCCATTATGGCGAAGGCGCGCGGCTACGATATGAAAGTCATTGCTGTCGATGACCAGTTTGCCAACGCGAAAGGGAAACCGATGGACACCGTGCCGCTGGTCATGATGGCGGCAACAAAAATTGGTGAACGCCAGGGTCAGGAGCTGTACAAGGAGATGCAAAAGCGCGGGTGGGATGTGAAATCCACCGCGGTAATGGCGATTACCGCGAACGAACTGGATACCGCGCGCCGCCGCACTTCAGGCTCAATGGAAGCGCTTAAAGCTGCGGGCTTCCCGGAAAAACAGATCTACCAGGTTCCAACCAAATCGAATGATATCCCAGGCGCATTCGACGCCGCCAACTCCATGCTTGTTCAGCATCCTGAAGTCAAACATTGGCTGATCGTGGGTATGAACGACAACACCGTGCTGGGCGGCGTACGTGCGACCGAAGGGCAAGGCTTTAAAGCGCCGAACGTGATCGGTATCGGTATTAACGGCGTTGACGCGGTGAGTGAACTCTCTAAAGGCGAAGCGACCGGGTTCTACGGTTCATTACTGCCAAGCCCGGACGTTCACGGCTATAAATCAAGCCAAATGCTCTACAACTGGGTAACGAAAGGTGCAGAGCCACCGATGTTTACTGAAGTGACGGATGTGGTGCTGATTACCCGCGATAACTTCAAAGAAGAACTGGCGAAGAAAGGTTTAGGCGGTAAGTAACATAAATGCCGGATGCGTCGCCAAAGCGTCTGATCCGGCCTACGAATTACGTACTCAGTAGGCCGGATAAGGCAAAGCCGCCATCCGGTATAAAGATCTGAATCACGGAGACGTTATGCAACAGTCTACCCCGTATCTCTCATTTCGCGGCATTGGCAAAACGTTCCCCGGCGTTAAAGCGCTTACGGATATCAGTTTCGATTGCTATGCCGGTCAGGTGCATGCGCTGATGGGCGAAAATGGCGCCGGAAAATCAACACTCTTAAAAATTCTCAGTGGTAACTATGCGCCAACGACGGGATCCCTGGCGATCCGCGGACAAGAAGTTTCGTTTGCGGATACCACAGCCGCGTTGAACGCCGGTGTCGCCATTATTTACCAGGAACTGCATCTCGTCCCGGAAATGACCGTTGCCGAAAATATCTATTTAGGGCAACTGCCGCATAAAGGCGGCATTGTGAATCGGTCGCTGCTGAACTATGAAGCGGGGCTACAGCTTAAGCATCTGGGCATGGATATCGAGCCCGACACGCCACTGAAATACCTCTCCATTGGTCAATGGCAGATGGTAGAGATTGCAAAAGCGTTGGCGCGTAACGCCAAAATTATCGCCTTTGATGAACCGACCAGTTCCCTGTCGGCACGCGAGATTGAGAATTTGTTTCGCGTTATCCGTGAGCTGCGCAACGAAGGGCGCATCATTCTGTATGTCTCGCACCGTATGGAGGAGATTTTTGCCCTTAGCGATGCCATTACCGTATTTAAAGATGGGCACTACGTTAAAACGTTTACGGACATGCAGCAGGTCGATCACGACGCGCTGGTGCAGGCGATGGTGGGGCGTGACCTGGGTGATATTTATGGCTGGAAATCCAGGCCTTATGGCGCAGAGCGCCTGCGTTTGCATGAGGTCAAAGCCCCAGGCGTGCGCACGCCGATCAGTTTATCGGTGCGTAGCGGTGAAATCGTCGGACTGTTTGGGCTGGTGGGCGCTGGACGTAGCGAATTAATGAAAGGATTGTTTGGCGGCACGCGTATCACCGCAGGCCAGGTGTTTATTGATGAACAGCCAATTGATATTCGCAAACCGAGCCACGCCATTGAAGCGGGGATGATGCTGTGCCCGGAGGATCGCAAAGCTGAAGGGATTATTCCGGTTCATTCGGTGCGTAACAACATCAACATTAGCGCGCGTCGTAAACATGTATTGGGGGGATGCGTGATCAATAACGGCTGGGAAGAAACCAATGCCGATCACCATATTCGTTCGCTCAACATCAAAACACCGGGGGCGGAGCAACTGATCATGAACCTCTCTGGTGGTAATCAACAGAAGGCTATTCTTGGCAGGTGGTTATCGGAAGAGATGAAAGTGATTTTGCTGGATGAACCTACCCGCGGCATTGATGTGGGCGCCAAGCATGAAATTTATAACGTGATTTATGCCCTTGCGGCGCGCGGCGTGGCCGTGCTGTTTGCATCCAGTGACCTGCCAGAAGTTCTCGGTGTCGCCGATCGTATCGTGGTGATGAGAGAAGGCGAGATTGCCGGGGAGTTACTTCATGAACAGGCGGATGAACGCCAGGCGTTGAGCCTTGCAATGCCTAAAGTCAGCCAGGCTGTGGCCTGAATAAGGAGAGTATGATGTCTTCCGTTTCTACATCGGGTTCAGGTGCTGCGAAATCGGCGCTAAATCTTGGCCGCATTTGGGATCAATACGGGATGCTGGTGGTGTTCGCGGCATTGTTCCTGGTTTGTGCCATCTTCGTGCCAAACTTTGCCACCTTCATCAACATGAAGGGGCTGGGACTGGCGGTATCGATGTCGGGTATGGTCGCATGTGGGATGCTCTTTTGCCTGGCATCCGGTGACTTCGACCTGTCCGTTGCATCCGTCATTGCCTGTGCGGGGGTCACTACTGCCGTGGTCATCAACATGACCGAGAGCCTGTGGATTGGCGTCGCTGCCGGGCTGTTGCTGGGGATTTTATGCGGTCTGGTGAATGGGTTTGTGATTGCACGGTTAAAAATCAATGCCCTGATCACCACTCTGGCGACGATGCAGATTGTCCGCGGTCTGGCCTACATTATCTCTGACGGTAAGGCGGTCGGGATTGAAGACGAGCGTTTCTTCACCCTTGGCTATGCTAACTGGTTCGGGCTGCCGGCACCTATCTGGATAACGATCGTTTGTTTCATCGTATTTGGCTTACTGTTGAATAAAACCACGTTTGGTCGTAACACGCTGGCTATTGGGGGGAATGAAGAGGCTGCGCGCCTGGCCGGGGTTCCGGTTGTTCGCACCAAGATTATTATCTTTATTCTTTCCGGTCTGGTATCCGCAATTGCCGGCATTATCCTCGCATCGCGCATGACCAGCGGTCAGCCAATGACCTCAATCGGTTATGAGCTGATCGTGATTTCTGCATGTGTATTAGGGGGCGTTTCGCTGAAAGGCGGCATCGGAAAAATCTCATATGTGGTCGCCGGGGTATTGATTCTGGGGACGGTTGAGAACGCGATGAACCTGCTGAATATCTCTCCTTTTGCACAGTACGTCGTACGTGGTCTCATCCTGCTGGCGGCGGTAATCTTCGACCGTTACAAGCAAAAAGCGAAGCGTACCATTTAATGATTTAAGCCCTAACTTTTTAGTCTAGCCTCAGCTAATCGCAAATGGCGAGCATGGTCACACTGTCTATACTTATATCCGTCATACATCATCTATACGGCGCGATCCGCGCGGCGTACAAACCATGATGAGGAGGATAACCGGGTGACAGCATCACTGACATTACCCCCTGAACAATCTGCAAACTGTGCTTATTTTTTTGATCTCGATGGGACACTGGCTGAGATCAAGCCCTATCCTGACCAGGTCGTTGTCCCTAAGACAATCCTGCAATTATTACATCAGTTGGCGACGCATAACGCGGGTGCGCTGGCATTGATTTCAGGGCGCTCGATGGCTGAGCTTGACGGCCTCACCACTCCCTTTCGTTTTCCGCTTGCCGGAGTGCATGGGGCAGAACGCCGTGACATCAATGGTCAAACCCATATAGTGCGCCTGCCCGCGGGTATTGAACGTGAAGCCGGCGCGCTGTTACAGACGGCGTTGTCGAAACTGCCTGGCACGACGCTGGAAGCAAAAGGTATGGCTTTCGCGCTGCACTATCGTCAGGCGCCAGAGCATGAAGCAGCGCTGGTAACGCTGGCGGAATGCATCACGCATACATGGCCGCAGCTTGCATTGCAGCATGGAAAATGTGTCGTTGAAATAAAACCGAAAGGTACGAATAAAGGTGATGCGATTGCTGCATTTATGCAGGAAGCGCCTTTTGCCGGACGGATCCCCGTATTTTTCGGTGATGATCTAACGGATGAAAACGGCTTTGAGGTAGTTAACCGCGCAGGCGGTATTTCAGTGAAGGTGGGGAGCGGGGCGACGCTGGCGACATGGCGTCTGGATGGCGTCAGCGATGTCTGGCGTTGGCTGGAGCAAATTAACTCTTCGCAGCAACAATCGAATACAACAAACAACAGAAGAGGTGACTATGGGTCGTTTAGTCGTAGTATCTAATCGTATCGCCTCGCCAGATGACAAAGGGAGCGCAGGTGGGCTCGCGGTCGGTGTGTTGGGCGCGTTAAAAACTGCTGGTGGATTGTGGTTTGGCTGGAGTGGCGATATCGGTAATGAGGATAAACCGTTAAAAAAGGTCACTCGTGGCAATATTACCTGGGCCTCGTTTAATTTGAGCGAGCAGGATTATGAAGAGTATTACTGTCAGTTTTCGAATGCCGTTTTATGGCCTGCATTCCACTACCGGTTGGATTTAGTTCAGTTTCAGCGCCCGGCCTGGGAGGGGTATCAGCGGGTTAATGCCTTGCTGGTAGATAAACTGCTGCCGCTGCTGAGCGAAGATGACATTATTTGGGTTCATGATTACCACCTGTTACCGTTTGCCTACGAGTTGCGTAAACGCGGCGTGAATAATCGCATCGGTTTTTTCCTGCATATCCCTTTTCCGACGCCGGAAATTTTTAACGCGCTCCCTCCACACCAGGCTCTGCTTGAGCAGATGTGTGATTTTGATTTACTGGGTTTCCAGACCGAAAACGATCGCCAGGCTTTTCTGGACTGTCTGGCTGTCCAGACTCAGGTAACTACCCACAGCGATAAGCGCCACAAAGCATGGGATAAAGCGTTTCGCACAGAAGTGTATCCAATTGGCATCGAGCCGGAGGAAATCGCACGCCAGGCCTCAGGTCCTCTGCCGCCAAAAATGGCGCAGTTAAAGGCAGAGCTTAAGAATGTGAAGAATATATTCTCCGTTGAGCGTCTGGATTACTCCAAAGGCTTGCCAGAGCGCTTCCAGGCCTATGAGGCGCTGCTGGAGAATTACCCGCAGCACCATGGCAAAATTCGCTATACGCAGATAGCGCCAACCTCGCGCGGAGAGGTGCAGGCCTACCAGGATATTCGCCATCAACTGGAGACAGAGGCCGGGCGGATTAATGGTAAATATGGGCAGTTGGGCTGGACGCCGCTTTACTATCTGAACCAGTATTTTGACCGCAAATTGCTGATGAAAATATTCCGCTATTCTGACGTAGGATTAGTGACGCCGTTGCGCGATGGTATGAACCTGGTGGCGAAAGAGTATGTGGCTGCACAGGATCCGGCCAACCCCGGCGTTCTGGTGTTATCGCAATTTGCCGGGGCGGCGAATGAGTTAACTTCTGCGCTTATTGTGAATCCTTATGACCGGGATGAAGTGGCTGGCGCACTTAACCAGGCGCTGACAATGTCGCTTGCTGAACGTATCTCTCGTCATGCTGAAATGCTTGAGACTATCATTAAAAACGATATCGACAACTGGCAGGCGAGATTTATATGCGATCTAAGAAAAGTTACGTCGCGTCAGAGTAAGCGCCAGTTGTCAGACAGTGTGCCTTCCTGTTCGAAACTGGCGTAACGACCTGAAGACGGTATTAATCTCCAGCCAGAGGAACCAGCAGAACATCCACCTGGCTGGCGCCGACCACGCTTTTTGCTGAGCACGAAGCGCGCGAAAAGAAGCTCTGGTTATGGTTGCCGTAAATGACCAGATCGACTGCGTGTTTACGGCAAACGTCGAGAATATGTTCATTCAGTGCCCCATAGGTAATAAAAGTATGCTCGATGGGGTACTGGGCTTCTTTGCTGAGTTTATCGATAAAATCCTGGGTCTCCTCTTGCATGAGTTCACGCAGGTCTTCCAGCATGGGGGCGGCAAACTGGTTATACATTTCAGGGTCTGAGACCAATGTGATCAGGCTAATACGGGCGTTGACAGGGCGAGCGATAGAAACTGCCTTGGCTAACAATTGCTGGCTTTCAGGGGTGGCGGCAACCGCCACCAGAATGTGCGCATAGCTCATAACTCGCTCCTTTTTTTCAAGAATTATGAGAGAACTTTTCTGCTTTACTCAGCTTACTCCATACTGCAACGTTTCTCCCCAGGATAGTGTGAATCCCATCATTATTATTCATTAATTATTCTTATAAATAGAATAATCGCTTCATATAAATTGCAGATAGGTTCTGGTCACTTAAGTAAAACTCACTGCCAATGAAAACAATGTGTTAATAAAAAATAAACAAATATTAACATTTGGCGGGTTATCACTGCGCGGTATTAATTAATCACCCTTAATATTTAAGTTGTTGTTTATAAACAATTTAATTGAAAAGTCGTTTTACATAAAATATGTGATCCAGCTCGCTATTTCACAGCGTGATATTAACGTTTGTGAACAAAATACTATTCGCTTTTATTGCAAGAATATTCGTAGCCCAGGAATCGAAAAGATGAATGCTGGTTTAAAAAATAGGCAAAGTAAAAGCTACGCTGATGGATTTATGTTAAGTGTTTAGCTGATTTATGTGATCTGCGTCACATATTCTTTAAATTCGCAGCACGGTTCCGTTGTATGTGTAACTTGCGGCGGGTAGAGTTGCGTCGAATTAGGAAAAATCTTAGACAATTGTAAGAATTGATGTGAGCTTGTAAGAAGTGCGCATTCTTCAAAAGGGCTGATTTACACAACGTGTATGTGTCGTCACGCTGCTATGTATTTGACCTTTTGCTTTTTTTTACCGGGACTTCCCGGCGACATCACGGGGTGCGGTTTTACCGCATGAAAATAATGTTGGTTATTATGGATGCAAATAATGCATACATCCGAGTTGCTGAAACACATTTATGACATCAATTTGTCATATTTATTGCTTGCACAACGTTTGATCGTTCAGGACAAAGCATCTGCGATGTTTCGCCTTGGTATCAGCGAAGAGATGGCGGACACGTTGGCAACATTAACTCTTCCTCAAATGGTCAAACTGGCTGAAACAAACCAACTGGTGTGTCACTTCCGTTTCGACGATCACCAGACTGTTACTCGCCTGACGCAAGACTCCCGCGTTGACGATCTCCAGCAAATTCATACCGGCATCATGCTTTCTACGCGACTGTTAAGCGACATCGATGATGCCGCGCGCAAGAAAAGGGCTTGATGATGAGCGAAAAAAGCATTGTTCAGGAAGCGCGTGATATCCAGTTGGCAATGGAATTAATCACATTGGGCGCCCGTTTGCAAATGCTGGAAAGCGAAACGCAATTAAGTCGTGGTCGTCTTATCAAGCTGTACAAAGAATTACGCGGCAGTCCTCCGCCAAAAGGGATGCTTCCTTTCTCCACCGATTGGTTTATGACGTGGGAACAAAATATCCATGCCTCGATGTTTTGCAATGCATGGCAATTCCTGCTCAAAACAGGGTTGTGTAGCGGTGTGGATGCCGTAATTAAAGCGTATCGTTTATATCTTGAGCAGTGTCCGCAGCAGGAAGATGGTCCACTGCTGGCGTTAACTCGCGCATGGACGCTGGTACGTTTTGTCGACAGCGGACTGCTGGAATTGTCCACATGCAACTGCTGCGGCGGGAACTTTATCACTCACGCACACCAACCCGCAGGCAGCTTTGCCTGCAGTTTATGCCAGCCGCCATCACGGGCCGTAAAAAGACGTAAACTTTCCCAGAATGCTGCCGATATTATTCCACAACTGCTGGATGAACAGATCGAACAGGCTGTTTAACTGATACGGTGTGGATAAACACTCCAGCAGCGGTAAGCGATTACCGCTGCTTTTTTTTGTCCTGACCTCAAGTTAACTTCCCGACTGCGCATCCTGTCATAGTCAATTGCGAAAGGATGATGTCGTGCTTATCTTATTAGGTTACCTGGTTGTTATTGGTACAGTTTTCGGCGGTTACATGATGACCGGCGGACACCTTGGGGCACTCTATCAACCGGCTGAGCTGGTGATTATCGGTGGCGCAGGTATTGGGGCATTCATCGTCGGCAATAACGGGAAAGCCATTAAGGGAACGATGAAAGCGATCCCGATGCTTTTCCGTCGTTCGAAATACACCAAAGCGATGTATATGGATCTGCTGGCGCTGCTATATCGCCTGATGGCCAAGTCACGTCAGCAGGGCATGTTCTCGCTCGAACGTGACATCGAAAACCCTAAAGAGAGTGAAATCTTCGCCAGCTATCCACGCATTCTTGCAGATGCCGTGATGCTTGATTTTATTGTCGATTATCTGCGACTGATCATCAGCGGCAACATGAATACGTTTGAGATTGAAGCGCTGATGGACGAAGAAATTGAGACTCATGAGAGCGAAGCCGAAGTTCCGGCTAATAGCCTGGCGATGGTTGGCGACTCGCTACCGGCATTCGGGATTGTGGCGGCGGTCATGGGCGTTGTCCATGCGCTGGCTTCCGCCGATCGCCCGGCGGCTGAACTGGGTTCGCTGATTGCGCATGCGATGGTGGGGACATTCCTCGGTATTTTACTGGCCTATGGCTTTATTTCTCCACTTGCCAGCGTCCTGCGTCAGAAAAGCGCTGAAACCACCAAGATGATGCAGTGCGTGAAGATAACGCTGCTCTCCAACCTGAATGGTTACGCCCCGCCGATTGCCGTCGAATTTGGTCGTAAGACATTGTATTCCAGCGAACGTCCTTCGTTTATCGAACTGGAAGAGCATGTTCGTGCGGTGAGAAATCCAGCTGCGCAGCAGACGACCGAGGACGCATGAAAAATCAGGCCCATCCCATTATCGTCGTAAAGCGACGTAAACATAAAGGTCACGGTGGTGGGGCGCATGGTTCGTGGAAAATCGCCTACGCCGATTTTATGACCGCGATGATGGCCTTCTTTCTGGTGATGTGGCTCATTTCCATCTCCAGCCCTAAAGAATTGATCCAGATTGCCGAATATTTCCGTACTCCACTGGCTACCGCGGTGACAGGCGGCAATCGTATTTCGAATAGCCAAAGCCCCATCCCTGGTGGAGGGGATGATTACACCCAGCAGCAGGGAGAAGTGCACAAGCAGCCGAATATTGATGATTTGAGAAAACGCATGGAGCAAAGCCGTTTAAGCAAACTTCGCGGCGATCTCGATCAATTGATTGAATCGGACCCTAAACTGCGTGCGCTGCGCCCGCATTTGAAAATTGATTTAGTTCAGGAAGGGCTGCGTATTCAGATTATCGACAGTCAGAACCGACCAATGTTTAAGACCGGCAGTGCTGAAGTTGAGCCGTATATGCGCGATATCCTGCGGGCCATTGCGCCAGTGCTCAACGGCATCCCTAACCGAATCAGTCTTTCCGGACATACAGATGATTACCCTTACGCCAACGGTGAGAAAGGGTACAGCAACTGGGAACTGTCTGCCGATCGCGCTAATGCGTCGCGCCGCGAGCTGGTTAGCGGCGGTCTGGATGATGGAAAAGTATTACGGGTGGTAGGCATGGCCGCCACGATGCGTCTGAGCGATCGCGGTCCTGAGGACGCCATCAACCGCCGTATTAGCCTGCTGGTTCTCAATAAGCAGGCAGAAGAGGCCATTTTGCATGAAAACGCTGAAAGCCAGAATGAGCCGGTAAGTGTCTTACAACAGCCAGCGGAACTTCCGCCGGCAAGCGTTCCCACATCGCCACCAGCCAATCCGAGGTGATAGCGTGAGCATGGATATTAGCGATTTTTATCAGACTTTTTTTGATGAAGCCGACGAACTGTTGGCCGACATGGAGCAACACCTGCTCGATTTGGTTCCTGAAGCCCCGGATTCCGAACAGCTGAATGCCATTTTTCGTGCCGCGCACTCGATAAAAGGCGGGGCGGGCACCTTCGGCTTTACCATTTTGCAGGAAACGACCCATCTGATGGAAAACCTGCTGGATGAAGCACGGCGTGGCGAGATGCAGCTTAATGCCGACATTATCAACCTGTTTTTGGAAACGAAAGATATTATGCAGGAACAGCTCGACGCCTATAAAAACTCAGAAGAGCCGGATGCCGCCAGCTTTGAGTACATTTGTAATGCGTTACGACAGTTAGCGCTTGAAGCAAAAGGTGAAACCTCAGCCGCGCTCGTCAATACCGCAAAGCTGAGCGTTGTTGACGGGGCGGCGATACAGGAAGAAACCGTTGCCAATCCCGCTCCGGCCAGTAAAGAGGTCAAGAAACGGATTATTCTCTCGCGCCTGAAATCCAGTGAAGTCGATCTGCTGGAAGAGGAGCTGGGGAATCTGGCGACCTTAACCGACGTGGTAAAAGGAAGCGATACGCTGTCTGCAACGCTGGATGGCAACCTTGCGGAAGATGACATTATTGCGGTGCTTTGCTTCGTAATTGAAGCGGATCAGATTGAATTCGAAACCGTCAGCGCAGCGCCCGTGGCGGTTGATGCGAAAGCGGAAACTGAAGCGGTAGCCGTAGTCGCGACGCCGCAGCCGGTTGCCGTCGCGCCTGCGGTCAAAACCGCCGCCAGTGAAGCGCCACACGCCCGCGCGGAACGTGATAAGCCTGCCCGCGCCAGTGAATCAACCAGCATCCGCGTAGCGGTTGAGAAGGTTGATCAGCTCATTAACCTGGTCGGTGAACTGGTTATCACCCAGTCAATGCTGGCCCAGCGTTCTAATGAACTGGATCCGGTCAATCACGGCGATCTCATCACCAGCATGGGGCAGTTACAGCGTAACGCCCGTGATTTGCAAGAGTCGGTGATGTCGATTCGTATGATGCCGATGGAGTACGTGTTCAGCCGCTTCCCACGCCTGGTCCGCGACCTGGCGGGTAAATTGGGTAAACAGGTTGAGCTGACGCAGGTGGGGAGTTCAACAGAACTCGATAAAAGCCTGATTGAACGCATCATCGATCCATTGACGCACCTGGTGCGTAACAGTCTGGACCACGGTATTGAACTGCCGGAAAAACGTCTCGAAGCCGGGAAAAGCCCCATTGGCAATCTGACGCTTTCCGCTGAACACCAGGGCGGGAATATTTGTATTGAAGTGACCGATGATGGCGCTGGTCTGAACCGCGAACGAATCCTCGCCAAAGCCATCTCCCAGGGGATGCCGATCCACGAAAACATGAGCGATGACGAAGTCGGTATGCTGATTTTCGCCCCGGGCTTCTCGACGGCTGAACAGGTGACGGATGTCTCTGGTCGCGGTGTGGGGATGGACGTGGTGAAGCGAAATATCCAGGAGATGGGCGGCCATGTTGAGATCCAATCGAAGCAAGGACAGGGGACGACCATCCGAATTTTGCTGCCGCTGACCTTGGCGATCCTTGACGGGATGTCCGTACGCGTGGCGGACGAAGTCTTTATTCTGCCGCTGAATGCCGTGATGGAGTCACTGCAACCGCGCGAAGAAGATCTCCATCCGCTGGCCGGAGGAGAGCGCGTTCTGGAAGTGCGTGGCGAATATTTGCCGCTGGTTGAATTGTGGAAAGTCTTCGAAGTTGAAGGCGCAAAAACCGAAGCAACGCAGGGCATCGTGGTGATTTTACAAAGCGCAGGTCGTCGCTATGCGCTGCTTGTCGATCAGTTAATTGGCCAACACCAGGTGGTGGTCAAAAACCTGGAAAGCAACTACCGCAAAGTGCCAGGTATTTCTGCTGCAACGATTCTCGGCGACGGTAGCGTCGCGTTGATTGTTGATGTGTCTGCATTGCAGGGGTTAAACCGCGAACAACGTGTGGCGATCACAGCCGCCTGATTGAGTAAGAAAGGGAATAATATGACCGGTATGAGTAATGTAACTAAACTGGCCGGCGAACCGTCAGGTCAGGAATTCCTCGTGTTTACGCTGGGGGATGAAGAGTACGGTATCGATATCCTGAAAGTGCAGGAAATTCGTGGTTACGATCAGGTAACCCGCATTGCTAACACGCCAGCGTTTATCAAAGGCGTTACAAACCTGCGCGGTGTGATTGTGCCGATTGTTGATCTGCGCGTGAAGTTTAGCCAGAGCGATGTCGATTACAACGAAAACACTGTGGTGATTGTATTGAATCTGGGGCAACGGGTGGTTGGGATTGTGGTTGACGGCGTATCTGACGTGCTGTCGCTGACAACCGATCAAATCCGACCGGCACCGGAATTCGCGGTTACGCTGTCAACGGAATATCTGACGGGTCTGGGCGCGCTGGGAGAGAGGATGCTGATTCTGGTCAACATTGAGAAACTGCTGAACAGCGAAGAGATGGCGTTGTTAGATATTGCCGCCGCTCATATGGCGTAAATAAGTAAACATATTATCCGGCCTACAATAATTGCTGTTGTAGGCCGGATAAGCGTAGCGCATCCGACACCTTTCCTTCTTACGCTTCCCGTTCAACCAGTTCCGGTTCTTCTTCCAGTAAACCTTCATCCTGTGCCATCATCGCCGTTGCAATCCCGTTACCTAATACGTTGATCGCTGAGCGCCCCATATCGAGGAAATGGTCGATACCCATCAGTAACAAAATTCCTGCAACCGGAATATTAAAGCTTGGGATGGTTGCCGCCAGCACCACCAGCGCAGAACGCGGTACACCGGCAATCCCTTTGGACGCCAGCATCAGGGTCAACATCAGGACGGTGATTTCTGCAAAGGAGAGATGGATATTGTAGGCCTGTGCGATAAACATAGAAGCAAATGAGCAGTAGACCATAGAACCCACCAGGTTAAACGAATAACCGATAGGCAGTACAAATGACACAATATTAGGCGAGCAACCAAATTTGGTTAATTGCTCCAGCGTTTTCGGATAAGCGGCTTCGGAACTGCTGGTGGTGAAGGCGACCAGAACCGGGTCTTTCAGCATGCTGACCAGACGGAACACCTCTTTTTTCAGCATCACATAACCCACGGCCAGCAGGACCAGACAGGTCAGCAAAATGGCCACATAATAACCGCCAATGAACGACGCGTAGTTGAGCAGGATCCCCAGGCCCTGGGTGGAGATAACGGAAGATATTGCGGCAAAAATAGCCAGCGGCGCAACATACATCACGTAACCGGTCACCTTCAGCATAATGTGGGAGACGACATCCAGCGCGGCAACCAGCGGGGCGTTAAATTTTTCGCCGAGCGAAGCACCACCGATGCCGAAGAACATCGAGAACACGACGATTTGCAGAATCTCATTGTTGGCCATCGCCTCAGCGATGCTGGTGGGAATGGTATGCGTCAGAAAACCTTTCAGGCTCATACCGCCTACGGCCAGGCCGGTATCGGTGGCTTCCAGCGGGATCGCCAGGTTCAGGCCGCTGCCGGGTTGTTCGAGGGAGACCACAAACAGACCGACCAGAATAGACAGAATAGAAGAGCTGATAAACCAGATCATCGCTTTGCCACCCACGCGCCCGATGGTTGAGGTTTCGCCCAGGCGCATAATACCCACGGTCAGGGTGCTGAAGACTAAAGGCGCAATCACCATCTTAATCAGGCGCAAAAAGATGTCGGTGAGAAGCGTAATATTATCGGCCCAGGCGGTAACAACGCCGGGCGAGGCATAAGAGTGGATCCCTGCACCCGACAGGATCCCCGCCAGCATGAAGATCACAATAAACAACGTGAGTTTGTTTGCATTTGCCACTAAAAAGCCCTCAGTAAGGATTTAACATTTATTGTTCGGTTACTCATTTTTTATACTTATTAAGTGGTAACGAAATATTCATCATATAAATTGGATTAAAGCGTAATCGGATACAACTTTTTTTAATTTTTTATTCATTTTGTTGTGGTATTTAGGAAGAGGATATGTGATCTGAATCACGAAAAAGTGCCTGATTGTTCTCATCTGACCTTAAAAACAGGCAAATATGAATGTTATTTACATGATAATTATGATGTTTTTATGTGAATGACTTGTGGTGGCTGTTCAACTGCTGCTCAGTGGTTCTGCCTGACTGTATTTCCCTCCCGTATTTCCCTTTCGCAAACGTAAAGTTATCTCAGCGAGTGCCGATAACGTTGATAACTCGTTTTCAGGAAGGTGCCTTATGTTTAACCGTATCCGCGTTGTCACAATGCTGATGATGGTGCTGGGGGTTTTCGCACTGCTACAGCTTGTTTCCGGTGGTCTGTTGTTTTCTTCATTGCAGCAGAATCAGCAAAGTTTTGTTATTTCTAACGATCTTCGACAGCAGCAAAGCGAACTCACCTCGACATGGGATCTGATGCTGCAAACACGAATTAATTTAAGCCGTTCTTCCGCGCGTATGATGATGGATGCGTCCAATCAGCAAAGCAGCGCGAAAAATGATCTGCTAAAGAATGCGAAAGCATCGCTGGCGCAGGCAGAAACGCATTACGCAAAATTTAAAAACATCACGCCGTTGCCGGAGATGGCAGAAGCCAGCGGCAACGTTGATGAGAAGTATCAGCAGTACCATGCGGCCTTATCAGAACTGGTCCAGTTTCTGGAAAACGGCAATATGGACGCCTATTTCGCGCAACCTACTCAGGGAATGCAAAACGCGCTCGGCAAGGCGTTGGGCAAGTATGCCAGCGTGAGCGAGAAGCTTTACGTTCAGGCGTTCGATCAAAGCGCGCGTGATTACCACTTTGCCCAATGGCAGCTCGGCATTCTGGCCGTGGTGCTGGTGCTGATTCTGGTGGTGGTGTGGTACGGCATCCGTCATACCTTGCTCAACCCTCTGGCGCGCGTTATTGCTCATATCCGTGAGATCGCCAGCGGTAATTTAACCGCGACGCTGACGGTCCACGGACGTAACGAAATTGGTGAGCTGGCCAGTACGGTTGACCATATGCAGCGTTCGCTGACGGAAACCGTCACCCTGGTACGTGAAGGTTCTGATGCGATTTATTCCGGTACCAGCGAAATTGCCAGTGGTAACACCGATCTTTCATCCCGTACTGAACAACAGGCATCTGCGCTGGAAGAGACCGCCGCCAGCATGGAACAACTGACCGCAACCGTGAAGCAAAACGCGGATAACGCGCGTCAGGCTTCTCAATTGGCGAAAAGCGCCTCTGATACCGCACAACATGGCGGCAAAGTGGTTGATCGCGTGGTGAACACCATGCATGAAATTGCCGATAGCTCGAAGAAAATTGCCGACATCATCAGCGTCATTGATGGCATTGCTTTCCAGACCAATATTCTCGCACTGAATGCGGCGGTTGAAGCGGCGCGTGCCGGTGAGCAAGGGCGTGGTTTTGCCGTGGTCGCAGGCGAAGTGCGTAATCTGGCGAGCCGTAGTGCGCAGGCGGCGAAAGAGATCAAAGCATTGATTGAAGACTCTGTTTCCCGAGTGGATACCGGTTCTGTCCTGGTAGAGAGCGCCGGGGAAACCATGAATGACATCGTCAATGCGGTGACGCGGGTGACCGACATTATGGGGGAAATCGCCTCTGCTTCAGACGAACAGAGCCGCGGGATAGATCAGGTTGCGCTCGCAGTATCTGAAATGGATCGTGTGACGCAACAGAACGCCTCGCTGGTTCAGGAATCGGCCGCCGCAGCGGCAGCGCTCGAAGAACAGGCCAGTCGCTTAACCCAGTCGGTGTCGATTTTCCGTCTCGCGTCACGCCCGACGTCGGCTAAACCCCGTGATACGCGGTTACCTGCGGCGGCGACTGCGACTGCATCATCTCCGCGCCAGAATAGTGAACAAGATACGAATTGGGAAACATTTTGACTGGTAGTTAAACCGCGGCCTGCGCCGCCTGATGGGAGCGTTGATGTTTAATCGTATTCGAATTTCGACCACGCTGTTTTTGATTTTAATCCTCTGCGGTGTTTTGCAGATTGGCAGTAATGGCTTGTCCTTCTGGGCATTTCGGGACGGTTTTCAAAACCTGAATCAGGTCGAACGGAGTAACCAGCAACGCGCTGCGCTGGCCCAAACCCGCGCTGTGTTATTACAGGCCAGTACGGCCCTTAATAAGGCAGGAACGCTGACTGCACTGAGCTATCCGCCAGAGGATATCAAAGCCTTGATGACGCTTGCGCGCGATAGCCTGGCGCAGTCCGAGTCAATGTTTAAACGCTTTATGGCGACGTCGGATACCACAGAACAAGAGAAGGCGCTGATTGGCGCGACGGAGAAAAGCTTTAGCCAATGGCACAGCGATCTGGTTCATCAGGCAACCTGGCTTGAGAACAACCAATTGTCAGATTTTCTGACCGCGCCGGTGCAGGCTTCGCAGGCTGCTTTTGATGCGAATGTTAACGCGTGGCAGAGCAACATCGACCGCGTGTTGCAAACAGCAGGGGATCTCAGCCAGCGAAATTATCATATGTCGGGGGTGATTTTCGCCGTCATGGTGGTACTGGCGGTGCTGTTAACCAGTGCGGCGTTGTACTGGTCGCGCAAGATGATTGTCCAGCCGCTGGCGATTATCGGTAGCCATTTCGACAGCATTGCCGCGGGTAACCTGGCACGGCCGGTAGCAGTTTATGGTCGCAATGAGATCTCGGCCATTTTTGCCAGCCTGATGAAGATGCAGCAGGCGCTGCGTGAAACGGTGAGTGAAGTTCGCCAGGGTAGCTCAGCCATGCACAGCGGCATTTCAGAGATCGCGATGGGCAATAACGATTTGTCTTCACGAACTGAACAGCAGGCGGCTGCACTGGCGCAAACGGCCGCCAGTATGGAACAACTCACTGCCACCGTTGGGCAGAATGCGGATAACGCGCGCCAGGCTTCAGGAATTGCTAAAAGTGCGGCAGACACAGCCCATAAAGGTGGCGAACAGACGTCGCGGGTCGCCAGTACTATGCATGAGATTTCCGCCAGCTCGCAGAAAATTGGCGACATTATCGGGGTGATTGACAGCATTGCCTTTCAGACCAATATCCTGGCGCTGAATGCCGCTGTAGAGGCTGCCCGAGCGGGGGAACAGGGGCGCGGTTTTGCCGTTGTTGCTGGAGAAGTGCGCAATCTGGCCAGCCGGAGCGCACAGGCAGCAAAGGAAATTAAGGGACTGATTGAGGAATCTGTCACCCGGGTTCATCAGGGATCGCAGTTGGTCGATATGGCGGCGCGCACGATGACAGAAATTGTCAGCTCTGTGACCCGGGTGAACGACATCATGGGGGAGATTGCCTCGGCGTCTGATGAACAGCGCAGAGGTATTGAACAGGTGGCGCAGGCCGTCAGCCAGATGGACTCCGTGACGCAGCAAAACGCCGGGCTGGTGGAAGACGCCGCATCCGCCACCGGACAACTCGCCACGCAGGCCGATCATCTTTCTGCCTGTGTCGCATTTTTTAAGCTTGAAGAGCAAAACGTAGCAAAACAAGAGTTGGCGCAACCGCAGGTTGTGCCCGTTGTATCCTGAATGTGATTGAGAAGGCGCTATGACATCATCTCTGCCCTCCGGGCAAACGTCATTATTGTTACAGATGACACAGCGCCTCGCGCTGTCTGACGCGCATTTTCGTCGGATATGTCAATTAATCTACCAGCGTGCGGGGATCGTACTGGCCGACCATAAGCGGGACATGGTTTATAACCGCCTGGTCCGCCGCCTGCGAACCCTGGGTCTGGATGACTTTGGTCGCTATCTCAGCATGCTGGAAGCTAACCAGAACAGTGCTGAGTGGCAGGCTTTTATTAATTCTCTGACCACCAACCTGACCGCGTTTTTTCGCGAAGGGCATCATTTTCCGGTGCTGTCGGATCATGCTCGTCGGCGTAGCGGTGAATACCGCGTCTGGAGCGCGGCGGCGTCAACCGGAGAAGAGCCGTACAGCATCGCCATTACGCTCGCCGATACCTTAGGTATGGCGCCGGGCCGCTGGCGTGTTTTTGCCAGCGACATTGATACCGAAGTGCTGGAAAAGGCGAGAAGCGGTATTTACCGCCTTGATGAGCTAAAGACGCTGTCACCCCAGCAGTTGCAGCGTTATTTCATGCGCGGCACCGGACCGCATGAAGGGCTGGTACGCGTCCGGCAGGAACTGGCGGGGCATGTTGAATTTTCCAGCGTGAATTTACTGGATAAGCAGTACAACGTGCCTGGGCCCTTCGATGCCATATTTTGCCGTAACGTAATGATCTACTTCGATAAAACGACGCAACAGGACATATTGCACCGTTTTGTTCCACTTCTTAAACCAGATGGGCTGCTGTTCGCAGGTCATTCAGAAAACTTTAGCAACCTCGTGCGCGAGTTTAGCCTGCGTGGACAGACCGTGTATGCGCATGCGCCAGGTAAGGATAAAGCATGAGTAAAATCAGGGTGTTGTCGGTTGATGATTCTGCATTGATGCGTCAAATCATGACCGAAATTATTAACAGCCACAGTGATATGGAAATGGTGGCGACGGCGCCAGATCCGTTGGTCGCCCGGGATTTAATCAAAAAATACAATCCCGACGTACTGACACTGGATGTGGAGATGCCGCGCATGGACGGTCTCGACTTTCTTGAGAAGTTGATGCGTCTGCGTCCGATGCCGGTCGTCATGGTCTCTTCTCTGACCGGTAAAGGTTCAGAGGTCACGTTGCGGGCGCTGGAGTTGGGGGCGATTGATTTTGTCACTAAACCGCAGTTGGGGATCCGTGAAGGGATGCTGGCCTACAGCGAAATGATCGCGGAGAAGATCCGCACTGCGTCGCGGGCAAAACTGGCGGCTCATAAACCCATGGCGGCACCAACGACCTTGAAAGCAGGGCCATTACTCAGTTCGGAAAAATTGCTGGTGATTGGCGCCTCAACCGGAGGAACAGAGGCAATTCGCCATGTACTCCAGCCATTGCCGCTTTCAAGTCCAGGTATTCTTATCACCCAGCATATGCCGCCAGGATTTACCCGCTCGTTCGCCGAACGTCTGAACAAACTGTGTCAGATCACGGTGAAAGAAGCCGAAGACGGGGAACGCGTTCTCCCGGGGCATGCGTATATTGCGCCCGGTGACAAACATATGGAGCTGGCGCGTAGCGGCGCGAACTACCAAATCAAAATTCATGACGGCCCGCCGGTTAACCGGCACCGGCCTTCAGTGGATGTGCTGTTCCATTCGGTGGCAAAACATGCGGGGCGTAATGCGGTGGGAGTGATCCTGACCGGCATGGGCAACGACGGCGCCGCCGGAATGTTAGCGATGAACCAGGCTGGCGCCTGGACCATTGCGCAAAATGAAGCAAGTTGTGTGGTGTTCGGCATGCCGCGCGAGGCCATCAATATGGGTGGCGTAAGCGAAGTGGTCGATCTTAGCCAGGTAAGCCAGCAAATGCTGGCGAAAATCAGTGCCGGACAGGCAATACGTATTTGAATCAGGAGTCTATTTTTTATGGCGGATAAAGAGCTTAAGTTTTTGGTTGTGGATGACTTTTCCACCATGCGTCGCATCGTGCGTAACCTGCTCAAAGAGCTGGGGTTCAACAATGTTGAAGAGGCGGAAGACGGCGTGGATGCGCTGAATAAGCTGCAGACTGGGGGATTCGGTTTTGTCATTTCCGACTGGAACATGCCGAATATGGACGGCCTGGAACTGCTGAAAACCATTCGTGCAGATGGCGGAATGTCTTCCCTGCCAGTGCTGATGGTCACGGCAGAAGCGAAGAAAGAAAACATTATTGCGGCAGCACAGGCAGGCGCCAGTGGTTATGTCGTTAAACCGTTTACGGCGGCGACGCTGGAAGAAAAACTCAATAAGATCTTTGAGAAACTGGGCATGTGAGGGTGTGATAATGATGATGCAACCACAAATTAAACCTGCTGACGAACACTCAGCAGGGGACATCATCGCGCGCATCGGCAGTTTGACCCGAATGCTGCGCGACAGCCTGCGCGAACTGGGGCTGGATCAGGCTATTGCCGAAGCGGCGGAAGCGATTCCCGATGCCCGCGATCGTCTCGATTACGTTGTGCAAATGACTGCACAGGCGGCAGAGCGCGCGCTGAACAGCGTGGAAGCTTCGCAACCGCACCAGGACGCGATGGAAAAAGGGGCCAAAGAGCTGACAAAACGCTGGGATGAATGGTTCGAAAATCCGATCGAGCTGTCTGACGCCCGGGAGCTGGTCACCGACACCCGTCAGTTTCTTGGTGACGTGCCCGGACATACCAGCTTCACCAATGCCCAGTTGCTGGATATCATGATGGCGCAGGATTTCCAGGACCTCACCGGTCAGGTCATCAAGCGTATGATGGATGTTATCCAGGAGATTGAACGTCAGCTGTTGATGGTTCTGCTGGAAAACATTCCGGAGCAGGGCGCTCGTCCAAAACGTGAAAACGAAAGTTTGCTGAACGGCCCGCAGGTTGACACCTCAAAAGCCGGCGTGGTGGCAAGTCAGGATCAGGTTGACGACCTGCTGGATAGTCTCGGGTTCTGATTGTTGCGCGAGTCCCCTCAGGCCGCAGAGTAGGTCTGAGGGGAAAGTTCTCAGCGTAAATCCATTTTAACGGTCATGTTGCCTTCAAAGCTTCCTGGTTCCGGGCGGCTGGCGGTGGTAGAGACCGGCGCGGCCGTCATGTTAATTATGCCATTTCCCTGTTCATCCAGCGTAACCGGAAAGTCCACAGAACCATCCAGTACTACGTTCTGATTATTTGCATCAAACATTCTGATACCGAGATCGTTTCTGCCAATCAGTTTGGCGATGTAGGACTGACTACCCTCTACCACGCCCTGATCGGCGGTCAACGTCAGCTTAATCTTGTCGCTGTTGCTGATGGCGGGGCCGTCACAATGGTAGGCGATATCGACATCTTTCAGCGTATAGCCTTTTGGCGGTTGACCCTGGTTAACAAACTGACTGCTGATAATACTCCCCATATCAACCTCAATGGTGCTTCCAGCATTAATCGTACAACTGAGAGGGGCGGTAAGCTTACCGCTCAGCCAGATATTGGACACCAGTTGAGCATCGGTGTTGCGGCATGAACCATTTCCTGTATACAGACAGGCATAGCTTTGCACAACCAGCGTGGGGTCGATGATCTCTTCACCCAATATCGGTTTTTTAATGTACAGATAAAAGCGAATCACGCTGAGCTTGAACTTTCGTTTGACCGTTGCGCCACCGGTCGGTCGCGTTTCGTTGTTACAGACATCTGCCGTCCCTTCCGACAGTTTTTGGTCTGCCTTTTGACTGCCCATATTGCCGATTGGGGTCGGGTACTCGGTGATTTTGATCTCACTTAACCCCATGCCATCGGGATTGTCGATAGCGTCGTTAAATCCCGAAACCTTGATATCCAGGTTCTCTGTTAAGACTCCGTATCCACTGACGCCTGCCGTCAGCGGACTACCGGCGAAGTTGTATTCATAAATCATCGATGCTGATGTGGTATTGGCGGGACATGTGCAATTGGCTTCGATCTCAGGCCCGGTACCTGGCATGTAGCTCCCCGTTAAGTATGAATAATTTGTGTTGTTTTCTGTGCTGCTGAGTTCATGCTCATATGACACTGAATAGTCAGCAGATGCTCCAAAGCAATTTGTTAATAGCGTTATCGCAGCCTGGACTGAGGCTGGCAATATAAAGAGAACCGAGGTCAATACGACCGCAAAAATGTGGCGCATATGTTATTCCTGTTTGCAAATGGCCTGAGTAGAGAGAATCCCTGCGAGATTCGCAGCGTGTTCGGGCTCAGGGAGTACCACGCTGGCATGGCATTGTTGTTCACGAGCCTTACCCCATTGAATGGTTATTGGGAAAGTCGCCGGAACCCCTGCGAGGTAGACGGTGCCGGTATCATCAACGATGCCGAGAATTGAGGCATTATCGACGGAGACCATTGCACCGAAAGGAATCACTTGTCCCCTGGCATTGGTGAGATGGAGAAGCGCCCGATAACCGATGTGCGCGACAAAGTTTGCCGCCACCGCTGCGCTACGGCTTGGAATGACGGTGGTGGCAGTTGCATCGGTATCAACATCATCCGGCAGGCTGGTGGTATCAATTCGGATGCTGTTTTTCTGATACGGCGTCAGGGAGGGGATGACAGCATTACCCTGCCAGTCGGTGCGGACACCGCGCTGATTCTGAAAGCGGATGCCTTTTGCCCCTTGAGCAGAGACTATGGCAAACTGATCGCCCAATGGTTGAGAAAAGGTGATGCCGTGAGGATGGGCGACAATCGCGCCGCTGGCACCCAGATTCAACTGTTGCGAGCGGTCCGATGAAGTGTAATAGCCGGCGTTCAAACTGGCGTATTGCGAGCGGTAGCTGCTGTACAGACTGCTGGTATCTTCGCCGTCGTGATTGCTGTGGCTTTGCTGCAGGGAATAGCTCAGACGCTGATCGTCAAGTAGCGTGCCGTTCAACCCGATATTATGGCGGGTATAGCCATGTTTGCTGCTGCTGACGTTATAGGTCGACCATGCGTTGGGCAACCAGCGGCTGAGAGGCACGCTGAGTCCAAAGGCGATCATCTGATCGTCTTGTCGATCGCTGGTTTTACTGTAGGTATAAGTCAGATGATAGCTAATCCCATTTATTGTCGTATTTACTCCGGCAGACAGGCTGCGTTCAGTTTCTGAGGTTCCCCAGTAGTCCTGCTGATAACCGTTCAGGTAGATGCTGCTGCCCAGCAATGTTTGGCTGATGCTGGCCTGAATTCGGTTGCGTTTGTTATAGCTGAACATCAGGTCATCTTCATTACCGCTGTATTTCTTATTGGCATCACTGAAGCTGTAATAGCCCTGCGTAGAATAGCGATAGCTGGCGAGCGTGAAGTTGGTGGCGGTACGCTCGATCTTGCCCGAGTAAAGCAGGCGATACGACTGCCCGGAACTTGTTTGGTCATTATCCAGCGTGGCTCTGGCTGCCGTGACGTCAGCCGAAAGGGCGCCCAACTCGCCCAGCGCTATACCGATCCCGGCGTTCGCAGCCTGATAATCACCAGAAGAGGTTACTCCGCCGAACAGCGTTGCGGCATTGTTCAAACCGTAGATAAAACTGGCCTGGGCGAATTCGGGTTCTTTCTCGTCGCTGCTGCTGGCAGCCCGGTAACGGGCCGCGGTGACTTCGTATTTTATCCTGCCGGGACGTAACATCACGGCGGTGCTGGAGTAGGGTTGGGTAAAATGATGCTCCGTTCCGTCGGCTTCTTTTACCGTGATATCCAGATCGCCGCTGTTGGTTGTCGAGTAGAGATCGGAAATCTCAAAAGCCCCCGGGGCAACGTTTTGCTGGTAGATCAAATAGCCATTTTGCCGGATGGAGACTTCCGCATTTGAACTGGCGAGCCCGCGTACAACGGGCGCGTAGCCGCGCTGGCTGAACGGTAACATTTCGTCATCGGAGGCCAGATTTACACCTGTGTACTGAATACTGTCGAAGACATCGCCACGGGTGCTGTTTTCACCCGCGGTAAACTGGCTGCGTAGCACATCAATATCATGCTGCAGATAGGTATTAATGGCATTCCAGGCATTGATGCTTTCAGCTTTGCTCCAGGTGGAATAGTTGCGTACCCGCCACCCGCCCAGGTTAAGACCACTACGCAGATTGAGGTACTGGCTGTCAGAGGTATTATGGTTACCGTCACGGGTCTGTGAACCTGAATAACTGTAATCGGTAAACAGAACCGGTACGCCGTCATCCCACAGTGACGGGTCAATACCATCCCTGGCCGGATTCGCAATGGCGGCCTGCGGCATGCTGATATTGAGCGTCATCGTGGAAAAGTCGAGCGATGATGAGGCTTGCGGGATGTAATACCCCAGAGGGTGTGAGAGAGGTACATTCGCTGGCGCATCCGCAAGTGCTGGATAGTTCTCAATTTTAACGCCCCAGTGGCGCAGCATTTCTGGCGTGAACTGTGCCTGAAGCGTACCATCCGTGGCACTTGTATAGGTAACCGGTTCTTCACCCAGCAACGTCTTATTGAGCTGTAGCCGCGAAGGCCAGGTACCGGGCAGTTGCGCATTTTCGCGGGAGAAAAGCGACAAATCGATATCCTGTTGCGAGAGTTCGTTGCCCTCCAGTGATGAAGAGGAAAAGGAATATTCCCGTGCGAAAGCATGGCCTGAAACGACAAATGCAATGCTGAGAAGACCGCGGATTAGCAGCGACAGTCTCGAAGGAGCAAACGTAGAACGTCGCAACATTAACCCCCCTTGCTCAACGGGGCCGAGTATTGTTGCGAGGCATTTCCGTAGTCGGTAATGCAGTGCCAGGTAACCTGATCACCGTTAGCTTGCACGGGCAGCGGGAAAGTGGCGGTGCTGAAAGGTGCCACCATATCCGCTTTCGGAAGTGAAACTGCGCCCAAGTGTAAGCTATCGAAAACCGTATAGAAGGCGTTATTATTCGTTACCTGTAACTGGTTACCTGAACGCACAAACTGTAACTTCTCGCAGCTTTGTGCCGGTGAACCCGTTATATTTTTAGGGCGCCAGAGCAGTTTGAGACGGGTTTTATAGATTAGCCGAAGAATATTTTTACTTTCATTTTCTTTGGCGGTAGCCGGAATAGTGCGCACGTTCATATAAAACAGCGATTCTTTATTCTCTGGCAGTGGCGTGCCGTTCCAGGTGATACGCAGGCTCTGCTCTTTTTGCGCGTTGAGGCGAAAAAGCGGCGGGGTAACGATAAAAGGTCCGCGCGTCTTCTCATCCCCCGTATCGGTCCACGACTGAATTAACCATGGCAGTTGCGTGTCAGTATTAGTCAGCGCCAGCGCGACCTCTTTTTTGTTAGCGTCAAAAATAATCCGTGTGCGGCCAACCTGAATTCCACTCGCCGGACAAAAACACGAGTAAAAGAGAGGAGGGAATAATGCCACCATAATAAGGATGCGCATAAAATGGACCCGTAATAGGTTAAATATTATCGATGGTATTAAGCGCCTGGAAGTATTCCAGGCGTAAAAATAGAAAGTGTTAGCGATATAAAATATTAATTGTCATGTCCGCATCAGCCGGGCCAGCGGTGACTTCTTTTGCGAACGATTTATAGCGAGCCTGAAGGTGAGCCTGAATGGTATCGGTGGACTCTGTTGATAGCGGAATATAAACTTGCCCCTCTGAACCATCGAAGGCCAACAATGTTGTTGGTGAGTTGATTGGGCTAAGTGCAATACCCACTCCGGTAGCTGCCGTCTCTCCTGCGGTCGTGATCTGACTGACGTCAAGAAGCGTATTGGACTTGGTTAATGCGGTAGGGCCATTAAAGGTTAACTGCACGGAAGTCAGACCTTCAGTCGTCACCGGACAGTCAGTTTTATATCGACATCGACCAGATCTGTTTCTGTACCTACAGTGGTAAATAATGATGTCGGCCACGTACCCAGCGGTATAGTACTGTCCGTACCATCATCTCCATCGATGACACAACTTGGTTCAATAATTTCTCCGGTAAAATGAATCGTCCCTGCATTCATTTCTGCGGCTAATACATTAAATGAATATGCTGACAGCAGAGCAAAAAATACAGCGCTTTTCTTCATCTTCATGATTTGATAATCCCTGTAAGTGTTAATATTTTATTCCATAAAAATATGGGCGTAGCTCAACGGTAATATTATTCGGCCGCCAGTATACATGAGGTTTAATCGTTGTGGAGTAGGGCGGGGTTAAGTGGGTTATAATTAAAGCTTATGATTTTTTATTTTATTATTGAGTCTGAAGGGAATGATATATAATGTGATTATGTTAAGCGTTTCTTATATTTTTTTCTTCTAAAACTTAGGCGAAATTGCTATTTTTTTATTCGATTTTGTTCTGTTAACAGAGTTATGTTCGTCTTTTTTTAATGTTTCTTAATTCAGAAATTAATAAATATTATGCTGTGATAGCGATTTTAGCCGACGATGAGACGGTATTGCGCAGGATCTATCCGCCGGGTAAACCCCGAAAAGAGCATGATTGCGCGGTTTTTTCTCGCCATTGCTTACGGACCATGCTGGCATGATAAGTCAGACGTAATGGGCAGCGAGCACGTACTGTGGCAGAAGAAAGCGACGACGACAAAACAGAAGCCCCCACACCCCACCGACTTGAAAAAGCCCGGGAGGAAGGGCAGATCCCCCGATCCAAAGAGCTGACTTCACTGCTTATTTTGCTGGTGGGAGTGTGCATTATCTGGATTGGTGGAGAGTCGCTGGCCCGCAGACTGGCTGGCATGCTGTCGGCTGGACTACGGTTTGACCACAGTATGGTCAATGACCCCAATCTGATCCTCAGCCAAATCATCCTGCTGATTAAAGACGCGATGATTGCGCTGTTGCCGTTGATTACTGGCGTCGTTCTGGTGGCATTGATCTCACCCGTGATGCTTGGTGGCTTGATATTCAGTGGTAAATCTCTGCAACCCAAGTTCTCTAAGTTGAATCCGCTGCCAGGCATTAAACGCATGTTTTCCGCGCAAACCGGTGCCGAACTACTCAAAGCGATACTGAAGTCCACGTTAGTGGGAAGCGTGGCCGGATTTTATCTCTGGCATAACTGGCCGGCGATGATGCGGCTGATGGCGGAATCACCGATTACGGCGATGGGCAATGCCCTGGATTTAGTCGGTATGTGCGCGCTGTTGGTGGTGCTGGGCGTCATTCCCATGGTCGGGTTCGACGTTTTTTTCCAGATTTATAGCCATCTGAAAAAGTTGCGCATGTCGCGTCAGGATATCCGTGATGAATTTAAGCAAAGCGAAGGTGACCCGCACGTTAAGGGCAAAATACGCCAAATGCAGCGCGCGGCGGCACAGCGTCGCATGATGGCGGATGTACCGAAAGCGGACGTCATTGTAACCAACCCCACGCACTACTCGGTGGCGTTGCAGTATGACGAGAACAAAATGAGCGCGCCGAAAGTTGTTGCCAAAGGCGCGGGGCTGGTGGCGTTACGCATTCGTGAGATTGGCACCGAGCATCGTGTCCCCACGCTAGAAGCACCACCACTGGCGCGTGCGTTATATCGTCATGCAGAGATTGGTCAGCAAATACCGGGGCAATTATATGCCGCCGTTGCCGAAGTGCTGGCATGGGTATGGCAGTTAAAACGCTGGCATCTGGCAGGCGGCAATCCGCCACCACAACCTGAAAACCTTCCGGTGCCTGACGCACTGGATTTCCTGAACGAGAAGAATACTGATGGCTAATCTGGTCGCGATGCTGCGCCTGCCCGGCAACCTCAAATCCACGCAATGGCAAATCCTTGCCGGGCCGATCCTCATTCTGCTGATCCTGTCGATGATGGTGCTGCCGCTGCCGGCTTTCATCCTCGATCTGCTGTTCACGTTTAATATTGCGCTGTCGATCATGGTGCTGTTGGTGGCGATGTTTACACAGCGCACGCTTGAGTTTGCTGCATTCCCGACGATTTTGCTGTTCACCACATTATTGCGCCTGGCCCTGAACGTCGCGTCGACGCGTATCATTTTGATGGAAGGACATACCGGTGCGGCCGCGGCGGGGAAGGTGGTTGAAGCCTTTGGTCACTTCCTGGTGGGCGGTAACTTTGCCATCGGGATCGTGGTTTTCGTTATTCTCGTCATCATTAACTTTATGGTTATTACCAAAGGCGCCGGTCGTATCGCTGAAGTTGGCGCACGCTTCGTGCTGGATGGTATGCCCGGCAAGCAGATGGCGATTGATGCCGACTTAAATGCCGGACTGATTGGCGAAGATGAAGCCAAAAAACGCCGTTCGGAAGTGACGCAGGAAGCGGACTTCTACGGTTCGATGGATGGTGCGAGTAAATTCGTACGCGGAGATGCCATCGCCGGTATTTTGATCATGGTGATCAACGTGGTTGGCGGCCTGTTGGTCGGGGTGCTACAGCATGGTATGAGCATGGGCAGCGCCGCGGAAAGTTATACCCTGCTGACTATCGGTGACGGCCTGGTCGCGCAGATCCCCGCGCTGGTTATCTCAACGGCGGCGGGTGTTATCGTGACCCGCGTGAGTACCGATCAGGATGTAGGCGAACAGATGGTGACCCAACTGTTCAGTAATCCAAGCGTTATGCTGCTTAGTGCAGCGGTGCTGGGTTTGCTGGGCCTGGTACCTGGTATGCCAAACCTGGTATTTTTGATGTTTACCGCCGCATTACTCGGCCTGGCCTGGTGGATGCGTGGTCGCGAACTCAAAGCGCCTGCTGAACCTCAGCCGGTAAAAATGCCGGAAAATAACTCTGTGGTGGAAGCCACCTGGAACGATGTGCAACTGGAGGATTCACTGGGAATGGAGGTGGGTTATCGCCTGATCCCAATGGTGGATTTTCAGCAGGATGGCGAGCTACTGGGGCGAATTCGCAGTATTCGTAAGAAATTTGCCCAGGATATGGGCTTCCTGCCGCCGGTGGTCCACATTCGCGACAATATGGATCTGCAACCCGCCCGCTATCGCATTCTGATGAAAGGGGTGGAAATCGGCAGCGGGGACGCCTATCCCGGACGTTGGCTGGCTATTAACCCGGGGACGGCGGCTGGTTCGTTGCCGGGAGAGAAAACGGTCGATCCGGCTTTCGGTCTGGACGCTATCTGGATTGAGAGCGCATTGAAGGAACAGGCGCAGATTCAGGGCTTTACGGTGGTTGAAGCCAGTACCGTTGTCGCTACGCATCTGAATCACCTGATTGGTCAGTTTGCCGCTGAGCTGTTCGGGCGTCAGGAAGCGCAACAGCTACTGGACCGCGTCTCACAGGAGATGCCAAAGCTAACCGAAGATCTGGTCCCTGGGGTTGTGACGCTGACCACACTGCACAAAGTGCTGCAGAACTTACTGGACGAAAAAGTACCGATTCGCGATATGCGCACCATTCTTGAAACGCTTGCTGAACATGCGCCGCTGCAAAACGATCCGCATGAGCTTACTGCGGTAGTCCGCGTTGCGCTGGGGCGCGCCATCACCCAGCAATGGTTCCCGGGTAATGAAGAGGTTCAGGTTATTGGTCTGGATACCCCGCTTGAACGTCTGCTGCTGCAAGCATTACAGGGCGGCGGCGGTCTGGAGCCTGGTCTGGCAGACCGGCTGCTGGCTCAAACCCAGGAAGCGCTCTCCCGCCAGGAAATGTTGGGTGCGCCGCCGGTATTGCTGGTTAATCACGCGTTGCGTCCGTTACTGGCACGCTTTTTACGCCGCAGCATACCGCAACTGGTGGTGTTATCGAACATGGAGCTTTCCGATAACCGCCATATTCGTATGACGGCGACCATTGGAGGTAAATAATGCGTAACTTACTGTGGCTGTTGCTTTTTCCTTTGGTGGCGCAGGCGGCCGGAGAAGGGGCATGGCAGGCGAGCGGAATGGGCATCACCTTAAACCACCGTGGCCAGTCAGCCTCGTCCGCACCTCTGGTTCCCAGTCAGCCCGTCTCGGGTTTGATGACCCTGGTGGCGTGGCGCTATGCGCTTAATGGCCCAACCCCTGCGGGGTTACGTGTGCGTTTATGTTCTCAGTCCCGCTGTGTCGAGCTGGACGGACAAAGTGGCACCACCAACGGGTTTAATAATGTTCCCGCCATCGAACCGATGCATTTTGTCTGGGAAGTTCCCGGCGGCGGTCGTCTGATCCCCGCCTTACAAGTACAGAGCAATCAGGTAATAGTAAACTATCGTTAACGCCTTCCTTCATTAGGCCAGCAGCAGAAACTGCTGGCTGCTTCGCAATTTTAGCCCACCGCTTTGATTAAAAAGAAACGCTGTTTTATAAAATTGGTGACATACGTTGCCGGACTCTTTGTGCTGTTGCCATTTCGCGAACATCCCTGGCAGAAACAGAAAGGTTTCACTTCCTGTTAGCTTTTACTGTGACCCTGTAAGGACGCCCAATATCAACGCGAGGATTGCGGGGCCTCCCAATAATGTGCAGGGGTAACGGCAATGAAGACACGTAAAATCGGACTGGTTAACTATTTTGCCTACGGTTCGGGGGATTTTTTGGGCGCAGGCACCACGGCATTAACCGCCGCCTGGCTGCTCTATTTTTACACTACGTTTTGTGGCCTGACGCCTATCGAGGCGACCTTCATTTTTGCCACCGCCAGGGTGCTGGATGCCGTGGTTAGCCCGTTAATGGGTTTTTTAACCGATAACTTTGGTTCCACCTGGCTCGGTAAACGCTTCGGGCGCCGTAAGTTTTTTATTCTGTTGGGGATCCCCTGCGTTTTTAGCTACTCGCTGATGTGGGTGGGTGACATGGGTTTCTGGTACTACCTGCTGACCTATCTGATTTTTGACGTGGTCTACACCATGATTCTGGTGCCTTATGAAACGCTGGTGCCCGAAATGACCGATGACTTCAAACAGAAAACCAAGTTTTCCGGCGCGCGTATTTCGATGGCGCAAATGTCAGCTATTCTGGCCTCGTTCTTACCCGGCGTTCTGCTGACGCTGTTTGGCAAAGATAACCCGGTATCTTTTTTCTACGCCAGCCTGGTGTTCTCTGTGCTGTGCGCGCTGATGCTGATTTTCGTCTGGTTCTTTACCTGGGAGCGCCCACGTGCTGAGTGGACTGAAGCCGCGCTGCGAGCCGAAGAAGAGAAGAAAAAGCTGACCTTTAGCCAAAGCATGACCCGTCTGTTTGTTGAGCTGAGTTCAACACTGCGCATACGAATCTTCCGCCAGCATTTAGGAATGTATCTCGGTGGCTATATAGCGCAGGACGTTTTTAACGCCGTCTTTACTTACTATGTGGTGTTTGTGCTGATGCAGGAAGCCTCGATGGCGTCAAACCTGCTGGGAACGATGGCTATCTTCCAGTTCATTGCCGTTATCGCCATGATCCCATTGTGTATCCGCTTTGGACCCGCGCCATCATACCGGATGGTGGTTGTCCTGTTTGGCGCGAGCTCTCTCTCTTATGCGCTGCTTTACTATGCCGGGTTAAGCGATGTTTATTCTCTGTTGCTGCTGGTCTCTGCCATTGCGGGTCTGGGACGCGGCGGTATCAATTATGTCCCCTGGAATACCTACACCTATATTGCTGACGTTGACGAAGTGATTACCGGCCAGCGCCGGGAAGGGATCTTCGCCGGCATTATGACGTTAACGCGTAAGGCGTCACAAGCGGGAGCGGTGATGCTGGTTGGGATTGTCATGCAGATGTCCGGTTTTGTCTCCGGTCACAGCGTACAACCCGCGGCGGTCAGCCATACCATTTTGTTAATTCTGAGCTGCGGTACGCTAATTGTTCTGGCGCTGGGTTTCCTGGTTTCCTTGCGCTTCAAACTGAACCTGCAGACCCACAGTACCCTGCGTGAAGAGACCGCAAAAATGCGGGCATCGGGACGCCCCGTGCCGGAAGGGCTCTCCGCCAAAGGCCGCGCGACCGTAGAGATGCTGTCGGGCATGCCATATGAATCACTTTGGGGCAACAACAATATTGGTTACCTGAATCGTAATAAGCCAGCAGCACCGAAACTGGAAAAGGGTGCCGCATTGAATTCGACATTGACAGAGGTGAAGTAAATGATTGTTTACCCGGTTAAACACAGCCCGTTATTGCGACAACCTGACCATTTTATTGCCAGGGATGAATTAAAAACGTTGATCAAAAAGGTGACGCATAACCTGGTCAATATTCATGATGAGACAGGCGAATTCCTGCTGCGTCTGGACGACGGCCGCGTTATTGATACCAAAGGCTGGGCGGGATGGGAGTGGACGCACGGCGTCGGCCTGTACGGGATGTATCAGTATTATCAGCAAACCGGCGATGAAACGATGCGCGATATCATCGATAGCTGGTTTGCCGATCGCTTTGCTGAAGGTGCGACCACCAAAAACGTCAACACTATGGCGCCGTTTTTAACGCTGGCGTATCGCTATGAAGAGACGCGTAACCCCGCGTATCTGCCGTGGCTCGACAGCTGGGCTGAGTGGGCCATGCATGATATGCCGCGTACTGAATTCGGTGGTATGCAGCACATTACGCTGGCGGAAGAGAATCATCAGCAAATGTGGGATGACACCTTGATGATGACGGTTTTGCCACTGGCGAAAATCGGCAAGTTGCTCAACCGTCCAGAATATATTGAAGAGGCAACCTATCAGTTCCTGCTGCATGTGCAGAACCTGATGGATAAAGAAACGGGTCTGTGGTTCCACGGCTGGAGCTATGAAGGGCGGCATAATTTTGCCAACGCCCGCTGGGCGCGTGGTAACAGCTGGTTAACTATCGTGATCCCGGACTTCCTCGAACTGATCGATTTACCAGAAAACAGTGCCGTTCGCCGCTATCTGGTGCAGGTCCTGCACGCGCAAATCGCGGCGCTGGCAAAGTGCCAGGATGAAAGTGGATTGTGGCACACGCTGCTGGACGATCCGCAGTCGTATCTGGAAGCGTCAGCCACCGCCGGATTTGCGTATGGGATCCTCAAAGCGGTACGTAAACGCTATGTCGGACAAGAGTATGCCGCGGTGGCCGAAAAAGCCATCAGAGGCATTGTGCAACATATCTCACCAGAAGGTGAATTGATGCACACCTCGTTTGGTACCGGAATGGGGCACAATCTCGATTTTTACCGCAATATCCCGCGGACCTCCATGCCATATGGACAGGCCATGGCGATATTGTGCCTTACCGAATACTTGCGTAAGTATTTTTGATCTCGTTGGCAGAGGGGACTGCCGCTAACGGACCTGATTGTTGATTCACCTCTGTTTGCGCGGCATTATCCTGCGGCGCAAACAGATGATCCATGATTTGCCGCATGACCGGCGCGGCGGTAACACCGTCGCTGCCGCCGTTTTCGAGGATTAACGCCACGGCGACTTTCGGGTTCTTATAGGGCGCAAAAGCGGTATAAAACACATGGTCGCGCAAACGGACAGGAATCATTTTCGCATTGTAGGTCTGATTTTCTTTCAGGCTGAAGACCTGCGATGTGCCACTTTTCGCCGCAATGCCGTAAGGTGCGGTGTGAAAGAACTTATACCCGGTACCGTTTGGTTCATTTGCCATGCCGAACATCGCCTGACGCACCAGCCCCCAGTAGGGTGACGACGCAGAGGCGATTTGCGACGGCGGTTCAGGAGCCTGGTATGGCGTGAGGGTTTTGCCGCTTTCTTCATCGAGTAGCAGGTGAGGAGCGATGACTTTGCCGTTGTTAATCAGCGCTACCATAGCCTTCACCATCTGGATCGGCGTGGCAATCCAGTAGCCCTGGCCGATACCAACAGAAATGGTATCCCCTTGATACCATGCTTTTTTATGTACTTTCTGCTTCCATTCGCGGCTCGGGAGCAGGCCGTTATACTCTTCATCAAGATCGATACCGGTCGGTTTACCGTAACCAAACTGGCTGAGCATGCTGTTAATCCGGTCGATCCCCATCATATACGCCACCTGATAAAAGAAGGTATCGGCGGATTCTTCAATCGCTTTGGTGACGTCCAGCATACCGTGACCGGTTTTTTTCCAGTCACGATAATGTCGCTCGGTGCCGGGTAGCGTCCAGGTAGGCGCGCCGAAGAAACTGGTCTGCGGGGTGATGACGCCGTTCAGTAACGCTGACATCGCCATGTATGGTTTGACCGTGGAGGCAGGAGGGTATAACCCCTGCGTGACGCGGTTGATTAAAGGCAGGTCTTTATCCTGCAACAGCTTGTTATAGTCCTGATAGCTGATGCCTTTGACAAACGGATTGGGGTCATAGCTGGGATTGGAGACCATCGCCAGCACGGAACCGTCGTGCGGATCTTCCACCAGTACTGCCGCACGCTGGCCCGCCAACAGACTCTCAATGTATTGCTGTAAATGTAAGTCCAGTGTCAGATGGATATCTTTCCCGGCAACAGGCGGCACATCCTTGATCAAGCGGACGATGCGTCCGTGGTTATCGACTTCCACCTCCTGATAACCGGTTTTTCCATGCAGTTCGTTTTCGTAATAGTGCTCAATACCCTGCTTGCCGATGTTGTGATCGGCGGCGTAGTTTTCTGCCAGACCTTTTTTATCCAGTGCTTTCAGATCGTTGTCGTTGATTTTTGAAACATAGCCAAGTACATGCGCCAGTGCGGCCCCATAGGGGTACTGGCGGTCTTCATAGCTATTGATATTGACGCCACTGAAACGAAACTGGTTAACCGAGAAGCGAGCGATTTCTACATCGGTCAGCGCATTTTTTAGCACTACCGGGCGATAACGGCTGCTGGATTTTAGCTCATGGCGGAACTGGTCAATGTCATCCGGGGTGAGGTCAACGATCGGCGTTAGCTGCCTGATTAGGGTATCCATATCGCTGATTTTATAAGGCGTAACGGAAATGTCGTACCAGGTTACGTTGCGCACCAGCGGGATGCCGTTACGATCGTAAATCATGCCTCGCGTTGGGGCGACGGGCAGCATTTTGATGTCGTTTGCATTCGAGCGGGTGGTGTAATACTGGTGCTGACAGATTTGTAAATTGTAGAGATTGTAAATCAGGATGCCAAAACAGATAACCACAAGGCCAAAGGCCACTATCACACGCCGCTGGAAGAGTTTTTCTTCCGCCTCAAAATCTCTGAATGTCATTGACCCGTACCCGATTAATTCGCCGCCTAATGATACGGAGGCTCAAACGGGATGACAGGCAAAAAATGTTCCATATCTCTACGGAAATGTGTCATTCCTTGTGAGTTGTTACAGATAGCCTGTTACGGAAATAAAAAAGGCCTGAGTCTGCGTTACAGACTCAGGCCTCAATCATTGCGTACTTACATACGTTCTACGGTTTCGATACCCAGCGTATCCAGACCCAGCTTCAGGGTTTTCGCCGTCAGTTGCGCCAGCTTCAGACGGCTGTTACGAATCTCTTCGTTCTCCGCGCTGAGGATAGGGCAATGCTCGTAGAAGCCGGAGAACAGACCCGCTACGTCGTACAGGTAGGCACACATCACGTGCGGCGTACCTTCACGGGCCACGACGGTGAGCGTTTCTTCAAACTGCAGCAGACGCGCAGCCAACTGGGCCTCGCGATCTTCATTGATAATGACCTGCGCATTTGCCAGCGTGCTCTCGTCGATTTCCGCTTTACGGAACACGGACAGTACGCGGGTGTAGGCATACTGCATGTACGGCGCGGTGTTGCCTTCGAACGCCAGCATATTGTCCCAGTCGAAGATGTAGTCAGTGGTACGGTTTTTGGACAAATCCGCATATTTCACTGCGCCGATACCGACCGCATTCGCCAGCTTTTCCAGCTCATCGGCAGGCATATCCGGGTTCTTCTCAGCCACCAGACGACGCGCGCGTTCCAGCGCTTCATCCAGCAGATCGGCCAGTTTAACCGTACCGCCCGCACGGGTTTTGAACGGTTTACCGTCTTTGCCCAGCATCATACCGAACATGTGGTGTTCCAGCGGCACGGAATTCGGCACATAGCCGGCTTTACGGACGATGGTCCAGGCCTGCATCAAGTGCTGATGCTGACGGGAATCGATGTAATAGAGAACGCGGTCGGCATGCAGCGTTTCGTAACGATATTTGGCGCAGGCGATGTCGGTGGTGGTGTAGAGATAGCCGCCATCTTTCTTCTGAATGATAACGCCCATCGGTTCGCCTTCCTTGTTCTTATACTCATCAAGGAATACGACGGTAGCGCCTTCGCTCTCAACAGCCAGACCTTTCGCCTTCAGATCGGCCACGATACCTGGCAGCATCGGGTTGTACAGGCTTTCCCCCATGACGTCGTCACGGGTCAGCGTGACGTTCAGGCGATCGTAAGTTAACTGGTTCTGCGACATGGTAATGTCGACCAGTTTGCGCCACATCTCACGGAAATATTCGTCGCCGCCTTGCAGTTTAACAACATAGCTACGGGCGCGTTCTGCGAAGGCTTCATCTTCGTCGTAATGTTTTTTCGCGTCACGGTAGAAACCTTCCAGGTCAGCCAGCGCCATCTCTCCGGCGTTTTCTTGCTGCTGTTTTTCCAGCCATGCGATCAGCATACCGAACTGAGTACCCCAGTCGCCAACGTGGTTAGCACGAATAACATTGTGGCCGAGGAACTCCAGCGTACGCACCGCAGCGTCACCGATGATGGTGGAACGCAGGTGACCCACGTGCATCTCTTTCGCTACGTTAGGCGCGGAGTAGTCGACCACAACGGTTTGTTTAGCCGGTTGGGTTACGCCCAGACGATCGGAGGCCAGCGCCTGCTGAACATGCTGCGCCAGAAATGCCGGATCGAGAAAAATATTGATAAAGCCCGGGCCAGCAATTTCAACCTTGCTGGCAATCCCGTTGAGATCCAGATGAGTCAGCACCTGCTCAGCCAGTTGTCGCGGCGCCATACCCAGTTTTTTAGCGACAGCCATCATGCCGTTGGCCTGATAGTCACCGAACTGTATTTTTGCTGACTGACGAACCTGCGGTTCGCAATCTGCAGGCGCGCCTGCAGCAATCATGGCCTGACTGACTTTTTCTGAGAGAAGAGCCTGAATATTCACCGGAATACCTTACATTTATGAAGCGGGATAAAATTCACCGCGCCAGTTTAAGAATTTAGGGCGGGAGTATACTGCAAATGCCCGTTGCCGTCAGCATTGCGAGTACAGTGCGCTGTCGGAAATGAAAGCAACGCAATTACGTATAATTATGCATATTGCGTTTGAAAAAAACAGCGGTTGGATGGCGCAGCGCAACAGAGTAAATTAGCGGCTTTGAACATGGATATGAGCTTTTATTATGGCGAACTGGCAAACAGTTGCAGAACTGCATGATATTTCCGCAGATTTACCGCATTTCACGCAGGCGTTAACAGAACTTTCCACCCGTCTTGGTCTGGATGTCACACCACTTGAAGCCGATCACATTTCTTTGCGTTGCCATCAAAATACTACCGCAGAGCGCTGGCGTCGTGGGTTTGAGCAGTGCGGTGAACTATTGTCAGAGAATATCATCAATGGCAGACCCATTTGCCTGTTCAAACTTCATGAGCCGGTTTGCGTACTGCACTGGACATTTTCCATCGTAGAGCTGCCGTGGCCGGGAGAAAAGCGTTATCCACATGAAGGTTGGGAGCATATTGAGATTGTCCTGCCGGGTGATGCACAAACGCTGAATGCGCGAGCGTTGGCGCTGCTTTCCGATCAAGGCTTGAGTCAGCAGGGCATTTTCGTGAAAACCAGCTCACCGAAAGGAGAGCGTGAGCGATTACCCAATCCTACGCTGGCGGTCAGCGATGGCAGTGTGACGATAAAGTTTCACCCGTGGTCGATTGAAACCATTGTGGCAAGTGAGCGACAGGAGTAAACATGGCCTTACTGGAAGTTTGCTGTTACAGCATGGAATGCGCGCTTACGGCGCAGCAAAACGGCGCGGATCGCATTGAGCTTTGCTCGGCGCCCAAAGAAGGGGGCTTAACGCCGTCACTGGGCGTATTGCGTTCGGTTCGTCAGCATGTTGCTATTCCCGTCAACCCGATTATCCGCCCGCGTGGAGGGGATTTTTGTTATACCGACGGTGAATTCGCGGCAATGCTGGATGATATTGCGATGGTCAGAGAACTGGGATTTCCAGGGCTGGTGACCGGTATTTTAGATGTGGATGGCAATGTCGATATGCCGCGCATGGAAAAAATAATGGCGGCAGCCGGTCCGCTGAATGTCACTTTTCATCGGGCGTTTGATATGTGCGCTAACCCACTCAATGCGCTACAAAAACTCTCTCAATTGGGCATCGCCAGAGTACTGACTTCCGGGCAAAAATCAGATGCAGTGCAAGGTTTAACAAAAATAATGGAACTTATTGCGCAGGCGGGTGCTCCAATCATTATGGCCGGAGCGGGGGTTCGCGCCTCGAATTTGTCCCTGTTCCTGGATGCTGGAGTGCAGGAAGTCCATAGTTCTGCCGGAGTATGGCTGGCTTCCCCAATGCGTTATCGCAATCCGGGGTTGTCGATGTCTTCGGATACGCAGGCGGATGAGTATTCTCGCTATGCGGTTGACGGAGCGGCGGTTGCTGAAATGAAAGCAATCATGGCACGCCATCAGGCCAGCTGATTTTTACCGTTGCATCATGTCGCCCAATATGATGCTTGCTCGTACCAGGCCCCTGCAATTTCAACAGGGGCCTTTTTTTCTCCTTCATATTTCAAGCCGCAACAGCGTTGGCCGCCTCGCGCACCCCGGTCACGTAGTTATCTACGCTCCCGGGGATTTGCTGCGTTGCCGCCTTGCTGCAACGTGAACTATTTTGGAGAAACGGTGCTATACGTAACGGTCATTCGGCAATCTATTACGGCTTACGCGCAATCAATACCGCGCGTAATGGGGCGGGGTAGCCTTCCACCGTTTTACTGTGGTCGTTCGGGTCGAGAAAATCGGCCAGCGATTCGGTTATCATCCACTCGGTGCGGCGCTGCTCTTCGGTGGTGGTGACGCAGACATCGGCGATGCGCACATCAACAAATCCGCATTTTTCCAGCCAGTTTTTTAGCGCCAACGCAGAGGGGATAAAATAGACGTTACGCATCTGCGCGTAGCGGTCACCCGGCACCAGTACGGTATTTTCATCACCCTCGACAACCAACGTTTCCAGTACCAGTTCACCCTCTTTAACCAACTGATCTTTCAACTGCCACAGGTGTTCCAGCGGGGAACGTCGATGATACAGCACACCCATGGAAAATACGGTATCAAAGGCGTTGAGCGCCGGAAGCTGTTCAATACCCAGCGGCAGCAGATGCGCGCGCTGATCGTTGCCCAGCAGTTTACGCACCGCTTCAAACTGGCACAGGAACAATTGCGTAGGATCGATGCCCACCGCCAGGTGCGCCCCCGCGCCAATCATACGCCACATGTGATATCCGCTGCCGCAGCCGACATCGAGAATGGTACGGCCGGTAAGATCCGATAAATGCGGCAGGACGCGATCCCATTTCCAGTCTGAGCGCCATTCGGTATCAATATTGACGCCGTAGAGCGAGTATGGCCCTTTACGCCATGGCATCAGGTTCCGCATCAGGGTGTCGATGCGTTTGAGCTGACCGTCGCTAAGTGGTTGCTCGCTTTCTGCGGTGACGCTATGCAGTAAGTCCAGACGATACGGCGTTAACTCTGGCAAAAACTCCACCGCATTCGACCACTGCTTAAATAAGCCATGCTGATCGCGCTGCCAGGCAGCGATTTGCGCCGGGAGTGTTTCCAGCCAGTGGGAAAGGTGATTTTTGGCAATCAACTGATAAAAGTTACCAAAATCGATCATGCGCAAACCTCAGCTTTCAACGCCACCAGGGAACCAAAGTTGAAGCACTGGAACCACAATTCGCTGTGCTCAAAACCAGCCTGATGCAGGCGCGCTTTGTGTGTTTCTACGGAGTCGGTCAGCATCACGTTCTCCAGCATGCTGCGCTTCTGGCTGATTTCCAGTTCGCTATAGCCATTTGCGCGTTTGAAGTCATGGTGCATGTTGAACAGCAGCTCGCCAACTTGAGCGTCTTCGAAACTGAATTTCTCCGACAGCACCAGCGCACCGCCGGGATTCAGTCCCTGATAAATCTTATCCAACAATGCCTGGCGCTCAGGTGGCTCAAGGAACTGCAGGGTAAAATTCAGCACCACCATCGAGGCGTTTTCGATAGTAATGTCGCGAATATCGCCTTCGATGACGTCAACCGGGGTTGGGGCCTTATAAGCGTCAATATGACGGCGGCAGCGCTCAACCATCGCCGGGGAATTATCAATGGCAATAATTTTGCAATTCTCGTGATGAATATTGCGACGCACCGAGAGCGTCGCCGCGCCCAAAGAGCAGCCGAGATCGTAGACCTGTGTGTTGGGTTGTACGAAACGTTCGGCCAGCATGCCAATCATCGAAATGATATTGGAGTAGCCGGGAACGGAACGCTGGATCATATCCGGGAAGACTTCAGCTACCCGTTCATCAAAGGTCCAGTCACCCAGACTGGCGATAGGCGCAGAAAAAAGCGTGTCGCGGTGAGACATAACGTAAAAATCCGGGAAAAATAAAGTGGCGTATTGTGCGCTAATGCAGGGAGAAAACCAACTCCCAGGGCATATACCAAAGATTCGCCAGCACCATTAGCAACAGCGAACACCAGGTCGCGCTCATGCCTGAACGCCGCCAGCGGAAAAGCCGGTGGTGGAATCCGTAATAATGCATCAGTCGTCCGGCAATCAACATCAGTCCGCAAATATGCACCATCCACGTTTCTGCGCCGTTCATTTCCATAAATAACAGCAGCACTAACGCGACAGGAATATATTCCACCGCATTACCATGAATACGGATAGCGCTTTGCAGTTCGCTAAAACCACCGTCACCATAGGCAACGCGGTACAGCATACGCAGGCGCACGACGTCAAATGAGAACTTTATTAACAATAACGCACCTAATACGGCATAAAGCGCGCTGACCATACAAACTCCCTTTAAAATGGCTGATGGCATTGTCTATGATAGGTGGCAATTTCAGAAAAGAGAAGATTGCTGTGGAATAGACGGTGCTGATCCGATCTCTGGCAGGGCGCTACGTAAATCCGCCCATAACGTGTCTACCAGCTCCGGAGCCTGCGCGATATCCGGCGTATGTAAAAAAAGATACGGCGTCGTGGATTGTTGCCACTGCGACAGCTTGGTTAACCAAACTGCAAATAACTGCCGGTTTTGTGCCATATCATCGCTACCGATAAAACGCACCATCGGATGATTGGCTGTTACCACTGCATGAACCGGAACCTTTGGTTTCTTACGCTGAGCTTCTCGTACCGCTTCAGTATGCGGGATGGCGGCATGCACCGGGCGACTGTCTAAAATCACCCGGTTTACACCTCGCTCATGCAGGCCGCGATTCAGTTGCTGCTCGGCTTCGCCTTTGGCAAAGAAGTCCGGATGGCGAACTTCGACACCGTAGGTAAAGGATTTGGGGAGCGCGTCGAGAAACGGCCACAGAGCGGACAGATCGCGTGGGGCAAAGGTTGCGGGTAATTGTAACCAGTATTGCCCGATGCGCGCTTCCAGCGGTGACATGCGCGTGAAAAATTCCTGTACCAAATCATCACAGTTACGCAACGCGGCCTGATGTGAAATGGTGGCCGGAAACTTAAAACAAAATCGAAACGCATCGGTGGTTTGTGCATGCCAGCGGGTGACAATCTCGGCTTTTGGCAACGCATACAGCGTGGTGTTGCCCTCCACGCAGTTAAAGTGCCGGGCATACTCTTCCAGGCTGGTGATCCCAAGTCGCACCCATCTCGGGTGCGACCACTGGGGTAAGCCGATATAGATCATAACGCGTGCAGGATCTCGTCCACGCTGCGCACGCGCGCAATGCGTGGGAAAATGTGAGTCATGCTGCCTTGATGCTGGTCAGCACTGGCGGCGCTACAGGCATCTTCCGCAACAATCAGATTGAATCCTAGCTCCCACGCGTTTCGCGCGGTGGATTCCACGCCAATGTTCGTGGAAATGCCACACAGGACGATGGTATCGATACCCCGGCGGCGCAACTGTAGCTCGAGATCGGTACCGTAGAACGCGCCCCACTGACGTTTGGTGACTTCCAGATCGCTGGCGCATTTGCCCAAGGCTTGCGGATAATCCCACCAGTTGTCGGGTAACGCTTTGGCGGGGGCCTGGGCATCAACCGGCTGTTTCAGCGCTTCAGCATAATCATCAGACCAGCCAACGCGTACCATCACTACTGGAGAACCCTTAGCACGAAATTTTTCCGCCAACCGTGCGGCGCGGATAACCACATCGTGTGCCGTATGTGGTCCGCCAGCGAAAGGCAGGATCCCTTCCTGTAAGTCAATGACGACAAGGGCGGTTGTTGTTGCGTTCAGTTCCAGCATGGTCACTCCAGTAAAAAATAAGAAATCCGTTACACCTTAATCGCGAATCAGTGTGAAAGGGGCGACAATTTTTGTTATTTTTTGTGAGATTACGCAATGCCCGTCGAGGAAACAGGCGTACAGTCAGTACCGGACTTATCGTGCGGCAGAATTTCCAGTATAATAGCCGCCTTTTTTCATTCAGTTGTGACATTCAGCTAAAGCTGCGACTTCGTCATCTGCGAGACAGATGACAATCCGCCTGCGGCAAAGTTAAGGGATATCTCATGCGTACAGAATATTGCGGGCAGCTACGTCTGTCCCACGAGGGGCAGCAGGTGACTCTGTGTGGTTGGGTCAACCGTCGTCGTGACCTTGGTAGCCTGATCTTTATCGATATGCGCGACCGCGAAGGTATCGTGCAGGTATTTTTCGATCCGGACCGTGCGGACGCGTTAAAGCTGGCCTCCGAACTGCGTAATGAGTTCTGCATCCAGGTTACGGGCACCGTGCGTGCGCGTGATGCGAAAAACGTCAATGCCGATATGGCGACTGGCGAAATTGAAGTACTGGCGTCCGATCTGACCATCATCAACCGCTCAGACTCACTGCCGCTGGACTCTAACCACGTCAATACCGAAGAAGCGCGTCTGAAGTATCGTTATCTGGATCTGCGTCGTCCTGAAATGGCGCAGCGCCTGAAAACACGCGCCAAAATTACCAGCCTGGTGCGTCGTTTTATGGACGATCACGGCTTCCTCGACATTGAAACCCCGATGTTGACCAAAGCGACGCCGGAAGGCGCGCGCGACTATCTGGTGCCTTCCCGCGTTCATAAAGGCAAGTTTTACGCGCTGCCGCAGTCTCCTCAGCTGTTCAAGCAACTGCTGATGATGTCTGGCTTTGACCGTTACTATCAGATCGTAAAGTGCTTCCGCGATGAAGACTTACGTGCTGACCGTCAGCCTGAATTTACCCAGATCGACGTCGAGACGTCTTTCATGACTGCGCCGCAGGTGCGTGAAGTAATGGAAGCGTTAGTACGGAATCTGTGGCTGGAAGTGAAAGGTGTGGATCTCGGTGATTTCCCGATCATGACCTTTGCCGAGGCTGAGCGCCGTTACGGCTCCGATAAACCAGACCTGCGTAACCCAATGGAACTGGTTGACGTCGCTGATCTGGTGAAAGACGTTGAGTTCGCGGTGTTCTCTGGTCCGGCGAACGATCCGAAAGGCCGTGTAGCCGCTCTGCGCGTACCGGGCGGTGCGAGCTTAAGCCGTAAGCAGATCGATGATTACGGTAACTTTATTAAGATCTACGGCGCGAAAGGTCTGGCTTACATCAAAGTCACCGAGCGTGCGAAAGGTCTGGAAGGTATCACCAGCCCGGTGGCTAAGTTCCTGAACGCAGAAATCGTGGAAGCGATTCTGACGCGTACCGGAGCGCAAGACGGCGACATGATTTTCTTCGGTGCCGACAACAAGAAAGTGGTTGCCGACGCGATGGGCGCGCTGCGTCTGAAACTGGGTAAAGATCTGAGCATTACCGACGAGTCGAAATGGGCGCCGCTGTGGGTCATCGACTTCCCGATGTTTGAAGACGATGGTGAAGGCGGTCTGACCGCGATGCACCACCCGTTCACCTCGCCGAAAGACATGACCGCTGCTGAGCTGAAAGCTGCGCCGGAAGATGCGGTTGCCAACGCTTACGATATGGTTATCAACGGCTATGAAGTAGGTGGTGGTTCCGTACGTATTCACAACGGTGACATGCAGCAGACCGTATTCGGTATTCTGGGCATTAACGAGCAAGAGCAGCGCGAGAAATTCGGCTTCCTGCTGGATGCGCTAAAATATGGTACTCCGCCACATGCGGGCCTGGCGTTTGGTCTGGATCGTCTGACCATGTTGCTGACGGGTACTGATAACATTCGCGACGTTATTGCCTTCCCGAAAACGACGGCAGCCGCGTGTCTGATGACTGAAGCGCCAAGCTTCGCTAACGAAGCTGCGCTGGCGGAACTGAGCATTCAGGTTGTGAAGAAGGCCGAGAATAACTGATATGAAGTACAAACAGCCTGTCTCGGTGTTGGTCGTGATTTATGCAAAGGACACCGGGAGAGTGCTGATGTTACAGCGACGCGACGATCCTGACTTCTGGCAGTCGGTCACCGGCAGCCTGGAAGAGGGTGAAACCGCGTCGCAGGCCGCCATGCGCGAAGTAAAGGAAGAGGTCGCCATTGATGTTGCGACTGAGCAACTGACCTTAATTGACTGTCAGCGCACGGTAGAGTTTGAGATTTTTAGCCATTTACGTCATCGCTATGCGCCGGGAATTGAACGTAATACTGAATCCTGGTTTTGCCTGGCACTTCCCTCAGAACGAGAGATCGTGTTCACCGAACATCTGACCTATCGTTGGGTTAATGCGGTTGAAGCCGCCCAGTTAACCAAGTCGTGGAGTAATCGGCAGGCGATTGAAGAATTTGTGATTAACGTCGCCTGAGAAGGCGCGCTTTTTGGAGATATTATTTATGGCAGGTCATAGTAAATGGGCCAATACCAGACATCGTAAAGCCGCGCAGGATGCCAAGCGCGGTAAAATTTTTACCAAAATCATTCGTGAGCTGGTGACGGCGGCTAAACTGGGCGGGGGCGATCCGGATGCTAACCCGCGTCTGCGCGCGGCGGTGGATAAAGCGCTGTCCAACAACATGACCCGTGACACCCTGAACCGTGCCATCGCGCGTGGCGTGGGCGGTGATGAAGACTCGAATATGGAGACCATCATCTATGAAGGTTACGGCCCTGGCGGCACCGCGGTGATGATTGAATGCCTGTCTGACAACCGTAACCGTACCGTGGCTGAAGTGCGTCATGCGTTCAGCAAAACCGGCGGTAACCTGGGCACCGACGGCTCCGTGGCTTACCTGTTCAGCAAAAAAGGCGTGATCTCTTTTGAGAAAGGCGACGAAGACACCATCATGGAAGCGGCGCTGGAAGCCGGTGCTGAAGATGTAGTGACCTACGACGACGGCGCGATTGATGTTTACACCGCGTGGGAAGAGATGGGCAAAGTGCGTGACGCGCTGGAAGCGGCTGGCCTGAAAGCAGACAGCGCTGAAGTGACGATGATCCCGTCCACTAAAGCAGACATGGATGCAGAAACGGCACCGAAACTGATGCGTCTGATCGATATGCTGGAAGACTGCGACGACGTACAGGAAGTTTACCACAACGGTGAAATCTCCGATGAGGTTGCTGCGACCTTAGAATGATGTGGTTAGGCCATACAATAACAGGAGATGCGTGATGTCTATTATTCTCGGCATTGACCCGGGGTCACGCATTACCGGTTATGGCGTAATCCGTCAGGTCGGCAGGCAACTGACCTACCTCGGCAGCGGCTGTATTCGCACCAAAGTTGACGATCTTCCATCACGTCTGAAGCTGATTTATGCGGGCGTGACGGAGATAATCACCCAGTTTCAGCCGGACTATTTTGCCATTGAGCAAGTTTTTATGGCGAAGAACGCCGACTCGGCGCTAAAGCTGGGGCAGGCGCGCGGCGTGGCAATCGTTGCGGCGACCAATCAGGATCTTCCGGTCTTTGAATATGCGGCCCGCCAGGTAAAACAGACCGTGGTTGGTATCGGTAGCGCGGAAAAAAGTCAGGTGCAGCATATGGTGCGTACGTTGCTGAAGCTGCCTGCCAACCCGCAGGCGGACGCCGCGGATGCGTTGGCGATTGCCATTACCCACTGCCATGTCAGTCAGAATGCCATGCAAATGAGCGAGTCGAGGCTGAATCTGGCGCGAGGTCGGTTACGTTAGTGACAAATGAGGCTGGATATCTATCCAGCCTTTTTTTATGATAGCGCATTACCTTTTAGCCCTTAACGCAGGAGCGTCATGTGATAGGCAGACTCAGAGGCATCATTCTTGAAAAACAACCCCCGCTGGTCCTTCTGGAAACGGGTGGGGTAGGCTATGAAGTGCATATGCCCATGACCTGTTTCTACGAGCTGCCGGAAGCCGGACAGGAAGCGATTATCTTCACCCATTTTGTGGTGCGTGAAGACGCGCAGTTGCTGTATGGCTTCAACAACAAGCAAGAACGCACGCTATTTAAAGAGTTAATTAAAACCAATGGCGTTGGCCCGAAGCTGGCGCTGGCGATCCTCTCCGGTATGTCTGCCCAGCAGTTCGTGAATGCCGTTGAACGTGAAGAACTTGGCGCGCTGGTGAAGTTACCCGGCATTGGAAAGAAAACTGCCGAGCGTTTGATTGTAGAAATGAAGGACCGCTTTAAAGGTCTGCATGGCGATCTCTTTACCCCGGCGGCGGATCTGGTCCTGACCTCTCCGGCAAGTCCGGCAACGGAGGACGCCGAGCAGGAAGCGGTTGCTGCGCTGGTGGCGTTAGGCTATAAACCACAGGAAGCCAGCCGCATGGTGAGCAAAATTGCCCGCCCTGATGCCAGCAGTGAAACCCTGATTCGTGAAGCGCTTCGCGCGGCATTGTGAGGTAAAGGATGATTGAAGCAGATCGCCTGATTTCGGCTGTCAGCACGACACCTGAAGACCTGGTGGATCGTGCGATCCGCCCTAAATTGCTGGAAGAGTATATTGGCCAGCCTCAGGTACGCTCGCAAATGGAGATTTTTATTCAGGCGGCAAAGCTGCGCGGTGATGCTCTTGATCACCTGCTGATTTTTGGTCCTCCTGGCCTCGGTAAAACCACGCTTGCCAATATTGTGGCCAATGAAATGGGCGTCAACCTGCGCACCACATCCGGACCTGTGCTGGAGAAAGCGGGCGATCTGGCGGCGATGCTCACTAACCTTGAACCCCACGATGTTCTCTTTATCGATGAAATCCATCGCCTGTCGCCGGTGGTGGAAGAGGTGCTGTATCCGGCGATGGAAGATTATCAGCTGGATATCATGATTGGCGAAGGGCCTGCTGCACGTTCAATTAAGATCGATCTGCCGCCGTTTACCCTGATTGGGGCGACGACGCGCGCCGGGTCGTTAACGTCCCCGCTGCGTGACCGCTTTGGTATTGTGCAGCGACTGGAGTTCTATCAGGTTGCCGATCTGCAGCACATTGTCGGACGTAGCGCCCGCTTCATGGGACTGGAAATGAGCGATGAAGGGGCGTTGGAAGTGGCGCGTCGCGCCCGTGGTACGCCGCGTATCGCCAACCGTTTATTACGCCGGGTACGTGATTTTGCCGAGGTGAAGCATGACGGCACCATTTCGGCGGATATCGCCGCTCAGGCGCTGGATATGCTCAACGTCGACGCGGAAGGCTTCGATTATATGGACCGCAAGCTGCTGCTGGCGGTGATCGATAAATTCTTCGGCGGGCCGGTCGGCCTGGATAACCTGGCGGCGGCGATCGGGGAAGAACGTGAAACCATTGAGGATGTGCTGGAGCCGTATCTGATTCAGCAAGGTTTTCTGCAGCGTACGCCGCGCGGAAGAATGGCAACGGTGCGCGCCTGGAACCATTTCGGGATCACGCCGCCAGAGATGCCTTAGCGGCTGAAGTCGCTACGCTCACCAGGCCAGGGCGATTTTGTAGGCCCGGTAAGCGCAGCGCCACCGGGCAACACTCGCTTAGCTCGCCTGCTTTTTCATCATGCTGAAGATAAACAGCAGCGCGGCACACAGCACCACGGATGGCCCTGCTGGGGTATCATAAAAGGCTGAGAAGGTCAGCCCCCCTGTAACCGCTATCATACCCACACCAACGGCGACGCCTGCCATCTGTTCCGGTGTGCGGGCGAAACGACGGGCGGTTGCCGCAGGGATGATCAGCAGAGAGGTGATAATCAGCGCCCCGACAAACTTCATCGCCACACCGATAGTTAAAGCTGTAACCAGCATCAGCAACAGCTTAACGCGTTGCAGCTTCACGCCATCAACAAAAGCCAGATCCGGACTGATGGTCATCGACAGCAGGTTGCGCCACTGCCAGAACAGAATCGCCAGAACGATAATCACGCCAATGGCGATGGAGATGAGATCTTCTGGCGTCACGGCGAGTAAATCACCAAACAGGTAGGCCATCAGATCCACGCGGATGTTTGACATCAAGCTGACGACAACCAGCCCCAATGACAACGCGCTGTGCGCCATAATACCAAGCAAGGTATCGATCGCGAGGTGAGGGCGCTTCTCCAGCCATACCAGACCGGCCGCCAGCATCAGGGTCACGGCAATGACGGCATAGAAAGGATTTACATTCAGCAGCAGACCAAAAGCGACGCCCAGCAGTGAAGCGTGGGCCAGCGTATCACCAAAATAAGACATACGACGCCAGACGACGAACGAGCCGAGTGGGCCGGCGGCACAGGCCAGCATGATCCCGGCTAACCAACCGGGTAATAACAATTCAATCATGAGTGACCATTTCCCCGGCGTAAGACGATACGACCCTGTAAATCGTGGCGATGATTATGATTATGACGGTAAATTCCGAGTTGTTCGGCGCCGCGTTGCCCGAACATTGAGATGAATTCCGGGTGCATGGAAACCACTTCTGGCGCGCCGGAACAGCAAATATGATGGTTGAGGCACAGCACTTCATCGGTTTTAGCCATCACCAGATGCAGGTCATGGGAAACCATCAGTACGGCGCAATCCAGTTCACGTCGTAACTGGTCGATAAGATCGTACAGTGCGACCTGACCATTGACATCCACACCCTGGGTCGGTTCATCAAGAACCAGTAGCTGAGGCTTATTCAATAAAGCACGGGCCAACAGAACGCGTTGCGTTTCCCCGCCAGAGAGTTTTTGCATCGGCGCATTCATCAGATGCCCGGCCTGAACGCGCTTCAGCGCCGGAAGAATATCCTCCTTTTTGGTGCCGGGACGTAAGCGCAGAAAACGACTGACCGTCAGTGGAAGCGTGGTATCGAGGTACAGCTTTTGCGGCACATAGCCAATCCGCAATTGACCATTACGCTTGATAACTCCCTCGTCAGCCGCTACCAGCCCTAAAACAACGCGCACCAGGGTTGACTTCCCGGCACCATTTGGGCCGAGAAGCGTCAAAATTTTACCGGGTCGAAGTTCAAGCGATACGTCAGAAAGGACGCGGCGTTGACCATAAGAGACCGAGACATTTTCCAGTGAAACCAAAGTCGTCATATCAATTTTAGTCTTGCAGAAGTTATAGAATGTTATAATATCACATTTCTTACATTCGTTACGATGATTGGTCGCATTATGTTACATAAAAATACGCTTCTTTTCGCAGCATTATCCGCTGCTCTTTGGGGTAGTGCAACACAGGCGGCAAATGCCGCCGTTGTGGCGTCTCTTAAGCCGCTGGGATTTATCGCTTCAGCCATTGCTGATGGGGTAACTGATACCCAGGTTCTGCTGCCTGACGGGGCTTCCGAACACGATTACTCACTGCGTCCTTCAGACGTAAAACGCTTACAGGGCGCGGACTTAGTCGTGTGGATTGGACCTGAGATGGAAGCGTTTATGGAAAAGTCAGTCAAGAATATTCCTAACGCGAAACAGGTAACGATTGCGCAGCTTAATGACGTGAAACCGTTACTCATGAAAGGTGCTGACGACGACGATGACGATCATGGACACAGCGATGCGGGTGGTGAAAAAAGTGACGAGCATCACCATCACGGCGATTACAACATGCATCTTTGGCTCTCCCCAGAGATAGCGCGGGCCTCAGCGGTTGCAATCCATGAAAAATTAGTGGAACTTATGCCGCAAAGTCGAGCCAAACTTGACGCCAACCTGAAGGATTTTGAGGCACAATTAGCCGCAACCGATAAGCAGGTAGGTAACGAGCTCGCGCCGCTCAAGGGCAAAGGTTATTTCGTTTTTCATGACGCCTATGGCTACTACGAGAAACACTACGGACTAACACCGCTTGGTCACTTTACCGTGAACCCTGAGATTCAACCTGGTGCGCAGCGTTTACATGAAATAAGAACACAGTTGGTTGAGCAAAAAGCAACCTGCGTTTTTGCTGAGCCACAGTTCAGGCCAGCGGTCGTTGAAGCCGTCGCGAGAGGGACAACCGTTCGAATGGGAACGTTGGATCCACTCGGAACGAATATCAAACTGGGTAAAACAAGCTATTCAGCGTTTTTGAACCAATTAGCCAACCAGTATGCGAGCTGCCTGAAAGGAGATTAATGAGGAAGTGAATACGTGCAACAGATAGCCCGCTCTGTCGCTCTGGCATTTAATAATCTGCCGCGACCCCATCGCGTTATGCTGGGGTCGCTTACCGTACTGACATTGGCCGTCGCTGTCTGGCGGCCCTATGTTTACCACCCTGATTCTGCACCCATCGTCAAAACTATCGAGCTGGAAAAAAGCGAGATTCGTTCTCTGTTGCCTGAGGCCAGCGAACCTATCGATCAGGCCGCTCAGGAAGATGAAGCTATCCCCCAGGATGAACTGGATGACAAAACGTCTGGTGAGGCCGGTGTGCATGAGTATGTCGTCTCTACGGGCGATACGCTGAGCAGTATTCTGAATCAGTACGGCATCGATATGGGTGACATCAGCCAGCTTGCTGCTTCCGATAAAGAGTTGCGTAACCTGAAAATTGGCCAGCAACTTTCCTGGACGCTAAGCGCGGAAGGTGACCTGCAACGCCTGACCTGGGAAGTTTCTCGTCGCGAAACTCGTACTTACGATCGCACTGCGACGGGTTTCAAAATGAGTAGCGAAATGCAGCAGGGCGATTGGGTCAACAGCCGTATCAAAGGCACAGTCGGCGGGAGCTTCGTTGCCAGTGCTAAAGATGCCGGTCTGACCAGCTCTGAAATCAGTGCGGTGATCAAGGCCATGCAGTGGCAGATGGATTTCCGCAAACTGAAAAAAGGCGATGAGTTCTCGGTGCTGATGTCTCGCGAAATGCTCGACGGCAAACGTGAGCAAAGCCAACTGCTGGGCGTGCGTTTGCGTTCTGAAGGCAAAGATTATTACGCCATCCGCGCTGAAGACGGTAAGTTCTATGACCGAAATGGTACCGGACTGGCGAAAGGCTTTATGCGTTTCCCAACGGCGAAACAGTTCCGCATCTCCTCGAACTTTAACCCACGTCGCCTGAACCCGGTGACGGGACGCGTAGCGCCGCATAAAGGTGTCGACTTTGCGATGCCGCAGGGGACGCCAGTGCTATCGGTGGGTGATGGTGAAGTGGTTGTCGCGAAGCGCAGCGGCGCCGCTGGGTACTATGTTGCGGTACGTCATGGTCGCACCTACACTACGCGTTATATGCACCTGCGTAAGCTATTGGTTAAGCCAGGACAAAAAGTGAAACGTGGCGACCGTATCGCGCTGTCAGGCAATACCGGACGTTCAACGGGCCCGCACCTGCATTACGAAGTTTGGATCAACCAGCAGGCTGTTAACCCGCTGACGGCGAAACTGCCGCGTACAGAAGGGTTGACCGGTTCAGATCGCACTGATTACCTGGCACAGGTGAAAGAAGTTGTTCCTCAGCTGCGTTTTGATTAATTAGCACACTGACAGAGCCGGTACGCGATGCGTGCCGGCTTTTTTATTTTGTACGGCACACGGTGCGCCGCTACACTATCAGCAGATTTACTTTTCGCGATACCAGACACTGGAAGAGCATGGAAACGAAAAAAAAGAATATTGAGTATATCCCTGAGTTTCACAAATCATTTCGCCATCCGCGCTACTGGGGCGCCTGGCTTGGCGTGGCGGCGATAGCCGGGATTGCGTTAACGCCAGCATCATTCCGCGATCCTATTTTGGCAAAGCTCGGACGGCTCGCCGGAAGACTGGGAAAAAGCTCGCGTCGCAGAGCATTGATCAATTTGTCTCTCTGCTTTCCTGAGCGTAGTGAAGCTGAGCGCGAGGCCATTGTCGATGAAATGTTCGCGACCGCGCCTCAGGCGATGGTCATGATGGCGGAACTGGCGATACGCGGCCCGCAGAAAATTCAGAGTCGGGTTGACTGGCAAGGCCTGGATATCATCGAAGAGATGCGTCGCAACGATGAAAAGGTGATTTTTCTCGTTCCTCATGGCTGGGGGGTGGACATCCCGGCGATGTTGATGGCTTCCCAGGGGCAGAAAATGGCGGCGATGTTCCACAACCAGGGAAACCCGGTATTCGATTACGTATGGAACACGGTGCGCCGTCGTTTCGGTGGCCGCCTGCATGCGCGTAACGATGGTATCAAACCGTTTATTCAGTCTGTACGTCAGGGATATTGGGGATACTATTTGCCGGATCAGGACCATGGTCCTGAACACAGCGAGTTTGTGGACTTTTTTGCGACCTATAAAGCAACGTTACCGGCGATTGGCCGTCTGATGAAGGTGTGCCATGCGCGCGTGGTGCCTCTGTTCCCGGTATATGATGGTAAAACGCACCGCCTGACGATCCAGGTACGTCCTCCGATGGATGACATCCTGACGGCGGATGATCACACAATTGCCAGACGAATGAACGAAGAGGTGGAAATTTTTGTTGCCCCACACCTTGAGCAATACACCTGGATTTTAAAACTGCTTAAGACGCGTAAACCGGGTGAAATTGAGCCTTATAAACGCAAAGATCTCTATCCGAAGAAATAAAAAAAGGCCTCTCATGTGAGAGGCCTTTTTACATCAGACGGTAGTTACTCGACGGTCAGAATACGCGTGGTATTGGTTGAGCCAATGGTGCTCATGACATCGCCCTGGGTCACAATCACCAGGTCGCCGGAAACCAGATAACCTTTATCGCGCAGGAGGTTCACCGCTTCATTGGCGGCAACCACGCCATCAGTTTCACTGTCAAAGTGAACCGGGGTGACACCGCGATACAGAGAGGTCAGATTCAGCGTACGTTCATGACGAGACATCGCGAAAATCGGCAGACCAGAACTGATACGAGAGGTCATCAGCGCGGTACGACCAGACTCAGTCATCGCGATGATAGCGGTTACCCCTTTCAGGTGGTTAGCGGCATACATCGCTGACATAGCAATCGCTTCTTCGACATTGTCAAACTGCACGTCAAGACGGTGTTTGGAGACGTTGATGCTCGGGATCTTCTCGGCACCCAGGCATACGCGAGCCATTGCCGCGACGGTTTCTGCCGGGTACTGACCTGCTGCCGTTTCTGCAGAGAGCATAACGGCATCGGTACCGTCCAGTACGGCGTTAGCCACGTCCATCACTTCCGCACGGGTCGGCATTGGGTTGGTAATCATCGACTCCATCATCTGCGTGGCGGTAATAACCGCACGGTTCAGCTGACGTGCGCGACGAATCAACGCTTTTTGAATACCTACCAGCTCAGGATCGCCAATTTCAACGCCCAGGTCGCCACGAGCGACCATCACCACGTCGGAAGCCAGAATGATGTCATCCATCGCATTCTGGTCGCAGACGGCTTCCGCACGTTCTACCTTGGCGACGATTTTCGCATCGCAACCTGCGTCGCGCGCCAGACGGCGGGCATAGTTCAGGTCTTCGCCGCAGCGCGGGAAGGAGACGGCCAGATAATCAACGCTGATTTGCGCTGCAGTGACGATGTCAGCTTTATCTTTTTCGGTCAGGGCTTCAGCAGAAAGACCGCCGCCCAGTTTGTTGATGCCCTTATTATTGGACAGCGGGCCGCCGACGGTGACTTCGGTGAAGACTTTCATTCCCTGGACTTCCAGCACCTTAAGCTGTACGCGACCGTCATCAAGTAGCAGGATATCGCCTGGCACGACGTCAGCAGGCAGACCTTTATAATCGATCCCGACTTTTTCTTTGTCGCCTTCGCCTTTGCCAAGGTTGGCGTCTAACAGGAACTTGTCGCCAACATTAAGAAAAACTTTACCTTCTTTAAAGGTTGATACGCGGATTTTAGGTCCCTGCAGGTCACCCAAAATAGCTACATGGCGTCCCAGTTTTGCGGCAATTTCACGGACCTTATCCGCCCGCATTTTGTGATCTTCTGGAGAGCCGTGCGAAAAGTTCATACGTACGACGTTCGCACCCGCAGCGATAATTTTTTCGAGGTTGTTATCGCGATCAGTTGCTGGGCCTAACGTGGTAACGATTTTGGTTCTGCGAAGCCTTCTGGACATGTAATACTCCGTTGACTGAAACAACTAGGTGTTGCGTGAACATTAATCCGGTCGTTCTCAAACATTGACGGTAAATGAACGACCCGGATGATAAAAGGGTAGAACATTGTTATTGCTTTTAGCGATCATCACTCTTGATGAGTAATTCTTTATCAAAACGCGATTCCTTGAGTGCTTCCTTGACACGCTTCAAGTTATCTCTAAATTTTGCCCCGCGGCGCAAAGTAAATCCTGTAGCCAGCACATCTATCACGGTCAGTTGAGCAAGTCGAGAGACCATGGGCATATAAATGTCAGTATCTTCCGGTACGTCGAGGGTAATGGCCAGCGTGGCTTCGCGCGCCAGCGGCGTGCCGGGAGAGGTCAAGGCGATAACCATCGCGTCGTTTTCCCTCGCCAACTGCGCCAGTTCAACCAGAGTTTTGGTTCTTCCGGTATGCGAAATCAGCACAATAACGTCGTCGTCGCTACAATTCATGCAACTCATACGTTGCAGTACAATATCGTCGGAATAGATCACCGGTACGTTAAAACGAAAAAATTTGTTCATCGCGTCGTGTGCTACCGCGGCGGAAGACCCAAGGCCAAAAAAGGCAATTTTCTTCGCCTGGGTTAACAAATCCACCGCCCTGTTTACCGCGGTGTTATCCAGAGACTGGCGAACGTGGTCAAGACTTGCCATCGCCGACTCGAAGATTTTTCCCGTGTAAGATTCTACGCTGTCATCCTCATCCACATTACGATTAACATAAGGGGTGCCATTTGCCAGACTTTGCGCCAGATGAAGTTTAAAATCAGGAAAGCCGCGCGTATCCATACTGCGACAGAAGCGGTTCACCGTCGGCTCGCTGACGTTGGCTTCCAGTGCAAGCGCAGCGATGCTTGAATGGATTGCCCGGTCGGGTGAGGCAAGAATAATGTCAGCGACTTTACGCTCTGATTTGCTCAACTGTTCCAGTTTTAACTGGATTTTTTCCAGCATATTCATGATGTAGGTCGACTCATGGCTCATGGGAAAAAACGATTTCAGCGATACGGGGAAATCGGGGGATACATTTGCTAGATATTACCCCTGCCACGGAAGGAACGGGGCAAAATGGACAGAATAGTTGTTGTTTTTTTTCATTACATGATCGAAGTCTGGTTTTGTTACTTCTTCATGGCTACGAAAAAAAGCGACTTTTTTATCCATTTTGCAGAGGTAAACGCCAATCAAACGCCTGTTTGCGGTAACAGCACGGCTGGATAAGCGTTTACGGTTTCCGGATTCACGTAAAAGCAGTACAGTGCACTGTAATAAAATTACAACCAGTTTCTGGCAAAAGCACCAGACACTTAATTGAGGAGAATGACATGGCGGTAACGCAAACAGCCCAGGCATGTGACCTGGTCATTTTCGGCGCGAAGGGCGACCTGGCGCGGCGGAAATTGCTGCCTTCCCTGTATCAACTGGAAAAGGCCGGCCAGATTAACCCGGAAACCCGTATCATCGGGGTAGGGCGTGCCGACTGGGACAAAGCAGCTTATACCAAGGTTGTGCGCGAAGCGCTCGAAACCTTCATGAAAGAAAAAATTGATGAAGGTTTGTGGGAGACCCTCAGCGGCCGTCTGGAGTTTTGTAATCTGGACGTCAATGATACCGCCGCATTTAGCCGTCTGGGTGAAATGCTGGATCAGAAATCACGGACCACGATTAACTATTTCGCGATGCCGCCAAGCACCTTTGGCGCGATCTGCAAAGGTTTGGGTGAAGCAAAGCTGAATGCTAAACCTGCCCGCGTTGTGATGGAAAAACCGTTGGGAACGTCACTGGCAACATCGCGCGAGATCAATGATCAGGTCGGTGAATATTTCGAAGAGTGCCAGGTTTATCGTATCGACCACTATCTCGGTAAAGAGACGGTGCTGAACCTGCTGGCACTGCGTTTTGCCAACTCCCTGTTTGTAAACAACTGGGATAACCGCACGATCGATCACGTTGAAATTACCGTCGCGGAAGAAGTGGGTATTGAAGGTCGCTGGGGCTATTTTGACCAGGCCGGTCAAATGCGCGACATGATCCAAAACCACCTGCTGCAGATCTTGTGCATGATCGCGATGTCTCCGCCGTCGGACCTGAGCGCTGACAGCATTCGTGATGAAAAAGTGAAGGTACTGAAATCACTACGCCGTATCGACCGCTCAAACGTGCGTGAAAAGACGGTTCGCGGTCAGTACACCGCGGGTTTTGCCCAGGGCAAAAAAGTTCCAGGATATCTGGAAGAAGAGGGCGCGAACAAAAGCAGCAATACGGAAACGTTTGTGGCGATCCGTGTGGATATCGATAACTGGCGTTGGGCGGGCGTTCCGTTCTATCTGCGTACCGGCAAGCGTTTACCGACGAAGTGCTCTGAAGTCGTCGTCTATTTCAAAACGCCTGAGCTGAATCTGTTCCGGGAATCCTGGCAGGATCTGCCGCAGAACAAGCTGACTATTCGTTTGCAGCCTGATGAAGGTGTTGATATCCAGGTGCTGAACAAAGTGCCGGGTCTGGATCACAAGCATAACCTGCAAATCACCAAGCTTGATCTGAGCTATTCCGAAACCTTTAACCAGACGCATCTGGCCGACGCCTATGAGCGACTGCTGCTTGAAACGATGCGCGGTATTCAGGCGCTGTTTGTGCGTCGTGATGAAGTTGAAGAAGCCTGGAAGTGGGTGGATTCGATTACTGAAGCATGGGCGATGGACAACGATGCGCCGAAACCGTATCAGGCAGGGACCTGGGGACCGGTTGCCTCTGTGGCAATGATCACCCGAGATGGTCGTTCCTGGAACGAATTCGAGTAAAAGATCGCCTTACCCATAGGGGTTATTTTACCGGTAACATGATCTAACACAGATTGCAGAATAATTTTTGCACTTTTAAGCCTCGCGTGGATTCACCCGCGGGGCTTTTTTTATTACACTGCCTGAAACGATTTTGCCCCTGAGCTACGGCAAACAAGCGATTCAGCACTTTTTAATGCGACTGATAAGCATTGTTAACCCTACCGCTCTGACAGATAAATTTTAGGAGCCTCTATGAATCCGAATTTGTTACGCGTAACACAGCGTATCGTCGAACGTTCTCGCCATACACGTTCCGCCTACCTCGCCCGTATTGAACAAGCTAAATCGACCACCGTTCATCGTTCGCAACTGGCATGCGGTAACCTGGCGCATGGCTTTGCCGCGTGTCAACCGGACGACAAAGCATCGCTGAAAAGCATGCTGCGTAACAATATCGCGATCATTACCTCCTACAACGACATGCTTTCTGCGCATCAGCCATATGAACATTATCCGGCTATCATTCGCCAGGCGCTGCATGAAGCCAATGCGGTAGGTCAGGTTGCCGGTGGTGTGCCGGCCATGTGTGACGGTGTTACCCAGGGACAGGATGGGATGGAGCTTTCGCTGCTGAGTCGTGAAGTGATTGCGATGTCAGCGGCTGTAGGTCTCTCTCACAATATGTTCGATGGCGCGTTGTTCCTCGGCGTGTGCGATAAAATTGTCCCTGGCCTGGTGATGGCGGCGCTGTCATTCGGTCATCTGCCGTCAATCTTCATTCCTTCCGGCCCGATGGCGAGTGGCCTGGCGAATAAAGAAAAAGTGCGTATTCGTCAACTCTATGCGGAGGGCAAAGTTGATCGCATGGCGCTGCTCGAGTCCGAGGCGGCGTCTTATCACGCACCGGGTACCTGTACGTTCTACGGTACGGCGAATACCAACCAGATGGTCGTTGAGTTCATGGGGATGCAACTGCCAGGCTCCTCATTCGTCCATCCGGATGCGCCGCTGCGTGAAGCGTTGACCGCTGCTGCCGCCCGTCAGGTTACGCGTCTTACCGGGAACGGCAATGAATGGATGCCGATCGGTAAAATGATCGATGAAAAAGTGGTAGTGAATGGAATTGTGGCGCTGCTGGCGACCGGGGGCTCAACTAACCACACGATGCATCTGGTGGCCATGGCGCGCGCGGCCGGGATTCTGATTAACTGGGATGACTTCTCCGATCTGTCCGATATCGTGCCGCTGATGGCGCGTTTGTACCCGAACGGTCCGGCGGATATTAACCATTTCCAGGCGGCGGGCGGCGTACCGGTGCTAATGCGTGAGCTGCTGAATGCGGGTCTGCTGCATGAAGATGTGAATACCGTTGCCGGATTCGGTTTATCGCGTTACACCATGGAGCCGTGGCTTAACAACGGTGAACTGGACTGGCGCGAAGGGGCGGCGAAATCACTGGACAGCAACGTGATTGCCACCTTTGACCAACCTTTCTCTCACCACGGCGGCACTAAAGTGCTGAGCGGTAACCTCGGGCGCGCAGTGATGAAAACGTCGGCGGTACCGGTTGAAAATCAGGTTATTGAAGCGCCGGCAGTCGTTTTTGAAAGTCAGCACGATGTGTTACCGGCGTTCGATGCCGGTCTGCTTGACCGCGATTGCGTAGTTGTTGTGCGTCATCAGGGACCAAAAGCGAACGGAATGCCAGAATTACATAAACTCATGCCGCCACTTGGTGTATTATTGGACCGTTGTTTCAAAATTGCGTTAGTTACCGATGGACGACTTTCAGGTGCTTCAGGTAAAGTGCCTTCAGCAATCCATGTAACCCCAGAAGCCTATGATGGCGGTCTGCTGGCAAAAGTACGTGATGGCGACATCATTCGTGTGAATGGACAGACAGGTGAATTGACGCTGCTGGTTGACGAAGAAGAACTTGCCTCACGTCAGCCTCACATTCCAGACCTCAGCGCATCGCGCGTGGGGACCGGACGTGAAATGTTCAGCGCGTTGCGTGAGAAGCTGTCCGGAGCGGAGCAGGGCGCAACCTGTATCACTTTTTAAGACTTATTTTGTAATCAGGCGAGAGAAAACTCTGATGAAAAACTGGAAGACAAGTGCAGAAGCAATCCTGACCACTGGCCCGGTTGTACCGGTTATTGTGGTTAATAAACTGGAACATGCGGTGCCGATGGCAAAAGCGCTGGTTGCAGGTGGCGTGCGCGTTCTGGAAGTGACCTTACGTACTGCATGTGCGATGGATGCCATTCGCGCGATCGCGAAAGAAGTTCCGGACGCCATCGTCGGCGCAGGTACTGTACTGAATCCGCAACAACTGGCTGAAGTCACCGAAGCCGGTGCGCAGTTTGCTATCAGCCCGGGTCTGACCGAGCCGCTGTTAAAAGCCGCAACGGAAGGGACTATTCCGCTGATCCCTGGCATCAGCACGGTTTCTGAACTGATGCTGGGTATGGACTACGGATTGAAAGAGTTCAAATTCTTCCCGGCGGAAGCGAACGGCGGTACTAAAGCGCTGCAGGCGATTGCGGGCCCGTTCTCTCAGGTACGTTTCTGCCCAACCGGTGGTATCTCTCCGGCGAATTACCGTGACTACCTCGCGCTGAAAAGCGTGCTGTGTATCGGTGGTTCCTGGCTGGTTCCGGCAGATGCGCTGGAAGCTGGCGATTACGAACGCATTACCAAACTGGCTCGTGAAGCAGTAGAAGGCGCGAAGCAGTAAGCCGTTAATGTGTAAACCGTAGGCCCGATAAGACGCATCAGCGCCGACATCGGGCTTTGCCGGATGCGGCATCAACGCCTTATCCGGCCTACGGGTCTGGTTTTTTATCCTGTAACTTTCACCTGTGCGGCGGCGTGTTTCGCGCGTTCAACCGCGTCTTCAATGGTTTGCGCTGTAGCCAATACCACGCCTAAACGACGGCTCCCGTCAATCTCCGGCTTACCAAAGAATCGTACTTGCAGGCCAGCGCCCACGGCGGCCTGTACGTTATCAAACGTCACATTCTGGCTGCTAAGTTGCGGCAGAATAACGGCGGAAGCGGAAGGCCCGTACTGACGGATTGCGCCAACGGGCAGACCGAGAAATGCGCGGACGTGCAAGGCAAATTCAGACAGGTCCTGCGAAATTAAGGTCACCATCCCGGTGTCGTGCGGGCGAGGGGAGACTTCGCTAAAAATGACCTCATCACCGCAGACAAACAGCTCCACGCCAAACAGACCGTAGCCGCCTAACGCCAGCACGACTTTACGGGCAATCTCCTGCGCGCGCGCCAGCGCCAGGTCGCTCATCTGCTGAGGCTGCCAGGATTCACGATAATCGCCATCTTCCTGACGATGCCCTACCGGCGCGCAAAAGTGTACGCCATCAACGGCGCTAACGGTAAGCAGGGTAATTTCAAAATCAAAATCTACCACGCCTTCGACGATAACGCGCCCGGCGCCTGCCCGGCCTCCCTGTTGAGCATAGTTCCAGGCTTCGGTGAGCCGATCGGCTGAACGAATAAAGCTTTGCCCCTTACCTGAGGAACTCATTACTGGCTTCACGATGCAAGGAAAGCCGATTTCGGCGACGGCCTCGCGAAAGCGAGTTTCGCTGTCTGCAAAGCGGAAAGAAGAGGTTGGTAAAGACAGCTCCTCTGCGGCGAGGCGACGGATCCCTTCGCGGTTCATGGTCAGTTGGGTCGCTCGTGCGCACGGCACAACGTGTTGCCCTTCCTGTTCCAGCTTTACCAGCATATCCGTGGCAATCGCTTCTATTTCCGGCACGATATAATGTGGTTTTTCGCGCTCGACAACCTCGCGTAACGCTTCGCCATCGAGCATATTGATTACGTATGAGCGATGGGCAACGTGCATGGCTGGCGCGTCGGGGTAACGATCCACGGCAATGACTTCCACACCCAGGCGTTGGCATTCGATCGCCACTTCTTTACCCAGTTCACCTGAACCTAACAACATCACTCGCGTTGCTGCGGGACGCAGCGCTGTGCCTAATAACGTCATAAATTAATCCCCTGTTTTATCTGGGCGCAGTATATACGAAAACGTTTGCGTCTGTCTTTATTACCAGGTTGATTTCAGGGCGCAAAAAGAATATACTGTACATAAATACAGGTAATTAAGAGGCTGCAAAAATGGCGGTTGAAGTTAAATACGTAGTCATTCGGGAAGGTGAGGAAAAAATGTCGTTTACCAGCAAAAAGGAAGCCGATGCGTATGACAAAATGCTTGATACAGCGGATTTGCTCGACACATGGCTGGAGCAGTCACCGGTAGCGCTTGAAGACGAGCAGCGTGAAGCGCTTTCCCTGTGGCTGGCTGAGCAAAAAGATGTGCTGAGCGCCATCCTGAAAAACGGCAAGCTGCCGTCTCCGCAGGCCGTTAAAGATGACGCGCACGCTGAGGATGATACCCAGGCTGCCTGAAACGACTTGCGCTCCTGACGTTTTGTACCATGCTTTTTCCTGAATCATTGTGCAATCCCTGACGTCTTTTCGCGTTGCTACATGCGACCGGAAAGACGAAGGGGAGATAAAGGAGAAAAAAATGTATAAAAAAAGAGCGTTATTAAGCCTGCTGTTGTTATCTGCCAGCGTATCTGTTTTTGCGGCAAACATGGAAAGCAAAAATGTTCAGTTTCCAAAATGCGAAGGGCTGAATGCTGATGGTATTGCGGCGAGCGTGAAACGTGATTATCAACAAAATCGCATCGCGCGCTGGGCTGACGATCAAAAGCGTGTTGGGCAAGCCGATCCTGTCGCCTGGGTTAATACCCCCGATATTACGGGCAAAGATGGCAAATGGTCGGTCCCGCTGACGGTTCGCGGAAAAAGCGCGGATATTCACTATCAGGTAAAAGTCGACTGCCAGGCCGGAACGGCGGAGTATCAACCGCAGTAATGAGCGTATTTGCACATCTTTTGATGAGCTGAACACTTCCTGACATCCCCTCGGGTACGCTTTGACGATTATTCGTCTGTACTTGAGGGGCAAAATGGCTAACTGGCTGAACCAACTACAATCTCTTCTTGGGCAAAAAGGATCCTCCGCATCATCTTCCGGCGAGCAAGGGCTGAGTAAACTTCTGGTCCCTGGCGCGTTAGGCGGTCTGGCGGGATTACTGGTTGCCAACAAATCCTCACGTAAGTTACTGAGCAAATACGGCACCAGCGCGCTTCTGGTGGGTGGTGGTGCGGTTGCCGGAACCGTGCTGTGGAACAAATACAAAGATAAAGTTCGCGCCGCGCATCAGGATGAGCCGCAGTTCGGCGTACAAAGCTCGCCGCTGGATGAGCGAACTGAACGCCTGATCCTGGCGCTGGTTTTTGCGGCTAAAAGCGATGGCCATATTGATGCCAAAGAGCGTACCGCCATTGAACAGCAGCTTCGTGACGCGGGTGTTGAGGAGCAAGGCCGCGTTCTGATTGAGCGGGCTATCGAACAACCGCTGGATCCTCAGCGCCTGGCGCAAGGGATCCGCAACGAAGAAGAGGCGCTGGAAATATACTTCCTGAGCTGTGCGGCGATTGATATCGACCACTTTATGGAGCGCAGCTATCTGAATGCGCTGGGTGACGCGTTGAAGATCCCACAGGATGTTCGTGACGGCATTGAACAGGATCTCAAGGCGCAAAAACAGGCTTTACCGGGTTAATTACTTATCGCTAAGGCGCATGTTTCGCTTGCATCATCGCTGTCTTTTGCCACCCTTATAGGATGTTTAAGCAAAAGAACAATGACATGCTACCAAAAGCTTCTCGTATTCCTCACGCCATGACGCAGCATGGCGATACACGTGTTGATAATTATTACTGGTTGCGAGACGACACCCGCTCGCAGCCGGACGTGCTCGAATACCTGCAACAGGAAAATGCGTATGGCCATCAGGTTATGGCTTCGCAGCAGGCTTTGCAGGACCGCGTTCTGAAAGAAATTATCGACCGTATTCCCCCACAGGATGCGTCCGCTCCCTATGTGAAAAATGGTTATCGTTACCGGCATATTTATGAACCGGGATGTGAATATGCCATTTATCAGCGCCAGTCGGTTCTCAGCGAAGAGTGGGATGAATGGGATACTCTGCTGGACGGCAACCAACGCGCAGCCCACAGTGAATTTTATACGCTGGGAGGGCTGGCGATATCACCCGATAACAGCATTATGGCGCTGGCCGAAGATTACCTCTCCCGGCGGCAATATGGCGTTCGCTTTCGCAACCTGGAAAGCGGCAACTGGTATCCGGAAGTACTGGATAACGTTGAAGCGGATCTGGTCTGGGCGAATGATTCCCAGACCTTCTATTACGTTCGCAAACACGCCACGACGTTACTGCCGTACCAGGTCTGGCGGCATACCGTTGGATCTCCCTCGTCACTGGACGAATTGGTGTACGAAGAAGCCGATGACATGTTTTATGTCAGTCTGCATAAAACCACATCGTTACATTATGTGGTGATCCATATCGCCAGCGCGACGACCAGTGAGGTTCTGCTGTTGGATGCAGAACTGGCCGACGCCGAACCGTTGCTTTTTTTAGCGCGGCGTAAAGACCACGAGTACAGCCTCGATCACTATCAGCACAAGTTTTATCTGCGCTCTAATCGTGAAGGTAAAAACTTTGGTCTGTACCGCACGCGCGTACGCAATGAACAAGCGTGGGAGGTGCTGATCCCGCCGCGCGAAAACGTCATGCTGGAGGGGTTTACCCTGTTTACCGACTGGCTGGTGGTGGAAGAACGCCAGCAGGGTTTAACCAGTCTGCGTCAGATCAATCGCAAAACGCGCGAAGTGATCGGTATCGCCTTTGACGATCCGGCGTATGTGACCTGGCTTGCCTATAACCCGGAACCGGAGACATCGCGACTGCGCTATGGCTATTCCTCCATGACCACGCCGGACACGTTGTTTGAACTGGATATGGACACCGGGGAGCGTCGCGTGCTTAAGCAGACGGAGGTCCCCGGATTTGATGCGGCGAATTACCGCAGCGAACATGTCTGGATCACCGCGCGCGATGGTACCGAGGTTCCGGTCTCACTGGTTTATCATCAAAAGTATTTCCTGAAAGGGAAAAACCCATTACTGGTTTACGGCTATGGTTCGTATGGCGCCAGTATGGATGCTGATTTCAGTAGCAGCCGTTTAAGCTTATTGGATCGCGGCTTTGTTTATGCCATTGCCCATGTACGTGGCGGCGGTGAATTGGGTCAGCAATGGTACGAAGACGGTAAGTTTCTGCACAAGAAAAATACCTTTAATGATTACCTCGACGTCTGCGATGCGCTGCTAAAAATGGGCTATGGCGCGCCATCGTTATGTTACGGCATGGGGGGAAGCGCTGGCGGAATGTTAATGGGTGTCGCCATCAACGAGCGCCCGGAGTTGTTCCATGGCGTGATTGCTCAGGTGCCGTTTGTCGATGTGGTGACCACGATGCTGGATGAGTCAATTCCACTCACCACCGGTGAATTTGAGGAATGGGGTAATCCGCAGGATCCGCAGTACTATGCGTATATGAAAAGCTACAGCCCCTATGACAACGTCACCGCGCAGGATTATCCGCATTTGCTGGTCACGACGGGATTACACGACTCCCAGGTGCAATACTGGGAACCGGCAAAGTGGGTGGCAAAATTGCGTGAGCTGAAAACGGACGATCGCTTGCTGTTACTGTGCACGGATATGGATTCCGGGCACGGCGGCAAGTCCGGGCGTTTTAAATCTTACGAAGGCGTGGCCCTGGAGTACGCGTTTTTGATTGGGCTGGCACAGGGAACGCTGTCTGGGCAAGCTTCAGATCAGATGTTATCCAGATAGTGCTTCAGCGTTAATCGCAGCTCCGGGCTCATACTGTCGAGGTTATTAAATAACCAACGCAGATAGCCCGGATCGCGTTCTGCCACCTCTGATACCGGTTTTCCACGGTACTTACCAAATGTGAAAGTAGTGAGTAATGCAGGGCGGCCGGTAATGTCGACCATCTGCTCTGCGGTCCAGCCTGAAGTCTGCATGATGTCGATCAGCAAAGCCGCAGTGATGTAGCAATCGTACAGAGCGCGGTGGTGATGCAGGCCTGCAGGCGTCTGAACGTTCAGCTTACGTGATTTGTACAGCGCCATATTGCTGTATTTGATTCCTGGCCACAATCGACGGGAGAGCTTCATGGTGCAGATCCACTCTCCGGGCATCTCTGGCAATACGCGGCGGTCGAAACTTGCGTTGTGCGCCACATACCACTCGCTACCGTAATAGTGCGGAATGATATCTTCAATCCATGGCTTATCGGCTACCATCGCTTCAGTAATGCGATGAATAGCCATCGCCTGGGGGCTAATGGGGCGGTCAGGGCGCACCAGGTGGCTCATTGGGTTAACTATCTTTCCATCAACCACATCGACAGAAGCAATCTCAACAATGCCTCCCTGCAGACCACAGGTTTCTGTATCTATTATGCGCAACATGCCATGCTCCCGACCAAAACGACTAGCGTAATGGAATGATATCACCTTGCCAACCCCGTGGCGTGCGTTGACCGGTTAAGAGCAAAGAACCGCTGTCGGCGCGTACAATCAATCGACCTCGCTCGTCCCATAACGCGCTGCTCCCGCGTGCATTGGCCATTAATACCGCGATGGCAAATTTATGCGAGAAACTTTGTAGCTGAGATGTGGATGAGAGGAGTTCTGGCTCGCTGACGGACTGGCTACTGGTGAATAACGAAAAAGCAGGATCGATATCAATACCTTCTGGCTGACTATCCACAACGCTGATGGCATTGCGCTGTCTGGCAATACAGGCCCCGTGGCTCTGATGAAACGTTAATGGTGATGTCATCCAGGGAGAGAAAAGCGCAATGCCTTTCACAAAACGATTGTTATGCTCTACCGGCAATCCCGCGATAATTGTCATGCGGTAAGTCGCTGCGGCATGCGCCAGCGGTTCCAGCAACGCTTCATCAGGTGGCGCTGGGAGGGAGTCATTCTCATCAACGCAGCCCAACAAGGAGAGGGCGGGGAAGACCAGCAATTCACATTGGCATTGTGCGGCTGCCTGAATGAATTGCAGGTGATGGGCAACGTTTTCGGTCACTGACGCGTGAAGGGGTTCGTATTGTGCTGCTGCGATTTTCCAGTGTGACATAATGATTTCCTTTTCATAGTGTCTACAACCATCTTTAAAGTATAGATTAAGAATATACTTATACTGTAGCAGGCATCATGTAAGGAATCGTAACGTAATATAAGTTTTATTTAACTTTCGGCTCGTACGGTAAGCGTGAAAGGGAGACGGATGCCAGGCGATGCGCGATGAGTCTTTCACGAAACCAGTCGCGTAAATGTTCGGGCTGTTCACGTTCAACCACTTCGGCAACGATCGGCATATTGTAGCGTTCTTTAAATGCGACACCCGCCGCGGCCAGGTCAACATTGACCTTATCCATTTCGGCTTGCTCAAGTTTGGCCAGATTGATGTTCATAGGCTGCTCCTTTTCTCTGTCTTCCGGCGCGCAAAGTTACTAAGAGTGCGCATTAATGGCAAGACACAATTGATGATTCTCGACTCGATCATTGTAGAAGGTTATTCTCTATAGATTAGACATAACAAAAAGGAATAGTTGAAATGGCTTCATCTGCATCTTCGCTACGTAATACTCTCATCGTACTCGCCAGCCTCCTCGCAACACCCGCTGCATTGGCGCATGCTCACCTGACAAAACAAAGTCCGGCGGCGAATGCGGAAGTCACCGCTTCTCCCCAGGCGCTGACGCTGAATTTTTCTGAGGGCGTCGAACCTGCGTTCAGCGGCGCAACGTTGACAGGTCCACAAAAGGAATCAATCAAGACGGGCAAAGCGACCCGCAGCGATCAGGACAAAACGCAACTGATTATTCCGCTCGCTCAAACGCTGGAGGCCGGAAAATATACGGTGGACTGGCACGTTGTATCCGTGGATGGTCACAAGACAAAGGGACAATATACCTTTAGCGTGAAATAACCGATGCTGGCATTTACCTGGGTTGCCCTGCGATTTATTCATTTTACCGCGTTGATGCTGGTGTTTGGTTGTGCGCTTTACGGCGCATGGCTGGCTCCCGTTTCGGTTCGCCGTTTAATGATGCGTCGTTTTTTACGTCTGCAACGCCATGCCGCGACGTGGAGTTTTATCAGCGCGACGCTAATGCTGGCGATCCAGGGGGGCTTAATGGGCTCAGGATGGCGGGATGTCGTCTCTACAGACGTTTGGGGCGCCGTTCTGCAGACGCAATTTGGCGGCGTCTGGCTATGGCAGATTATCCTCGCGATGGTCACGTTGGTGGTGACCATCGTTGTGCCGCGCAGCATGTCGCGGCTGCTCTTGATGCTGACGATTGCTCAGTTTATTTTGCTGGCAGGTGTTGGACATGCAACGCTGCATACTGGCGTCGCTGGGGCTATCCAACAGGTTAACCATGCCTTACATCTGATATGTGCCGCCGCCTGGTTTGGCGGGTTGCTGCCCGTACTTTACTGTATGAGAATGGCGCAGGGCCGCTGGCGGGAACAAGCGATCGGAACCATGATGCGTTTCTCCCGCTATGGGCATCTCTTCGTGGCCGGGGTTTTACTTACCGGGATTATGAATGCCCTGTTTATTGTCGGTGTTTCCGGCTCCTGGCACATGGCTTATGGGCAACTGCTTTTGTTAAAAGGTGCCCTTGTCATGCTAATGGTAGCGATTGCCCTGGCGAATCGGTATGTTCTGGTACCACGCATGCAGCAGGATAATGGCTGTGTGACGCTCTATTTCATTTGGATGACAAAACTGGAATGGGGAATAGGGGCCGTTGTGCTGGCGATTGTCAGCCTGTTTGCAACCCTCGAACCTTTTTGATTGATGGACTGGCAAAACGCATGAAAAAAATCATTTTCTCTTTACTACTACTGGCAAGTTCAGGGGCCGCGTTGGCAGCGCCACAGGTCATCACCGTCAGCCGTTTTGAGGTTGGCAAAGATAAGTGGGCGTTTAATCGGGAAGAGGTGATGCTGACCTGCCGTGCAGGTCACGCGCTGTATGTCATCAATCCCAGCACGCTGGTGCAATATCCGTTGAATGATGTTGCCAGAGAACAGGTTGCGAGCGGTAAAACCACGGCGAAGCCGATTGAGATTATCCAGATTGATGACCCGACGAAACCGGGTGAAAAAATGAGCCTGGCGCCGTTTGTTGAGCGTGCAGAAAAACTCTGTTAATTGTCAGATGTAGCGTTCTGATTTCCAATAAAAAAACCGCAGGGTCTCACAGGAGAACTTGCGGTTTTTACATTTGGTCGTGTAACAGACTGCTTTTTTTCCGGTCACTTTAGTCGCGGACTGGAAAACCTGGCGCTGTCATCTATTCTTAAATGGCAGGGTAACTTAGCCTGCATTAATGCCAACTTTTAGCGCACGGCTCTCTCCCAAGAGCCATTTCCCTGGACCGAATACAGGAATCGTATTCGGTCTCTTTTTATGCGGATTTCATTTCAATAAGTTAGAACGTCATGTCCAAAAATTTCCGAAATTTGTCCACATATCAGTATTTGGGATTGCTTCGTTATACCACACAGTTTTTAACATTCACAGTGTATTTGCAGAGAAAAAGAACAGGGATGGGCGCTGTTTTTCCTCGTATCCAGGAGTGTGCATGACTTATGTGTCAGTGTTTTCAGTGGGTTCTTGTTTCCACAGACGTTTGGACTCGCTTGTACCGATAGCGGTATACTTCTTCATCAATAGGTGAAGTTCTCACCACTGACTCGGGACTTAGACTCACAGTAAAGAGACAGAAGAAATGGATAAGTTTAAAGAATGGCTGGTGATGGAAATTGGTAATGCAGACGATCTCTCTTCCTCATTAAATCTCTACACTAATGTCTATCAGTTAATACCTGAATATAAATTTGTATTTTCGTCTCCTAAAGGTCCATATCCGGGCTTTCAAACTAACAAAAAATTCGAAAACGGAGCATCTATTCGTTCTTTATTCAATGATGAAAACGTGTTCGTCATGGATCCTCAAACGATAGAAGAAATGTTTAGTGATAAACGCTGCTCTACTTTTAAAATAGACTACTCAATATCCCTTGATAGCCAGGCATTAAGTTATTTGCGGCCTTATATTAACGGAAAGGTCTCAGGTTTAGATGATGACATTGAAGAAATATTCAATTTTATTTCCCATAAAAATACTCAGGTAGATTCTGTATTGTATGAACTGGAGAATCTTAACAATTTAGATGTAAAAGAAAACCATCATAAAATATTTGATAAATTGTTAGGTTACGAGTTTATAAAGGATGTAGATTTCATCAAAACGGGAAATACCGGGAAATTGACATCAAAAATATCACAAAGTGAGCTTTTTCTTAAAACTGACAGGCATTTTAATTCTATGCTTGCTAAACACAAGGATTCTGAGTTCAGGCGTGCGCTACGAGATCGACATGATAGTATATACGCTTACCTTCTTATGATGAGTATCATCCAAATCAAGTCACCCGCCAGATCGCTAAAGAATAAACTTATCGATCTGTTAATTTTTGCACACAACAAAGTCGGTTTTCTGGCCACAAGAGAGCTGATTCTTGCAAGTGAGTTCTTTAAAAGAGGAACTCAATTTAGATTTTTTAACAAGATACATAAAAAATCAAAAAATATGTGGCCAGCTTTACATGGGATGGCATGGGACCTTACTCATTGTAGATATTTAGAACAAGCTATTACCTTCAATACCGGAAATAATCAACGGTATTTTTTCCCTGGAATTTTAAGCTGTGATAAAGGATTTATTGAAGCTATGGAGCTGACACCATTAAAGGCCGTTGCATTTAATACCCAGGGTGGGCCGCCACTGCTCTTTTACCATGATAATGACGTGAAAAAAATCACAGCAGACATACCTGAGGTTATTGATTTTTATATAAAAATAACTAGCAAACATAAAAGAGAAGAAAGAGCCAGCACGCGAAATGCACCCACTTATGACCTGCAATCTATTGTTACAGAACTGGAAGAAGAGCTGGAAGCTGTTGCCCAGGTGCCTGTTAGGCGGGCTGATCACATAGGGTCGTGACACCAGCATCGTTCGGAATTTTGCTGCTATGGTTTAATTAAGTGAAGGGTAATATTTGTATGCAGGAGGTCAAATGGGACAGCCTGACAATATCTACCAGCGGATCGCAGCAACAAACTGGCGACACGTCTGGGTCGTTGGGGATCTCCACGGTTGCTTCTCTTTATTGATGGCTAAACTGCGCCAGTGCCATTTTGATCCCTGGCAGGATCTGTTGGTTTCAGTGGGCGATGTTATCGACCGTGGCCCTGACAGTCTCCGTTGCCTGCGCCTGATGCGTAAACGCTGGATTGTGGCAGTCAGGGGCAATCATGAGCAGATGGCGTTGGATGCACTGGCGACGGGGGAGCAATTGTCGTGGTTTATGAACGGCGGCGCGTGGTTTGCTCACGCGGATCAGCCCGCGGCGAGGTTAGCACTGGAAGCGTGCCGAAAGTTACCCTGGATTCTGGAACTACGCTGCCGGAGTGGTATACACGTTGTTGCTCATGCTGATTACCCGGATGATGATTACCAGTGGCAAAAAGAGGTCGATTTACAGCGGGTACTGTGGGATCGTGCGCGTTTGATGAACAATGGTAACGGCATACGCGGCGCGGATCACTTTTGGTTTGGACATACGCCGCTGCGGCATCGGTTGGATCGCGACAATCTGCACTATATTGATACCGGTGCGGTATTTGGCGGCGAATTAACGCTGGTGCAACTGCAATAATCAGAAATCACTGTATTCCTGGGCCGGACGCCAGAAGCTGTCGATATAATCGTCCGCAGGCAAACATCCGCCGTTACGGATGCGCTGATCGTCCATCGATACAAGGCATTGCTGCTCAGTTTTGTAGACATCAACCACGATATCTTCACAACCGCCGTCAAGGTAGCACACAAAAAGAACCAGCGTGAACATTCCATCCTCTAATGGTAAAGCCATACCTCTAGTGTAGAAGATGTTGATAGATGAGGGAAATTAGCCAGGAAATAACCCGTCTGGCGACGGGTTCTTTTTGAATCAGGCAAGGCGCATGATCCAGGCATCTGACTTACGATCGTAGTGCTCGCGAAACAGAACAGAATGTTCTCCATTCAGAAGGGCCGGGACGCTGGTGTCGGCATCCCAGGCGTCCAGTTGCATACATAAATCCGGATCGGATTTACATGGAATGGTTAACGTTCGGTCCCCCGGCGATTCGCCATGCAACTCGGCGTCGTCGATTTCAAAAGCGCCAATGCGCACACTGGTTTTCATCATCGTGCTCTCCGTTTATCTGCTGATTGTGGTACGACCAGTTAGGTCGTCCATTTTTCAGCGTAGTCAACGTTAGCAAAAGCGCCAGTCAAAACGTGCGTTATCCTGTAAAGAGTTTGCCATCCCGGACAAGATCGCGTGGATAGCTATTCTTCAATCGCGATCCAATACGCTTTGCCAGGCCGATCGGCTGATGCTGGAAGGTAACCAACACGTCGTCAGTTGTGGGTGAAGTTTGCGGATAAACATCTCTACCGCGATACCACTCTTCCGCTTCGGCAAGGCTCAGTTCGAACGCATGGCTGTGGCCTGGATCGGCGAGGGCGATGACGGCTTCATGCTGCCAACGATACCCTTTGTTGTGGGTCTCAGCCAGTTTAACCCCGAGGCGGGAAAAACGAACTTTGCCAATCAGGGGTTCAATCTCTGTCGGAAATAACCAGATCTCTTTATCGCGCTGCCACAGGCGTAAATTGTCTGCCCATTGTAATCCGCAGGCGTTAGCGGCCTGGGTAACAAGCGCGGATTCACGTCCTTTCAGCGGGCTGAACGGGAAGTTACCCACTTTATATTTCGGTGAGGGTAGTGCAGGAATGGCGGCCGTTTTGCGCAAACGCGCGACGAAGAATCCTTCACAATCGTAGATCTGCGGGAACACATGCAGGAATCCTTCCGGCGTCAGGGCGTGTTCAGCCTCCGGGAATAAATCGCCCAACGGTAAAAATTCAACGGCATCCGGGTAGGTTTCAATCAACCACTGCATAATGGCTTCGTTTTCGTCACGGTTCAGCGTACAGGTTGAATAAACCAATGTGCCGCCGGGACGCAGAGCGTGAAATGCGCTGTCGAGGAGCTCACGCTGGGTTGCGGCAATTTCCAGATTACTTTCTATGGACCAGTTTTTCAGCGCATCGGGATCTTTACGTACCACGCCTTCGCCGGAACATGGAGCATCCAGCAATATGGCATCGAATGTTTCTGGTAATGCCGCGCCGAATACCCGCCCGTCAAAATGGGTCAGGGCGACATTGTTGATACCGCAACGGCTGATATTGGCATGCAGGACTTTGACGCGACTGGCGGAAAACTCATTTGCCAGAATCGCGCCCTGATTATTCATTTTGGCGGCAATTTGCGTGGTTTTGGAGCCGGGAGCTGCCGCGACATCCATTACGCGTTCCGGGGTATTGCCATCGGCAAACAGCGCGGCGACTGGCAACATTGAGCTGGCTTCCTGAATATAAAACAGGCCGCTTAAATGTTCTGCGGTGCTGCCGAGCGGCAGTGACGTTTCATCATCGCGTTCAATCCAGAAGCCTTCAGCACACCATGGAACAGGGGTGAGCGACCAGTTATATGGCGCTGTCAGAGTGAGGAAATCGGCAACAGAGATTTTCAGCGTATTGACGCGGATGCTACGGCGCAGCGGACGCTGGCAGGCAGCGAGAAAATCATCGAATGAGAGCGTGGAAGGCATTGCTTCACGCATTTGTGTCAGAAAGGCGTCGGGAAAATAAGCCACTTGGTACCACCGGCAAAAAAACAGGAGCGCAGTGTAGCATAAGTGCTCCGGCGCGAGCACGCCGGAGCAAAGGGAGAGGTTATCGTGGCAGGGCGGTTCCCCATTCACGCCACTCTTTCGGTTCGCTTTCCTGCAACAGGAAGTGTTTACCAGCCTGTGCTTTCGGGGCCAGTGGCGTACCCGGCGGGGTTGCAAAGGCGATCCCACCGCGAATGAACTGATTAAAGGTACCGGTCTTCACGACGCCGCCGGTCAGGCCGAAGTCGAGACTGTAGCCGGATGCCAGCCAGAATACAGAGTTGTTACGCACCAGATGCTGATAGCGCTGGCTGATGCGCATAGCGATCATCACGCGATCGGAAAGGGAGCCGAGCGTCAACCCGGTGACGGTCCCCACCTCAATACCTCTGAACAGAACTGGCGTACCGATGTTTAATGAACCCGCTTCCGGTGCTTCCACCACAATACTCAGACCATCGAGGTAACGAGAGTCGGTGATAGTAGCTTCCTGCAGCTCAAAATCACGGCGCGGGTTACCGCGGCCAGGTTCAACGTTGATATACGGCTGTAAGATGGTATCTAAATGCTCCACGCCGGCTGCTGAGATTTGCGGGGTAATTACGGAGAAGCGTGTGCCGCTACGCGCAAAGGTCTGTACGTACTCCGGATACAGTACCGCTTTGGCCTGAACTTCGTTACGGGCAGTGATCAGCTCAAGCGTCTGGATCTGGCCAATATCGATTCCCAGGTAGCGAATCGGCATCCCGGCCGCCAGTTTACCGGCATCGAAAGCGTGCAGGGTTATCTGGCCGCCCACCGCACGCGCAGCGGTTTCTGACGCATACAGAATCCGCTTGTCGCCTTTGCGTTGGCTGGCGCTGGCGCCGCTCAGGTTATCGAAGCTAATTGCGCCTTTAATCGCTCGCGACAGGGGAGAAGCCTGAACGGTTAAACCGCTGCCGTTAAGCTGAACCTTGGCGCCGCCCTCGGCCCAGAACACACTGTTGCTGGTCAGCAGGTTGCGATATTCCGGTTTGATATGCAGATCGATATCAAACGCATCGGCGCGTGGACGAACGCTAATCACTTCACCGACTTCGAATTTACGATATAAGACCACCGAACCGGCCTGCACATCCGGTAGCGTCTCGGCACTCAGGCTGACCGTGGTGGTTGGCAGATCGCTCAGGCTGTTCTCAATCGCTTTTTCCAGGTTGGCATACAGCGGGTAGCTTTTTTTCATTTCACCTTTTGTACCAGGCAAAATACGAATGCCGCCGCTGATCCACTCACTGGCGCTGGCGCCAAGAAACTCCACGCCATCAAGCCCAACTTTGACATCGACCCGACTGTTGACCACAAACTTACTGTCGCCTTGCACCAGCGCGCGATGCTGCGGTTCGATGGCGACGGTAAACGAAACGCCTTTGCTGGAGAGCGTGCGCTCAATCACCTGACCGACCTGTACGCCGTGAAGAATCAGCGGTTGGCCGGCATCAATACCGTAACTTTCTGGCGCGGTCAGCGTCAGCGTCATGACGCCCGGATCGTGTAACAATGATTGCTCCGCAGGAATCACCGCAAACTGGTTACGCGGCTCGCCCTCGCCAGGTATCAGTTCGAATGTTTTGCCCGTCAGCAGCGAACTGAGATTCGCATCGCTTAATGATAATTTAGGGCTGTGTAATTCAATACGCGTGTTGTCGCGCAATAGTGTGACGACGCTGGGATCGACCGTCATCTCGCCGGTGACTTTCCCGCCCGGATTTAAATCCAGTTTGGTCAGTTGACCGACTTCTAATCCTTGATACATCAGCGAAGTTGAGCCTGCTTTCAGTCCGTCGCCGCTGGGTAAGTCGAGCTTAACGATCACGCCGCGCTGGCTGTGTGCGAGATCCTGATACAAACCAAACGTGTCGTCGGCAACGGCGGGTTGCGAATCTTCCGGTGAGTCAAAGGCAATGGCGCCATTTACCAGCGCAGCCAGACTCTCCAGTTTCACTTTGGCGCCGCTGAGGCTGACATCCGCGTCTACCCCTGATACGTTCCAGAAACGACTGCCTTTTTTCACCAGATTGGTAAAGCGACGTTCAATCAGCACGTCGATGGTTACGCCCTGATTATTTGGATTAATGGTGTAGTCATAGACCCGACCTACCGGGATTTTGCGGAAATAAACCAGCGAGCCGCTATTAAGCGAACCGAGGTCGGGGGCCCGCAGGTGCAGCATCAAATCGCCATTGTTCAGACGGTATTTCGGCTGCGTATCGAGCGCGACGAAATGATCCTCTGGCTCGCCGGTTCCGGGCATCATGCCGATATAGTTGCCGCCAACTAACGCATCCAGGCCGGAAACCCCCGCCAGTGACGCTTTCGGCGTGACCAGCCAGAACTGGGTATCTTTGCGCAGTGCATCTTTCATATTTGATTTGATGCTGACGCGGACTTCAATTTTACGCAGGTCTTTGCTGAGGTTGATGTCCTGCACCGTGCCCACTTCGACGCCCTGATAGCGAACAGGGGTACGGCCAGGCACAATGCCGTCCGCCGACATAAAGTCAATGGTTACGGTATTACCGCGATCTTCATAGCTTCCCCAGATAAGCCATCCTGCAATCATCAATGCGATGAACGGCAGCAGCCAGAACGGGGAGATACGACGTTTTGTTTTAATCTGCGCTTCAGTCTGCGAAGCGGGCGTTTCCTGACTCATGTGCATCCCAAAGTAAGCGGCTGTCCAGCCATTCCACTGCAAGAATAGTCAATATTACCGCTGCGCCGAAATAAAACGCAGCCGGTCCCATAGTAAAAGCAAGTATCTGATCGCGATTAATCAGCGACATGGTTAAAGCGATAACAAAAAGATCCAGCATTGACCAGCGACCAATCCAGGTCACTATGCGCAGTAGTTTGATGCGGGTACGCAATCCTTGCTCACATTTAAAATGAATGCTGATGAGCAACGTAAACATCACAATCACTTTGGTGAATGGCACCAGAATACTGGCAATAAACACGATCGCCGCCACGCCGATATTACTGTTCGCCAGAGACAGTATGCCTGACATGATCGTGTCTTCCTGCCGGGAGCCATTGACATAAATAATCGAGATAGGCAGGAGGTTAGCAGGCAGCAGCAGGACAATCGAGGCCAGCAGAGCAGCCCAACATTTTTGAATACTTTGATTTCTGCGCCAGCGCAACGGTATGTGGCAACGAGGGCAGCGACCGCGGGCGTCCGGATACCCTGTAAAGTGGCAACCAAGGCAAACGCGAAGCTTTTCATCGGGCCGACGAGCAGGCCTTTGTGGGTAAAAACGGTCCCAAAGCTGTTCTACGTTGAGGTGCGATAACGTCAAGATACTGAGGATCACCAGCGCAATAAAAGCAAACAGTCCCACCCCAGGTTGCAAATAAGCATAGTCCTGAACTTTAATTGACGCGACGCCGATACCCACAAGATAGATATCGAGCATCACCCACTCTTTGAGCCTTTCCAGCATCAGTAGCACCGGACGCAGGTTCATCCCGAGAATATTACCAAACCACAGATAAGCGATTGAGGTAACGAGAATAATCGGCGCGCCTGCAACGCAAAATAGCACGAAAGATGCGGTGAGTGGGTCACCCTGGCGGGTCATTTGCCAGATACCCTGCATCACATTGGCGTCAATGCGTACACCGAGCAAAAAAATATGTAACAGCGGCTCTCCCCAGGCGAAGGGCATCAGCAGCAACATGGTGACTGCCATTGCTGCCAGCCGCGTTAAGGACCAGTCGCGTCCGTCACGGATTTTTGCCTGACAGCGTGGGCAGAATGCGCTTTGGTGCGAGCGCATTTTAGGCAAGCTAAATATCAGGTCGCATTCAGGACAACGATGATAATGTGCACGCGGTAGTGCCTCGCCGATAGACCTGATGGCTATTTTTTTAGTTGGCGTGATGCGTGATGTCGTAAGGGCCATGTATCGCGTATCAAAATGTTGAAGTAATGTTATCTTAACTCATGACGGGAATGATCTTGAGCATTAACGCATTTAATGTTTATTTTAGTAGGCTGCAGTTTTAAGTAAGACAACTAAGTGATTACATAATGAACAAATCAGAGCTATACACGGATCTGAACCGTGATTTTCAGGCATTAATGGCAGGTGAAACCAGTTTTCTGGCAACGCTGGCAAATACCAGCGCATTGTTGTACGAGCGTCTTGCACAAGTAAACTGGGCCGGTTTTTACCTGCTTGAGGGCGAGACTCTGGTACTTGGCCCTTTCCAGGGCAAAATTGCCTGTGTGCGGATCCCGGTAGGGCGTGGTGTATGCGGTACCGCGGTGGCGCGCAATCAGGTGCAGCGTATCGAAGACGTGCACGCGTTTGACGGGCACATCGCATGCGATGCCGCCAGCAACGCGGAAATCGTTCTGCCTGTTACCGTTGAAAATCAGATAATCGGCGTGCTGGATATTGATAGCACTGCGTTTGGTCGCTTCACTGAAGAAGACGAACAGGGGCTGCGTACGCTTGTGGCACAGCTTGAAACCGTGCTTGCAACGACGGATTACAAAAAATTCTTTGCGAGCGTCGCAGGATAATCAACGGATAACGTAGCAATTACTGATGACGTCATTATAATGTCGCCTGTTCATGCCTGCGCTTGTTGGCTACGTCCGTTGTAATCAGGAAATTTCATGGAAAATCAACCTAAGTTGAATAGCAGTAAAGAAGTCATCGCGTTTCTGGCCGAACGCTTCCCGCAGTGTTTTAGTGCTGAAGGCGAAGCGCGCCCACTGAAAATTGGCATTTTTCAGGATTTGGTAGAGCGTGTTGAGGGCGAAATGAACCTCAGCAAGACACAGCTCCGTTCTGCCTTACGTCTCTATACTTCAAGCTGGCGCTATCTGTATGGCGTTAAATTGGGCGCAACGCGTGTTGATCTCGACGGCAACCCATGTGGTGAGTTGGATGAGCAACATGTTGAACATGCTCGCAAACAGCTGGAAGAAGCTAAAGCTCGCGTTCAGGCGCAACGTGCAGAGCAACAGGCGAAAAAACGCGAAGCGGCCGCTGCTGCCGGCGAAAAAGAAGACGCACCGCGTCGCGAGCGTAAGCCGCGTCCTGCTCCGCGTCGTAAAGAAGGGGCTGAACGTAAACCTCGCGCTGAAAAACCAGCAGCAAAAGCACCGCGTGCTCCTCGTGAAGAACAGCATACCCCGGTATCTGATATTTCAGTGCTGACGGTAGGGCAGTCCTTGAAGGTGAAAGCAGGTAATAATGCGATGGATGCCACCGTATTAGAAATCACCAAAGATGGCGTCCGTGTACAGCTGAATTCGGGTATGTCTTTGATTGTACGCGCAGAACACCTGGTGTTCTGAAACGGAGGCCAGGCCTGGCATGAACACTTTTTTTAGGCTTACTGCGTTAGCTGGTCTGCTTGCATTAGCAGGCCAGGCACTTGCTGTAGAAGACATCACGCGTGCCGATCAAATCCCCGTTTTAAAGGAAGAAACCCAGCATGCGACGGTGAGTGAACGTGTAACTTCACGTTTTACACGTTCACACTATCGCCAGTTCGATCTGGATCAGGCGTTTTCGGCAAAAATTTTTGACCGCTATCTGAATCTGCTCGACTACAGCCATAACGTGCTGTTGGCGAGCGATATCGAACAGTATGCAAAAAAGAAAACTGTCCTCGGCGATGAACTGCGCACGGGCAAGCTGGATGTCTTTTACGATCTTTATAATCTGGCGCAAAAACGCCGATTTGAACGATATCAGTACGCGCTAAGCGTGCTGGCGCGTCCAATGGATTTTACCGGGACTGACACCTTTAACCTCGACCGGAGCAAAGCTCCGTGGCCGAAGAGCGAAGCAGAGCTCAATGCGCTGTGGGACGGCAAAGTAAAATTTGACGAACTCAGCCTGAAGCTGACCGGTAAAACCGATGCGGAAATTCGCGAAACGCTGACACGTCGCTATAAATTTGCCATTCGCCGCCTGGCGCAGACGAACAGTGAAGATGTGTTCTCACTGGCGATGACGGCTTTTGCTCGTGAAATAGACCCGCATACTAACTATCTTTCTCCGCGCAACACAGAACAGTTTAATACTGAAATGAGCTTGTCTCTGGAAGGTATTGGCGCAGTTCTGCAAATGGATGATGACTACACCGTCATTAACTCCATGGTGGCAGGCGGCCCGGCAGCCAAGAGCAAAGCGATAAGCGTTGGCGACCGTATTGTCGGCGTGGGCCAGACCGGAAAAGGCATGGTCGATGTGATTGGCTGGCGTCTGGATGATGTTGTGGCGCTGATCAAAGGACCTAAAGGCAGCAAAGTTCGCCTCGAAATCCTGCCTGCTGGTAAAGGCACCAAGACGCGCATTGTCACGCTAACGCGTGAACGCATTCGTCTCGAAGACCGCGCTGTTAAAATGTCTGTGAAAACCGTTGGCAAAGAAAAGGTCGGCGTACTGGATATTCCTGGTTTCTATGTTGGCCTGACGGATGACGTAAAAGTTCAGCTGCAGAAACTGGAAAAACAGAATGTCAGCAGCGTGATTATCGATCTGCGTACTAACGGTGGTGGCGCACTGACCGAAGCGGTCTCGCTTTCTGGTCTGTTCATTCCTTCCGGCCCGGTGGTTCAGGTTCGTGACAATAACGGCAAAGTGCGTGAAGACAGCGATACCGACGGTGTTGTGTATTACAAAGGTCCGCTGGTGGTGTTAGTCGATCGCTTCAGTGCCTCGGCATCGGAAATTTTTGCCGCGGCAATGCAGGATTATGGCCGTGCGCTGATCGTCGGTGAACCGACCTTTGGGAAGGGCACCGTACAGCAGTATCGTTCTCTGAACCGTATTTACGATCAGATGCTGCGTCCGGAATGGCCAGCGCTGGGTTCCGTTCAGTACACGATCCAGAAATTCTACCGTGTAAATGGTGGCAGTACACAGCGTAAGGGCGTTACGCCGGATATCATCATGCCGACAGGTAATGAAGAAACTGAAACCGGTGAAAAGTTTGAAGATAACGCGCTGCCGTGGGATAGCATTGATGCGGCAACCTATACAAAGTCTGATAACCTGACGCCATTTGGACCTGAATTGCTAAAAGAGCACAATGCACGTATTGCGAACGATCCTGAGTTCCAGTACATCATGAAGGACATTGCGCGATTTAATGCGATGAAGGATAAGCGCAGCATTGCTTCTCTGAATTACGCTCAGCGTGAGAAAGAGAATAACGAAGATGATGCACTGCGTCTGGCGCGCATCAACGACCGGTTTAAGCGTGAAGGCAAACCATTGTTGAAGAAACTGGACGATCTGCCGAAAGATTACCAGGAGCCGGATCCGTATCTGGATGAAACGGTAAAAATAGCGCTCGACCTGGCGCATCTTGAAAAAGAGAAGCCAGCGGAACAGCCCGCAACCAGTCAATAACCTCCAACAGGCACAAGAAATTGTGCCTGTTTTTTTAACAACCGCATGAAGACGTCAGTCTGATACGATAAAATGTAAAGTTGTGTCTTTCTGGTGACTTAGCACCTATGGATGCTTGAAAATAGCCATAAGACCCATACGATATGGGTAATCGCATAGTGCGTTTTGTTAAATTGAGGTTAAAAGAAAATTATGATGCGAATCGCGCTCTTCCTGCTGACGAACCTGGCTGTGATGGTCGTTTTCGGGCTGGTATTGAGCCTGACAGGGATTCAGTCAAGCAGCGTTCAAGGCTTGTTGATCATGGCACTGCTGTTTGGTTTTGGTGGTTCCTTCATTTCGCTGCTGATGTCCAAATGGATGGCGTTAAAGTCCGTTGGCGGGGAAGTGATCGAACAGCCCCGTAATGAAAGAGAACGCTGGCTGATGAATACGGTAGCGAATCAGGCCCGTCAGGCGGGTATCGCTATACCGCAGGTTGCAATCTACCATGCGCCAGATATTAACGCGTTTGCTACCGGTGCGCGCCGGGATGCTTCGCTGGTGGCTGTGAGTACTGGCCTGTTGCAAAACATGAGCCCGGACGAAGCCGAAGCAGTTATCGCGCACGAGATCAGCCACATTGCCAATGGCGATATGGTGACCATGACCCTCATTCAGGGGGTGGTCAACACCTTCGTTATCTTTATCTCCCGTATTCTGGCGCAAATTGCCGCCGGATTTATGGGCGGTAACCGCGATGAGGGCGAGGGCAGCAACGGTAACCCATTAATCTACTTTGCGGTGGCGACGGTGCTGGAACTGGTGTTTGGTATTCTGGCCAGCATTATTACCATGTGGTTCTCACGCCACCGTGAATTCCATGCGGATGCCGGTTCTGCCAAACTGGTCGGCCGTGAGAAGATGATCGCCGCGTTGCAGCGTCTGAAAACCAGCTATGAACCGCAGGAAGCCACCAGCATGATGGCGTTCTGTATCAACGGTAAATCCAAATCGTTGAGTGAGCTGTTTATGACTCACCCGCCGTTGGATAAGCGTATTGAAGCGCTGCGTAGTGGGGAATACCTGAAGTAACCCGAAGAAGTCTGGAAGAAAAAGCGCGTCGTCAGACGCGCTTTTTTTATGCCTGAACGCGCGGCTGCATGATACGTAAGCCGCTCACTATGGCGGCAGCCGTTGCCAGTACACCCGCAGTTATCAGCGACATATGTGTTCCGTTGTCACCAAACTGATTGAGCATTAACGCCACCAGTGCCGCGCCGGTACTTTGCCCTAACAAGCGCGCAGTCCCCAGCATCCCGCTCGCCCCGCCGCTGCGTTCACGCGGTGCGGAGGTGATGATGGTGTGGTTATTCGGTGACTGAAATAGACCAAAACCCGCGCCGCACAATATCATCGGCCAGATGATATTAATATCGGAGGGCGCAGAGGGAAGTAACACCAGGGCAAATAATCCGCTTGCCATCACGGCCATACCCAGTGCACCTAACAGGCCCGCGTGGACGCGTTCGATAAGATATCCGGCCAGCGGTGCCATCACCATGGTTGCCAGCGGCCATGGGGTCAATAGCAGGCCCGTTTCGACTTCGCTACGACCGAGCACGGTTTGAAGAAAGAAGGGCAGAGAAACCATCGCCAGCATTTGCGCGCTAAATGAACAGATTGACGTGCAAATCGAGAGTGAAAACAGCGGAATGCGCAGCAGGTCAACCGGTAATAACGGTACCGGCAACGCCAACTGGCGGCGGATAAAGAAAAAACCGACCACGATAAGCGCCACAAGCTCGGTGCCAATCAATTTTAGCGACTGCCCTTGCGCAAACCCACTGAGCGCGGTAATTAACAGGCCAAACGTTAAGGCATTCATTACTGCACTCGGCAGGTCAAAGCGTGGTTTATTGCTGCGGGACGAATTAGGTGGCAAAAAGCGCATAGCCAGCAGCAGGGCAATTATTCCCAGCGGGACGTTAATCAGAAACAGCCATTTCCATGACGAGATAGAGAGGATCGCCGCGGCAATGGTGGGGCCTGCCGCTGAGGATACCGCCACAATGAAGGAGTTAATTCCCATCCCCCGACCAAGCTGACGCTGGGGATAAATAAGTCTAATTAATGCTGTATTTACACTCATCAGCGCCGCGCCGCCAAACCCCTGAGCCACGCGGGCCAGAGTTAACATTTGTAGCGAGTCTGATAAAGCACAGAACAGCGAGGCAAGCAGGAATACGACGAGACCACATTTATAAATGCGTCGATAACCAAACATATCACCCAAAAATGAGAGTGACAGCAGTGAAACGACAATGGCGATTTGATAGGCGTTAACGATCCAGATTGAACTGGCGGGTGACGCCTGAAGGTCGGTAGCAATCGTCGGAAGTGCCACGTTAGCTATTGCGCCGTCGAGTACTGCCATAGAGATGCCAATAACAATGGTTAAAATTGCACCATATCGCTGGGGCAATGGCAGGCCATCAGCCTGAATTTTTTCCATAAGGGGTCATTTTATCGGGAATTATGATGAGAATAATAATCTTAGCATTGATATACAGGCGTTAGGTCGCAGATTTGTAACTAAGTAAGCAAAGAGCGATTGCGAGGGCAGGTCCGTGAAATTATAATAAAAACCGGTTCTGATTTTTATAAAACACTCGTAATGAGGTGATAAATGGCAATCGCAGATCTGGATAAACAACCTGATTCTGTATCTTCCGTGCTGAAAGTTTTTGGCATCCTGCAGGCGCTGGGTGAAGAGCGCGAAATTGGTATTACCGAGCTGTCGCAACGCGTCATGATGTCGAAAAGCACCGTTTATCGCTTTTTGCAGACCATGAAAACGCTGGGTTATGTGGCACAAGAAGGGGAGTCAGAGAAATACTCCCTGACCCTGAAATTATTCGAACTGGGTGCGCGCGCGTTACAAAACGTTGATCTGATCCGTAGTGCTGACATCCAGATGCGTGAACTTTCACGTTTGACCAAAGAGACCGTACACCTTGGTGCGCTGGATGAAGACAGCATCGTCTACATTCATAAAATCGACTCCATGTACAATCTGCGTATGTATTCCCGCGTCGGTCGTCGTAACCCATTGTACAGCACGGCTATCGGTAAAGTTCTTCTGGCATGGCGTGACCGCGATGAAGTGAAGGAAATTCTTGACGGCATCGAGTATAAACGCAGCACCGACCGTACTATCACAAATACTGATGAATTGCTGGTATTGTTAGATAAAGTACGTGAACAGGGATACGGCGAAGATAACGAAGAGCAGGAAGAAGGCCTGCGCTGCATCGGTGTTCCAGTGTTTGACCGTTTTGGCGTGGTGATTGCGGGCTTGAGTATCTCATTCCCGACGCTGCGCTTTTCCGAAGAGCGTTTACACGAATATGTGGCGATGCTGCATACGGCAGCGCGTAAGATTTCTGAACAAATGGGCTATAACGACTACCCGTTCTAATCCGCAGCAATAGCGCTAAGTGTAAAACCCCAGGTATTGCGTACTTGGGGTTTTTTAATGAATAAAATTAACGCTGTTTTGCGCAAATAGCATTGAGAATGTATTGCCGCTATCTTAACCGTTATCGATAACGACAGTACTTTTCCGCAATACAGGGCAATCTGAAAGGCCAATAAGGCCGCTGTTTGAGTGGACATATTGTGCGGTGCTGGTCCCGCGAGCGGTCAGATATTGGCATTGCAAACCCAGACCGGCCGCATTCTCTTTACTCCCAATCAAAATGCCATAGCCGCTGAGTAATAAACCGATCCAAACCAGAGCTAACAACACAATAGCGCGGATAATCAGACGCATTACAACCTCTTATCTTTTCTCGTTATTAGTAGATTAGCCTGTACACGGGATGAAACAAGTCAATCATTCCTAAAAAGATGGAATGCCGTTACAGTTAACGCTGGGTTTAGGTAACGCATGATAATTTATAGTCATAAGATGTAGAGTTGAAGAGTGGAGCTGGAGTGAAAAAAATACGCTGGGTGGTACTGATTGTTATCGTGCTGGTATGCATATTGATGTGGGCGCAGGTGTTTAACATCATGTGCGATCAGGACGTACAATTTTTCAGCGGTATTTGTGCCATCAATAAATTTATTCCCTGGTAAGCGCATTTTTACAACAGTTGATTACCTTCTTGTGCGGCAGTGGTAAACTACGCTGTCTACATTGAGGTGGTGAAATGAACGAAGTTTTGAATTCTGGCGCGTTGAGTTTTGCGTCTTTAGCGGTATCGGTGGTGGTTTTGGTTGTTGGGCTTGTGTTGTGGTTTTTCGTCAATCGGGCAAGTTCGCGTACTAACGAGCAGATAGAACTGCTTGAAGCATTGTTAGACCAGCAAAAAAGACAGAACGCATTGCTCCGTCGCCTTTGTGAAGCTAACGAACCAGAAAAAACGGCAGAACATGCAGCGGTTGCTGCGAAGGATGAAGATGACGACATCATCCGCCTGGTAGCTGAGCGCTAAAAACAGTATGGCAGGGTGAAGGTCTGCTGATGCGGTTCGCAGATACCTCATCCTGTCGTCAACATGTCAGATCATTTTCTTCTGCTCTCGCCGCGTAATTAGCGTTCGGCGTCGCCTGTCACCTGAGTATTTTCAGATACTCTATCCAATTAATATCTTATGTGCGGTCTGATCTAATATATTTTCCCATACGTTAAAAATATGATTATGTCATTTTTGTGATAGCGATCGTCTTATTCACAGCGAAACGTTTCTCTTACTTTTTTTGTGCATTGTCATCATTCTTTCATTATTTTAGTGCAAAACCAGAAGGCGGATCTCATTTTTACGCTTGTGACATTTTATGCATTACTAAGCATAAAAAATGATATCCACCAGCCCCTGTGACAGATAACCTGGAACAACCGAAGCTATTGAGCTATGGTAGAAATGTCCCTGTGACGGTGCAAGCCTGACGGGGCAAGGGGAGAGAAGTGAGAATATAACTCTGCTCGGTCTGGCGCATAACTGTGCAGTGGTTGTTTGATGAACAACAGGATTTGTGCGACCGATCGAGACACGTTTAAAAATGGCTTGCCATTATTTACGTTGTATGTGATAACACGTTTTGGGTTAAACGAGGTACAGTTCTGTTTATGTGTGGCATTTTCAGTAAAGAAGTCCTGAGTAAACACGTTGACGTTGAATACCGCTTCTCTGCCGAACCTTATATTAGTGCCTCAAGCAGTAATGTCTCAGTTTTATCTATGTTATGCCCGCGGGCGAAGAAAATACTCTAAGGAATTTTGCAAATGGCAAAGATTAAAGGTCAAGTTAAGTGGTTCAACGAGTCTAAAGGTTTTGGCTTCATTACTCCGGCTGATGGCAGCAAAGACGTGTTCGTACACTTCTCCGCTATCCAGGGTAACGGCTTCAAAACTCTGGCTGAAGGCCAGAACGTTGAGTTCGAAATTCAGGACGGCCAGAAAGGTCCGGCTGCTGTAAACGTAACAGCTATCTGATCGACACCACTGATTTGATGCGCTCTTGCGCAACCATCTCAGATATAAAGCCTCGCTTATGCGGGGCTTTTTAATTCAAATTACGTCAAAATATTTCTGAAAGCCCATCCATTAGCGCTTTGTTGCAAAGGCGTGATGTTCGTAGCATAGTTTTCCCCGCATTCTCGCGGCATTTCTCGTTAAATCAGACACCTGAAAAACTATCATGCGGGAGTCCAGGTGAAAAAGAAAAACGACATAGATGCGCGCAATTTTACTCCCGTACGTTTTGCCCTGCTTTGTGTGGCGATATTATTAAGCCTGGGATTGCTGCTGGGTCGCGTGGCGTGGCTACAAATTGTCACGCCGACAACTTTGGTAAAACAGGAAGATATGCGTTCGTTACGCGAGGTTACCATTGCCTCGCCACGCGGAATGATTACCGACAGAGAAGGGCGACCGCTGGCGGTAAGTGTCCCGGTGAATGCCGTCTGGGCAGACCCTAAAACCATTATCAGCAAGGGAGGCGTGGGCTACAACGAACGTTGGCAGGCGTTAGCAAAGACTCTGAACATTTCGCTCAGTTCTCTGGCTGAGCGTGTTAACAGTAATCCTGCGGCACGCTTTATTTATCTGGCGCGCCAGATCTCTCCTCAGCAGGCTGAATGGATCGATAACCTTAATCTTCCGGGAATCAATCTGCGTGAAGAATCACGCCGCTTTTATCCCGCCGGACATGTTGCGGCTAATCTCATTGGTTTCACCAATATTGATGGCCAGGGTATTGAAGGCCTGGAGAAAAGCTTCAATAGCCAGTTGATGGGCAAACCCGGCTCCCGCTTGGTCCGTAAAGACAAATTTGGCCATGTCATCGAAAATATCACCGAAGTGATGCCGGTGCCTGCACATGAGTTACAACTCAGTATTGATGAGCGTTTGCAGACGGTTACCGAAGACGCGCTGGACAATGCCGTTACATGGAATAAAGCGGAATCCGGGGCCGCGGTACTGGTTAATATTGACACCGGCGAAATTCTCTCCATGGCAAGCTTCCCCGACTTTAACCCCAACAATCGAGACGGCGCGGTACTGGATGATTTTCGTAACCGTGCCATTAGCGACACCTTTGAACCCGGTTCAACCGTTAAGCCACTGGTGATCATGACCGCGCTTCAGCAGGGGATTGTGCAACCGGACAGCGTAATTGATACCCATCCTTTTAATGTCGACGGGCATCGTATTCGCGACGTCGGATTTTACCCGGAGCTGTCGCTGACCGGCATTTTGCAGAAATCGAGCGACACGGGCGTTTCGCACTTGTCGTTAGCTATGCCGGTGCAGAAATTGCTGGATACCTATAAACGTTTTGGCTTTGGCGACCCAACCGGGTTGGGATTAACCGGCGAAAGCAGTGGTTTAATGCCTCAACGCCGCTACTGGAGCGATTTGGATCGCGCCACCTTTGCATTCGGTTATGGGCTCATGGTGACGCCGCTCCAGTTGGCGCATGTCTATGCCACCATCGGTAGTTTTGGCATCTATCGCCCCCTTTCTATCACGCGTATTGATCCGCCGGTAATAGGGACGCGGGTGATGCCGGAGGCGCTGGTTCATCAGGTTGAACATATGATGGAAAGCGTCGCGTTACCCGGCGGTGGGGGAACCAAGGCCGCGGTCAGGGATTATCGGGTTGCGGTGAAGACCGGGACGGCGAAAAAAATTGGCGATGATGGTAAATATGTTGATAAATACGTGGCTTATACGGCAGGCGTTGCGCCAGCGAGCGACCCGAAATTCGCCTTAGTCGTGGTTATTAATAATCCACAAAACGGTGCTTACTATGGGGGCGCCGTCTCCGCGCCGGTATTCAGCCAGATAATGGGTGATGTCTTACGCCTGGAAAATGTTAAACCAGACGGTATGCCTGCCGACTCCGATCACCTGCTGGTGATGCATGGCGACAGCGTATCCTCGCCGACGCTGTAAGTTATTTTCCCGGGGCGCAATTCGCGTTACACTTGCGCCCTCAAATCACCTGCCGGAGTTGTCATGTCGTTTTCCTGTCCTCTTTGCCACCAGCCTCTTACTCAAACGAAAAACAGTTTTATTTGCCCTGAGCGGCACCAGTTTGATGTGGCGAAAGAAGGGTATGTCAACTTACTGCCGGTTCAGCATAAGCGGTCGCGCGATCCGGGTGACAGCGCTGAGATGATGCAGGCGCGCCGGGCGTTTCTTGATGCCGGACACTATCAACCGCTGCGTGACGCGATTGTGAATGTGCTTGTGCAGACGCTGAGTTCAGAGAACGCGGCGATTCTGGATATCGGCTGTGGAGAAGGGTATTACACCCATGCCTTTGCCGATACGCTGACTGGCGGCAAGACCGTTGGCCTCGACGTTTCTAAAGTGGCGATTAAGGCCGCAGCCCGTCGTTATCCGCAGGTCACCTTTTGCGTGGCTTCCAGCCATCGTCTGCCGTTTGCCGATGCGTCCATGGATGCCATCATCAGGATCTACGCGCCCTGTAAAGCGCAAGAGCTGGCTCGCGTGGTGAAACCGGGAGGATGGGTAATCACCGCCACGCCTGGGCCGCGTCATTTAATGGAGCTGAAAGGGCTGATTTATGATGAGGTGCGTTTGCATGCGCCACATACCGAACAACTGGAAGGTTTTGTTCTGCAGCAAAGTATTGCGCTGGGCTATCAGATGCAGCTCCAGGGCAGCGAGGCCGTTGCATTACTGCAAATGACGCCGTTCGCCTGGCGGGCAAAACCGGAAGTGTGGGAAACGCTGGCAGGAAAAACGACGTTTGACTGCCAGACAGATTTTAGTATTCACATCTGGCAGCGCCAGAATTAACCGTGGAAGTGTGCCCAGAGGATCTGGGCGCCGATACCAATCAGTACCACCCCGCCCAGGATTTCAGCTCGTTTGCCCAGCATCGGACCAATAAAACGACCGATCATCATGCCGAGCGTGGACATCATCAACGTGGCGCAGCCGATGGCCAGCGCAGTCGCAATGATGTTAACCTGCAGGAACGCCAGACCCACCCCGACGGCCATCGCGTCGAGACTGGTGGCGATAGCGGTGGTGACCAGCAGCCAGAATCCGTGGCGGCGCGGCGGTTCTTCATCTTCATCACCGTTGTCGCGAAAACCTTCGATTATCATTCGCCCACCTAAGAAAATCAGCAGAATGAAAGCGATCCAGTGGTTCCACTCCAGCACGAATTTGCTTGCCAGCATGCCCATACCCCAGCCAATCAGCGGCGTCAGGGTTTCAACTGCGCCGAAAATGAGACCGGTGCGCAGAGCTTCAGAAAATTTGGGTTTATGCAGGGTGGCGCCTTTGCCAATTGATGCAGCGAAAGCATCCATCGACATGCCGAAAGCGAGAAGTACAGTAGCGGTGAGATTCATAACAGCGTCCTGACCGGGGTATCCATAAAACACATCACTGCCCCCAGTAACCATGCACACAGATTAAAATCACGAAATATATCGTGCCATTCAGGTATGCATTGCAGTTGATGTGCCTATGGTCTCGCCTGACTGAAGCTGTATGTTCAGTCCGTACGCGCCACGTTTTTCAACGAGTATGTTGACACGTACATTTCCGGAGTCTGGAAATCGGCTACTCCCCAACGACGGGCGCAACCTTAACATATATTGAGAATATAAAACAAGAAACAGGGAAATAATATTTGACTTCTAATTGAAAACGATTTTCATTTAGATTTATTTATAAACAGAACGTTAAAATAAATAACATTACGGACGTTGTAATATAGCCTTAGCTATGTTTTGTTTTCAAAAATATATAAAAAACATAGTTCAGGCTATCTTTCTAATTCACTGATTTGAAATGAGAAGTTTATATATTTTTTCAAGATCGTCTATATTTCGTACGCGAACCAGCAATCTCCGCTGTTCTAATTGCATCACCAGCACGCCGTCCTCTGATAAATTCATCTCTTTAATGCGGTTATATTCAATCCAGACGTTGGCAAAGAAAAAACCTTTTTGCTTGAAGATGATTTTCGGCGTACGGATCCAGAACAGATACAACCCCATCAATATCAGTGCGCATAATAACCACGTGGTGAATTGCGCCCCGTGGCTGGTGACGTTGTTGTAAATAAGAATAGCTACCAGGCCAATGAAGATAACACTGTCAACACGGCTGCGAGGAAGCAGGGCGACCGTCAGCAGAGTAAGGCCATTACGGCGGGGCATGATGAACTGATCGTAAATGGCATACGCCAGCAGCGAAAAGATAAAAAGAACCAGCACCAGGTCCGTGATAGTCATGAATCCTCAATCCTCTGAATAGAAAAACCGGGGGCAAGCCCCCGGTGGTGTACAACAGTCTTACAGGCCAAGCAGGCCGACAGCGTAGCCCGCGATACCGATGATGAAGAAGCCAACGATAATCCACAGCGGGTTCACTTTCTTACGCAGCAGCCACATACAAGCGAAAGTCAGCAGCAGAGGAACCAGGCCCGGCATCAGCTGGTCAAGGATAGTCTGCACGGTGGTGACGCGAGTCTGACCATCCTGACCGGTGATAGTGGAGACCACCAACGGGATATTCACGTGCGTCCACTTGTTAACCAATGCCCCCATGACAAACAGGCCGAGGATTGACGCCCCCTCAGTCAGTTTCTGCAGGAAGCCGCCGCCCATATCCTTAACGATATCGACCCCTTTACGGTAGCCGTATGCCACACCGTAGTAACGGGTTGCCAGACGCACCAGGTTAAACAGGATGAAGAACAACAGTGGTCCAAGCAGGCTGCCGCTCATCGCGATTCCAGCGCCAAGCGCAGCAAATACCGGACGTACCGTACCCCAGAAGATTGGGTCGCCGACGCCTGCCAGCGGTCCCATCAGACCAACTTTAATACCGTTGATAGCACCATCGTCAATCTCTGCGCCGTTGGCACGCTGCTCTTCCATCGCCAGCGTAACGCCCAGCACAGGTGCGGCTACGTACGGATGGGTGTTAAAGAATTCCAGGTGACGCTTAATAGCCTGCTTACGTGCGTCGTTGTTTTCCGGGTACAAACGGCGGATAGCCGGTACCATGGAGAAACAAAAACCCAGCGCCTGCATACGTTCGAAGTTCCATGAACCCTGAAACAGGTTAGAACGAATGAACACGCCACGAATGTCACTCGGAGTGAGTTTTTTCTCGGTGGTAGTTTTAGTCATATCAACCATTTCGCTCACCTGCTAGTCCAGTTCGTTATCAAGATCGTTGTTACCAGCCGCCTGAACTGGCGCACCGGCGACGCGGTTATATTTCGGGCTCAGCTGAATGTAGAGGATTGCCATCACTGCGCCAATCACACCCAGAGCAACCAGGTTGAAGTTAGTAAACGCCGCGGTGACGAAGCCGAGGTAGAAGAACGGCATCAGGTAGCCCGCGCGCATCATATTGATGACCATCGCATAACCAACCACTACGATCATACCGCCTGCGATGTTCAGGCCGCCGGTGACGACTTCCGGAATGGCGTTGAGCATGCTCTGAACTTCACTGGTACCTACAGAAATCGCCACGATTACCGCCGGGATAGCGATACGCATAGCCTGCAGGAACAGTGAGGACACGTGCAGCCAGGAGAGCGCCGTCAGGTTGCCGTTTTCGGCCGCCTTATCCGCTGCGTGCTGGAATGCTACGGTGATAGTACGAACGATGATGGTCAGAACCTGGCCTGCTGCTGCCAGCGGGATAGCCAGCGCGATACCGGCACCAATGCTTTGGTGACCCGCGATAACCAGAACGGTAGAGATAATTGACGCCAGTGCGGCATCTGGTGCAACCGCAGCACCGATGTTCATCCAGCCCAGGGCGATCATTTCCAGGGTACCACCGATGATAATACCGGTTTTCATATCCCCGAGAACGGCGCCAATAAGCGTACAGGCCACCAACGGACGGTGGAACTGAAATTCATCGAGTACCGACTCCATACCCGCGATACATGCGACGATGAACACCAGCACAATCTGAAGAGTGGTAATCTCCATTGTACTTCTCCTATTGCTATACAGACTTAAGTGTGAAAACTAAGTAAATGCCAGGGAATTATTTCGCCTTGGCAATCAAATCCATCATTTTCAGTTTCTGATCGGTCGAAACTTTACGCGCTTCGAGCTCAATACCGCGTTCGTTGAGTTTTTTGAAGGCTTCGATGTCTTTTTCATCAACAGAAATTGCGTTGTTTACCTGTGTTTTACCCTGACGGAAAGCCATACCGCCAATGTTTACAGAGGTAATTTTCACACCACCTTCAACGATACGTTCCACATCGGTCGGGTTGGTGAACAACAGCATCACACGCTCGCCTGCATATTTCGGGTTGTTGTAGACGCGGATCATTTTCGCGACATCAACCACATGCGCCGTCACACCCGGAGGTGCTACCTGAGTCAGCAGCGTTTTACGTACGGTATCGGCGGCAACTTCATCGCTGACGACGATAATGCGCGTTACGTTGGTTTCTTTGGTCCAGCGAGTGGCTACCTGACCATGAATTAAACGGTCATCGATACGCGCCAGACCGATCTGCATATAATCGTTCGGGCCCATCGGTTTCGCCGGTGCTGCTGCTTTTGGTGCCGCAACGGGGGCAGGAGCGGCTTTTTCCACCGGTTTCGCTTTCAACGCTTTCACGCCTTCGCTACCGGTTTCAACGGCCAGTGCCACTAATTCATCAAAGCTCGGGTTGTCATCACGCGCCATGAAGGTTTCAACCAGCATGGGAATGTTCACACCGGCGATAACTTCGTAATGCTCTTTATCGACGACAATGCGGCTCGCAGCGTTAAACGGGCTGCCTCCCCATGTGTCAACGAGAAACAGCACGCCTTTACTGGTATCGAGTTTTGCCAACTGAGCGTTGTACTTTTCGATCAGCGTTTCGGCATTTTCGCCTGGAACGAAATCGATCCAGCCGACGTTTTCCTGCTCGCCTAACAGCATCTCTGCTGTCTTAAGTAACTGCTCTGCAGCCCAACCATGTGTGCCTATTACAATAGCAATGGTCACTTGCTACCTCCTTTATTATCGTTAACACATCAACGTAAAGATGTATTTGAATCGTCGTCCGCAATCGAATCGATTCAGATAAGGGTTACAAAGAAAAACCTATGATTTTCGTGAATTATTTTAGATATCGAAAAAAATATTTTATGTGATGAAGATCCGTAATTTAACTTCCGATGAAAAGAAATTTCGAAGGGTAAAATATCTCCGAAACAACTTATTGCAAAGGAAGGTAAATCTTTGCTAAAAACCGGTTGTCTCTGTTATGTTTAGCATCTGTTTAATTACTCAGGAGTATAGGGCAGTAGCCCACCATATGGATCGTCACCGACGTCATTTCACCCTCAGGCCGCTTTGCGCCTGTCAGATTGGCACTTTTTGCCACAAATTTTCTCTGCATAATGCTTTAACGCCTGAGATCCTCAGCGCGCAGTTTGGTCATTCCTTAAGCAGGAGCTTGTCATGGAATTATTAATGGACCCGCAGATTTGGGTGGGTTTGCTCACGCTTGTCGTTCTCGAAATTGTTCTGGGTATTGATAACCTGGTCTTCATTGCGATCCTGGCTGATAAGCTGCCGCCGAAACAGCGAGATAAAGCGCGTTTAATCGGTTTATCACTGGCACTGATTATGCGTCTGGGCTTGTTGTCCGTGATTTCGTGGATGGTGACGCTGACAAAGCCGCTGTTTACGGTAATGGACTATGCGTTCTCGGGGCGCGATCTGATTATGCTGCTGGGCGGTATCTTCCTCTTGTTCAAGGCTACGACAGAGTTGCATGAGCGGCTGGAAAACCGTGAACATGATACCGGGCAGACGAAAGGGTATGCGAGCTTTTGGGTTGTGGTGACGCAGATTGTCATCCTTGATGCGGTGTTCTCGCTGGATGCGGTGATTACTGCGGTCGGTATGGTCAACCATCTGCCGGTCATGATGGCGGCGGTCGTGATAGCTATGGCCGTGATGCTGCTGGCTTCCAAGCCGTTGACGCGATTTGTGAACCAACATCCGACGGTGGTGGTGCTGTGTCTGAGCTTCCTGTTGATGATTGGTCTGAGTCTGGTTGCCGAAGGGTTTGGCTTCCACATTCCGAAAGGTTATCTGTATGCGGCGATTGGCTTCTCGATCATTATCGAGTTGTTTAACCAGATTGCCCGTCGTAACTTTATTCGCCACCAGTCGACCCTGCCGCTGCGTGCGCGGACTGCGGATGCAATCCTGCGTCTGATGGGCGGTAAACGTCAGGCCAGCGCGCAGATGGAATCCGACAATCCGGTACCTGTGCCCGTTCCGGAAGGCGCATTTGTGGAAGAAGAACGCTATATGATCAACGGCGTACTCTCCCTGGCCTCCCGTTCATTACGTGGCATTATGACGCCTCGTGGCGAGATTAGCTGGGTTGATGCGGACCTGAGCGTAGCGGAAATTCGCGAGCAATTGCTTTCGTCACCGCACAGCCTGTTCCCGGTATGTCGCGGTGAACTGGACGAAATTATCGGTATCGTCCGTGCCAAAGAACTGCTGGTAGCGCTGGAAGAGGGTGTGGATGTAGCGGCGATTGCCTCAGCCTCTCCGGCTATCGTGGTCCCGGAAACGCTGGACCCGATCAATCTGTTAGGCGTTCTGCGTCGTGCTCGCGGCAGTTTCGTGATCGTTACTAACGAATTTGGTGTCGTGCAGGGGTTGGTTACTCCGCTGGACGTATTAGAAGCTATCGCCGGTGAGTTCCCGGATGCCGATGAAACGCCTGAAATTATTGCTGATGCAGGCGGTTGGTTGGTGAAAGGCGGAACCGACCTGCATGCATTGCAGCAGGCGCTGGACGTGGATACGCTGGTGGATGAAGACGAAGACATCGCGACGGTGGCAGGTTTAGTCATCGCGGCTAACGGTCATATTCCACGTGTCGGCGATGTTATCGAGGTTGCGCCGCTGAGCATTACGATTGTCGAAGCCAATGACTATCGTGTGGATTTAGTTCGCATTGTTAAAGAACAACCCGCTCACGACGAAGACGAGTAATCGGGTTTAGCGAAACGGCATAACGGGCATACTATGACGCCCGTTATGCCGGGTGGGCGGCGGCGTGCTGCCCGCCAGCCATTTTGGAAAATCGCGTAGCGGCATTGGCTTCGCATACAGAAAACCTTGCAATAAATGTACACCGTGCCGGCGCAAATGCTGTGCCTGCGCCTGCGTTTCAACCCCTTCCGCCACCAGTTCTATATTCAGTCTTTTTCCCAGCGCGATGATGATGTCTGTAACGGTTGAGTTCACGGCATCGGTACCGATCGCAGAAGTAAATGATTTATCAATTTTTAGTACATCCGGGCGGAGTTTTTCCAGCCAGGAGAGCGAGCTGTTGCCAGTGCCAAAATCGTCAATCGCCAGTTTTACGCCAAGGCGATTTAGCTCGCGTACAACCCGATAATCCACATCCAGTAACGCATCACGTTCGGTAAGTTCGATGACTAACTGCTGAATGGGATGCTGGCTAAACCAATACTGGTTGAGATCTTTTAACAGCGTGCCATGGCGAAAATGGCTGGCGGCGACATTGATCCCGATATGAAACTGACTGCTCATGGGGAAGACGTGTCGCTGCTGAATGGTTTCTGCGATGACATGACGCGTCAGGGGCACGATCAGGTTGTGCTCCTCGGCGATGGGAATAAACACTTCGGGAGAGATCCAACCCTGGCGCGGATTATTCCAGCGTAAAAGGATTTCCACCCCCATGCATTGCTGCGTTTGCGCATTGAGCAGTGGCTGGCAGAACAGCTCGAATTCCCGGGCGGCAAGGGCCAGATTTATCTCCCAGGAGAAACTCATCCTGTTGGCGGTTGCCAGCCATGCCAGGTACCCCACTAACAGACTGAGGATCACCGCCAGCGGCAGTTGTGTTGGCAGATGTTTAATCGCCAGTTCACTGGCACCCGGACCGGTAACGCTGATAGTAAACGGGAAATGCTGTGATGAGAGCTGGTAGCGTTTTTCATTCTTTAGTTCAGGTAGCGTATCGACAACACCTTGTCCGTAGAGCAGATGGCGATTGCCGACGCTTAAGCTGGCATGGGTGATCTGCGGCAGTTGTGGCTCAAGCAACATGGATGATAATAACTCAATGTTGACGATTTCCAGCACGCCATCTTCACCATCGGCAGAGGATGGATACCATTGTGTCAGAATCGGACTGCCTTTAATTATCGAATGGTCGGTTGATAACAGCAGTAGCGACTCCTGGCTTGGTAATTCAGGCTCCAGTCGACGAACAGGCTCATTGCGATAACCAAAAATGCTGGAGCAATACAGAATCCCATCTTTAACCAGGTTGACAGAGCGTACCGTTTGCAGCCTGGCAGCATGCTTGCTCAACGGTAAACGCGCGACTGAACAGGGGAGACCAATCAACGGCAACAGCGCATCTCGTCCGGTCTGAAGGGGCAAAAGCACGTGATCCAACTCTTCAACCGCGTGGTTGGCAAAGGTTACGGTATTTCGATGATTTAAATTACGCTCCGAAATAAATCGGACCGTTAACGTGAGGATAAGCGTTACCAGGGCACATAGGGTGCAAACAAATAAGCGATTCCGGCGATAGTTTTTAATGATCCGTTGTGCTGTATGCATGCGGGCCGCCCGATAAGCCGTTGGTCACAAAAGCCAAAAGCAACAGAGCAAGTGTAGTGGGGAAAATTACAGTAGACGAGGAAGGGGAGATAAATTCGCCCATCCGTCGCAGATGGGCGAAAATTAAGTATTAGTCACACTGAACTTTGATTGCCAGACCACCACGGGACGTTTCGCGGTATTTGGCGTTCATGTCTTTACCCGTTTCGTACATGGTCTCAATGACTTTATCCAGTGAAACGCGTGGCGCACTGGTACGGCGCATTGCCATACGTGCGGCATTGATAGCTTTCACGGAAGCAATGGCGTTACGTTCGATGCACGGAACCTGAACCTGACCGGCAACCGGGTCACAGGTTAAACCGAGGTTATGCTCCATACCGATTTCTGCCGCAACACACACCTGTTCAGGACTTGCACCCAGTAGCTCAGCCAGACCGGCAGCCGCCATAGAACAAGCCACGCCAACTTCACCCTGACAGCCGACTTCAGCACCGGAGATAGATGCGTTCATTTTGTACAGCGCGCCAATCGCGCCGGCCGCCAGGAAATAGCGGGTGTAGATATCCGGGCTGACGGACTCAATGAAATGATCGTAATAGGCCAGGACCGCAGGCACGATACCGCAGGCACCGTTAGTTGGCGCTGTGACAACGCGACCACCCGCGGCGTTTTCTTCGTTAACGGCCAGCGCAAACATGTTCACCCAGTCGATCACGTTCATCGGATCGTTGGAGAGCTTGTCGCTGGAGACCAACATACGACGCAGGGCAGAGGCGCGACGCGGAACGCGCAGCGGCCCAGGCAGGACGCCTTCGGTGTTCATCCCACGATCGATACAGGCCTGCATGGTTTGCCAGACGTTGCCAAAGTACTCTTCAATCTCTTTTTTGCTGTGCAGAGCAAGTTCGTTCTGCATCACCATGCCAGAGAGGGACAGGCCGGTGCTGTTGCAGTATTCCAGCATTTCAGTGGCGGATTTGAACGGATAAGGTACGCTGACCTCATTGGTGGTATCCTGACCAAAATGTTCTTCATCAACGATGAATCCACCGCCGATTGAGTAGTACGTTTTGCTGTAAATGACGGTTTCGCCATTATACGCATGGATCTGCATGCCGTTTTCATGCAGCGGCAGGTTGCCGTTATGAAAACGCATTCCATCATTCTGCGGGAAATCCACTTCGTGCTGACCCTGCGCAAGCAGCAGGCGTCCACGCGCTTCTACATCGCGGATAAATCCGGGAATGCTGTCAATGTTTACGGTAGCAGGCTCGTTGCCCGCCAGACCCATAATAATGGCGATATCGGTGTGGTGACCTTTACCCGTGAGCGACAGTGAACCATACACGTCGACGGCAACACGAGTAACGCTGTCCAGTAATCCTTTTTCGACCAGGTCATCGACGAACTGTTTACCCGCCTTCATAGGCCCTACGGTATGGGAAGATGAGGGACCAATCCCCACCTTAAACATGTCGAATAGACTAATCACAATAATACTCCTACAGGGCGACTGGGCTTTCCAGTAACGATGTTATAACTGCGCATAGTGTAAGAGGGAACGCGGCGATCGGCTTAACTATTCACATGAATTAAACTAATAGATAACCGCGGTTTTACTAATGTTGTGACCTGAGTTTCAAGTTGTCTATGGAGTGCGTAAAGATAAGTATAGTCAGGGCTTGACGCCAATTTGCAGAGCCAGCTCACGAATTATCCCGGCGGTCATTCCCCAGACGAAATATTGCTCATACCACGAAAGCCACACGCGATGAGAATCACCGCGACGATAAATATCGAGCGGATGGTAACGCCCCAAATGTAACGCCTGCGCCAGCGGCATTTCAAACACCGCGGAAACCTCATCTTCACTGGCGCGATACGGCAGATTAGGCGGGATAATGCCGACGACCGGGGTAACCTGAAAACCGGTGACGCTGTCGACCGGCGGCAGGACCCCGATCACTTCAACGCATGACGGCGGAATGGCCACTTCTTCATGCGCCTCGCGAAGGGCTGCGGCGATCAACGAGGCATCGGTGCTGTCCACCGCGCCGCCGGGAAAGGCGACCTGGCCGGCATGTTTGCGTAGATGAACGGATCGCTGGGTTAGCAGCAGCCCCGGCTGTGGTCGGCGGACGACGGGGATCAGCACGGCTGCCTGGCGCTGGTTTAACGCGGCATGGTTGACCTGCGGGCGCAGGAGTTGGAAGCGCGATAAAAAATCATCAAGCGTCAGGCTGCTGTATTCCACGTGTCAGTTCTCCAGTTGGTGCAAAATACGATTCACTTTATCAAATGTTTCCTGATACTCCGCGTCTTCCTGACTGTCCGCCACAATGCCACCGCCGGCGGAACAATAAATGTGTCCGTTTGTGGCCGTCAGTGTGCGAATGGTGATGCTGGTGTCCATATTGCCGCAAAAGCTCAGGTAACCAATGCTGCCACACCAGGCATTACGTCGGTGCGGCTCCAGCTCATCTATAATTTCCATCGCCCGCACTTTCGGCGCGCCGGTAATGGAGCCGCCGGGGAAGGCGGCGCGCAGCAGGTCGGTAGCGTGCAAAGATTCCGGCAAACGTGCGGTAATGGTGCTGACTAAATGATGAACGGCAGGGAACGGCTCGACTACAAACAGCTCCGGAACCTGTACCGAACCCGGCACGGCAACGCGACCGATGTCATTGCGCATTAAATCGACGATCATCAGGTTTTCCGCACGATCCTTCGGTGAGTGGGCCAGCAGTTGAGCCTGCTCACGATCGGCATCAGCATCTTCATGTCTTGGCAGCGTCCCTTTAATAGGACGCGTCTGGATGTGCTGGTTTTCCAACAGAATAAACCGTTCGGGTGAAAGGCTGAGGATTGCGCCTTCCTCAAGACGAATGAACGCGCTAAACGGTGCACGATTAGCGTGATTGAGTCGTACAAATGCCTGCCACTCATCGCCCTGATAATGCGCCTGAAAACGCTGGGCGAGATTGACCTGATAACAGTCGCCGCTGTGCAGATAACTCTGGACCTGGCGGAATTTTTCGCCGTACTGGGCACGGCTCATATTGGACTGCCACGCCGAGGTTAATGTAAATGGCTCACGTTTTGATGATTGTTGCGCGTTGAGCCATTGCAGCCGCGCTTCGACATCGGTATGGCTGAGCAGGGATACGGCCTGCAACTGATGATCGACAATCAGCGCCCAGTCGTAAATGCCGACGGCCATATCCGGCAGGGCAATATCGCGCGTGGCAATCGTGGGCAGCGATTCAAATCTTCTGCCAAGATCGTAGCCAAACAGACCTAACGCGCCGCCCTGAAACGGCAGATTGGGGTGATAGCTCGGGTGAATCCCCCGTGCGCTGAGCGCTGAATGTAATACCGTCATTGGGTCATCAAGCGTGCGTACAGTTGCGTGTCCGTCATAGACAACGGTTTCTTCCGCGCGCGTAACCAGCGTGGCGACGGGATCCGCCACCAGAATATCAAAACGGTTATGTGGATGGTCAGCATGACCCGAATGCAACAGCATCGCCCAGGGGAGATGGCTTAAGGTCGAAAAATAGCGTTCAGCGGCGTCCTGACGCCAGGGTAATGTGATTACTGCGGGAGATAACGTCTTCATCTGTCCTGACTCGTTGCTACTCTACTGGCTAACCGCCCGGTAGCATGAAATAATTAGCGCAGACAATTTAGCAGGAGTTAACAATGTTTGCAGGTTTACCTTCACTCAGTCATGAGCAGCAGCAAAAAGCGGTCGAGCGTATTCAGGAACTGATGTCGCAAGGGATGAGCAGCGGACAAGCGATTGCTCTGGTTGCTGAAGAGTTACGCGCCAGCCATACCGGCGAGCGGATCGTGGCGCGTTTCGAAGATGAAGACGAGTAACGTCGCTTACACCGCAGCGATAATCTTGATCTCTACTTTGTATTTCGGGTTCATCAACCCGGCCTGGACCGTACAACGTACCGGCGCGTGACCGGCAACGACCCACGCGTCCCAGGCTTTGTTCATCGCGGCAAAGTCACTTTTATCTGCCAGAAAAAGGGTGGCATCAAGAATACGTGACTTGTTGCTGCCCTGTTTTTCCAGAACTGCGTCAATTTGCGCCAGCGTATTCGCCGTTTGTTCAAAGGCGTCTGCATCCAGGTTTTCCGGTACACCAGTGTAATACAACGTGTTGTTATGGATAACCACGTCGGACCAACGCGCTTCGGCATCAATGCGCACAATTGTCATAAATCATTCCTCATTTACGTTTTTCATAATGGCTTCAGGTTGCGCCAAGACTGCCATAATGTTGTGCCTACGTCACCTCTTCAACTGGCGAAAGACCCGCTGGCCTGACATAATCCCTGTTCAAATGAACAGGGGGCAGTGTGACGGACGATTTTGCAGCAGACGGTCAGTTGGCTAAAGCGATACCGGGTTTTAAACCGCGTGAACCACAGCGGCAGATGGCCTTCGCCGTTAGCCATGCCATTGAAAAATCACAGCCGCTTGTTGTAGAAGCCGGAACCGGAACGGGTAAAACCTACGCTTATCTGGCACCTGCGTTGCGTGCGGGTAAAAAAGTCATCGTCTCTACCGGTTCGAAAGCGTTGCAGGATCAGCTTTATAGCCGCGATCTCCCGACCGTCGCAAAGGCGCTGGAATTCACCGGCAAACTGGCGCTGCTGAAAGGGCGCTCCAACTATCTGTGTCTGGAACGCCTTGAACAGCAGGCGCTGGCGGGCGGCGATCCGTCATTCTGCTGCGCTCCTGGTCAAATCAAACCCTTGATGGCGACATCAGTACCTGCGTCAGCGTGGCGGAAGATTCTCAGGCCTGGCCGCTGGTCACCAGCACCAACGACAATTGTCTGGGCAGCGACTGCCCGCTGTACAAAGAGTGTTTTGTCGTTAAAGCGCGTAAAAAAGCGATGGAGGCAGATGTGGTTGTGGTCAACCACCATCTGTTTCTCGCTGATATGGTGGTGAAAGAGAGCGGATTTGGCGAGCTGATCCCCGAAGCTGAAGTGATGATCTTCGATGAAGCGCATCAGTTACCGGATATCGCCAGCCAGTACTTTGGTCAATCGCTCTCCAGTCGTCAGTTGTTAGACCTGGCGAAAGACATCACCATTGCCTATCGCACCGAGCTGAAAGACACTCAGCAGTTGCAGAAGTGCGCCGATCGCCTGGCGCAAAGCGCGCAGGACTTCCGCCTGCAACTTGGCGAGCCGGGCTATCGCGGCAATCTGCGCGAACTGCTGGCTGACCAGCGTGTGCAGCGCGCGTTTTTGTTGCTCGATGACACGCTGGAGCTGTGTTACGACGTGGCGAAACTGTCTCTTGGACGTTCGGCGTTGTTGGATGCTGCGTTTGAGCGTGCCACGCTTTATCGCGCCCGTTTGAAGCGCCTGAAAGAGATTAACCAGCCAGGCTTCAGCTATTGGTATGAATGCACCTCCCGCCATTTCACTCTTGCGCTAACGCCGCTCACCGTGGCGGATAAATTCAAAGAAGTGATGGAACAAAAGCCGGGCTGTTGGATTTTTACCTCCGCGACGCTGTCGGTAAACGATGACCTTCATCATTTCACCGCGCGGCTGGGCATAGATGACGCCGAGTCGATGCTGTTGCCGAGTCCTTTTGATTACACGCGTCAGGCGCTGCTCTGCGTGCCGCGTAATCTCCCGCAAACCAACCAGCCGGGAGCCGCGCGCCAGTTAGCGTCAATGCTGCGTCCCATTATTGAAGCAAACAACGGTCGCTGCTTTATGCTGTGTACCTCACACGCGATGATGCGCGATCTGGCAGAACAATTCCGCGCCACCATGACGCTGCCGGTCCTGTTGCAGGGCGAAACCAGTAAAGGACAACTGTTACAGCAGTTTGTCAGCGCAGGTAATGCGTTACTGGTTGCTACCAGCAGCTTCTGGGAAGGGGTAGACGTGCGTGGCGATACGCTGTCGCTGGTCATTATCGATAAACTGCCGTTCACTTCGCCGGATGACCCGCTGTTAAAAGCCCGGATGGAAGACTGTCGCCTGCGCGGCGGCGATCCCTTCGACGAGGTTCAACTCCCGGATGCGGTAATCACCCTGAAACAGGGGGTAGGACGACTGATTCGTGACGCAGACGATCGCGGCGTGCTGGTAATTTGCGACAACCGCCTGGTGATGCGACCCTACGGCGCTACCTTCCTGGCGAGTCTTCCGCCTGCGCCGCGCACGCGTGACATTGCGCGTGCTGTCCGTTTTCTTGCCATACCATCGACTGAGTAATTTGTTACGGAGTGTGGTAAGATGCGCGCCAAATTTATTGATCTGATCACAAACACCCATGCGAATTCTGGCTATCGATACCGCCACAGAGGCGTGCTCTGTTGCCCTGTGGAATGACGGTACTATCAAAGCTCATTTCGAGCTTTGCCCACGAGAACATACCCAACGAATTTTACCGATGGTCCAGGAGATCCTGGCCGCTGGCGAATTAGCCTTATCCGATATCGACGCCCTGGCGTTTGGTCGCGGCCCAGGCAGTTTCACCGGCGTACGTATCGGGATTGGCATTGCTCAGGGGTTGGCGTTAGGCGCGAATTTACCGATGATCGGCGTCTCTACCCTGGCGACCATGGCGCAGGGGGCCTGGCGTAAGTCTGGCGCCACCCGCGTGCTGGCGGCGATTGATGCGCGAATGGGCGAGGTTTACTGGGCCGAATACCAGCGTGATGAAAATGGCATCTGGCGCGGTGAAGAAACCGAAGCCGTGTTAACGCCTGAACAAGTACATGAACGCTTGCTGCAACTGTCTGGCGAATGGGTCACTGTCGGAACTGGGTGGCCTGCCTGGCCTGAACTGGGTAAAGACAGCGGCCTGACGCTGAGCGATGGCGGTGTTCTGCTGCCGGCGGCTGAAGACATGCTGCCTGTCGCCACGCAATTGCTGGCTGCCGGTAAGACCGTGGCGGTTGAACATGCTGAACCGGTTTATTTACGTAACACCGTGGCGTGGAAGAAACTTCCCGGTAAAGAATGAATCTTAGTAGTACATCCCCGGTTAATTCGCGCAGTCGTCAGTGACCCGCATCGGTGAATTTTCCGGGGCAGGCGCTAAGAAGAGGGAGTCGCAATATGGCGGTGCAAAAGCAGGTAGTGAAAGGTGTGTTGGCGGGCGTATTGGCGTTAATGCTAAGCGGCTGCGTTACCATCCCGGATGCGATTAAAGGCTCAAGCCCTACGCCACAGCAGGATCTGGTGCGGGTGATGAATGCGCCGCAGCTTTATGTCGGACAGGAAGCGCGTTTTGGTGGCAAAGTGGTGGATATTCAGAACCAGCAGGGGAAATCCCGTCTGGAAATTGCCACGGTTCCTCTCGATAGCGGGGCGCGCCCCGTGCTGGGCGAAGCCTCTCGCGGACGAATTTTTGCCGATGTAAACGGCTTTCTCGACCCGGTGGATTTTCGTGGTCAACTGGTTACCGTCGTCGGTCCGATTAGCGGAACAGTGGACGGAAAAATTGGCAGTACGCCGTATAAATTCATGCTGATGCAGGTAACCGGTTATAAACGCTGGCATATTACTCAGCAGATTGTTATGCCGCCTCAGCCGATCGACCCCTGGTTCTACGGCGCGCGTGGCTGGCCTTACGGTGGCTACGGCGGATGGGGATGGTACAATCCCGGTCCGGCACAGGTTCAGACCATAGTAACTGAGTAACTCTTTGTTTTATTAGTAAAAGAAACAGCGGCTCGTCCGCTGTTTCTGCATTAATGTGGATATAAGAAAAATAAATAGTGACGTGCTTCGCAACCTTGTCGTTGTGTAATAAACAAACTGGTACGCTGAGTTAATATTATGTTAACAGTTTGTTTATTGCCTGGGGTTGTGATGACGACGAATATGCATTTTAGAGGTGATGTATTGAAAAAGGTTTGGCTTAACCGTTATCCCGCTGGTGTCCCTGCGGAGATCAATCCTGACCGTTATCAATCCCTGGTGGAACTCTTTGAACACTCAGTAAGGCGCTATGCCGATCAGCCCGCGTTTGTAAACATGGGGGAGGTGATGACCTTCCGCAAGCTTGAAGAGCGCAGCCGGGCGTTTGCGGCCTATTTGCAACAAGGGCTCGGGCTGAAAAAGGGCGATCGCGTCGCGCTGATGATGCCGAACCTACTGCAATATCCGGTCGCCCTGTTTGGGATTTTACGTGCTGGCATGATCGTCGTGAACGTGAACCCCCTGTACACGCCTCGCGAGCTGGAACACCAGCTCAATGACAGCGGCGCGTCGGCGATTGTCATCGTGTCTAACTTTGCTCACACGCTGGAAAAGGTGGTCGATAAAACGTCGGTGCAACACGTGATCCTGACGCGTATGGGCGATCAACTTTCTACCGCCAAAGGGACGCTGGTTAACTTTGTCGTGAAGTACATTAAGCGCCTGGTGCCAAAATATCACCTGCCGGATGCCATCTCGTTTCGCAGTGCGCTGCAAAACGGTTATCGCATGCAGTATGTGAAGCCTGAAGTGGTGTCGGAAGATTTGGCGTTCCTGCAATATACCGGCGGGACAACCGGTGTGGCGAAAGGCGCGATGCTCACGCACCGCAACATGCTGGCTAACCTTGAGCAGGTTAACGCCACCTACGGACCGTTGCTGCATCCGGGTAAAGAGCTGGTGGTAACGGCCTTACCGCTGTATCACATTTTCGCGCTGACAATGAACTGCCTGCTGTTTATTGAGCTGGGCGGTCAAAACCTGCTGATTACGAATCCGCGCGATATTCCAGGACTGGTCAAAGAGCTGGCGAAATACCCCTTCACCGCGATGACTGGCGTTAACACGCTGTTTAACGCGCTGCTGAATAACAAAGAGTTCCAGCAACTGGATTTCTCCTCACTGCATCTTTCGGCAGGCGGCGGCATGCCGGTTCAACAGGCGGTGGCCGAGCGTTGGGTGAAGCTGACGGGTCAGTATCTGCTGGAAGGCTATGGCCTGACGGAGTGCGCTCCGCTGGTGAGCGTCAACCCTCACGATATCGACTACCACAGCGGCAGTATCGGTTTACCGGTTCCTTCCACCGAGGTCAAGCTGGTGGATGACGACGATAACGAAGTGCCGCCGGGAGAGCCGGGCGAACTGTGCGTGAAAGGTCCGCAGGTGATGCTGGGTTACTGGCAGCGACCGGATGCGACTGATGAAATCGTCAAAGACGGCTGGTTGCACACTGGCGATATTGCGGTGATGGATGATGAAGGCTTCCTGCGGATTGTCGATCGTAAGAAAGATATGATCCTGGTGTCCGGCTTTAACGTTTATCCGAATGAAATTGAAGACGTGGTGATGCAACATTCTGGCGTACAGGAAGTCGCTGCGGTTGGCGTTCCATCGGGCAGCAGCGGTGAGGCGGTAAAAATCTTCGTGGTGAAGAAAGATGCCTCATTAACCGAAGAAGCGCTGGTCACTTTTTGTCGTCGTCATCTGACGGGCTATAAAGTACCGAAGCTGGTGGAGTTTCGTGATGAGTTGCCAAAATCTAACGTTGGAAAGATTTTGCGACGAGAATTACGTGACGAAGCACGTGCCAAAGTGGACAATAAAGTCTGAGCGTTAAGTCAGCCAGCAGAAAACGCCGGGTAATCCGGCGTTTTTTTTGGCGTAAACCTAAGAGAGCACGATTTGAATTATCAAATGATCACTACGGACGACGCGTTGGCCACGCTGTGCGAAGCCGTCCGTGAATTTCCGGCGATAGCCCTGGATACCGAATTTGTTCGCACGCGTACCTATTATCCGCAGTTGGGGTTGATCCAGCTGTTTGATGGCAAACACGTTGCTCTGATTGACCCACAGGGGATCACTGACTGGTCGCCACTACGCGATATTTTACGTGATACGGCGATAACCAAGTTTCTGCATGCCGGTAGTGAAGATCTGGAGGTGTTTCTCAATGCCTTTGGGGAACTCCCGCAGCCGTTGATTGACACGCAAATCCTCGCCGCTTTTTGCGGTCGTCCGCTGTCGTGGGGGTTTGCCGCGATGGTGGAAGAGTTTACTGGCATAGCCCTGGACAAAAGCGAATCCCGTACAGACTGGCTGGCCAGGCCGCTGACCGAGCGTCAGTGTGAATACGCGGCGGCTGACGTCTGGTATTTGTTACCGATCACCACAACGCTGATGGCTGAAACCGAAGCCAGCGGCTGGCTGCCCGCCGCGCTGGACGAATGTCGCTTAATGCAGCAGCGTCGCCAGGAGATTCTGGCGCCCGAGGATGCCTGGCGCGAGATCACCAATGCCTGGCAACTGCGTACCCGTCAGTTGGCCTGTCTGCAACTGCTTGCCGACTGGCGACTGCGTAAAGCGCGCGAGCGCGATCTGGCGGTAAACTTCGTGGTGCGTGAGGAACACTTATGGGCGGTGGCGCGTTATATGCCGGGTAGTCTGGGCGAACTGGACAGCCTGGGGCTTTCCGGCAGCGAAATTCGCTTCCACGGCAAGACGCTGATTTCCCTTGTCGAGAAAGCGCAGGCTTTACCGGAGGCGTCGCTGCCGCAACCGCTACTGAATTTGATGGATATGCCAGGCTACCGCAAGGCGTTCAAAGCCATTAAGGCGCTGGTTGCCGAAGTCAGTGCGGAGCAAAATCTCAGCGTCGAGCTGCTGGCTTCACGCCGCCAGATCAACCAATTGCTCAACTGGCACTGGAAATTAAAGCCGCAGCAATCCCTGCCTGAGCTGATTTCCGGCTGGCGTGGCGAACTGATGGCTGAGCGTCTTAACGCGCTGCTGTTGGAGTATCCGCAGTAAGCAAGCTAAAAAGGGAGCCGGGTGCTTTAATGCTAGTCAGTTAGCGTCTCAGTATCAGAAAGCATCAACCAGTATTAGCGGAAGTAATGAACATGCAATATCAGAGAAAGGGTTCCGTTCACCTCATGTTCATCGTTTCTCTGAGACACTGATTCCTGTGAGCGTATAAAGGGCGTTCTCCGCCACGCCCTTTACAATCCCGCCGGGAGCCTGGGTTGCAAGGGAGGAGGCGGTGAGCCTCCCTTGCCCGTTCACGGGTAACTGCGTTTCAAGAAATGACAGCGCTGAGGTGAACGGAATCCTCAGTAAGAATCACATGTTCTCCATTCATGCTTAACGGATCGGTATTAGAGCCGGGTGCTCCCGTTTTTAATGGCACGAAGCTTAAAGGCGCAATGCCCGACTAATGGCCTCACCAACCTGCTGTGTGGTGGCGTTACCTTTCATATCTGGCGTTTTCGGACCGCTGGCAATAACTTGCTCAATTGCCGCCAGAATGCCGTCGTGGGCGGCCTTATAGTTGGCATCACCGTGACCAAGGAAGTCGAGCATCATCGCGCCAGCCCAGATTGTCGCGATTGGGTTGGCGATATTTTTACCGTAGATATCAGGGGCTGAACCGTGTACCGGCTCGAACAGGGACGGGAAGGTGCGTTCCGGGTTTAGGTTGGCTGATGGCGCAATGCCAATTGTACCGGTACAGGCCGGACCGAGATCGGAGAGAATATCGCCAAACAGATTGGAAGCGACCACGACGTCAAAACGTTCCGGCTGCATCACAAAGCGGGCGCAGAGAATATCAATATGCTGTTTATCCCAGCGGATCTCTGGATAGTTGACCGCCATCGCTTCGACGCGCTCGTCCCAGTAGGGCATACTGATGGCAAGACCGTTTGATTTAGTCGCTGAGGTTAGCGTTTTGCGCGGGCGGCTTTGCGCCAGTTCAAAGGCGTAACGCAATATACGGTCGACACCACGACGGGTGAAAACTGACTCCTGGATCACCATCTCGTGTTCGGTACCTTCGCTCACACGTCCGCCGAGGGAAGAGTACTCCCCCTCGGTGTTCTCACGCACGACGTAGAAATCAATGTCACCCGGCTGTTTGCCCGCCAGGGGACAAGGGACCCCGGGAAACAGCCGCACCGGGCGCAGGTTAACGTACTGATCGAATTCGCGGCGAAACTTAAGCAGCGAACCCCAGAGTGAGATGTGGTCCGGGACGGTGTCCGGCCAGCCCACGGCACCAAAATAGATCGCATCGAAGGATTGCAACTGTTCACGCCAGTCATCCGGCATCATCTTGCCGTGATGGGCGTAGTATTCGCAACTGGCCCACTCTATTTGTTCAAAGCTAAGTGACAGGCCCCAGCGTTCGGCGGCTGCCTGTAACACATGAATGCCTTCAGGCAGGACTTCTTTACCAATGCCATCTCCGGGGATAGCGGCAATACGATAGGTTTTCTTCATAGCAGCTCTCACTTGTACGCCATCAAAATTGACTTTCCCCTCATCCTATAATTGACTGGACGATAGTTAATCCCCCTAACTGGTGAAACATAAAACACAGATCATGAATAATCTGCCGCTGTTAAATGATTTGCGCGTCTTTATGCTGGTTGCGCGCCGCGCGGGTTTTGCCGCCGTCGCCGAAGAGTTGGGTGTATCACCGGCTTATATCAGTAAGCGTGTAGCCCTCCTGGAGCAGACGCTGAACGTGGTGCTATTACACCGGACAACACGGCGGGTGACCATCACGGAAGAGGGGGAGCGGATATACGAATGGGCGCAGCGGATCCTGCATGATGTTGATCAGATGATGGACGAGCTGTCCGATGTCAGGCAGATCCCGCAAGGGATGTTACGTATTATCAGCAGTTTTGGTTTTGGCCGCCGGGTGGTGGCTCCTGCATTGTCTGCGCTGGCGAAAGAGTACCCGCAGCTGGAGCTGAGATTCGATGTTGAAGACCGTCTGGTGGACCTGGTGAATGAGGGCGTCGATCTCGATATTCGTATCGGGGATGATATCGCACCTAATCTGATTGCCCGTAAACTGGCGACTAACTATCGTATTCTTTGCGCCTCGCCGGAGTTTGTGGCGCAGCATGGAATGCCGAAGCAACTGAACGATCTCTCTACTTTTCCCTGTCTGGTCATTAAAGAGCGTGACCATCCGTTTGGTATCTGGCAAATGCGCAATAAAGAGGGGACTCACTCAATTAAAGTGACCGGGCCTCTGTCATCTAATCATGGCGAAGTGGTGCATCAATGGTGTCTTGACGGCCAGGGAATTGCTCTGCGTTCGTGGTGGGATGTCTGTGGCAACATTGCCAGCGGACATCTGATACACATATTGCCTGAGTATTATCAACCAGCAAATATTTGGGCGGTTTATGTTTCACGCCTGGCGACGTCGGCAAAAATCCGTATTACTGTTGAGTATTTGCGCCGCTATTTTGCCGAAAACTACCCGAAGTTTACGTTGGAATAAAGGTGTTGCAGATTAGCAAAGGACGAAAATTAAAAAAGGCAGAATAATCTGCCTTTTTTGCAACCATGACGCATTTACACAAAAGGTTATTTAGACTCTTCTGCTTCAGGTAATGTTACGTTGAGCTCGAGGATCGAAATATCGCCGTCTTTTTGTTCAAGCTGTACGGTGACCATTTCTGGATCAATTTGTACATACTTGCAGATAACGTCGAGAATATCCTTCCTTAGCTGCGGTAAATAATGTGGCTCGGCGTCACTACGACGACGTTCCGCAACAATAATCTGCAGTCGCTCTTTAGCGATGTTCGCTGTGCTCTTTTTCCGCGAGAGAAAAAAATCCAGTAATGCCATAACTTATCCTCCGAACAGGCGTTTGAGGAAACCTTTCTTCTCTTCTTCAATGAAGCGGAAAGGACGTTCTTCTCCCAACAGACGGTCTACGGTATCAGCATAAGCTTTACCGGCATCAGCATTGATGTCGAGAATAACCGGCTCACCCTGGTTAGACGCGCGCAGGACTGACTGATCTTCAGGAATCACGCCAACCAGCTTGATTCGCAGAATTTCCAGTACGTCTTCCATGCTCAGCATGTCACCTTTATTTACGCGGCCAGGGTTGTAGCGCGTAAGCAACAGATGCTCTTTAATCGGCTCTTCACCGTTTTCTGCACGGCGGGATTTCGACGCCAGAATACCCAGAATACGGTCTGAGTCGCGTACAGAAGAGACTTCCGGGTTTGTGGTGATGATGGCTTCATCAGCAAAATACAGGGCCATCAGCGCGCCGGTTTCGATACCCGCCGGGGAATCGCAGACGATGAAGTCAAAGTCCATCGCTTTCAGATCGTCCAGAACTTTTGCGACGCCTTCACGCGTCAGCGCGTCTTTATCGCGGGTCTGTGAGGCCGGAAGAATAAAGAGATTCTCGGTACGCTTATCTTTGATTAACGCCTGATTTAACGACGCATCGCCCTGAATAACGTTGACGAAGTCGTAAACGACGCGGCGTTCACAACCCATAATGAGATCAAGGTTACGCAGGCCGATATCAAAATCAATAACGACAGTTTTCTTTCCCTTCTGGGCCAAACCTGTAGCGATGGCCGCGCTGGAGGTGGTTTTGCCAACGCCCCCTTTACCCGAAGTAACAACAATAATGCGTGCCATAGAAATTCCTTGTTAAAAAGGGATCAATTCAACGGTTGAACTGTCAAAGCGTTCTCTGCTAATTGCAGGCGTGCCGCTTTGCCATAAAATTCTGCTGGGATTTTATCACTCAGCCAATAAACACCTGCGATAGACACCAGTTCTGCCGTCAGGTGGGTACAAAAAATTTGCGCTTCCCGGTCACCGCTTGCGCCTGCCAGCGCTCGACCTCTCATCATCCCATAAACATGAATATTGCCATCAGCGATAAGCTCTGCGCCCGCACTGACGTGGCTTGTAACAATCAGATCACATTGTGGAGCATAAATGCGCTGACCGGAACGAACCGGTACATTTATTAATCGTGTTTTTGTGATGGGAGTAACGTTTTGCGGCGGCGGGACGGGAACTGGAGCCTCAACAGGCGCGGGACGAAGCGCTTTTTCTTTACCTTCAGTCAGTAAAGGAAGTCCCATTTCGTCAATTTCAGCCTTTAATCGAGCGTCTTTGCATCCGCTAACGCCGATAATGCGCAAGCCGGTAGACGCGACAACTTCCTGCAGCGCCGACCAGTTTACCGGGCTTTCAAGACCACTCACGTTAACCACTACGGGCGCATGTTTTAAAAATGCAGGGGCCTGCGCGATTTTGTCTTCCAACGCCTGACGAATAACCTCGGGTTCTGCTTCATGTAAATGAACCACTGATAAGGTGAAGCTACTGCCTTTAAGCTCGATTGGCGTGTTTGACATCCTGGCCTTACTCAATTTGCTATTTATCATCCCCAGCGCGGGGTGATATTCCGAAGACTATAAGGCATGTTATAGTCAGTATTATATTGAGGCAAGCCACCATTCCGTGAATTCAGAGTAAAAGATATGTTTTGTGTGATCTACCGAAGCAGCAAACGTGACCAGACTTATTTATATGTCGAAAAAAAAGACGATTTCTCGCGAGTTCCTGAAGAACTGATGAAAGGATTTGGTCAGCCAACGCTGGCAATGATGTTACCGCTTGATGGTCGAAAAAAACTGGTTAATGCCGATCTTGAAAAAGTAAAACAGGCGCTAATCGAGCAGGGCTATTATTTACAAATACCGCCACCGCCAGAAGATTTGCTCAAACAGCATCTGGCAGCGGCCAAACAAAATACATCAGACGCTAAACGTTAAACTGCATCCGGCAGCAGCACGTTCCATCGATGCAGTACCTGAAATCTATGACTACGTTAGGGGAAAGTAATGTATCAACATCACAACTGGCATGGTGCTCTGCTGGATTATCCGGTGAGTAAGGTGGTTTGCGTAGGCAGTAACTATGCCAACCATATAAAAGAGATGGGGGGAACCACCCCGGAAGAGCCGGTACTGTTTATCAAACCGGAAACTGCGCTGTGTGATTTGCGCCAGCCGCTGGCGATCCCATCCGATATGGGGTCGGTTCACCATGAGGTTGAGCTGGCGGTACTGATTGGCGCAACCTTACGCCAGGCGACAGAAGAACATGTGCGTAAAGCCATCGCTGGCTATGGCGTAGCGCTGGATCTAACCCTGCGCGATATTCAGGGCAAAATGAAGAAAGCCGGTCAGCCGTGGGAAAAAGCCAAGGGCTTTGATAACTCATGCCCGCTGTCAGGATTTATCCCGGTGGCGGAATTTGATGGTGATCCGCAGGATACAATGCTCGGCTTGACGGTAAACGGCGAAACGCGTCAGCACGGCTCGACGGCAGATATGATCCATCCCATTGTTCCTTTGATTGCCTACATGAGCCGTTTCTTTACGCTCAAAGCGGGCGATGTGGTGCTGACGGGTACGCCAGCAGGGGTTGGACCGTTAAGTAGTGGTGATGAACTGGCTATCAGTTTCCACGGACAAACTCTGACCACCCGAGTGCTGTAATCTCTGCTTGCCGCCTTTTCAGGCGGGCGTGCCAGACTGGTTATAAGGTGCAGCTTTATTACGATAGCGGATACCCTGATGAGCGACATACCTTTCTGGCAAAGTAAAACCCTTGATGAAATGACCGATGCCGAGTGGGAGTCATTATGTGATGGGTGTGGTCAATGCTGCCTGCATAAGCTGATGGATGAAGACACTGACGAAATCTATTTTACCAACGTCGCCTGTAAGCAGCTCAATATTAAAACCTGCCAGTGCCGTAACTACGAACGTCGATTCGAATACGAGCCGGACTGCATCAAACTCACGCGTGATAATCTGCCTACCTTTGAATGGTTGCCGATGACCTGTGCTTATCGTCTGCTGGCGGAAGGAAAAGGGTTGCCAGAATGGCATCCGTTGCTGACCGGGTCGAAAGCGGCAATGCATGGCGAACGTATTTCGGTACGTCATATTGCGGTAAAAGAATCAGAAGTGCGCGACTGGCAGGATCATATCCTGAACAAACCTTCATGGGCGGACTGAGCCGCCCATCGATTAGCAGGCGTTAAAGGTTAAGATTTTTTCGCCTGATACATCTCATCTCCATGGTTGTCGTCTTCAACCCAGAAATTGATGTTGAATTGCGCATCGTCACTTAATTCAACGCGATGCCAGTATTGTGGTGGGCTGGTCGCGAACTGGCCGGCATTAATCACTACTTTCACTTCGGGTTCTTTTGCGTCTTCATTGGCAAAGCCATAATACGTTACTGTGCCTTCCATCACGCAGAGCTGTCCAAACACCCCCGCAGCGGTGTTGTGGTGGGAGAGCAGTGCCGCAGGAACATTGTCTTTCGTAAAGAAGGGAGTAGAGCGTTTAACTTTCCAGTTTGCCGGGATGCGTAAATGGGACATAAGACATCTCCTTCGTGTGGCATCTATAAGATGTATTTAATATACATCTTATAGATGCCAGCAGGCAATGAATTTAAGCCAAAAAAAACGCTCCCGAAGGAGCGTCTCTGTTAGCGACCGAAAAGGTCACGTTTTTTCGGTTTAAACGGTTGTGCTATGACGACCAGTATCGCCACAACAAGATATGCGGCGAAGATCCCGAGCAGCCACTGCGGCATTTCGAGGGTTAAAAACGACCACTGACGCTCAGCGCAGTCGCCCGATGCCACAAACACCTGCGGCAGCCATTTATCCAGCGGTAACCAGCTCGGAAAGCGCGCGGCAAAATCACAGGTCATAAATGGTGACGGGTGAAGCTGAATCATGGTGTGTTCATACGCTAACTGAAGACCGCGCCAGGCACTGTAAATCCAGATAACCATTGCCACATAGCGCAGCGGTGTTTTTGGCGCGATAGCCCCCACCAGTCCCGCACCCATCACGCCAAATAATGCGCTACGTTCATAAATACACAACACGCAAGGTTTTAGCAGCATGACGTGCTGGAACCACAACGCAACGAGTTCCAGCGCAAAGGCGGTAAACGCCAACAATAACCACGCTCCACGACCACGGGAACACTGGTTTAAAAATCGCAACATAATAATTTCCCTGCAACATGCGTAGAGACCGCAGTTTAAACCAATTCACTTTATGCGCCACTAGCGGGAATTGAAAATTTGCGTAATCGGATAATTATCATGCAAAAAGTCAAACCGGGCAGTGATTTGCCCGGCTAATTGTTATGAAAGTGTAGCTAACCAGCCCGACTGGGTCATCCATTCGGTCATTGGAACAAGTGTGAACTCCACGCAAAGCAACCCGACGAGCGTCAGTACAAGGGTATAAGGCAGAGCCATCCATACCATGCGACCATAAGAGAGGCGAATCAATGGTGCCAGGGCGGAAGTCAGCAGAAACAGGAACGCCGCCTGCCCGTTTGGTGTGGCCACGGAAGGCAAGTTGGTACCGGTGTTAATCGCCACCGCTAACAGTTCATACTGATTAAGGCTGATAGTCCCCTGTTCCAGGGCCGCTTTGGCTTCGTTGATGTAGATAGTGCCGACAAAGACGTTATCAGAAATAGACGACAGCAGACCATTAAACAGATAGAACAGCGTTAATTGTGCGTGTTCAGAGGCTTGTAAAACGAACTGAATAATCGGCGAAAAGAGCTGCTGATCGATGATCACCGCAACAACAGAGAAGAACACGGTCAGCAGGGCGGTGAAGGGCAGCGACTCGGTAAAGGCTTTGCCTATAGCATGTTCGTCGGTAACGCCGGTTAACGACGTTGCCAGAATAATCACTGACAGACCAATTAATCCCACTTCCGCCAGATGCAGTGCCAGGGCGACCACCAGCCAGACGCCGATAATCGCCTGGATAATCAGTTTGATCTTGTCCTGGCGGGTTCGCTGCTGACGGCTCTGATCGTCAAATTTTTGCAGGACATCGCGGACGGTCTCCGGCAGCGTTTCGCCATAGCCGAACCAACGTAATTTCTCGACCAGCACGCAGGTTAGCAGACCGCAAATCAGCACCGGAACGGTGACCGGTGACATGCGCAGGAAGAAGTCGCCAAAGTGCCAGCCAGCTGCTTTGGCGATAATCAGGTTTTGCGGTTCACCAACCATGGTCATTACGCCGCCTAACGCCGTACCGACGCCTGCGTGCATCATCAGGCTACGCAGAAAACCACGGAACTGCTCCAGAACGACCTTGTTGTGCTGATCGATATGGCTGTCATCGAGCATATTGTTATCTTCCCCACGGGAAGAGGCCACGCGATGGTAGATGCCATAAAAACCGACCGCTACGCTTATCACCACGGCAACGACGGTCAACGCGTCAAGGAACGCGGACAGGAAGGCGGCAGCAATGCAAAAGGAGAGCGAAAGCAGTGACTTGGAACGAATACTGAGCAGAAGACGGGTGAAAATAAACAACAGCAGTTGCTTCATAAAGTAGATGCCTGCCACCATAAACATCAGCAGCAGTAACACCTCAAGGTTGGCGGCAACTTCTTCACGTACATGCGCGGCGCTGGTCATGCCAATGATGACAGCTTCAATTGCCAACAGCCCGCCCGGCAGCAGTGGATAACATTTTAGCGCCATTGCCAGCGTAAAAATGAACTCGGCCACCAACAACCAGCCTGCAATAAAGGGATTGATGAAAAAAATAATCGGGTTAGCGACTAAGAAGATGAGCAGTGCAAGTTTATACCAGTCTGGCGACTGACCTAAAAAATTCCGCCACATCGCGCGGCTCCATGATAGCTCCATGGTGATTTCCCTACCTTTAAAAATGAAATGATGTTTTTATGTTTGACCGCAAAGCTTAGCGGGAGGAGGGGGCGCAGGCAAGCTCTTCACGTGAATGGCAAGGGGGGAGTGAGTATCAGCGTTATCTGGAAAATGAAGCCTTGATCCACTTTTTCTTCATTTCGTCAGCTATCAGCTATGAAACCCGTCTGGTATGATAACTGTAACTATGTTTTGCTGTGTAATGGAATTATTACTATGGTCATTAAGGCGCAAAGCCCGGCGGGGTTCGCGGAAGAGTACATCATTGAGAGTATCTGGAATAACCGCTTCCCACCTGGCACTATTTTGCCCGCTGAACGTGAACTCTCTGAACTGATCGGAGTGACACGTACTACGTTGCGCGAAGTATTACAGCGTCTGGCGCGGGACGGCTGGTTGACCATTCAACACGGCAAACCGACGAAGGTGAATAACTTCTGGGAAACCTCCGGGTTGAATATTCTTGAAACGCTGGCGCGCCTCGATCACGAGAGCGTACCGCAGTTGATCGATAATCTGCTGTCTGTGCGCACCAACATTTCAACCATCTTTATCCGCACCGCGTTTCGCCAGCATCCTGACAAAGCGCAGGAGGTGTTGGCGACAGCAAATCAGGTAGCTGACCACGCTGATGCGTTCGCCGATCTGGACTACAACATTTTTCGCGGTCTGGCATTTGCGTCCGGTAACCCCATATACGGTCTGATCCTCAACGGAATGAAAGGGTTATATACCCGTATTGGTCGTCATTATTTTGCTAATCCAGAAGCGCGTGGTCTGGCGCTGAGCTTCTATCGTAAGCTGTCAGAACTGTGTGAGCAGGGCGCTCATGAGCAGGTTTATGAAACGGTGCGCCGCTATGGTCACGACAGCGGCGAGATTTGGCATCGTATGCAGAAAAACCTGCCGGGCGATTTAGCTATTCAGGGACGCTAATTACGCAATGCCGGATGGCGACGCTAAAGCGTGTTATCCGGCCTCGAATGCGCAGGCCGGATAAGGTGTTTACACCGCCTCCGGCAATAAGATTTACAGACCGTTCATCCTCGGCGGGCAACGCTCCAGCAGCTCCACGCTGCCATCTTCATTCTGCTGCTCCAGCATCACGTCAAAACCCCATAACCGGTGCACATGTTTCAGTACCTCTTTGCGTCCCTTATCCAGCGGGGCACGGTTATGCGGAATATAACGTAAGGTGAGCGAACGGTCGCCGCGCAGATCGACATTCCAGACTTGAATATTCGGCTCCAGGTTGCTGAGATTATATTGCGACGACAGTCGGCTACGAATTTCACGATATCCTTCCTCATTATGGATAGCGGAAATCTCCAGGTAATTGTGGCGATCGTCATCCAGCACGGTGAACAGGCGGAAATCGCGCATCACTTTTGGTGACAGGAACTGACTGATAAAACTCTCATCTTTAAAATCGCGCATCGCAAAATGCAGCGTTTCCAACCAGTCGGAACCGGCAATATCCGGGAACCAGTACCTGTCTTCCTCGGTGGGGGACTGACAGATACGCTTGATATCCTGGAACATCGCAAAGCCCAGCGCGTAAGGGTTTATCCCGCTATACCACGGACTATTGTACGGCGGCTGGAAAACCACGTTGGTATGGCTATGCAGAAACTCCAGCATAAAACGCTCGGTAACTTTACCTTCATCATAAAGGTGGTTAAGGATGGTGTAATGCCAGAAGGTGGCCCAGCCTTCATTCATCACCTGCGTCTGTTTCTGCGGATAAAAATACTGGCTGACCTTGCGCACGATGCGTAAGACCTCACGCTGCCAGGACTCCAGTAGCGGCGCGTTTTTTTCCATAAAATAGAGCAGGTTTTCTTGCGGCTCGGAAGGATATCGCCGCGCTTCGGAAATGGTTTTCTCTTCCTCTTTCTTCGGCAGCGTGCGCCACAGCATATTCACCTGGCTTTGTAGATACTCTTCACGGCTTTTCTGCCGGGCTTTCTCTTCCTGAAGCGAGATTTTTTGCGGTCGTTTGTAACGGTCCACGCCGTAGTTCATCAGCGCATGGCAGGAGTCGAGGAGCTTTTCGACTTCATCCACACCGTAACGCTCTTCACACTGGGTAATGTAGTTTCGCGCGAAGATCAGATAGTCGACAATGGAGCTGGCATCCGTCCAGCTACGGAACAGGTAGTTATTTTTGAAGAAAGAGTTATGTCCGTAGCAGGCATGCGCCATCACCAGCGCCTGCATGGTGATGGTGTTCTCTTCCATCAGATACGCGATACACGGATTGGAGTTAATGACGATTTCATAGGCCAGCCCCTGCTGACCATGCTTATACAAGCGCTCGGTTTCAATAAACTTCTTACCAAACGACCAGTGCGGATAGTTGATTGGCATCCCGACGCTGGAGTAGGCATCCATCATCTGTTCGGAGGTAATCACCTCGATTTGGTGCGGGTAGGTATCCAGTCTGTAGAGTTTCGCCACGCGGTCTATTTCCGCCAGATAGACATCCAGCAGATCAAACGTCCAGTCGGGTCCATCGCTTAACCGTGTGCTGTCCTTGTTCATGGAATCAATCGTAGCCATTCGCGCACCCTCATTGTTGGCGGCACTCTCTGTGTGGAGTACCTCATTTCAAGCATAGATCATGGTGTTAAAAAACGTGCTGCGGCAGAAATTTTTTCTTTGCGATTTCACGTTAGCGAAGCGCAGAAAAAAGGCATATCCGCAAAATTTTATGCTGGATAAAAATAACGCACAGCATGAGATTCCAAAGCCGGGAGTTCCCAGCAATCACTGCTATATGTGAGATAAGTCACCATAAAAAAGCCATATGTTGAATAATATTTTCAACTGAGTTATCAAGATGTAATTAGATGATTGTTCTTTTACTGTTAACGGAGTGGCTATGCGAGTTGTCATACTGGGAAGTGGTGTCGTTGGCGTGACCAGCGCCTGGTACTTAAGTCAGGCTGGACATGATGTCACCGTCATTGATCGTGAGCCCGGTCCGGCACTGGAAACCAGTGCGGCAAACGCCGGACAAATCTCTCCAGGGTATGCAGCACCATGGGCGGCGCCCGGCGTACCGCTTAAAGCAATTAAATGGATGTTTCAGCGCCATGCCCCGCTGGCCGTCCGTCTCGACGGGACTCAGTTCCAGTTGAAATGGATGTGGCAAATGCTGCGTAACTGCGACACCAGTCACTACATGGAAAACAAAGGACGCATGGTACGGCTGGCGGAATACAGCCGTGATTGCCTGAAAGCGCTGCGCGCCTCTACCGGCATTGAGTATGAAGGACGTCAGGGTGGAACGTTACAGCTGTTCCGTACTGCTCAACAGTATGAGAACGCCACCCGCGATATCGCCGTGCTCGAAGATGCGGGCGTGCCATATCAGTTGCTTGAAGCAAACCGCCTGGCGGAAGTCGAACCCGCGCTGGCGGAAGTGGCGCATAAGCTGACCGGCGGCTTGCGTTTACCAAATGACGAAACCGGTGATTGCCAGCTGTTTACCCAGCGCCTGGCGCAGATGGCCGAGCAAGCGGGCGTCACGTTCCGCTTTAACACCCCGGTCGATAAGCTACTCAGCGAGGGTGAGCAAATATATGGCGTTCAGTGTGGGGATGAAATCATTAAAGCCGATGCTTATGTGATGGCGTTTGGCTCTTACTCCACGGCGATGCTCAAAGGTATTGTTGATATTCCGGTCTATCCGCTTAAAGGTTATTCCTTGACCATTCCGGTGGCGCAGGATGATGGGGCCCCGGTTTCTACTATCCTTGATGAAACCTACAAGATCGCCATAACCCGCTTTGATAACCGTATTCGCGTTGGCGGCATGGCGGAGATTGTTGGCTTCAATACCGAATTGCTGCAGCCTCGCCGCGAAACGCTGGAGATGGTTGTACGCGATCTTTTCCCGCGCGGCGGTCATGTGGAGCAGGCTACATTCTGGACCGGACTGCGTCCGATGACCCCGGACGGTACGCCGGTCGTGGGACGAACCCGCTTTAAAAATCTGCTGCTTAATACGGGTCATGGCACACTGGGCTGGACCATGGCCTGTGGATCCGGCCAGTTGCTGAGCGATATTTTATCTGGTCGTACCCCAGCCATTCCTTACGACGATTTGAGCGTGGCGCGTTACAGCCCGGGGTTTACCCCCTCTCGGCCACGGCATTTACACGGCGCCCATAACTGATAAGGATGAGAGATGACCCGCCCGATACTGGCCAGCATTGACCTGCAGGCGTTGAAACAAAATCTGGCCATTACTCGCCAGGCCGCACCGGACGCCCGCGTCTGGTCGGTAGTGAAAGCCAATGCTTACGGACATGGCATTGAACGAGTATGGAATGCGCTGGGCACAACCGACGGTTTTGCCATGCTCAATCTTGAAGAGGCGATAACCCTGCGCGAGCGGGGATGGAAAGGCCCGATATTAATGCTGGAGGGTTTTTTCCACGCCGACGACCTGACGATATATGACAAATATCGTCTGACAACGTGTGTGCACAGTAACTGGCAGCTAAAAGCATTGCAGAATGCGCGCCTGAACGCACCGCTCGATGTTTATCTGAAGGTGAACAGCGGCATGAACCGGCTGGGTTTCTTACCAGACAGAGTTTCCACGGTCTGGCAACAGCTGCGGGCCATGCCCAATGTCGGTGAAATGACGCTGATGTCGCACTTCGCTGATGCAGAACACCCGGATGGCATTCAGGAAGCGATGACACGTATTGCGCAGGCGACAGAAGGGCTGGAGTGCCGACGGTCACTGTCCAATTCGGCTGCGACGCTGTGGCATCCAGAAGCGCATTATGACTGGGTTCGTCCGGGCATCATTTTGTACGGAGCATCGCCGTCTGGACAGTGGCGAGACATCGCCAATACGGGCCTGAAACCTGTGATGACGTTAAGCAGCGAAATTATCGGCATACAAACGCTGAAAGCTGGCGATCGGGTCGGTTACGGCGGGCGTTACACCGCCAGCGGGGAGCAACGCATCGGCATTGTGGCGACCGGGTATGCAGATGGTTATCCGCGCCATGCGCCGAGCGGCACGCCAGTGCTGGTAGATGGTGTACGCACTAAAACGGTCGGAACGGTCTCAATGGATATGTTGGCGGTTGACCTGACGCCATGTCCTCAGGCGGGGATCGGCACGCCGGTAGAGCTGTGGGGCAAAGAGATTAAAATTGACGATGTGGCCGCTGCTGCGGGTACGGTGGGCTACGAACTGATGTGTTCGCTGGCGCTGCGCGTACCGGTTGTGACGGTGTAACTTTTGTATGCCGGGTAGGCGCAGCTCCCACCCGGCAAAAACAGCTACGTCACTCATCCTCATCTTCAGCAACGCGAACACCAACCTTCAGCACCGCATTATCTTCTTTCTCGGCCACCGTCCAGATCATGCCAGCAAATTCAACCTGGTCACCGACGACCGGCGCGGCGCCTAACAGGTGCTGAACGATTTCACCCAGCGTTTGCTGTTTATCGCGATACTCTGTGCCATCGTCGAGGCCATATATCAGCGCCACGTCGGCATATTTTGCGCTGGCTTCGAGAATAAAATCCCCAAAGAAGCGCTGGTCTAACGATACCGGCGGCGACTGGCTGAATAGCTTGCCGAGAGCGGGGAGATCGCGCTCGCGACCAATGACGCACAACACGTCACCTTCACGCAGGCGCGTGCTGCCCGACGGATGAAACAAGACATTGTCACGAAACAGGGCGGCAATTCGCGTTTCTTCCGGCATATGCAGATCGCGCAATGCGGCTCCCACACACCACTTATCCGCGCTGAGCTGATAAACAAACTGCTCCCAGGGGTTATCCGGGTGAATATCCAGACCAATACGCGAAACGGGCCAGCCGACCGGCGGAACCACCACTTTGGCCTTTTTAGCCGCCCAGGAAAGCGACGTTCCCTGAAACAGCAGGGAGATCAGAACCACGAAGAACGCCACATTAAAGAACAGACGCGCATTCTCCAGGCCCGCCATCATCGGGAAGACGGCAAGGATGATCGGCACCGCGCCGCGCAAGCCCACCCAACTGATAAAAATACGCTCGCGCAGATTGAAGCCACGGAACGGCAGCAGCCCGGCGAAGACCGACAGCGGACGAGCCACGAAAATCATCCATGCGGACAAAATCAGCGCTGGAATCGCGATAGGCAGCAGGTCGGAAGGCGTGACCAGTAGCCCCAGCACCAGGAACATGGCGATTTGCGCCAGCCAGGCCAGACCATCGAAGTTTTGCAGAATACCAAATCGGTTGCGAATCGGGCGATTACCCAGCAGGAAACCGCACAGATAAACCGCCAGAATACCGCTGCCTTCCAGTGCGGTAGTCAGGGCAAAAATGAGGATCCCGCCGCTTAAAGCCAGTAACGGATACAGCCCGGCAGGCAACGAAATGCGGTTAATCATTTGCTGCAGCAGATAGCCGCCGCCCAGACCCAGCACAATCCCTAAACCAAACTGCTGGAGTATATGCACCGCGAACATCCAGCTTAAACCGGTCTCGTGGTTTTGGATCATGGCGATAAGCGTGATAGTCAAAAATACCGCCATCGGGTCATTACTCCCGGATTCAATTTCCAGCGTGGAGCCAACACGTTCGTTAAGCCCCTTACCACCAAGCAAGGAAAAGACCGCCGCCGCATCGGTGGAACCGACTATCGCGCCAATCAATAGCCCCTCAATCAGATCCAGATTAAACAACCATGCGGCCATCATGCCGGTAAGTCCGGAAGTAATCAGTACCCCGACGGTCGCCAGCGATAGCGCCGGACCCAGCGCGACGCGAAAAGAGCTGGCCTGGGTGCGCATGCCGCCGTCGAGCAGGATAACCGCCAGCGCCAGGTTGCTCACCATGTAGGCAAAAGGGTAGTTGTCAAAAGGAATACCGCCTACACCATCCACCCCCGCTAACATCCCGATAGCGAGAAATATCACCAGAATAGGGATGCCAAGACGTGATGAGAATGAACTGAGTAAGATACTGCAGGTGACGAGAACGGAACCCAAAATAAAAAGGCTAATAACTGCTGCGGCATCCAACGTTCGTTTACTCCTGAATTACGCTGTTTCGTATTAACAAACCCTAACATAATAACGACAGAAACAGCGTTTTACTTAGCCCTGTTGGCAGCTTTTTTTACGATTTAAGTACCGGATGACCATTTATGGTGAGCTGAGCGCCATTTTTATCGTTTTTCAGCACCGCATTGGCACCCAAAGGCAGGGTGACGGTACGTTGTTCATGACCAAAATCAAGACCGCTGATTAACGGAACTGACAATCTGTCGCGTAGAAAAGCGCAAACCGAATCAAGGCTGTAACCGGCGTCATAGTCATTGGTCGCACTGCCGCTAAAACTGCCAAGAATAATGGCGTTCTGCCGGGCCAGTATTCCCGCATGGTATAGCTGCAGCAGCATGCGTTCAATACGGAATGGGTGCTCATTAATGTCTTCCAGCACCAACACACCATTTTCGATAGCGGGCATCCACGGTGTGCCCATCAGCGAAATGATCATCGCCAGATTTCCGCCCCATAGCGTACCTTCGGTCGCACACGCCGGGCCGTTACTCTGCCATTCAAGGGTAAATTGGGGATGACGCAAAGCCTGCCAGAAATGGTGCTCGGTAAACGCGTTCATCTCCTCGGCCCCGAAGTTAGCCGCCAGCATTGGGCCGCTGAAGGTAATCACATTGCCCTGCGCCAGCAAACCGCACTGAATCGCCGTAAAATCGCTGTGCCCGCACAGCAGTAGCGGGTTTTGTTGCTGACGAGCAGCCAGTCCCTGCCAGTCGATCCCTTCCAGTAAACGGCTCGCACCATAGCCGCCGCGTACCGCCATCACAATAGTATCAGGCGTATGCAGATTAACGAGCGAGTTCACATCTGCCAGACGTTCTGCTTCTGTGCCCGCAAAACGCTGGCAGCGGCGCGCAATGACCGCTGAATTATCGACCTGGTGACCGGCCTCAGTAAGCCGCGCAAGCCCACGTAATGCAGCCTGCTGGTTGATACAGTAGCCCGAAGGGGCAATTAAGTGAAACCGGGACATGGCATTTCCTTGCTACAACTAAAACCAAATGTATATCATGCCGCGTAGGTATGTCGTTGTCACCTCAGCGACAGGTTCCGGCTATAAGGATAGATGACGTGAAATTGAGATGGTTTGCTTTTTTGGTTGTATTACTTGCGGGCTGTAGTTCAAAACAGGATTACAAAAATCCGCCATGGAATGCTGAAGTTCCGGTCAAACGCGCAATGCAATGGATGCCGATCAGTGAAAAAGCCGGTGCGGCCTGGGGTGTCAGCCCACAATTGATTACCGCTATCATCGCCATTGAATCTGGCGGAAACCCGAATGCGGTCAGTAAATCGAATGCGATTGGTCTGATGCAGTTAAAAGCGTCCACGTCAGGACGCGATGTTTACCGTCGTATGGGATGGAGCGGAGAGCCGTCGACCAGCGAGCTGAAAAATCCTGAGCGTAATATTTCGATGGGAGCCGCCTACCTGAGTATTCTTGAGACCGGGCCTCTGGCCGGAATTGAAGATCCTCAGGTGATGCAATATGCGCTGGTGGTGTCGTACGCTAACGGGGCGGGCGCACTGCTGCGAACATTCTCCTCCGACAGAAAAAAAGCCATTAATAAGATCAACGATCTCAGCCCGGATGAATTTATTGAACATGTGGCTGATAATCATCCGGCGCCGCAGGCTCCGCGCTATATCTGGAAGCTCCAGCAAGCGCTGGATGTCATGTAGTTCATGTAATGCTATCCGCGCACCTTATTTGCTTTTTCCCGGGCTTCGCGCTCAAGGGAAAAAATAATCCGCTGTAAGTTCCGCTCCACCGCCGGGCCGACGTTGAGAAAACGAAAGCTCAGGCGGGGAGTGGTAATGGTTTCGTTTTTGCTGTCGATAACCACGCGCTCGCTGATGGAAATCAACTGGGCGTCAACGTGATACACACCCCATTGCGCCATGTTCAGTTCAACTTGTGAGAAGCGCATGCCTTCTACCAGTCCCTCTGGCTTTGCCGTTTCTAACAGTCCACCCATGCCGCCGAGAGACAAATCGAACAGGCGAAAATGCAGAATGCTGTTGTCCGGCATCTTTGCCGCGCAGCGATAGGGAGGCTGCAGCGGCGCGCCGATACGGAAATACTCCCGACGCTGTATGAACCACAGGGAAGGCGGCAGCGTTGAGATAAATGCCGGTAGTCGCTGATACTCGCCTTTTTTAAGCTGCGGCAGCGTGAATTCCACTTTGGCGCCCTGCGTTTCGGCGATAATTGAGATCTGGCTGGCCCGCTGCACGGCCTGGTTTTCATATTCCTGACTGCCAAAGTCCATGATCAGTTCGTCCGGGGTGACCGCCAGTATTTTGCTAATGAACTGGCCACCTGACCAGGAGATACGCAGTGGAACCTGCTGCGAATTTAAGTCCCTGAGAACGCCTAACACCGCTAACGGATTTTGCTTCAGGAACTGCTCATTGTAGTTGCTCACACCTAATGACTCCTGGATGCCTGGTTTATCGTTGGATTATCGGCATCAAACGACGGAACTTAAGACAAATGAATGAAATTTTTTGCCAAAGCCAATGAATTAAGTCTGTGTGGAAAAACGTCATCCAACAGCTTGCCTATACTTAATGCACTGGCGCGGGAATAACGAGCGCACATTCACTGGAAAGAGGGCCTGAAAATGGGAATTATTGCCTGGATTGTTTTTGGTCTGATTGCAGGTATTATCGCCAAACTGATTATGCCGGGGCGCGATGGCGGTGGATTTATCCTGACCTGTATTCTCGGTATTGTCGGCGCTGTGGTCGGCGGATGGCTGGCAACAATGTTTGGTATCGGCGGTGATGTCAGCGGATTTAATCTCCACAGCTTCCTGGTGGCCGTAGTCGGCGCGATTGTTGTGCTGGGTGTTTTCCGGCTTGTGCGACGAGATTGAGTGAGCGGCCCCCTCTGGGGGCCGTTTCTTTGGAATAGAAAGTTCGTTATGGCGTCGGTTGCGTCTGCTTTTGAGGCTCAGTTGATGCCGTCCCAGCCGGGGCTGGACGCGATGCGGGGACGCTGTCACACGGTTTTTCTTTGGCGCAAATCAGGTCGAGCATTTTTAGCGTTACGCCGTTAGTCCAGCCGAACCCATCCTGCAACGGATATTCACCGCCACCGCCGCCGGTGCCAGTGGTACTCACGTCATACTTTTCAACCAGCTTTTTCTCGCGATCGTAAGTGTGCTGCACGTTGGTGAGGAATCGCCAGGTTACGTCCATGGCGACGTTATCCTGACCGTAATTCTGTAACCCGGCTGCCGCGACCCACTGGAGAGGGGCCCAGCCGTTTGGCGCATCCCATTGCTGGCCGCTTTTCACCGAGGTGGTAGCAAGACCGCCGGGCTGCAGCAGATGCGCCTGGGTTGCCGCGGCGACCTTACTGGCGCGATCTTTTGCCGCTGCATTAACATACAGCGGGAACAGGGCGGCGGCAGTGAGTTGGTTACGTACTTTGTGGCTCTTTAGATCGTAGTCGGCATACCAGCCTTCTTTGTCGTTCCACAGGTGCTTTTCGATCCCTTTTTGTCGGGCATTGGCAAAACCGTCATATTGAGCAGCTTTGGCATCATCACCAGCGGCTTTACTGGCGAGGGCGATCATTTTTTCCATTTTGTACATCAGCGCATTGAGATCGACCGGCACAATGCTGGTGGTACGCAGGGTACCTAGCTGGTTGGGGTTATCCATCCAGCGGGAACTAAAGTCCCAGCCGGACGCGGCGGCGGAGCGCAGGTCGCGGTAGATTTCGGTGGCCGGGCGGTTCGGGTTACTTTTAGCGGTGGCGATATCCTCCACCCATGACTCTGGCCGCGGCGTATCGCGGTCATCCCAGTAGCGGTTCAAAATGGTGCCGTCATCCAGCTTGACCACGCGCTTATTTTGCTGACCGGGCTGGAGCGTTTCGACGCCCTCCATCCAGTAGGTGTACTCTTTGAGCATCTGCGGGAGGTATTTTTTTAGCGCATCATCCCCTTCGTGCTGCGCCAGCAGTTCAACCATAAAGGCAAAGAACGGCGGTTGAGAACGGCTCAGATAATAGGTGCGGTTGCCGTTAGGAATGTGTCCCCAGGCATCAATCTCGTAAGCGAAATTTGCCACCATGTCGGAGACCTTGTCCCAGTGATTACTTTCGGCAAGCCCCAGCATGGTGAAATAGCTGTCCCAATAATATATTTCGCGAAAACGCCCGCCTGGCACCACATATGGCTCCGGGAGCGGCAGCAGCGAGTCCCATTTTTCAACGTCTGTTGTTGAGCGGGTTAGCACCGGCCACAGACCATCAATATGCTCGCGCAGCGATTGCCCGGCAGGGGGGACGTATTTCTCACCCTCTTTTGGTAAGGTAAAGTTCACTCCGACAAAATGACGTAAATCGAATCCAGATTGATTCTTTTGCATTCGGTAATCGGCGAGGATCATTAACGGATCGCTATTGGGAACCGCGTCAGCAAAGGTTTTCTGGTCAGGGAACAATTTGGCCGTTTGTACATCGTTAAACAGAGGGCCGAGCAGAATATCAGGTGGTTGCGGTGTCGTTGCTGGCGCGTCCTCCGCATTGACGGTAAAAGAGGTAAAGGCAAAAAGGGTACTGGCAAACGTCAGTTTTATCGCAACAGAAAGCAGCCCGGAATGGCGAATTGCTGGTGTTATCATCGGTTAATCTCCTTAGCGGTGTGCCGAAGCAGCGGCATTTACCATGAGAAAACCTTAGTTCAGGATCGACCGTTGCGCGTGATCGACTCCCCATTTTGCGAATAAACAGACATTTCCCGACGCGCCAGGAAGATGCACACCCTGTTGAGAAAGGGTGTGCTGATGCCATTAACCTGTATGGGTTATCCGATGCGCCACGCAGTCAATAGTGACCGTATCTCCCGTCTTTATACTATCGAGGGTCTCCCCAAGCTGACACATCCAACAAAGTCCCATTTCACGGGCGATAATCGCGGGGTGAGAAGCCTCACTCCCGGCACGCAGACAGATCCCTTTGATGGTCAGCGGGTCGAGTTGCAACACCGTAGACGGGTAAATGACGTCCGCGACCAGGATTGTCGGGCGGCTGAACGTCGGGATTTGCGCCGTCGCTCCTGTTAAATGCTGCAGCGAACGAGACAGTAAATCTTCAATGTCGATATATCGCGCCTGTAAGTAGGGATCGTCGAGCTGTAAATACTGCTGGCTGAGTTCGCTCAGCACCTGCTGCCAGGCGCAGGCGGCGCTACACTGCTTTTCACGCATTACGTCGCACGCCATATCGAACAGCTCGGGATCGTCCAACAGCGTGTGGTGACCGGAGAAGATCGCGGCGATATCGGCGGAATACTTCTCTTCAGCGAGCGCGGTTAGCTCGCTTAAATCGTTCAGCGTGCTCTGGATGGCGGCCTGTAATCGCTGCTGCTCAGCCTGCAATGACGCTGCGGGCTGCGGGCTTATCTCGGGTGAGAATGGCGTGTAACAAAATACCGTCCCCGTTACCCGTGACGGGACCTGAGTCGCCACGTTTTTCGCCTGCGTTGGTGCGAGCGATTCGCCAAAATTCTCTGCCGCCAACTGTTTGAACGCGGCCAGGGCATCTTCTGCCTGTTCGCCTTTGGCAATCAGGCGCAGCGTGTCGTTACAACGCACCTGCAGCAAGGCTATCTGATTGAGACTATCAGGAACGACGCACTTGCCGTTTTTTTCCAGCCACATGTCGGCGTTAAAGCCAGACAGCGTAGATACCAGCCGTGAGGCCGGGCGAACGTGGATACCGTTGGGGTTTTTCACCACAACGGCAATCGAACGGGCATCTGTGTCGGGTGATAGTTCGGCAGAAGCGGACTTTGCTGCCGAGGGCGAAGGTAAACCCAGTTGCTCACATTTGGCGTCGAGGGCGTGCATGGCATCACGGATGACCTGCTCGATATCAGCACCCGCAGAAGCGCTAACCGTCGCGGCCAGCGTGCCTTCAACCAGCGGGGCGGCGCACAGACGGACTTTCGCGGCGATGTCAGGGTCGAGCAGTTCAAGGGCGGTTTCCGCACTCAGCAACGCACTGCCGATATCCATCATCACTAACACGTGATCCGTATCGGCCACGGACTCGATGGCTTCCATCACCTTAATCGGATCGGTGCCAATGGGATTCTCAGGATCGTCAATGCCTGCGGCAATAGCGAGTTTACAGCCATCGCCCATTAACATTTGTCGGGCTAACGCGCCGACGCCTTCGCCCAGTTGGGCGCTGTGAGACACAATAACCAGGTTTACCATCGCTTTATCCTTACTCTCTGGACGCCTGAGCCAGCATTTGCATCATAAACATGACGGACGTTGCGCCAGGATCCTGATGGCCAATGCTGCGTTCACCAAGGTAGCTGGCGCGGCCTTTGCGTGCCTGCATGGTGATGGTGCTTTGTGCCGCGGCTTCCGCTTGTTGGCTTGCGGCTTCCAGCGCCGCCTGTACGCTTAGCTTTTGCTCGCAGGACTGACGTAAAGATTCCACCACCGGCAACCAAACGTCGCACATGGTTTTGTCGCCAGGCTCAGCTTTACCACGGCTAATGACGCCTTCTGCGCCATCGCGAATCATTTGATACAACTCGTCCAGCGTCAGGCTCTGGTGGGCTTGTGTGACCTGGGCGGCGCGGATGAAAAAGGTACCGAACAGCGGGCCGCTGGCTCCGCCAACGCTGGAGAGCAATACCATGCCGGTATTTTTTAAAATAAAGCCGATGTCTTTATCGGCGATAGACGGCAGTTTTTCGACCACTTTACTAAAGCCACGATGCATGTTCAGACCGTGGTCGGCATCACCGATTTCCCGGTCCAGCCCGGTGAGAAAATCACTTTCGGTAGTGAATATTTCGCCGCAGCGATAGAGCCAGTTAACAATTTGCGTTCTGGTGAGGGACATCATGAATCTCCTTATTTACCCCAGTTGAGAGCAGGGGTGTGAACCGGTGCATCCCATAAATTCAGCGTTTCGTCATCCACCTGTAACAGGGTGATTGAGAAACCGGTCATATCCAGAGAGGTACAGTAAGAGCCGATCAGGTTGCGCTCAATGACGATCCCCGCATCCTGGCAACGGCTTTCGAGGCGGTTATACACGCCGAAGAGTTCTGACAACGGCGTCGCACCGAGATTATTGACCAGCGCGATGACGCGATCGCCGCTTTGCAACGCCCGCTTGCTTTCTTTGCCTTCCTGCCACGCGCCCTGGACGTTGTCCCAATGACGCAGCGTGCGGCTGTAGTTGCCGTTTTCCAGCAGCGTGTCGAACATTTCATCTACGGTTTGGTCGAGAGACGTGAAGGCTCTGCGGTCAATGCCCGGCTCCCCGTGGATACCCACGCCAAACTCCATTTCGTTATCCTGCAGCGTGAACGACGGTTGCCCGGCGGCCGGAACGGTACAGGCGCCAATGGCGATCCCAATGGAGTGTCCCTGGTTATTCAGTTGACGCCCGAGTGCCGCGCAGGCTTCCAGCGAGTCACCGCGTTCGGCTGCCGCGCCGACCAGTTTTTCTATCAATACGGTATTCGCCACGCCACGACGACCGGCGGTATACAGACTATCTTTCACCGCGACGTCGTCATCCACCACCATGGTCGTGACTTTAATACCGCTTTCGTGCAGCAACTCGGCGGCGGTTTCGAAGTTAAGAATGTCGCCGGTGTAATTCTTGATGATCAGCAGGACGCCTTCACCGCCGTCAATTTGCATGGCGCATTCGAACATTTTATCCGGCGTAGGTGAGGTAAAAATCTCACCCGGGCAGGCCCCGGCGAGCATGCCCTGCCCAATATAACCGCAGTGCATTGGCTCATGTCCGCTGCCGCCGCCGGAAAGGAGCGCCACTTTGCCCATCACCGGCGCATCTGCGCGAGTGACGTACACCGGGTCCTGATGCAGCGCCAGGGAGGGGTAAGCCTTCGCCAGTCCGGCGAGTTGTTCATTCAGTACGTCTTCAACACGGTTGATCAATTTTTTCATTATTTATGCTCCGCAGACAGTCCTGGATGCTGCCAAAATTCTGCAGCCATCTGATGTAGGGTATCGGTTTGTACAACGCTACGGCGACCGCTCGCTGCCGATAAAGTAATTTTGCACACGGGTATGCAAAAGAAAATTGCTGTTGGTGGTGTTTCAATAAGGAACATTGCTATCTCAATATGTTCCATATTGAAACAAGATGGCGTCAAATTCGCCTAAACTGCGACGTTGGGCATCCTTTTGTTTTACGGTTGGCAAGGGGGCAGGCAGTTTCATCAAGGTGAAGGGCGTGAACGAACAGGAGGCAGATTAAGAAGGCTAAAATCGTGCAGGCAGGTGGTTGATCGCCGCCAGTTTTCCTTGCTCAAGTTCGATATATCCCCCTTTTTTTAAGGCCGCGAGCATTTTCATCACGCTACTGCGTGAAAGGTGCGTCCTGTCCAGAATGTACTGGTAGGCGGCAATCTGCTGGCGAATGTTGTCTGATTCTTTGGCCAGAGCCTGTAGTTGATAGCACAGCACATCATAAGTGGTGGGGGCCGCGACCATCTCATTTTGAATAAACAGTTTATTTGTCACGATGATCATATGCCGGGCCATGATCTCCCAAAGCTGTTTTGCTTCAATGCGTGCCATAACGCTTTCCAGTGGGACAGTCGCAACTTCGCATTCCTCAAGGGCGCGGAGCAATAGTTTCTCTGATAATGCGCTGGTGAAGCCGAGAGACACCGGCGCAGAGGCGATGCCTAAAGCCAGATTATTCTCCAGGTTTTCAATACTTACCGTACCCTGGCGGATAAACTGACACAGATGTTCTCCAGAATGTATAAATACAAAGCGGCTACCTTTGGGGTAGCGCCTGAACTCGCATTCTTCTGCCAATTGTCGCAGCAACTCCGGAGCATAAGGCGAGGGTTGTTTGAGCAGGTTTATCGGCGATTCATGAGGCATAATGGGGTTATCCCGCATAGATTTTCATTCGTTTACGTTGTGCAGCATAGCGTACGGTTAATACTTCAGGGGAATATTTTGCTGTATTTGTTTCAATACGCCGCGCTCGGTAACGATATAGCCGCCTTTTTTTAATTCGGCCAGAATTTTCATGATACTGCTCCGTGACAGAAACGTGCGGCTCTGAATATAGTTTGCGGCGGTAATGTGCTGCCGAAACTCGTCAGATTCGCGCATCAACTCATAAAGTTGTGAGCGAATAACATCGTAAGATGTTGGGGCGGAAATGCGAGTGCAATGGTCATAAACACGCCCGGCCGTATAAATGAGTAACATGGACAGGCTCTCCCACAGATCCTCATCGGCAATAATCTCATTAGCTGTTTCCAGAGGAATGGCTGCAACGGTTGAGCACTCTTCACACCGCATAAAGAGATATTCCGATTCTGCAAGCTGATTGCTTAGTCCGAAGATAAATGGCGCGACTTCAGAATTGAGCATAAAGCCGTCGCGTTGCCTGAAGATGGCAATCGTGCCATTCAATAGCAAATAACATTGATGAGAATTATTGCTCTTGTAGTTAATTATTTGTCTGTATTTTGTTTCATAAATGTTGGTGCTTGGCTTTAGCTTTTCAATAATATTTATTATGTGTTCCACCGGCTTTATCGGTAAGGCTTGATACATACTTGATTCAATGATTATTTTTGTTTCAGGCATGAGTCGCCCTCCTCAATAAATATGCTGCTAAAAACAACATAAGATGTTGTTGGTTTTAATAATTATGGTAATGAGAGGAAGATAATGGAATCCATCGCACGGTGTAAAATTACACCGAAAAATAACTTGAGCAAATATGTGTATCTATATCAAAATTGTCCATAAGCAGAAGAGCAATAGCATCTAATAAGGATCGGTTTTACTTACATGGAGCCTAATTCCATCCTTGCTAATTTGCGCTGATTGTTATTTCTCGCAATACTTTCAAAGTGATGGCAATAATAAAGTTATGAGGCGTTATTTGCATCAGGGTAAATAACGATGCAGCACTATAAATAAAAGTTAAGGAAAGCAATTATGAAAAAGAATGTGATAGCGAAGACGTTGTCTGCTGCGGCCATTCTCATGGCCTCAAACGCAATGGCCTATGATGGTACGGTTATTTTTAATGGTGAAATCCTCGATTCGGCCTGTACCGTTGATATTGGTGGTAGTAATACGTTGATGGTCGATCTGGGACGTGTCGCTAAAACAGCATTCGTCAGTACTGGCGATGAAGCATCCACCACAAAATTTACGCTACGGCTGAAAGATTGCCCGGCCAGCGTGGCCGCAGCAAAGGTGAAATTTGACGGTGCGCATGACGGTAATGACAGTAGCTTGTTGGCCATCACACAAGGTTCCGGGTCGGCAGGCGGTGTGGCAATACGTCTTAAGACGGCAGACAGTGTGAACTTAGGACTTAATCAGGACAACGGTTATACCTACATGTTATCCAGTACCGCGGATAATAATCTGGATTTCTATGCCGCCTATGTGGCAACCGCTGTGCCTGTTCTTCCTGGCGCGGCTAACGCGGTGGCTAATTTCACTGTTAACTACAACTGATTTACCTGTGCAGTTTTAAGGGCCGGCAAACGGCCCTTTCAGAGGTTTATGATGAGAGTATTACGTTTTTGCATGTTGCCCCTGGTTGCTGTGGCGATCGGTATTACTACTGCGCATGCGGGTGTCTCAATTGGTGGTACCCGAGTCATTTACGATGGCGGAAAGAAAGAGGCTTCGCTGAGCGTTAATAATCCTGATGCGGTTCCTTACTTAATTCAATCTTGGATTGAAACGCAAAGCAATGACGGGGCGAAAGCACCGTTTATCATTACTCCACCGCTTTATCGTTTGGATAAAGGGCAGCGAAACGTAATGCGCATTATTCGCGCAGGTAATTTGCCAGAAGATAAAGAATCTCTGTTCTGGCTCAATATTAAATCGATACCGTCGGCAGAGCGTAAAGATAATACATTACAAATAGCTATCAAAACGCGAATAAAACTGATCTACAGGCCGGTCGGATTAAGCCAGTCAACACCAGATGCGCAGGTAGAAAAACTACGCTGGAAATCGGACGGTAAATTTATTCAGGTGACGAACTCATCCTCATACTTTATTAATTTTAATGAGATTACCGTGGCAGGTAAAAGAATCGAAGACGTCACGTTTGTCGCGCCCGGACGCAGCGCGAGTTTCGCACTACCGACAGGTATTACCGGTGGAGCAATAACCTACAGAATTATTAATGATTACGGCGGGATAAGTGAGGCGTATCACGCCTCACTCTAAAACGCAGTCCGGACGGGAAGATTATGTCAATGATGATAGCCAAAATGATAACTAATCCGCCTCCGGTCCGATTGCTGCTGTTTATTTTATTAACCGTCGCCAATGTACTGAATGAAGTAAAAGGTCGTGATTACTTTAACCCTGCGTTACTGGAGCGTACAGGATCCACAAATGGCGATGTTGATCTTTCCGGCTTTGAGACAGGACAACAGGCGGAAGGAACATATCATGTTGATATTCTTCTCAATGGAGAGAATGTTGATACCCGCGATGTAGTGTTTACCAGACGGGAAGGGGGAATGCTGGAACCGTGCCTTTCAACAGAGTTGTTGGTGGGCTACGGTGTGAAGACAGCGCTATATCCAGGGCTTGTCGGGAACGAGAATTGCGCTGATCTGTCCGCTATTCCTCAGGCTTCCAGCGAACTGTTATTTTCTTCCCAGAAGTTGTTATTGAGTATTCCGCAGGCCGCGCTTTCTTCACCGGCGCGCGGTTATGTTGCGCCAGAACAGTGGGATGAAGGTATTACAGCCATGATGCTCAATTACAGTCTCAGTGGGGATAACAGCCGGACAAAGGACACAGGAAACAACAGCAACAGTCAGTACGTTAACCTGCGTCCGGGAATTAACTTTGGCCCATGGCGGTTACGTAACTACAGCACCTGGAATAAAGACAGCCAGGGAAATGCGCACTGGGACACCGTCTATAGCTACGTGCAGCGCAATATTATTACGCTGAAAGCGCAACTGGTACTGGGCGACAGTTCTTCGCCAGCCGACGTTTTTGACAGCATTCCTTTTCGCGGCGGCCAGCTTGCCTCTGATGATGAGATGATCCCGGATTCGCTGAAAGGCTATGCGCCGGTGGTGCGAGGAATCGCACGGACAAACGCGCAGGTGATCATTCGACAAAATGGTTATCAAATTTACCAAAACTACGTCTCTCCGGGGGCGTTTGAAATAACCGACATGTACCCGACCGGAGGCGCGGGCGATCTTGACGTGAGTATCAAAGAAGCAGACGGTAGTGAACAACATTTTACCGTTCCGTTTGCTTCATTGCCCGTGCTGCAACGAGAAGGGCGTCTCAAATATGCCTTGACCGCCGGACGTTATCGCTCATATGACAGTCGGATTGAGCAGACATCCTTTGTTCAGGGAACACTCATTTATGGGTTGCCGGCAGGATTCACGGCTTATGGCGGCGTCCAGGGGGCGGATAATTATCGTTCTGTTGCAACAGGTATCGGGAAAAATCTTGGCGTGGTGGGGGCGGTGTCGGCTGATGTTACCCAGTCCTGGTCCCGGCCACAGAATACAGGACAACTGCAGGGACAATCCTGGCGCATTCGTTACAGCAAAAACAGCGTGGTAACCGGGACAAACTTTTCGATTGCCGGATATCGTTATTCAACGGCTGGCTATTCCGGGATGCAAGACACGTTTGATTCTTATGGGGCCGGCAGTTCATCGATAGAGAAACGCCGTAATCGCATGGAGGCGACCATCAACCAGTCTCTGGGAGCGTCAGGCGGATCCCTTTCGCTCAGCGCGGTGCGGGAAGATTACTGGCGTTACACAAAACCACTGCAGTCATGGAGCCTGAGTTATAACAACACCTGGCACGGAATAAGCTATGGGATTAGCTGGACGCAGAGTAAAAACGGTTATTCGGGCAGCAATGCTCGCTACGACAGCGATCGTCTGGCCGCTCTGAATATCAGCCTTCCACTGGAACGCTTTTCGACCAATTCATGGGCCAGCTATAGCATGAATACCAGCCGTAACAGTGGGACAACGCACAGCGTCGGCTTGAGCGGGATGGCGCTGGAGGGAAATGCTCTGAACTGGAGTATTCGGCAGGGTTATGGTTCCGAGGATGCGGGTTATACCGGCAGCCTGAACGCTGATTATAAAGGCGGGTACGCGGAAGTCAGCGGGGGTTACAGTTACGATAGCAATCTGCAACGGGTGAATTATTCGCTAGCGGGGGGCGTGCTCGCCCACGCCGATGGTGTCACATTTTCACAGCCATTGGGTGAAACCAACGTCTTGATTAAAGCGCCGGGCGCTGCGAATGTCGGTATAAAAAACCAAAGTGGCGTACGCACTGATTTTCGTGGATACACCGTTGTCAGTAACGTCTCTCCCTATCGCAAAAATGATATCGGACTGGAGACGGCAACCATAGCGGATGACGTTGAGCTGGAACTGACCAATAAAACCGTGGTGCCGACCCGTGGCGCGGTGGTTCGCACAGATTTTGTGGCCAACGTAGGATTGCGCGCATTGCTCACGTTACGCCGTGATAACGGAAAGCCTGTCCCATTTGGTGCGATGGTGACGGTCAGAGGTGTTCAGGGGCAAAGCTTCATTGTAGGGGATGATGGCCAGGTTTATTTAAGCGGCATGCAGTCACAAAGCGTACTGGACGTTGTCTGGGGCAATGACAACCAACAACACTGTACGGCTAAATATACTCTGAACAGCGAAGAAAATTATCATGGTATTACCGTGACTGAGAGTCTGTGTCGGTAACTCACTTTATTTATTGAGTCTATTAAGATGAACCGAATTTACGTTCTCTGTATTTTATTATTTCTCCCCGGTTTGAGCTATGCCGATAATTGTTCCGTCAATGCGACGCTATTTGGCACAGTTACCATGGGGAATATTATTGTGCAACGCGATGCGCCGGTAGGTAGCGAAATTGCGCGTGCCAGACTTTCCGGGTATGCAAAGCTTGAAGTGGATGCTTCCGACAGGCCAACGTCATGCAGTGGCGGTTATACGTTTAATTATTTATCGGCAACGAACTCGCCAATAAATAATGTATTTAACACTAACCTCGATGGTGTGGGAATTCGTGTATCAGTTTTACCTGGTAGTTTTGTGCTGCCATCCAACGGTACGGCTTACGTTTATAATCTCGGTTTTTACGATGTAATGTTAATTAAAACCGGGAAAATAACCCCTGGGTATTTAACGCCGGGAGTAATAATGCAGGGATGGTTCGTCACACCAGATAATTATTTTACACAAATTTCCCTGGATGCAAATACGCAGGTAACGGTATTAGCATGCTCTGTTTCCAGCCAGACGCTGAATTTTAACCTTGGCGACATTAATGCCAGTGAATTCTCTAACCAATCGGGGTTTAACCCGCCGCGTAGCGATAGCCAGAACCTTGGACTTAACTGCGATGCGTCCGCCAACATTAACGTGGAACTCATGGGTACGCAGAACCCCGATGTGACAGGCGATACGAGCGTGTTGGCGCTGAACGGTCAGGGAACGCAGGGAACTGCAGACGGGGTAGGAATACAAATGCTTTATAACAACGTTCCGTTGCAACTGAATAATCGCATTGTATTGAAGCGTTCAACTGGCGGGCAGGAAACGTTGCCGCTGATAGCGCGTTACTACCAGACTAAGCCGGTCGTCAGACCGGGAAGCGCCAATGCAACCGCGACGTTGAATATTACTTACCAATAACAGGGAATAAATAATGTTACCTGGAAAAAGGACGGCCATAGTGATGATGCTCGCATCACCTGTATGGGGGATGGGTGATCCTGTGACGCTCAACATCAACGGCAATGTCAAAACCGCGCCCTGTCAGGTGAGCAGCGACAGTGTGACCAAAACTGTTGATTTAACGCCCGGGCAATCTGTCACCGCTTCATCGTTATACACCGCGGGTTCGACCACGCCGTGGGTCGCTTTTGAATTAAGTGTTGAACAGTGTCCTGCCGGGACAAGCCGTGTAACGGTATTATTTAACGGTAATGCCGATAGCGACCATCCCAATGATATGTACCGGAATATCGGTACCGCCTCACCCGTAGCAATCCAGGTACAGGCGAGCAATGGTGTGCCCCTTGGCAACGGAAAATCATTAACCGCAAATATTTCCAATCAGCGCTATACATGGCGTTTGCGCGCCAGAATCTATAGTGAGCAAGGGCTGGTAACGCCTGGAACCATCAACTCTGCGATTACTATTTCTATGACCTACCAATAAACTAAAGCAGGCGCCTTAATGAACATCAGCATCCGCTGTGATGACAATATGTATAAATTGGGATTGATCGCATTACTAAGAGAAATATTTTCACTGGAAATGGCCCAGCAAACTCTGAGCATTCAGAATTTTGACTCTAAAAATAGGGCAACTGATGATGTGATGATTTTAATGCTCAGCCCCGGTGAACATTATCTTTGCCATTCAGAATTCTTTACCCGATCTCCAGGGCTTATTGTGGGTTTAATTGACAGGGCGCATATTCCTGCGCGTGGCGAAGTGCCTTCATGTATCAACCATATTGTTTTTATTCCTCACGATACTCCGGCCAGTCAAATGGGGACGGTGATTAAACATCACTGGTCCTTAGCGAAAAATGCAAATTTAACCAATAAGGGGCGCTCTTGCTTAGGTTGCCCACATAAAACATTCACAGCGCAGCAGCATCAGTTAATTCGTTTATTATTGTCAGGGCTCACGTCAAAGCAAATTGGTTTGCATATGCATATTTGTCAGAAAACGGTGCTGGCACACCGTCGAGCCTTAATGAACAAATTTAGGTTGAGGTCGGATTGCGAATTATTACAATTCCTCATCGCTGCACAGGAAAAGAGGATTTTCAGCGCAGAGAAACCCGCAGCGAGTGAAGAAATAATAGCTCGGCCAGTTGCACCTGGTGCAGAATTGTACATGATCCCGGTGAGCTGCAGATAGAAAGCCACCTGCTTCGCAAGTGGCTTATACTCAAGGTTACTTAGGGTCTTAGCCCGGATAAATTCCGCGATCTTTACGTGCCAGCAAAATACGCTCACAGGCGACAATATAGGCGGCGGTACGCAGAGAGCAGGATTTCTCGGCGGCTTTTTCCCACACGTGCACCATCGCATCGGTCATGATTTTATCCATGCGTTGGTTGATCTCTTCTTCGCTCCAGAAGAAGCTTGCCATGTCCTGAACCCATTCGAAGTAGCTGACGGTAACGCCGCCGGCGTTACAAACTACGTCAGGAACAACCACAATACCGCGGCTTGCCAGAACGTCGTCGGCATCCGGATAGGTTGGACCGTTGGCGCCTTCGAGTATCAGTTTACAGGTCAGCGTTTCAGCGCGGTGACGGGTGATCTGACCTTCGAGCGCGGCAGGGATCAGAATGTCCATCTCCAGGCTCCAGAAAGCCTCGCTGGCGATGGTTTCAGCCCCCGGGAAACCAGCAATCTGTTTGTGCTCCAGTTGCCAGGCTGACAGCGCGGACATGTCGATGCCGGTAGCGTTAAACAGCGTCGCGGTGTGATCCTGAATAGCGACTACGCGTGCACCAGCTGCCGCGAAAAGACGGGCGGCTTCACTGCCGACGTTACCAAAACCTTGCACCGCGACGCGAGCGCCTTCAACGTCGATATTGGCACGACGAGCCACTTCCAGACCGCTGACAAAAACGCCGCGACCGGTGGCTTTATCACGGCCTAACGAGCCGCCGAGGTGAATAGGTTTACCGGTGACCACGCTGGTCACGGTGGTGCCGTGGTTCATGGAATAGGTATCCATCATCCAGGCCATCACTTTACCGTTTGTACCCACATCCGGCGCAGGGATGTCTTTCTGTGGTCCAATAATAATGCCGATTTCGCTGGTATAGCGACGGGTCAAACGCTCCAGTTCGCCTTCAGACAGTGAGAACGGATCGACGCGCACACCACCTTTGGCACCGCCGTACGGCAGATTCAATGCTGCGCATTTGATGGTCATCCATGCGGACAGGGCCATCACTTCATTAAGATCAACATCAGGATGAAAACGCACACCGCCTTTGCCCGGACCACGGGAAAGGTTATGTTGCACGCGATACCCTTCAAAATGACGGATAGTCCCGTCATCCATTTGTACCGGGATATCGACAATCAACGCGCGTTTTGGGTGACGCAGGGTATCCACCCAATGGGAAAGTTCGCCCAGGTAAGGGGCCACACGCTCGATTTGTTGCAGGTAGGTATTCCAGGCAGATGTGCTGCTATCTGAAGCGTAAGATAACTTATCCATGATAAACCTTAGTTATAAAAGTAATATGTTCTTAATTTGGCCGTGGTATACAGTGAATCTCACCATATAAACCTAAATTTAACATTTTTTTCATGGAGTGGCCCCCCCAGCCAACGCAGCTTATCGGCATGGATAGTATGGGCTTTAGTTGAAAGATGAATAACTATGCTTGTTTTGTGCTGTCTTTATGACTTTTTGCGAGGATGGAGTGATTTAATATGCGCATTTTGCAAAAAACACATTTTGTCAGATTTATGACGCACCTCTAAAAGTAAACAATATGATAATAAAATGTGTTTGCTTTATTGCATTAAGCTGGGCATCTGTCGGCTTAAGGCCCGTGGAAAATAACTTTGTATCCCTGCTCATTCCAGTGTTGCAGCAGTTCATTTTGTCGTCTGGTTGGCGCCGTACCGGTCCAGACGAAAAGCGTTTGCCCGGGGAATAGCTCAGGACGTGGTGTTTCAATAGGCTCTGCAAGAATGGCGATATGCCACCCGGATTGCGATAAGCGCCAGGCCTCAAGCCATAAACGGGTTCTGTCTTCAACATCCCAGGCCATCAGAATGGCATCTTTCCCTGACTTGCGACGCGTTTCTGACAGAAGTACCGCAACATATTCGATCAGCGCGCCGTCAAGCATGCTGTTCATTATGCGAGAGGTATTATGATCAAGTATGAGTCGCTGGCGTACAGGAAGATAGACTCGGTCAATCAATGCATCGACCGGATACGCGCGGCCAAGAGAGAGCATTTTGGCCCGCAGCTTCGGCGGATTGGCCATCCGCAGAATGCTCATCATCTCTTCCTGTAATTGATTCCAGTCATCATCAGTTTCGCGGGTACTGGTTTCCAGTAATGCTTTCACTTTCCCGACAGGCGTACCATTGCTAATCCAACGTTTGATTTCTTCAATACGTTGAATATCCTCTTCATCAAAGAGTCGGTGTCCGCCTTCGCTTCGTTGAGGTTTGAGTAAACCGTAGCGTCGTTGCCATGCCCGAAGGGTTACGGGATTTATCCCGCAACGTTCTGCGACGTCGCCGATGCTGTAATAAGCCATAGTTCCCCCAAACACTCCTGATTCTCCGTCACCGATATGCGGTTCCTGTCACTTTGTACAACATGCATCAAATTGTACAAAACATACAGAGCATTCTAGCAAAATTAAGATTTACTTTACTATCACGCGTGAGAATATTGCTGGCTTTAACCTCAGAAAAGGGGGGAGGTAACAAATGACTTTCATAATCCATTGAATATTAATGATTTATTGTGTGGCGATTTATTTTCTCTCAGGCCATGCCACAGAAGGGGTACCGTTCAGCAAGGCTGCTGCAAATAAGTTACCCTGGAAAAGCTCGATCCCAGCGGATTCAAGCCACATCCATTCTTCGGGTTTTTCAATGCCAACGGCTGAAAGCTGAATCTCAAGTGAAGTACAGCATTTAATGATCGCCTGAATGATGGCCTGTCTTGGGCCACTTTTATGGACATCAGCAATGAGTTCTCGACTGATCTTTATTCTGTCCGGCTGGAAACGAGACAGAAGTAAAAGCCCAGCATAACCCGCGCCAAAATGATCAACTGCCACACAAATCCCTGCCGCTTTAAGTGATTTTACCGCCTGTGCAAAAGCATCAAAGCGGGAGATGACTTCGCTCTCGGTAAATTCCACGATGATTTGTTCAGGGACCAGTCCATTTGCGGCTATTTCATGAATCAGAAAGTTAACAGCGTCGGGTCTGTTCACCAGCGTCATGGGTAACAGATTGACTGACAACATTTTTTCACCAAGATTCAGAGCGCTGGCCATGGCAAATGCCGTCTTTTTACTTTCCAGATCCGCTGTGTACATCTCTTCCGTGCTTAATTTGTCAAAGTACGCTGCCGGAGTTTCCCCATCTTTACCACGAATAAGCGCTTCCAGAGCGATAACGCGTTGTGACATAGGGTCGATAATTGGTTGAAAGGCAAAGGTGTAGTCGGTATTTGACGCGAGCTCTGCTTCATTAAGGGTTGTACAACTTTTATCGGTGATAAAATCCCAGAAATCGGCAGCAGGGATTTCAAAATAAGTCGATTTTTCCGTTGCCAGTACGAATGTCCGGAAAAACTGCAATGCCCGGTCATCATAGGTGAGCTGGAATTTTGACGTCCCCTGATTCAGTACCGCTTGTAAGACCTCAGCCCGTTCATGTTTTTGTAAATCAAATAACTCCATCCCGACCTTCCCAAACCGGCGGGCAGGAGCATAATCGCACATCAGTTCGACAATATTGTAGTGCCGTGAGTCGTTACAGATACAACGATAAATCTCCTTCACTTGCTCCTCTGGGCCTTCGAGCAGCTGGAAAAAATGCTGACCGTTAAAGAGCAAGATCCCTGTAACATCAGAGCGCCTGTTTTTCAGATTTGCGGCCATCACCATATCCTCAATCGCACAGAGGGGGGCGTCATCACGTAGATGGCTACGGTAAATAATGGTCGTGAGCATGGACAGTCCGGGATTAAGGGATGAGGTGAGGTAAGGACAGTATCAGACAAACGCGGTTATGTCCTGATTTTCAATACATTATTTTAACCATAAATTTACACGTGTAAGGCTATACAGACGCCGTACCGCTCCCGGGAAACAAAGGCTGTACAGTACCTGGAGATGTTGTACTTTTTATTTTCACTCTAATTCATTGAAAAATATCATATAGCACTTTATGTTAAAATTTGCTTTATCTTCGTGTACACATTTTTGGTACAACTTTGCTACTGTTATAAAACTTAATACTCATCAGCATTTTGTTACAGGAGCAACATATGCAGCAGCACAGAGTTCTCACTGATTCCGCAAACGCAATTTCTCGTTACTTTGCAAAAGCGCATCTTCCTACACAGCAGGAAACATTGGGAGAAATCGTCACTGAGATACTAAAAGATGGACGCAACCTGAGCCGAAAGTCACTCTGTGCCAAGCTTTTGAACCGTCTTGAAAAAGCATCTGGTGAGGACGAACAGAAGCATTACAATGCCCTAATCGGCCTGCTTTTCGAATAAAGGGACACCCTAAAACATATAAATGGGGAAAGTAGTGAAGTAGTTATGAAGAAAACTGACCATGAACGCTTGAAACACGAAATTACAGGTTTAGCTGTTATACAGATTTTGCGCATGAACACGGTAATATCATTACCCGCATTGATTAAGCAATTACGTCTTATGAAGGCGAGTGAAGTGGATGCCGGACGTAGACATCTTATTGACAGCATAATTCATGATTTCACAGATTCTAATCCGGCAAGGATGAACCCCAAACCGGAAAGAACTGTTGATGAGAGTGTATTCAGTGGCAGTAAAAAGCCTAAATTACATTAGAGACCATTTTCCATACTATACAAGCGAGGTGACTATGCTTCAGGAAATGAATGTTCACAGAGCAATTGCAGATAAGGCTTTGTCGAGTTACTTCCGTAATGCCGGTGAGCTATTAGCAGATGAATCCGTTGTATTGGGGCAGGCAGTAACAAATGTGATTTTAGCTGGCGATAATGTTAATAATAAAAACATCATTTTAAGCCTAATTGCTTCACTGGAATCGACAACAGATGTTGTTCAGGCTGATATCATCAGAAAAACACTGGAAATAGTGTTGCGCTATACAGCTGACGACGTCTAATAAAATTATTATATAATCATGAAGCTCCAGCATCCATAGTATGTGCTGAGTATTTGTATACTTTGAATTAAGACTACACATAGCATCTTCTCATTCTTAGACTACATTATTATGGGCTTGATATGATTAATTCAATTCCGGAGAATTATATTTTCCAGTGCGCTTTATACAAGAATTTAGAGCGTAATGTGATGTTAAAAATGGGGTATGTCAGTGATGATGTTCTTGTTCAGGCGCTCAGTGCACAGCTGAAGAATGAGAAGAATGCTATATTAACCGATCTTTATATGCAGATTATGAGTCACTTTCAACCAGCTATTCGTTCTGAACCCCGTCAGGTTAATTGTGATTTTTTAGAGGTCATAAATGATGAATACAGTTCAGGAACACGCCAGACAAGCACACTTGTGGATTGACGATGTTTTTATCAGGCAAGGTCTGGAGAATATTCTCGCTGATATAGAGTATAAAGATAAGAATGTGCGTCTTGTTTTCTTTACGATCAACTACTTCAATACTGTAAAAAAACAAAACTATAATCTCAGGACGCATCGGCTGGTACTTCTGATTGATGGTCATCTGTATCAGTACCTCAATGAACTTTCATTCTACAGGCTTCCTGTAGACAGTGGCGTAGCCTCAATCAAAAAATTTATCGCTGAAATTATCAGCAGTGATACTGAACACGACCAGCAAGCTGAAATAAATATCGTCCTGACTGAACGGGATAAATACATCTTAACGCAATTAGGGGAAGGGCGGACTATTTCTGAAATTTCTGGCTTGCTGAATCTGCACTTAAAAACGATTTACCTGAGCAGGCAAAATCTGATCAAGAAACTTGGTTGTTCGGGGTTGATTGATTTTCAAGGAATACTGCAAACCCCAATATTCAGGCACTGGCTGGAACATGCCTGAGTAAATTACAGGGTGTGGATTTAAAAAAAGGCTAAAATGAAAAATCCACGCCGTGGCGTGGATTTTGAAATCTCATTGTTAAACGCGTCTAGACGTTGAGTCGTGATTTTAATTATATTTTATTGATATTTAATTTTTATTAAAAAATTTATCTTCAGCATACTCATTTTTGTACTCATTTTGGAGTTGGCTTGCTTTCGTAATGAGAAGGTCGTACGTTCGACTCCTATTATCGCACCAATCAAGCATCTCTCAAAGTCTACAACAGTTCACTGAAAAACCTTATAATCAGCATCTTCCAGCTCTCGCTTGTATTCTGACGTCTACTGACACCCCCAAAAATCTACATGCATATGGGAGTAAGTTTGGGGTTGATGCTTGACGTCAGCTTTGGGTTAATGCTGCTAGTTAGTTGAGGATTGATACTGCTCGTGAGGGTTGGATTGAGGCTCGACATCAAACTGGGGTTACGACTATTTGGAATTCTCATAGTGTCTCTGTGACGACTGATAAATTTCAGAGTAGCCTAACGCTTATTTTAACGGCAGCCCATATTTAACCACGTGTTAACCCCCTGAACAAGCTAGTCCAACTTTAAGTAATTATAATTAAATTCACCCGTATAAAGAATGTCTGCTATTGGCACTAAACGGGCTAAAGCAGACTGATTTGATGAGATAAGGGTATAGATGAATTCTCCATACCCTTGAACGATTACTTCCCAGTTGATTTGCTTGGTTTCAGTCCTGGGGTATTGCCGGGTGTATCCTTATTATCACGTCTGCGTTGATCGGGTTTTCCTGTTGATTTTGCAATTGGTTTTGGACCAGGTTTAAGCCCCATAATCATACTCCTTAGCCATGTCAGAGGTTATTCCTTAGTGTGGATATAAGGGGAGCGGTAAGAATTATCAAGCTTGGATGGGCGGTGAAAAGTGACTGCTTGACTATTATGTGAGCAATGTCAGCTTTTAACACATAGCGGCCAGCCCATTACTGAAGTTAGCCAAAAATGAGTCGCGATGAGCCCTCAATAATGAGGGCCACCTCGGAGATTGTTAGGCTGATTTCGCCAATTGCCGATGCAGGACCTGCAGACTAGTTCCCGCCCCAGCCCATGCAGTAGCCGAGCCGACCACATACAAGTTTTGCTTGGCGCGTGAGACGGCTACATTGATTATGTTTGGCGGGCTGGCCGCCCACTGACGCGCCCTTTGCTGACTCGCTTTCGACGCACCCAGCAACAGGATTACCGTGTCCGCTTCTCGACCCTGGAACGTGTGGATCGTGCCTACACGATCACGGCACCACTCATCCAATTTTGCGCCGAACGCCCGCAGCAGATCGGTCTCTCTGTCGAGACGCCGACGCATGTTCTGCTCTACGATCTTGAATGGTGTAATGATAAATACGTCCGGATTTGTAATGCCCGATGCTGCAAGCTCTTTGAGCATTCGTACAACCGCTTCGCCCTCGTCGGGGCACCATTTTGTTTCAGCATCGCCATTGATATCCACCCAGCGAGATCTCCCCAAAGCCGAGCCGATAGATCCTGGGCTTTTAGGCCCGACAGCATGGACCATCTGCCCGGCATAGGCGATGGAGTTAGAAACATCGAACATTGGGTTCTGGCAACGCCTGTGAACGAGGAGTGGCAGCCCGACGTCTCGATCGCCTACGTCCATGACGAAAGTGGATTTGAAGCGCGATGCCTGATCAGCAAGGGTCTGCGTAGATGCTGCGGGGGCAGACCATTCGATCTGGTCAATGTTGAAGAACTTGCAGATTTCGGCGTTCAGCTTTTCAGGAAGTGAAACTACAGGTGGGATTTGCAACGGGTCACCTACCACGATGGAGCGCTTTGCCCGCATGATAGCTCCAACAGCTGCCTGAGGAACGGCCTGGCCGGCTTCATCTACCAGAAGCCAGCCTATGCTATCTGGTGGCAGATCCCCGAACATCGTCCGAACAGAGGCGAATGTCGTGGACACGGTCGGCACAACCATGAAAAGGCTCGACCAAAGGTCGGGGAGAAGTTCACGGTGAGCGGAAGACAGGAAGGCACCAGCTACCATGCCTGACATCAATAACCCAAGATTGTGTTGCAAGCGGCTGGCCGAAGCATCGATGAACGTTTTATGCACAGTCAGGGCAGCGGCGAAAAGATCCTCCCGCAGGCGATGAACCTCATCGGGAAGCCATGGTGCAGTGAGGTGGATAGCCTCGTGCTCGCGCTCGAAGAACCTCTCATCAACGACCCTGTCTCCCATACGGTTTCGTGCCTGTGCCTCGGTTGCCTTCAATTTCGAGACAGCCTGACATTTGCTGGAAATTTCCTGGTCGAGTTGCTGTAACTGGGACTTAGTATTGCTCCACTCAGCCCTTGCAAGCTCCAGGGCACCGTCCGTCCCCTGCGCCCGTATGACTGATTGCTGCAAGGTCGCCGAGAGCTTCTGCAGTGTGGATCTCCACGACTTCCAGGCCGCAGTCGCAAACAAACGGGAGAAGAAACCTGGACGGCAAGCAAGATGGCTGTCGAGCATGATCTTGTCCTGCTCGATCTGCGATTTTGCCTTCTCATGCTCTCGTTGGCAGGATTCAGCAGTCTTGTGTGCCTCTTCGACGGCTTCATTCAGACTCGGTCGACGCTGTTCAGCCCTTTGAAGTTCGGTGATCGCTCCCTTGAGCGCTTGGATATCCCGTCGCATCCCTTCTATGCTGGCGATTTCGGCGTCTACCGTTTCCTTGAGTTTAAGAAATGCGGTTCGCGCTTTCAGCCAGGCTGCAGCAGCATCCGCTTCGTTGGTGCTGGGCCGCTCATTGACAACCACGCTGGGCATTACGCGATCGATGATTTCGCCTGTTCGTTCGTCCTTGATCTCACGCATGACATTTATGCCGCGAGCTGCTTTCAGGTAGGTAAGGAAACCACCGTCTTCATTCCACCAGAAACCTTGCTGGAACGCGCCTCGGTTGCTGCTCTTGCCGAGAGCAGCGGCAATCAGCCCCCAGGTTTCGACAGGGTCGGAGGGGATGTCCCCCTCGGTCTCGGCTTCGAAATAGCCGGCGCGTTTGGGATTCGCAATCAGGTCGCTGATGGACCGGAAGTAGGCGATCTGTTCATGGCGACCATTGGCTTCCTTGAGAGGAAGCTCTTTACTGACGTTCTCGACCGCTTTGTTATTGGAGGACGCTACAACGATCTCATGGCCTTTTAAGGATGCATGTAACTTGTAGAAGTGCAGGAATGCATTGGAGCCGAATGCCAGCTTCTCGCCTGTTGTGGAAAAGGCATCCTGCGGTTTATTGAAGCCGCACATCGCCGTGGCCCGATCAAGAATGCACCCAACGACAATATCTCGCAGAAGAGTGGTCTTTCCGGTTCCCGGAGGCCCATTGACGCCGATGATACCTGGAGCATCATTCAGCTCAGCACGCGCCGCATTCACGGCAGCCTGTTGAAGCAGCACCAGTGGATGGCCGCCTTTCGAAGGCCAACGAGCCTGCGGCATGAGCGACGGTGCGACGAATGGCTCAACTGCGGAAATGGGCGATAGCACGTCGATTTTCTGTTCAGGCCAGCCAATTCCCATGTAGCGGCGCAGACCGGCTCCGGCTTTGCCCGTCTCGAGCAATTTGGTTGCTTCACCGAGATCTTCAAGATAGAAGGAATTCAGTAACGAAGGTTCAGGCAGCGCCTTGGCCTTGAAATGATGAAACACCTTAATCGCGAATGTGGGTGGCTCAACCAAATGCTCCGGTACACTGAACTGCGATACAAGCCATTTATAAGCGTTATGAACAACATTCAGATCGATCGGTATGGGTTCTCCATCCTCGTTGTGGCGGCGAACTATTCGATCCAGATGCTCGATAATGCGCGGCTCAACATTCGGCCAATTCCCTAAGCTTCCAAGCTTCAGATCGAGAGCCGGCTTGAGTGCCCAGGCAAAACTGGAAACGGCAACGCCTTTGTCCTCAAGCACATAGCCTTCTTTGTCGATTAGGATCGAGCCAATGGCCGCTTTCTTACCGTCCGGGCGTGAATGCTCCTCATCCTCGCCAAAGACCTTGACCAGCTCGTCCGTCGCCTTGTCGAGAGCGATAGAGCCGAGGACGACCTCGAAATAAAGCTTATAACTGGGCTTGCTGCGGGCATTTGGTCCCCATGGAATACCTCGCTCCAATAGAGCAACCCTGGAGCGGTCGCCGGTTGCCATATCCTCTGGGCGTTTATAACCTTGAGGCGACAGTGCTTCGAGGGCTGTCCATGCTGCCAGTATTGCTCGCGCATCATTCGCCTTATTTGATGGAGAAAAAGACGGGAGCGGACCTAGATCGATTTGGTTTTTGTCGAATTTCTCTTGCATGGCAGAGTCTGGGATGGTCTTCGGTATAGTTGCGGGCGCATTGTGGGGCACAGCTTGAGAAAATGGTATGGACGCCGAATCGGGATTACATGTCGATGAGCTGGAAGCCGACATGGCGAGCTCGGTGCGGTCGCTGAGTGCAGTTAGAGATTGCTCGATTTTAGACGTCAGAGCCCGCGCCCTGGCAGTGTTGCGAAAGGCCAGCTCGCTCAACAACTGTTCAAGTTCACTAACATTGTTGCGGGACTGTTCGAAGATTACTTCCAGATCGAAGATAGATTTTTGTGCATACTGCCGTGTCTTCATTTATTTCTGCTGCTCCATATCCCTTCAGTTAAGCGATATTATGCTAATTAGCTTGATTTCTAAGACTATTAACTTGCGCTCCTGACGCAGATCCCAATCTCGTTGGGATGCTTAACTTGCGGCTTGCGTGAGAAGAAGGCTGCAATTACCCAGTAAAAATAATACCCATTGAGGCATTATTCAGGAGAAATCCCTCCCGTTAGAAAGAGGTCATGCTTACGGATGTGTTCCGCCATATCAAGATTGCCAAGATAACCGATCAACCAAAAGTCACTCTCTTCAGCAAGAGCTGTTGGTGAGTACATAGCAGAGTCCATTGTTTCCTCGCTAATATATCCACCATAAGTAAAGGCTTGTATAACGAATTCTGAGCAAAAGAAAGAATTTCTAGGCTTTCTTTTTTTCTGTTTTCCCGTGAACCGCCTAGGCCATTTGGACTGTTTCTTCAGCTCTTTTAGTTCAAGAATGGGGGATATGATGGCACCTAAAAGATTATATGGTGTTTGCAGTGCAACGTGCTTTTTACAGAATGCTACTACTTTGTCACTAAGCCCAGGTAGCCCGGTGGGTTCTGTACCAGGGCACCGACAAACAGCTACGTAAGGATAGCGAGATATCACGTTGTCTAGAGTATCTTCTATAACACCCGGTTTTATTGCCTCAACTATTTTTCCATCGCCAACGTAGATCGCAACATGCACATAGTCTCCAGATGAGCCATGCGAAATTATTCCATGCGTCAGATCATTTTCATCGTATGAGCAGAATAGAACGTCTGCAGGAGCGAGTTCTGACACCGTGAGAAATTTTGGCTGTGATGGATCTAGCAAAATTCCGGCAAAGCGCCTGTCAGTACTACATTTTGCGAAATGAAGAGGCCTGAATTTTGCACCTAACTTAGAAGTAATGGGTGTTCTGTTTCGTCTGAAGATTCTAAATTTTTTGAATAACCTTGCCATGTAAGTGTCCCTGTTAACTCTATTAGCCATAACTAGTTTTGAAATCCTGCTATGAAACTTATTCCCACAAAATATGTTGAACAAGTGTGTCGGTACTACCATTTATGGTCATTGTACGGTCAGCGTTGATTTGTTCCTATTTTGAGTAGTCAATAATACGTTGTGTGAACAACAGTGATTGATACTTTTAGTTGTGCATAATGTTGATTTAAATCAAATGAATGCAGTTGTACTGCTTAAGAATTCTAACTGTAAGTATCCCGACAAAACGTACCATTTACTTTTAGAAATATGCCAGAGTCTCAGAAAGCAAAAAACCAGCCCTAAGGCTGGTTCTCCTGAATTCAGCCGCTCCGTGTCCGAATGGCCTGATTGTGGAAGATAGCGTATCGTCAGGCACAGTAGCTAATATAGGACATCAGATAGGGTGGGTGATAATCTCCCGCTGTAAATCTGAGGCGATATTGACGGTATTTTGCCGCAGTGAAATAAACACATTACGCATCAGGTCTTCTTCCGGGTGCAGGTCAATGACGTGAACGCTGATGAACCCCGGTGCCCGTGAGCGGGTTTTCAGGTAGCGCAGTGACGTCAGGGGCGGGTTTGCCGGGCCCTGCAACTGGTGGAGCTTTGCCTTCGGATCACTGCAGGCGCAGTGGATCTGGATTTTTTTCCCCATCAGGGTGCGGAACGGCACTGCGAGCGTCCGCCCCATCGGTCTGACGAAGCATTCGCTGAAGTAAAACATCGGGTCACTTTTATCAAAGTCACACTGGGGCAGGTAGCTCCCGGTGGTCGCCAGCCGTTCGCCGTCAATGTGCAGGATGTTATCCAGTTGACGGCGGTTGGGGTTGGTCACGCGGGTGATATCCACCACCATGTGTTCATACACAATCACCATCCGGCGATAAACAATGTCCCGGTAGGCGTGGGTGTTCCACTCTATATGGGTCAGGCTGGGCACATCGGGTGGAGGCTCACGCCAGTCTACCTCGACCATCACCTCGGCGTACTTTTCCGTCTCTGTAAAGCTCAGTATCTGCGGATTGGCGGGTGGCGGTTGGACTCTTCTGCACACTGGACGTTATGGGTAAGCGTGTTCTTGTAGTAGCTGTAGTGCATCGGAGCCCCGTAACCGGTGGTGCCCATATCAGGAAGAATGGCCACGTTCTGGTCGTAAATAATGAGCCCGGGCTTATCGTAGTGATCGTGCTCGTCCCCGTAGGGAGTGTGCTTGACGACCACTGCCCGACCCTGATCGGGATTGCGGAAGATAGTGATACCGTTATCCGGGTCGTGATAATTACCCGTCTCCCGGACCGGCTCCGTGATGCGCAGCGCGGATCGCCGTACAGGAAGGCACCCAGGCTGGGTCGGGGCTCCTTGTCATAGATGATGGTGAGCATGCGCGCATAGTTGTCTTCCCCGTAGCAGGCGTAGGCAAACTCATAAAGGTCAGGGTAGGTCACCGTATCTTTCATCGGGATGCAGTCATTGAATGCGGGCTCGGTGTCATCCGGCATCAGCAGCTTAATGGGCAGGTCGAGCATTTGCCTGTAGTACGGCTGCGTCATCAGGCTGTAGTCCTGATGGGTGTAGCGGACCATGCACTCAAATGGAGCTGGTCGTGCAGACCCCAGACGGCATTGACGCCGGTCTGCAGGTAGCGGGGGTCATCCAGCACCGCGCCAGTCATGGCCAGCGCACTGTTGATCCGTAATTCATGATTATGCAGTTGCTTCCAGCGTTTGCTGATGAGAAATTCTGCGCAGGCCCGAAGCAAGTCGCGCTCGATGGTGGTTCGTTCTGCCGGGGCCAGTGCGTCATAAATGAGATCGTATCCCTTCACAAACCCGGACAGACACAGGGCTTCACAGAGCGTCTGGGCATTCATTTTTCCGGGGCCGTTATAGGGGATCCTCCCGTGTTCGGCATGCCGGGGTAGTAACGCGCGTACGCCATGAGAATGTCCCGCACCCGCGTGAAATAGGCCTGCTCCCCGGTGAGCATCCAGGCGATACCCAGTTCATAACAGGCCAGGGCGTTCAGATCGTTGAGTTTTCGCCACCCCTTTTTGATTGGGTTTACATAGGATGTAATGAGAAGTATTGACAATAAAAAAACCACGCAAGTGCGTGGTTTTAAAAGGTTTTTTCGTCTTATTGAGATTCAGCGAAACCTCATGATACAGCAGATTTTATTTAGACGTTGAACAGGAAGTTCATCACATCGCCATCTTTCACGATGTAATCTTTCCCTTCTGCACGCATCTTACCGGCTTCTTTCGCGCCTTGCTCACCTTTGTAGGTGATGAAGTCTTCAAACGCGATAGTCTGTGCACGGATGAATCCTTTCTCGAAGTCGGTGTGAATTTTACCGGCCGCCTGCGGAGCGGTAGCGCCGACAGGGATGGTCCATGCACGTACTTCTTTCACGCCCGCGGTGAAATAGGTCTGCAGATTCAGCAGCTCATAGCCTGCGCGGATCACGCGGTTCAGTCCCGGTTCTTCCAGGCCCATCTCGGCCATAAACTCTTCACGGTCGGCGTCGTCCAGCTCTGCGATGTCGGCTTCAACGGCGGCGCAAACAGCTACCACTACGGAACCTTCAGCAGCGGCGATTTCGCGCACCTTGTCGAGGTACGGGTTGTTTTCAAAACCGTCTTCGTTGACGTTGGCGATATACATGGTCGGCTTCAGCGTCAGGAAGCTCAGGTATTTGATGGCCGCTTTATCTTCGTCAGTCAGATTTTTCAGCGCACGCAGCATTCCGGCGTTTTCCAACTGCGGCAGGCATTTTTCCAGGGCAGCCAGTTCAGCTTTGGCGTCTTTGTCGCCGCCTTTGGCTTTTTTCTGTACGCGATGAATAGCGCGTTCACAGGTATCCAGATCGGACAGCGCCAGTTCGGTATTGATAACATCAATATCGTCAGCCGGATCCACTTTGTTATTAACGTGGATGATGTTGTCGTTCTCAAAGCAGCGCACCACGTGGCCGATAGCTTCGGTTTCGCGGATGTTAGTCAGGAACTGGTTACCCAGACCTTCTCCTTTGGAGGCGCCTTTTACAAGGCCCGCGATATCAACGAATTCCATCGTGGTTGGCAGGATGCGCTGCGGTTTGACGATTTCAGCCAGCTGATCCAGACGCGGATCGGGCATCGGGACAACACCCGTGTTCGGCTCGATAGTACAGAACGGGAAGTTTGCCGCTTCAATACCCGCTTTTGTGAGCGCGTTGAACAGGGTGGATTTGCCTACGTTTGGCAAACCGACGATACCGCATTTGAATCCCATGTTTAAATCACCTTAATCTTTTGATATTCAATCTGTTATGGAAAACAGATTGTAGAAAAGTAAATAACTTTGCCTATTATACACAGCACGCGAGCAAAATGCCGCACATCGCTGCTTATTGCGCTTTAAAGGTATGTAACCGGCTCGTTGCTTTAGTCAGGCCATCTTTGAACAAAATCTCGGTACAACGGACCGCTTCGTCAATCGCTTCATCAATTAACTTCTGTTCAGAAACAGGTGGTTTGCCTAAAACAAACCCGACAACTTTGTTTTTATCGCCCGGATGGCCAATTCCAACGCGTAAACGATGAAAGTTAGGGTTATTGCCTAACTTGCTGATGATGTCCTTCAGGCCATTATGTCCGCCATGACCACCGCCAAGCTTAAATTTCGCCACCCCTGGCGGCAGGTCTAGTTCGTCATGCGCAACCAAAATTTCATCGGGGTTGATGCGATAAAAACTGGCCATCGCGCCGACCGCCTTGCCGCTCAGATTCATAAATGTGGTCGGCACCAGCAGGCGGACATCTTCGCCTTCGAGCGTAACCCTGGAGGTGTAGCCGAAGAATTTCGGCTCATCGCGCAGGGGAGCGCGTAGTCTCTCTGCCAGTAGATCAACATACCAAGCACCGGCGTTATGCCGCGTTGCCGCATATTCTGCGCCGGGGTTTGCCAGACCGACAATCAATTTAATCGACACGTGTTTTGTCCTGAATGTATCTATAAACGACGTGTAGTTTACTGTCTGGCGCTGCGCTTGACAAAAAACTGCGTGCTTATCCTCGAAAACTGAATAATTGCGAAAATGGACTATTAGAAATTGAGTGTGTTCAGTAGCTTATTTGTAAAGTTTTGTTGCGCGGGTGTTTGTAATTGTGATCGCTCCCGCACTTGCGAACGGCAGTGTTGTCTATACTTTACACATAAGGATTAGGGGTATTCCCTGTAACAACCCAAAGTTCCGGAGGTGACACATGAAACGCAAAAACGCTTCGTTACTCGGTAACGTGCTCATGGCTTTAGGGTTGGTGGTGATGGTGGGTGGCGTTGGTTACTCTATTTTAAACCAACTGCCGCAATTTAATCTGCCACAGTTTTTCGCACATGGTGCCGTGCTCAGTATTTTTGTCGGCGGAGTTCTCTGGTTAGCGGGGGCCAGAGTCGGCGGGCACGAACAAATCAGTGACCGTTACTGGTGGGTACGTCATTATGACAAACGCTGCCGTCGCGGTGATACCAATCATCGCCACAACTAAATAGCCTCTCCGCTGCGAGAGCCACTGTTTGCGGGCAGAGTCCTGGTTGAAAACCAGTCCTCTGCTTGTTCATGTTGTCCTGGATAAATGCGCTTATCTTCGCTGCGCATTTGCAGAGATGTTATTCGAATAATCGATAATGTAACGTCTTAACCGCGCTATCCGCCGCATCGGCCGGTAACAAAATGCACAGGTTATCGTTAGATGCGCCGTGGCAAATCATGCGTACCGTATGCTCTTCGAGCCAGGCAAAAACGTCTTTGCAAACCCCCGCAGCCTGGGTCAGTTTATTGCCCACCAAAGTGACTAATGCCAGTCCGGTTTCCACTTCCACCCGACAGTGGGAGGACAATGCGGTAAACAATGCCGTGCTCAGTATATGGTCCTCACCCGATGTCGCATGAGTGGCGTCCAGCGCCAGCGCAATACAATTTTCTGATGTTGTGACCAAATCCACTGCCACCGCGTGGTGGGATAAAATGGCAAATACCTGCGCCAGAAAAGCACAGGGCGGTTGTGTCTGCAAACTGTGTAATCGTAATAGCGTCTGTTTACGGCGCACGGCGAGTGCCCGATAACGCGGTGGATTATCGGTGGTGTTGTGCACCAGCGTACCACCGGCAGAAGTATCTTTACTTGAGCCAACAAAGACCGGAATGTTTTTCCGCATGGCAGGCAGCAGCGTCGCCGGGTGAAGAACCTTCGCACCGTAGGCGGCCATATCGCTGGCCTCGGAAAATGAGATATGGTCGATCCGTTTGGCCCGTGGTGCAATGCGCGGATCGGTGGTGTAGATCCCGGCAACGTCGGTCCAGATGTCCACGCGTGCGGCGTGCAGCGCCTCACCAAGTAGCGTGGCGGTGTAATCACTCCCGCCGCGTCCCAGCGTTGTGGTATGCCCGCCTGCGTCGCGACCAATAAATCCCTGGGTAACCATAATAGCCTGTTCAAGACGCGGGCGCAGATGAGTCTCCACCTGGTAGTGCAGGGTGCTGAGATCCGGTTCAGCGCAGCCGTAGTTCGAGTTGGTACGCATTACGCTGCGGGCGTCAAACCACCCGGCTTCGGCGTGCCGTTCACGTAATACTTCAGTAAACAGCAAAGAGGACATCAGTTCGCCGTGGCTGACTAACTCATCGCTTAGCGCATCGGACGGTGAAACCGTCGCCGTTTCTGCAAGGCGGCGTATGTTGTTGAGAAGATTATCGATTTCCGTGCTGATAACGGACGGCTGCTTCAGGCGGGAAATAATGTTGTATTGGATGGCGCGTAACGTCTCAAGCTTATCTAATTGTTGATGTGTTTCCAGACCTTCAGAAAGCTCGACCAGTAAGTTTGTTACGCCTGCGGAAGCAGACAAAACGACTAAACGGACATCTTGATCAGCAAGAACAATGCTGGCGCTGCGGTTCATCGCATCAAAATCAGCGACGCTGGTGCCGCCAAATTTGGCAACGACGGATGGTGGATAAATGCGAGTCATAACAATCTCATATCAGGGCGCCATAAAAGTATGGCTAGAAAATTTTCATTCTCGGCATAAGGGAACGTACGTTCTCCTTACGAAATGTCCGCCCGCGAACATTTCTGCTGACAACCCAGGGAATACCTGTTGTCGATAACGCGTGTCGCCTGTACGCGTTACCGGGTGCTGCGCATTAGTTCTTTATTTACAGAGCCTGTAAATAAGCGCGCCATACTAAGTGATTTATATTTAGGGATCGACTTTTTTATTCGATTTATCGAAAAATAAGTGAAAAATCATGTTGTAGTGAATAAACGCGTACATTATTAATGGTAAAAACATGTAAAAAAATAATAAAAACATGAAAACCTCATGGTTTTTATAACATCGTATACGTTGCGACTGGCAACAATTTTGTAAAATAAATAGCTATATTTGTTTATGATTTCCTAATGTCGGATGTGCTTTATGCTTTGAATTTTAAGGTAAAAATGCTCATTTAAGACGTTGGAAAATAAATGATTGAGTCCTGTGCTAAAACAACATATATTAGCCGCGCTTTTTTACAGGTAATCCTTATAACCATTTATTCAATCAGGCGTTAATCTACACCTGGTTGTAGGAGTGATATGATGACGGATAAAGTCCGTATTGATACTTTAAGTGCTAATTCATTACCGCAGAGCAATGATACCTTTTTAGCAAGACAGGCTGAGTTTGAATCTAATGTCCGCAGCTATCCACGTAAACTGCCATTAGCGATTGCGAAAGCGCAGGGCGTCTGGATTACTGACGTAGAAAATAATCAATATCTTGATTGTCTTGCAGGTGCCGGTACCCTGGCGCTCGGTCACAATCATCCTGAAGTGCTGCAGAGCATTCAAAGTGTCATCACAAGCGGCTTACCGTTACATACGCTTGATCTTACCACGCCGTTAAAAGATGAATTTTCATCTTATTTACTGTCTTTATTACCGGGCCAGGGCAAAGAGTATTGCCTGCAGTTCACCGGGCCGTCCGGCGCCGATGCCGTTGAAGCGGCGCTGAAGCTGGCGAAGAAAGTAACCGGTCGTTCCAGCATTATCAGCTTCTCCGGCGGCTACCACGGGATGACCCACGGCGCGCTGTCCGTAACCGGCAACCTGTCGCCGAAAGAAGCCGTCAGCAACATGATGGCGGAAGTGCAATTTATGCCGTATCCACATCAGTACCGCTGCCCGTTGGGTATCGGCGGTGAGGCTGGCGTGAAAGCATTAACTTACTACTTCGAAAACCTGATCAACGACGTTGAAAGCGGCGTGCGTAAACCGGCTGCGGTTATCCTTGAAGCCGTGCAGGGCGAAGGCGGCGTGAACCCGGCGCCGGTCGAGTGGTTACAGCGCATCCGTAAAGTCACTCAGGAACACGGCATTCTGCTGATCATCGATGAAGTCCAGGCAGGCTTCGCGCGTACCGGTAAGCTGTTCGCCTTCGAACATGCGGGTATCGAGCCAGACATCATCGTCATGTCCAAAGCGGTGGGCGGCGGTCTGCCACTGGCGGTTCTGGGGATTAAGAAGCAGTTCGATGCGTGGGCTCCGGGCCACCATACCGGTACCTTCCGCGGCAACCAGCTTGCGATGGCGACTGGCCTGACAACGCTGAAGATCCTTAAAGACGACAAGATTGCCGACAAAGTTGCCGCCCAGGGCGAGTGGCTGAAAGGCAAACTGGCTGACCTGCAGAAACGCTACCCGGTGATTGGCCAGGTGCGCGGTCTGGGTCTGATGATCGGTCTGGAAATCGTTAAGCCGAACGAAGCGCAGGATCACATGGGCTGCTACCCGGCCGATGGCGAGCTGTCTGCGCTGCTGCAGAAAAAATGCTTCGAAAACGGGCTGATTCTGGAGCGTGGCGGCCGTAACGGTTGCGTACTGCGCCTGCTGCCGTCTCTGCTGATCACTAACGCTGAGCTGGAAGTGTTCCTCGATAAATTCGAAAACGCCCTGCTGGGCGCTGGCGTAAAGCCGGTTTAAACGGAGTTGGATCGAATGTCAGACGTAAACCCGATTCTGTCCGGCTCGGCGCAGAGCATTGCTGCCTACCAGGACGCTATCGAGCAGAGTACGCAAGCGGTCGTTGAATGGTTGAAGCAGCCTGAGATGTATCAGGGCAAAACCGTTGAACATCTGCGCGAACGTATCAACCTGAATTTTACGTCTCAAGGCCTGGGCAACCAGGCCGCTATTGAGCGTGCGGTTGAATACTTTCTCAAAGACAGCCTGTTGGTTCACCATGCGCAGTGCGTGGCGCACCTGCACTGCCCAAGCCTGGTGATTAGCCAGGCGGCGGAAGTGCTGATCAACGCCACTAACCAGAGCATGGACTCCTGGGACCAAAGCCCGTCGGCCACGATCATTGAGATCAAACTGATCGAATGGCTGCGTGAGCAGGTGGGCTATGCGGCAGGTGATGCAGGTGTGTTCACCAGCGGCGGCACCCAGAGTAACCTGATGGGCCTGATGCTGGCGCGCGACGCGTTCTTTGCTCGCCAGGGACACTCCATTCAGCAGAATGGTCTGACCGGCGACCTGAGCAAAATCAAAGTATTTTGCTCTGAAAGCGCGCATTTCTCCGTGCAGAAAAACATGGCGTTGATGGGGCTGGGCTACCGTTCCGTTACTCAGGTGAAGACCGATGTGTTCTCACGTATGGACCTGTCTGACCTGAAAGACAAGCTGGCCCAGGCGCAAGCCAACGGCGAGCAGGTGATGGCGATTGTCGCCACGGCCGGGACGACCGATGCGGGCGCAATCGATCCGTTAGCCGATATCGCGGCGCTGGCGGCAGAGCACCAGATCTGGATGCACGTCGATGCGGCGTGGGGCGGGGCGTTACTGCTGTCTGAGCAGTATCGTCACTTCCTGAACGGTCTTGAACTGGCAGATTCCGTGACGCTGGACTTCCACAAACAGTTCTTCCAGACCATCAGCTGCGGCGCGTTCCTGTTAAAAGACGCGCGTCACTACGAGCTGATGCGCTACCAGGCGGCGTACCTGAACTCTGATTTCGATGAAGAGCACGGCGTGCCGAACCTGGTGTCGAAGTCGCTGCAGACCACGCGCCGTTTCGACGCGCTGAAGCTGTGGATGGGCCTCGAAGCGCTGGGTAAAAAGCAGTATGCCGAAATTATCGATAACGGCGTAACGCTGGCCCGCGATGTGGCTGAGTTTGTGAAAACCCAGCCACATCTGGAGCTGGTGATGGAGCCGCAGCTGGCAAGCGTGCTGTTCCGCTTCCGTCCGGCAAGCGACGATATGGCGTTTGTTGCGCTGCTCAACCAGCGTATCGGCGACGTGCTGCTGGCTTCCGGTAGCGCCAACGTCGGCGTCACCGAAGCCGATGGCATCACCTGCCTGAAGCTGACGCTGCTGAACCCGACCGTGTGCCTGGAGGATGTGAAAGTCCTGCTGGCGAGCGTGAAGGCGACGGCTGAGCAACTGCTGAAAGCGTAAGCATTATGCTTGGTATAAAAATGGCTCCCGCGGGAGCCATTTTTTTTGCCTGTCATTTGTAGCCCGGGCGCTTCGCCTGGTCGGGCTGAGCGTCAACTGATATCCGCCAGCGCGGCGTCTTTATTCGGGAAGAACGTCAGACGTCCTGGTATAGGCTGAATACCCGCGCGCGCCATAGTACGTAGCGGCTGGAACTCCAGGTTACTGATACGTAATTCGCAACCTTCCGGCAGACGTTTAACAAAACGCTGGAAGGCGTCCAGACCACCGGCGTCAAGTACCGGCACAGCATCCCATTTCAGTACCACAATGCGTTTACCCGCGATGCGTGTTTCGAGATCGGTGAACAGGCCCTCCGCTGCGGCAAAGAACAGCGGGCCGATGACGCGTAGCACCAGAACATCGCCTGGTACATCAACGTTGACCGGCGCCAGACGCGTCATGCGCGCAATACGGCGCATAAACAGCAGAGAGGCGAGAACGATCCCGACGCTGATGGCGATAACCATGTCGAACAGCACCGTCAGCGACATACACATCAGCATGACGATGATGTCGTCTTTTGGCGCATGACGCAGCAGATCCACCACTTTGTGGGCTTCACTCATGTTCCATGCCACCATCAGCAGCAGTGCGGCCATGGCGGAAAGCGGTAGCCAGGAAAGCAGCGGCGCTAAAACCAATAGCGCCAGGATCACCAGAATCGCGTGGATGACCGCAGAAATGGGTGAGGTTGCCCCGGCGCGGACGTTGGCCGCAGAACGGGCAATTGCCGCCGTGGCGGTGATACCGCCAAAGAACGGCGCGACGATGTTACCCAGCCCCTGACCAATCAGCTCGCTGTTGGCTTTATGCTTGGTGCCGGTCATCCCGTCGAGGACGACGGCGCACAGCAGAGATTCAATCGCCCCCAGCATCGCCATCGAGAAGGCTGCCGGTAACAGCGCCTGTAACGAACTCCAGCTCAGGGTAAAGTTTGACTCCGGCATATTCCACGGTAATACCAGTTGCGGCAGCAACTGCGGAATACCGTTACCCTGTGAGCCGTCAGCCAGAATGTAGTGGAACTGGGAACCGATGGTCGCAACGTGACCACCGGTCAGGTTCACAATTCCCATTACCGCACAGCCTGCCAGCAGTGCAGGAAGGTGGCCCGGTAGTCGGATCCCCAAACGAGGCCAGAAAATCAGGATCCCCAGCGTTACAACGCCAATGGCGGCATCGCCGAAGTTGATGGTCGGCAAGGCCATAAACAGCGCACCAACTTTTTGCAGGTAGTGCTCCGGTACATGGGCCATTTGCAGGCCAAGAAAATCTTTAATCTGCATGGTACCGATGGTGATACCAATACCCGACGTAAAGCCTAACGTAACCGACACGGGAATATATTCGATCAGGCGACCAAAGCGGGCGAGGCCGAAAAGGATCAGAAATATCCCGGACATGAGCGTGGCAACCAGCAGGCCTGCCAGCCCAAACTGTTGCGACACCGGATACAGGATCACCACGAAGGCGGCGGTTGGGCCAGAGACGCTAAAGCGCGACCCCCCGGTGAGGGCGATAACAATCCCAGCGACGGCGGAGGTATACAGACCGTACTGCGGCGCAACGCCACTGCCTATTGCCAGGGCCATTGCCAGCGGAATGGCAATGATCCCCACGGTTATCCCGGCGATCAGGTCACGGGTAAAGCGAGAAGCGGTATATTTTTCTTTCCAACAAGCGTCGATGAGGGCGCGGAAAGGCATCACATGTGAGGAAAATAATCTGTTCACAATAATGTTTCATCCATGAGCGCATCATCTGTCAACTAAATGGCAGGTGAAGGAGGCAAAAGTCATACAAATAAGTATTACAGATAAAAAAACCCGCCGCAGCGGGTTTTTGAGCCGGGCTCGATTAATGCTCGAACATGGCAGAGATGGATTCTTCGTTGCTGATACGACGAATCGCTTCGGCCAGCATACCCGACAGGGTCAATGTACGCACGTTTGGCAGTGCTTTGATTTCGTCAGTCAGTGGAATAGTGTCACAGACAACGACTTCATCAATCACTGAGTTGCGCAGGTTGTTTGCCGCATTACCTGAGAAGATCGGGTGGGTTGCGTAAGCAAATACGCGTTTTGCACCACGTTCTTTCAGTGCTTCTGCTGCTTTACACAGCGTACCGCCGGTATCGATCATGTCATCAACCAGTACGCAGTCACGACCTGCAACGTCACCAATGATGTGCATCACCTGAGAAACGTTCGCACGCGGACGACGTTTGTCGATGATAGCCATATCGGTATCGTTCAGCAGTTTAGCAATAGCACGGGCACGCACGACGCCACCGATGTCCGGAGAAACCACGATCGGGTTGTCCAGGTTCAGTTGCAGCATGTCTTCTAACAGGATCGGGCTACCGAATACGTTATCAACCGGTACGTCAAAGAAGCCCTGGATCTGTTCAGCATGCAGGTCAACGGTGAGGACGCGGTCAACGCCAACGCTGGACAGGAAATCAGCGACGACTTTAGCGGTAATCGGTACACGAGCGGAACGTACGCGACGATCCTGACGTGCATAGCCGAAGTAAGGAATAACGGCGGTGATACGGCCTGCGGAAGCACGGCGCAGCGCATCAACCATAACGACCAATTCCATCAGGTTGTCGTTAGTAGGGGCACAAGTGGACTGGATGATGAAAATATCACCACCGCGTACATTTTCATTAATTTGTACGCTGACTTCGCCGTCGCTAAAGCGACCTACAGCGGCGTCGCCGAGTGAAGTGTACAGGCGGTTGGCAATACGTTGTGCTAGTTCCGGGGTGGCGTTACCAGCAAAAAGCTTCATATCAGGCACGAGAAGAACCTCAGGCATGCGTCCATTGGTGGAAAGAATCTGCCGAAAACTGTGCGGGCCAGGCAGTATCCTCTCCATGCGGTGTATTAAAGAGCGCGATGCAACGTCTGGAACAGGGTGACGTTGTCACCGCAACTCAGCTTGCCCGGTTTACCCTTCATCCTTCGCGTTTCATGTGCGTTGGCGTTAATTCCTCACACCAGCACATACTGTTGTATGCGCCAGGCGCTCCGTCATCTCGCCATCTTCCTGAAACCCGAATGATTTAGAGTAACGCTCTATGCAAAGGGGAGAGGTTGACGCCTTTCGCCACAAAGCCTTTGAGCCATTCCGGGGCTTGCTCAAGCACCTGGCGAGCACGAGACTCTGTATCAAATTCAGCAAAGACACAGGCCCCTGTACCAGTCAGGCGCGACGGCGCGTATTCTAACAGCCAGGAAAGCGCCGCATCAACCTCGCGAAAACGTTTTCTTGCGATAACCTCGCAATCATTGCCGAATTCACATTTTAGTAACGTTTTTATTGACCTTTTTGGCGTGTTACGCGGGAGGTCAGGATCGTTAAAAATGACCGGCGTTGGAATGCTGACGCCCGGATGAGCGACCAGATACCATTTTTCCTCTGGCTCGACCGGCGTCAGGATTTCTCCCACGCCTTCGGCAAAGGCCGCGTGGCCGCGCACGAACACGGGAACATCCGCCCCCAGCGTCAAGCCGATTGCCGCCAGTTCATCAACCGAAAGCCCGCACTGCCAGAGATGATTCAGCGCCACCAGAACGGTGGCCGCATTTGACGAACCACCGCCCAGGCCGCCACCCATCGGCAGGCGTTTTTCGATACTGATGTCCGCGCCGCTTCCTGCGGGCAGGCGATCGCTCGCAGACGCCGTCTTCATCAGCAAACGCGCCGCGCGCACGATCAGGTTATCTTCATGCGCAACGCCTTCCACCGGGGTTAAGAGATGAATTTCACCATCGTGGCGCAGATTGATACCAATCTCGTCGCCATAATTGAGAAACTGGAATAACGTCTGCAGCGTGTGGTAACCGTCCGCACGCTGCCCGGTAATGTATAAAAACAGATTCAGTTTTGCCGGAGAGGGCCAATGGCTCATCATTTCACAATCCAGTTATCCATTTTCAGCTTAATACGCTGGGAGCCGTCGGACAGCTCCATGTTGGCCGGCATCGCAGGCTGCGTTTTGCTGTCGTAGGCGCTATAGACCACTTTCCAGCTTTTACCGTCTTTGCTGTAGTTCACTTCACTCAGACGATATTGGTCGTCGAGCTTGTAATCGGTAGCGTCACCCGGCAGGCCAAGGATCCACTGGCGCAGGCTATTCAACGGAATAGGCATGCCGGTCAGTTTACCAATCATCTCTTCGGCGTCGTCGGCGGTGTAGTGCTTACCTTTGTTATCGACAAGTTCAACGTTGCCCGGCTGCGCATTGAGTTCCAGTTCCGTGCTGCCCAGCGGGTTGGTCAGCAGCAGACGATAGCGATCCTGTCCGGTTTGCTGCCAGAAAAAGCGGGCATACACTTTCTGTTGATCGGAGATATAAGCGAACGCACCGCGCGTCTGATATTGGTTCAGGGCGCGTACTTCCTGCTGGTGCTGGCGCCACTGCGGGGAATCGGGGCTTTTGCCGGGACCTTTCGGCGCGTTGAGGGTACAGGCACTAAGAACCAGGGCTGCAAGGGGCAGCAGGCGAATCAGGCGAAAATCAGGCAGGGTCATAATGATGACAAATCCTTGAGATACGTTGCAGTTATAACTCTCAATGCTAGCGCCACCATCTGACATCGTCTACGTTCAAGTTATCTTAAATCGCTTAAATTTGTGCGCTAAGCTATTACTCCAAAAGGGGGCTGTCTCTTTTATTGACCGCACGCATCCTGTATGATGCACCCAGTCTAACCTTATCAACGCTGGTACTATTCCCGCTCACATGACCCTTTTAGCGCTTGGTATTAACCATAAAACGGCACCTGTATCGCTGCGAGAACGCGTAACGTTTTCGCCGGATACGCTCGATCAGGCGCTGGACAGCCTGCAAGCGCTGCCAATGGTGCAGGGCGGGGTAGTGCTGTCGACATGTAACCGCACAGAGATTTACCTCAGCGTGGAAGAGCAGGATAACCTGCAAGAAGCGCTGATTCGCTGGTTGTGCGAATACCATAATCTTAATGAAGAAGATCTGCGCAATAGCCTGTACTGGCACCAGGACAATGACGCCGTCAGCCATCTGATGCGTGTTGCCAGTGGTCTGGATTCGCTGGTGCTTGGCGAGCCGCAGATTTTGGGACAGGTGAAAAAAGCCTTTGCGGATTCGCAGAAAGGCCACCAGAACGCCAGTGCGCTGGAGCGCATGTTCCAGAAATCGTTCTCTGTCGCTAAACGTGTCCGTACCGAAACCGATATCGGCGCCAGCGCTGTTTCCGTGGCTTTTGCCGCCTGTACGCTGGCGCGGCAGATCTTTGAATCGCTCTCCACGGTAACCGTGCTGTTAGTCGGCGCAGGCGAGACCATCGAGCTGGTCGCGCGTCATTTGCGCGAACACAAAGTGAAGAATATGATCATCGCCAACCGTACGCGTGAACGCGCGCAGGTGCTGGCGAATGAAGTCGGCGCCGAAGTGATTTCATTGAGCGATATCGACGCCCGCTTGCAGGATGCCGATATTATTATCAGTTCAACCGCCAGTCCGCTGCCGATTATCGGTAAAGGAATGGTAGAGCGTGCGCTTAAAAACCGTCGCAACCAGCCTATGTTGCTGGTGGATATCGCCGTACCGCGCGATGTCGAGCCGGAAGTGGGCAAATTGTCCAACGCCTACTTGTACAGCGTTGACGATCTGCAAAGCATCATTTCGCATAACCTGGCGCAGCGCAAAGCGGCTGCTGTGGAAGCCGAAACGATTGTAGCGCAGGAAACCAGTGAGTTTATGGCCTGGCTGCGTGCCCAGGGCGCAAGCGACACTATCCGCGAGTATCGCAGTCAGTCAGAACAGATCCGTGATGAACTGACCGCCAAAGCGTTGGCCGCCCTTCAACAGGGCGGTGATGCGCAAGCCATTATGCAGGATCTTGCCTGGAAACTGACTAACCGCCTGATCCATGCACCAACCAAATCACTTCAACAGGCCGCCCGTGACGGGGATAGTGAACGCCTGAATATTCTGCGCGACAGCCTCGGGCTGGAGTAGCAGCACACCAATCTTATTTTTACAGGGTGCATTTACGCCTATGAAGCCTTCTATCGTTGCCAAACTGGAAGCCCTGCATGAACGCCATGAAGAAGTTCAGGCGCTGCTCGGCGATGCGGGTACTATCGCAGACCAGGAACGTTTTCGTGCACTGTCGCGCGAATATGCCCAATTAAGCGATGTATCGCGCTGTTTTACGGACTGGCAACAGGTTCAGGAAGATATCGAGACGGCTCAGATGATGCTCGACGATCCTGAAATGCGTGAAATGGCGCAGGATGAACTGCGCGAAGCAAAAGAGAAATGTGAACAGCTGGAACAACACCTGCAGGTTCTGCTGTTACCGAAAGATCCTGATGATGAACGTAACGCCTTCCTCGAAGTGCGCGCGGGAACCGGTGGTGATGAAGCGGCGCTGTTTGCCGGCGATCTGTTCCGTATGTACAGCCGTTACGCTGAAGCGCGTCGCTGGCGGGTTGAGATCATGAGCGCCAGCGAAGGCGAGCATGGCGGATTTAAAGAAGTCATTGCCAAGATTAGCGGCGAAGGCGTTTATGGCCGACTGAAATTTGAGTCCGGCGGTCATCGCGTGCAGCGCGTACCGGCGACGGAATCACAGGGACGAATTCACACCTCTGCCTGTACGGTCGCGGTCATGCCGGAACTGCCGGATGCTGAACTGCCGGACATCAACCCGGCCGATCTGCGTATTGATACCTTCCGCTCATCAGGCGCAGGGGGCCAGCACGTTAACACCACCGACTCCGCAATCCGTATTACCCACTTGCCAACCGGCATCGTGGTGGAATGTCAGGACGAACGTTCACAGCATAAAAACAAAGCGAAAGCGATGTCGGTGCTGGGGGCGCGCATTCGTGCGGCCGAAGTGGCAAGGCGTCAACAGGCGGAAGCCTCTGAGCGTCGCAACCTGCTGGGCAGCGGCGATCGCAGCGATCGCAACCGCACCTATAACTTCCCGCAGGGGCGCGTGACCGATCACCGCATTAACCTGACGCTCTACCGTCTGGATGAAGCGATGGAAGGTAAACTGGATATGCTCATTGAGCCGATTGTCCAGGAATACCAGGCCGATCAACTGGCGGCATTGTCCGAGCAGGATTAATGGACTATCAGCACTGGCTGCGTGAAGCGATAAGCCAATTACAGGCAAGCGAAAGCCCGCGCCGTGACGCCGAGATTTTACTCGAGTTCGTTACCGGAAAGGGGCGCACCTTTATTCTGGCTTTCGGTGAAACGCTGTTAACCGAGGCGCAGCATCAGCAGCTCGACACATTACTGGAGCGGCGTCAGCGGGGCGAGCCGGTGGCGCACTTAACCGGCGTTCGCGAGTTTTGGTCGCTGCCGCTGTTTGTATCGCCAGCCACGCTGATTCCGCGTCCGGATACCGAGTGTCTGGTGGAGCAGGCGCTGGCTCGCTTGCCAGCCTGTGCATGTCGCATTCTCGATCTGGGGACCGGTACGGGCGCGATTGCCCTGGCGCTGGCAACCGAGCGTCCGGATTGCGCGGTGACGGCGGTTGATCGGATGCCGGATGCCGTGGCGCTGGCTATGCGTAATACGCAGCACCTGGCTATCGACAATGTTCGCGTGCTGCAAAGCGACTGGTTTAGCGCTTTGCAGGGGCAGCAGTTTGACATGATTGTCAGCAATCCGCCGTACATCGACGAACAGGATCCGCATCTGGCGCAGGGCGATGTGCGCTTTGAGCCGCTGTCGGCGCTGGTGGCGGGCGATCAGGGACTGGCGGATATCGTACATATTATCGATCGGTCTCAGCACGTGTTAACGCCAGGCGGCTATCTGTTGCTGGAACATGGCTGGCAGCAGGGTGAGGCCGTGCGCGATGCCTTTACGCGCGCGGGTTATCTGGCGGTTGAAACCTGCCGTGATTATGGCGGCAACGAGCGAATTACGCTTGGACGCATCCCATCATGAGTACCATCAGTGTGTTACTCAACGTTCATCTCATCAGCATTGCGTTTTCCGTTAGTCTGCTGACGCTGCGTTTTTGGTGGCGTTACACCGACGCGCGTCTAGCCCGTGCCCGCTGGACGCGCATTGTGCCGCCGGTGGTGGATACCGTTTTATTAGTCAGCGGCGTGGCGTTAATGATTAAAACGCACATCCTGCCATTCACCGAACAAGGGACATGGCTGACTGAAAAGCTGTTTGGGGTTATCATTTACATCGTTTTGGGTTTTATTGCGCTCGATTACCGTCGGGCGCGCAGCCAGCAGGCGCGATTAGTCGCATTTCCGCTGGCGTTGGTGGTGCTGTACATCATCATTAAACTCGCCACCACAAAAATACCGTTACTGGGGTAAGTCATGAGGTCGTTAGCTGATTTCGAATTTAATAAAGCGCCATTGTGTGATGGGATGATCCTGGCGTCGGAGTCTATCCGTCTGGATTTTCCAACACAAACTGTCTATGACGAACTGGAACGTCTGGTCAGTCTGGCGCAAGAAGAAATTAGCCAGCTCCTGTCTCAGGATGAGCAACTGGAAAAACTGCTGGCACTTTTTTACGGCGAATGGGGGTTTACGGATACCCACGGCGTCTATCGTCTTTCTGATGCACTATGGCTCGACCAGGTTCTGAAAAATCGTCAGGGCAGTGCGGTGTCGTTGGGCGCGATCTTATTATGGATTGCCAACCGACTGGATCTGCCGCTGGTACCGGTGATTTTCCCGACACAACTCATCCTGCGCATTGAATCGCTTGATGGCGAAATGTGGCTAATCAATCCGTTCAATGGCGAAACGTTAAATGAACACACGCTGGAAGTGTGGCTGAAGGGGAACATCAGCCCGGTCGCGGAACTGTTTAATGAAGATCTGGATGAAGCGGATAACGCAGAAGTGATCCGCAAACTGCTCGACACGTTGAAATCATCGCTGATGGAAGAGCGGCAAATGGAACTGGCGCTGCGAGCCAGTGAAGCATTATTACAGTTTAATCCTGAAGACCCGTATGAAATACGCGATCGGGGATTGATATATGCGCAACTGGAGTGTGAACATGTTGCGCTGACAGATTTAAGTTATTTCGTTGAGCAGTGTCCGGAAGACCCGATCAGCGAAATGATTCGTGCGCAGATTAATACCATTTCGCACAAACAAATTGTATTGCATTGATTAATGACACTTTACCTACCGTTTAAGGCGATCCTATGAAACAAAAAGTGGTTAGCATTGGCGACATCAACGTGGCAAATGACCTGCCGTTCGTGCTGTTTGGCGGAATGAACGTGCTGGAATCCCGCGATCTGGCGATGCGCATTTGTGAGCACTACGTAACCGTTACTCAAAAACTGGGTATCCCTTACGTGTTCAAAGCCTCCTTTGATAAAGCCAACCGTTCTTCCATCCACTCTTACCGTGGACCGGGCCTTGAAGAAGGGATGAAAATCTTCCAGGAGCTGAAGCAAACTTTTGGCGTAAAAGTGATCACCGACGTTCACGAAGCCAGCCAGGCACAGCCTGTTGCTGACGTGGTGGATGTGATTCAGCTGCCGGCATTCCTCGCTCGCCAGACCGATCTGGTGGAAGCGATGGCGAAAACCGGTGCCGTTATCAACGTGAAAAAACCGCAGTTCGTAAGTCCGGGTCAGATGGGTAATATCGTGGATAAATTCCATGAAGGCGGTAACGATAAGGTTATCCTGTGTGACCGTGGCGCGAACTTCGGTTATGACAACCTGGTTGTGGATATGCTGGGCTTTAGCGTGATGAAAAAGGTCTCTGGCAATTCGCCGGTGATTTTCGACGTCACCCATGCACTGCAGTGCCGCGACCCGTTTGGCGCCGCAAGCGGCGGCCGTCGTGGTCAGGTGACTGAACTGGCGCGCGCGGGCATGGCGGTAGGTCTGGCAGGCCTGTTTATTGAAGCGCATCCGGATCCAGCCAATGCTAAATGCGATGGTCCATCCGCACTGCCGCTGGCGAAACTGGAACAGTTCCTCACGCAGATCAAAGCGATTGATGACCTGGTGAAAAGCTTCGACGAGCTCGATACTGAGAACTAAGACAGTTGAACAGGCCGGGGCACTTGTCTCCGGCCTGTTATTACTGTCAGGCGCCAAACGCCCCATCAATTGTATGCATAGCTCCCGTCACAAACCCGGCCTCCGGACCAGCCAGCCAGGCAACCATTCCGGCCACTTCTTCTGGTCGACCGTGTCGTTTTAGCGCCATAAAGCTGTGCATCAGCTCTTTCAATGGACCTTCTGCTGGATTAGCGTCAGTATCAATGGGACCCGGTTGCACTACGTTGACTGTAATGCCACGCGCGCCGAAATCACGGGCCAGCCCTCTTGCCAGGCCTTGCAGAGCAGATTTGCTTAACGCGTAGGAAGCCATACCGGCAATTGGCATACGATCGCCGTTCACTGAACCAATAATGATAATCCGCCCGCCGTCAGGCATTTGTCGTGCCGCTTCTACTGCCGCGTACCAGGGCGCGTGGATATTAATGCGGAACAGGCGCTCAACGTCATCGGGATCCTGCTCCAGCGGGTCGCCGAACAGCACAATTCCTGCATTCACCACTAACACATCCAGCGGGCCGCTTTCCCGTACCCGGTTAATGACGGCATCGCGATCGGCGCTATCGGTTTGCGTCATGTGGGAACCTGTTTCATCCGCAAGCGCTTTTGCAGCGTCTGCGGAGCCTGAATAGGTAAAGGTAACCGCTGCGCCATCTGCGGCGAAACGGCGCACAATAGCCGCGCCAATCCCCCGACTTCCGCCAAGAACCAGAACTGATTTGCCGTTAAATGGGGACATGAGATACTCCTTGAACAATTATGTAGTGATCGATATATAATGGGTGCATGGTTTTCTGTCAATGGATTTGTAATGAGCACTACAAAATGTTCGCGCGCCCCAGGCCGACCACGTAATTTTGATCCGGAACTGGCTGTTGCCAAAGTACAGCCCTTATTTCACGCACATGGATACGACGCTGTGAGCGTAGCGGATGTTACGCAGGCCCTGAACATCAAACCCCCCAGTTTTTATGCCGCTTTTGGGAACAAAATCGGTCTTTATGAACGCGTGCTTGGTCGCTATGTACAAACTGATGCGATCCCGTTTGATGACATTTTGCGTTCTGACAGACCGGTTGCCGAAAGCCTTGCTGCGTTGCTTGAAGAGGCGGCGCGACGCTATGCCGCGGATCCGCATGCGCCTGGTTGTTTGGTTCTGGAGGGCACGCATAGCAGCGATCCGCAGGCGCGGCAGGTGGCCCGGGCTTTCTACTCGGTTGCAGAACATAAAATTCATGACTTTATTGCACAGCGCCATCCCGAAGTGGCTGATAGCCTGACCGATTACATCAGTACCACGATGCTTGGTCTGTCGGGAAAAGCCCGTTGTGGGCATACGCTCGAACGTTTGCTATCCAGCGCACACATCGCCAGCCAGGCGGTGCTGCATCAGCTTTCCTGATTTTCATCACATGAAAAGGTAGATAAATATGATGGGTAAACTGGGACTTTGCTTTAATACTCCTCCTCCGGCTATGCGCAACGTAGCGTTGGCCGCAATTCTGATAGGAATTTCATTTCTGGCGCATTCTCAGGACAAGGCCGACGTTATTTTGTATAACGGCAAGTTGATTACCATGGATGAACAACAACCCAACGCGCAGGCGCTGGCTGTAAAAGGGCGGCATATTATTGCGGTGGGTAATAATGAAACGGTGAAAAAATGGTCCGGACCGAACACGAAGGAAATTAATCTTACGGGGCAAACCGTTATTCCGGGGTTAATTGATGCGCATCTGCATGGCATTCGGGGGGGAAGGACATTTTTATTTGAAACCTACTGGTTTGATACTAAAAATTTACCCGATGCGTTAAATAAACTGTCGCAATCTGCGGCAAAGAAAGACGCTGAGCAATGGGTGGCGGTGGCGGGTTCATGGATACCTGAACAATTTGCTGAAAAGCGGGATCCGACGGTTCAGGAACTGAATCAGGCGCTGCCTCATCATCCTGCATATATACAAAGCCTTTATGACTATGCGCTGTTAAATCAAAAGGCTATCGAGACCCTAAAACTTAATAGTCCACAGCCGGATGTTCCGACAGGGATCGTGATAGAACGCGATGATAAAGGGCTGGCAACGGGGAAATTGCGCGGGACCATTGGCAGTTTTAACCAGCTTTTCGCCCAGATTAGCCAGACTGGCGATGTGGAAAAGAACCTTAACGCCTTTGTACGTTATTTAAATAAACGCGGCGTGGTCGGGTTTATCGATCCTTCTGCCGGGCATGAGCAAGCTTATCGTGATTTCTTTAAACTTCAGCAGCAGCAACCTCTCAGGATACGCGTTGGATATCGTTTATCCGCACCGCCTGGTAATGAAACGGAATGGTTTAAACAACGCCTGGCGTTTCGCCCGGCAATGCATGATGACGGCAGAATAGCCTTTCTGGGCTTCGGTGAAAGCCTGGTGATGGCAATGAATGATGGCGTGCGGATGTCATCTGGGTTCACATCCCCAGCAGAGTCCCAACAAGAACAATTAAAGGTGCTTCAGCTTGCCGCCAAAGAAGGTGTTGCCGTTGAAATACATGCTTATACCGATGACAGTGCGGATGCGATTTTAGATGTCATTAGCGAGGTGGCTAAATCGCATGATATTGCGCCGTTGCGCTGGTCTATTGCGCATCTTAATACCGGTACGCCCGAAACGATTGCCCGCATGAAGAAACTCGGTTTAGCCTACTCTGTCCAGATGGGGCCATATTTTGAATCTCCCGCCATTGAACGCGCAAATGGTAAAACGGTGGCGGCGCTATCATCGCCAGTGCAACCCGCGTTAGAGCAGGGGGTAATCGTTGCCGGCGGTACAGATGCGACGCGGATTGGCGTTGCGGGAGTGTGGCATGCCATTGAATATCATGTCACAGGTAAAGCGCTCGACGGCTCAGTACGCCATGACACCCGCCAGTTAAGTCGGGAAGATGCGTTAAAAATGTATACCCGAAATGCCGCCTGGCTGGCTTTTGCTGAGCAGCAAAGAGGAAGTTTGCAAGCAGGTAAGCTCGCCGATTTTGCGGTGCTGAATCAAGATATTATGGCTATTGCGCCAGACAAACTGCATCAAACGGAATCGTTATTAACGTTTGTCGATGGCCAACAGGTTTATCCGGAGCAATAAACGCGCTAAAAGAAAACGGCCCTGTAAAGGGCCGTGGATCCCGCCAAACTAGTTATCAGGCAAATATCGTCATCAGATAGGCGACAAATAGCGCCAGATGCGCGGCGCCGTTAAGCACATTGGTTCGTCCGGTGGAGAAAGAGATGTGGCACAGTACCAGCGACGAGACCATGACAATCATCTCTGGCGCGCCCAAAGCAAACACCAAATCATTTCCTGTTGCCCACGCTATCAGCGTCACTACCGGTACGGTGAGTGAAATAGTGGCTAATACTGAACCGAAGAACAAATTCATCGCCCGCTGTACCTGATTGTTCAGCACCGCTTTCAGCGCCCCCAGCCCTTCAGGCGAGAGGATCAACAGCGCCACCAGGAAACCGGTAAATGCCACGGGCGCATTGAGTTCAGTCAGCAAGGTTTCCAGTGGACTGGCGTTCATCTTGGTGACGGCGATAACAGCGATCAGGTGAATGATGAGCCAGGCGGCGTGCCATATATTGCTGTGCGCTGACGGCTTACCGTGATGCGGATCGTCGTCGTCACCCTCATCTTCATGCTCGTAAATGAACAGGCTCTGGTGCGTTTTTGTTTGAATCAACAAGAAGACGCCGTACATTGCCGCAGAAATGAGCGCCACCAGTAGCGCCTGCGCAGTAGTAAAATTGGCTCCCGGTAACGCCATTGGAAACACCAGCACAATAATGGCCAGTGGAAACAGGGCGATTAAATACTGCTTAATACCAAACAGGTTCATATACTGAGTGGCAAATTTGCGGCCGCCCAGCAGTAATGAGAAACCGACTAAACCGCCGGTGACGATCATAATGATCGAATACAGCGTGTCGCGCATTAGCGTAGGCGCGGCATCGCCGGTCGCCATTAATGCGGAAATTAAACTGACTTCAAGAATAACAACTGACAGACTGAGGATCAGCGAGCCGTAGGGTTCGCCAAGTCGATGTGCTAATACGTCCGCATGACGGACAACGCTGAATGCGCTGCTTAATATACCAACAAGGGCCAGCGCATTAATACCGATGACCACTGGTAGTGACTGACTGCTCCCCCATAAGAACAGTACTACCAGCGCCAAAATCGGGAAGACGAGAGAGGTCTCCTTGTGGCGGGTTTTTACCGCCTCATGTAGTTGTGTCATTAAGTTAATTCTCCATCTCTGCAGGTATTTATAATTATAAAAGTATTAAAGAATGTAAAAAATAACAGAAAAAGCGGTTTTGCAGGTGACATTTTACGAAATTTTACCGCATCGCTTATTTTCCATCTTTAAGTGGCCAAAAACAAACGTCTTGTTTATAGAGTATTTAATTAACAGAAGGTTAGATGAGGAAGTAATTTAAAAATGTTCATTATTGGCGCATCGCAGCATTGTTAACCACACTTAAGGTTTAGCCCAAAAAGAGGAGTTCACAATGCCCTATAAATCAAAAAGCGATCTGCCTGACAGCGTACAGCATGTTCTGCCATCCCATGCTCAGGACATCTATAAAGAAGCCTTTAACAGCGCCTGGGAACAGTATAAAGATAAATCTGACCGTCGCGATGATGCCACTCGCGAAGAGACAGCGCACAAGGTGGCGTGGGCGGCGGTGAAAAATGATTATCAAAAAGGTGATGATGATAAATGGCATAAAAAGACGTAACGGTATCAATTATAATGCCTTTATAAACTAGCCTGAGTCATCCGTTAGCGAATCGTGCTACGCCGCGCCGTTACTGGCTTGCAAGCGAGCGGTGAATTGCCTATTGTCCAGCTATTGGTTTCAAAATGAGCAGTAAAAATGCCCGGAAGGCGTCAAAAAAGTTGTCGCAGGGAAGCTGCAGTGGCGGAGGTGTAAGGTGTTAACGCGTGATTTTTTATTGAATGCCGACTGTAAGACGGCGTTTGGCGCTATTGAAGAATCACTACTCTGGTCAGCGGAACAACGGGCAGCCTCACTGGCCGCCACGCTTGCTTGCCGACCAGATGATGGACCGGTGTGGATCTTCGGTTATGGATCGTTGATGTGGAACCCGGCCTTAGAATTTGAAGAGTCCTGTACCGGAACATTGGTCGGTTGGCACCGTGCATTTTGCCTGCGTCTGACGGCGGGGCGAGGAACGGCCTGTCAGCCGGGACGGATGCTGGCCCTGAAAGAGGGTGGACGCACTACCGGTGTGGCTTATCGCTTACCAGACGCATCGCTGGAGCAAGAGCTTTCTCTGCTGTGGAAGCGTGAAATGATCACCGGTTGCTACCTGCCGACCTGGTGTCAGTTGGCGCTGGATGACGGACGGACGGTAAACGCGCTGGTCTTTATTATGGATCCGCGCCATCCGCTGTTTGAGTCGGATACACGCGCGCAGGTGATAGCGCCGCTTATCGCTGCGGCCAGCGGACCTTTAGGCACTAATGCCCAGTATCTGTTCTCGCTGGAACAAGAACTGGTGAAGCTGGGAATGCAGGATGATTGTCTTAACGATCTGGTGATTACGGTCAAACGGTTGTTGGGAGAGAACCTGCCGGAAGGGATTATACGACCAGGTTTTGCATAGCGTCGGCGGAGTGTTGTGTGCCCGACAGCCAGGTGCTTATCGGGCATTTCACGATTACGCTGCAATAAAACTTATCGAATGCTCAAGCGACTGACTGTGGCTGTCGATCAGCACGTTCCAGACGCCGGTATAAGGTACGGTCAACCATGCGTTATCACGGTCCTGCACGCTTAAGATGTCGGACTGCGTGTCTTTGACGTGATTTTTCTCGCTCATCAGATGGATGTGACAGCGCTCGGAACAGCGCACAACCACCGTATCGCCACCAAATAACTTTAAACTCGCCTTCACTAATGCCATTTTTCACCCCGTTCTTGAAAACAACGTACTTTCTGTCGAAAGTGCTGCGTGATGTTGTTCACATTTCACTCATTGCATAACACCAAAGGGGGAGCAACAGGATGCTGATTTTGATCAAAAAATGGCATAACGATTAAACAAAAGTGACAAAATTCCTCAAGACGGTTGAAAGGGCGTGCTAACGTTCAACGAAACCGCGCCCATCTAAGATAAAATCCGGAAATTTCCGGCACTTTCAGTGCGCGTGCCTGTAAGGCGCTGTCAGAAGGTCAATACTTTATCTGCATCCAGCGTCCATTGCGCCAGTTCTGGCAGCGTGCCCACGGCGACGCCATCAATTAAAGGCAGGTCGGTGATCCCACGGCCATCAGTGCAGGTTTTGCACAGTTTTACCGGAACGTTTTGCGCTGTCAGGATCTCCAGCATTTGCTGAATGTTGTATCCTTCCGCCGGTTTCTGACCGCGTAATCCCGCCGTAACCGCATCCGACATTAAAAACAGACGCAGATCGAGACAGGCTTCTTGTTCACGCAAGGCGATGGCCAGACGCAGGCTGTTAAATAACGATTCGCTTCCATAGGCCGCACCGTTCGCGACGATCACTATCTTTTGCATTTTGACTCCTGTTGTCGGATGGGAGGGATAATTCCTGGCGTGTATGGTACTCCCTGTACCAGATATCGAAAAGAAAGCATGTGGCTACCCCTGATTATTCGGGTCAGAAAATCCCGAAAACGGGGATAAAGGCTGCAATTAATTGCTGAAGACGTTATGGTTTAGGTTAAGTGTGCCTGATTAATTGATTTAAGAAATAACTAACGATTTGAGCCGTATTATTTATTTCCCTCTCGCCGTATTTGCACTCTTGCCACTGGCAGGGGGTACTGCCAGCGCACAATCCTCTTTTATTCACCAGGCTGAAAACCCATTCGATAACAATAGCGATGGCTTGCCCGATCTCGGTATGGCGCCGGAATCGCGGGCAGGCGAAAAGCATTTCGCCGAAATGGTGAAAGCATTCGGTGAAGCCAGTATGACCGATAACGGCCTTGATACCGGCGAGCAGGCGAAGCAGTTCGCGTTTGGTCAGGTACGTGACACGGTCAGCGAACAGGTGAATCAACAACTGGAATCCTGGCTCTCTCCCTGGGGAAATGCCAGCGTCGGGTTGCAGGTTGATAAAGAGGGCAGCTTTACCGGCAGCCGGGGAAGTTGGTTTATTCCGTGGCAGGACAATCAGCGCTATCTTACCTGGAGCCAGTTAGGCTTAACGCAACAGGATGAGGGCTTAGTCAGCAATGCGGGAATTGGGCAGCGCTGGGTACATGACGGCTGGCTACTGGGTTACAACACGTTTTATGACAATCTGTTGGATGAAAATCTGCCCCGGGGCGGCTTAGGTGCAGAAGCGTGGGGCGAGTATTTACGTTTATCTGCTAACTACTACCAGCCGTTTTCCTCCTGGCAGAATCGTTCCATCACACAGGAACAACGGATGGCCCGCGGCTACGACCTGACCGCGCAAATGCGGATGCCGTTCTATCAACATCTCAATACCAGCGTCAGCGTTGAACAGTATTTTGGCGACCGGGTGGATCTGTTTCATTCAGGAACCGGGTATCACAATCCGGTAGCGGTGAACCTCGGGCTGAGCTATACGCCGGTGCCGCTGATTACGATGACTGCGCAGCATAAGCAGGGTGAAAATGGCGTCAGTCAGAATAACCTCGGATTAACGCTGAATTATCGTTTCGGCGTTCCGTTAAAAAAACAGCTGATGGTCAGCGAGGTGGCGAACAGCCGCTCGCTGCGCGGCAGTCGTTATGACGATCCGCAGCGGAATAGTTTGCCGACGCTGGAGTATCGCCAGCGTAAAACCCTGTCGGTATTTTTGGCTACGCCGCCCTGGGATCTCAAGCCGGGAGAAACGGTGGCGCTGAAGGTACAAGTGCGCAGCCTGCATGGGATTCGCCATCTTGCATGGCAGGGCGATACTCAGGCGCTGAGCTTAACCGCTGGCAGCAGTACCCGCAGCGCACAGGGCTGGACGATTATTATGCCGAAGTGGGACAGTAGAGAAGGGGCGACAAACCGCTGGCGGCTGTCGGTAGTGGTAGAGGATGAACTGGGCCAGCGTGTCTCTTCCAATGAGATCACGCTATCACTGACCGAACCGTTTTTCAGCGTTTCGGCAAATGATCCTCGTTAACCATGATGCACGACTTCGTTATCAGAAAATGCGTTCCTGATGCACCCAAACCGCCGCTTCTACGCGTGATTTGAGCTTCATTTTCTTCAGCATATGCTTCACATGAACTTTAACCGTGCTTTCGGTGATGTCAAGACGGCGGGCAATCATCTTGTTGGGCAGGCCCTGGGCGATAAGCTTGAGAATATCGCGCTCGCGCGGCGTCAACTGGGTGACATCACGGTCAGACGTTGCGCGGTTGGCGCGCAGGCTGGCGGCCAGAACCGGCGTTAAGGCTTCGCTCAGTACCATTTCACCGGCGGCGGCCTGCTGTAATGCTTTCAGTAAATCTTCCGGCTCCATATCTTTCAGCAGGTAACCATCCGCGCCGCGTTTCAGTGCGGTAACGACATCTTCTTCATGATTGGATACGCTAAACACCACGATGCGGCCAGACAGGGACTTTTCACGCAGCTTGTCGAGGGTTTCCAGACCGTTCATGCCGGGCATGTTGAGATCAAGCAGGATCAGATCGGGATCAAGAGATTCAGCCAGCTCGATACCCTGTTCGCCATTGCTGGCTTCACCAACAACGGTGATATCCTGCGCCATGCTGACAAGCTGTTTTACACCGGTTCGCAGCATCGGATGATCGTCGATCAACAGGATGGTTGCCGGTTCCAGATTACTCATGGGTATCTCCTTGGACTTCTGTGAAGTTTGTTTCGGGAATAAAAGTGACAGTAACTTCAGTACCGCCTGTCTCACGACGACGTACTCGGCAATCGCCGCGCAAGCTTTGCGCACGGTCGCGCATTATTATCATGCCGTAGTGGTTACTGCGTTCGGCGTTTTCCGGTACGCCGCAGCCGTTATCTTGTACTGTGAGTTTGATCTGTTTGCCATTTTGCACCACCGTCACGACGACTTCATCAGCATGGGAGTGCTTCAGGGCATTGCTCAGGGCTTCACGAGCAATTTGTAATAAGTGAATCGCCTGATGCGAAGGGACCAGGCGCGGCGGCAACTGATAATCCAGCTTAACCGCAAAACCAAAGCGGGCGCTGTATTCCTGACAGCTGGCTTCCAGCGCGGGTCGCAATCCGGGTTCAGTGAGCTGTAAACGGAAGGTCGTTAACAGCTCACGCAGTTGCGCCCACGAGGCGTTCAGTTCATTACGAATCTGGCTAAGCAGTTCGCGGCTATTCTCGGGCAGCGCATCGCCCTGCATCTGCAAACAGCTAACCTGCATCTTCATACATGAAAGCGATTGTGCAATAGAATCATGGAGTTCGCGCGCAATGGTGGCACGCTCTTCCATCACGATCAACTGCTGCTGGCGTTCCTGATGTCTGTCGAGCGCCAGTGTCGCGGTCAGTTGCTCAACCAGGGTATCGACCAGTTGTTGCTGATCGTGGCTGAGATGGCGTCCGTTCGGCAACGTAGCGAGCAGGATACCATACTGGGTATGCGCGTCGGTCAGCCGCCATTTCAGCGTGATACCACCGTCTATCGCGGGCAACGTACCGCGTGGGCACAGATGACATCCTTTCTCATCGCAACTGACATTGGACTGACAGGTAAATTCCTGATGATTATCTTCATCCTCCAGATCATAAACCCGCAGCTCAATATCATGTAGCAGGGTCAAATTCTGCAGGCCGTTCAGCACCGGAGAGAGGCGTTCGCACAACGGCACCTGAGAATGCAGGCGGCGGTTGGCTTGCCACAGAAAAGAGAGGATCTGATTTTTATGCTCCAGCCCGGCCGTTTTCTCTTGCACCCGCTGTTCCAGTACCGCATAACTTTCAGCCAGCTCTTCCGACATATTATTCAGCGCCGAGCCCAGAGCCGCCATCTCATTACGCCCGCTGATATGTGCACGTTGGGTAAAATCACGTTGGCTGACGGCTCGCGCCATCGCCAATAGCTGTTTCCATGGTTCCAGCAGACGTACGCGTAGCCAGATAATGGTGAAGACCAGCAGTAAGGCCATAAATGCCGCCATCAGGCGATGTAGCAGGACGACGCGTTCAATGCGTAATTCGGTGGTATGGTCGAAGGCGGTAACCAGCTTATCCAGCCCAACGACAAAGCGCGTTACATCTTGCGCTACCGCATCAGGCGTTTGCGCGTGGGCAAGCCCTGGCGCCAGCTCAGTGTGCCAGTAATCCTGTAATGCTTTTAACTGCGCCTGTTGTCCATCGCGCTGTGCGGCTCGCGTTAACTCTGGACTAAACGCCGTTTTCTCCATTTCATCCAGTAGCGGTTGATCGTCGGCTTCCAGGGGTACCGCCGCCAGCAGACGATAACTCTGCATACGCAGCGAGCCGGCTTTGTTAATTGCATGGGCGCTACCCTGAACGCCCTGAACCAGCCAACCGGAGACAGCCATACCTGCCACGCCGATGGCAGTAGACAATAAAACAATCAGCGCCACCTGGTTGACCAGCGTAAGCGGGGAGAGACAACGTTTAAACATGGTGACTTGTTCCTTCGGGTCTTCGTAGAACAGAAACCCTTTTGAATAACGGTTCTGCTGCAGGCAGTGGCGTTATTCTCGGCGATACACTGGAGTATACCCATACCTCAAACGGGCTACCTCTTAATTGCCAGCCAAGGGGGAGGTCATGGGTCGGGGGGAGTAGAAGACGACAGAAGCGTGAAAAACCACATCTTTTTTACCGAAGTAATGTACTCATTTAGGGTGATGATAAATTTTAGGCATGAATAATGACACCTTTTCCTTTGATTTATATCAACTTACCTCCAGCTGTAAACCCTAAGGTTGCAGGCATCGAAACAAGTATCAGAGGTGTCTATGAGTCACTCATCTGCCCCGGAAAGGGCATCTGGAGCTGTAATTACAGAATGGCGGCCGGAAGATCCTGTCTTCTGGCAACAGCGTGGTCAACGAATCGCCAGCCGTAATCTGTGGATTTCCGTCCCTTGCCTGCTGCTGGCGTTTTGCGTGTGGATGTTATTTAGCGCCGTGGCGGTGAACTTACCGAAAGTCGGCTTTAATTTCACCACGGAGCAATTGTTCATGTTGACGGCGTTGCCGTCGGTTTCCGGCGCGCTGCTGCGTGTGCCGTACTCCTTTATGGTTCCCTTGTTTGGTGGACGCCGCTGGACGGCATTCAGCACCGGTATCCTGATCGTCCCATGCGTATGGTTAGGTTTTGCGGTGCAGGATACCACCACGCCATTTAGTACCTTTATTATTATCTCCTTACTGTGCGGTTTTGCCGGTGCGAACTTTGCATCAAGCATGGCGAATATCAGCTTCTTCTTTCCAAAACAAAAGCAGGGCGGTGCGCTGGGTCTGAACGGTGGTCTGGGCAACATGGGCGTCAGCGTAATGCAGTTGGTTGCTCCGCTGGTGGTCTCATTGTCAATCTTCGCTGCATTTGGTAGCCAGGGCGTTGAGCAACCGGATGGCACGCAATTGTATCTGGCAAACGCCGCATGGATTTGGGTTCCGTTCCTCGCTGTGCTGACGCTGGCTGCATGGTTTGGTATGAACGAACTGGCAACCTCAAAAGCGTCACTGAAAGCGCAATTACCGGTGCTAAAGCGCGGGCACCTGTGGATCATGAGCCTGTTGTATCTGGCAACCTTCGGTTCATTTATCGGCTTCTCAGCCGGTTTCGCGATGCTGTCAAAAACGCAGTTTCCTGAGGTACAGATCCTGCATTACGCCTTCTTTGGCCCGCTGATTGGCGCGCTGGCGCGCTCAGCTGGCGGTGCAATTTCTGACCGTCTGGGCGGAACTCGCGTGACGCTGGTGAACTTCGTGCTTATGGCTCTCTTCAGTGCCTTGCTGTTCCTGACGCTGCCAACCAATGGCGTAGGGGGCAACTTTACCGCTTTCTTCGCGGTGTTCCTGGCGCTGTTCCTGACGGCCGGTCTGGGCAGTGGTTCAACCTTCCAGATGATCTCCGTTATCTTCCGCAAACTGACGATGGACAGAGTGAAAGCGGAAGGCGGGTCAGAAGAGAAGGCGATGCGTGAAGCGGCAACCGACACTGCGGCTGCGCTCGGTTTTATCTCTGCCATTGGCGCGATTGGCGGCTTCTTTATCCCCAAAGCATTTGGTACTTCCCTGGCGTTAACGGGCTCACCTGTTGATGCGATGAAAGTCTTTGTGATCTTCTATGTCGCCTGCGTGGTTATCACCTGGGCGGTGTACGGACGTCATTCTAAAAAGTAAAAAAGTGGTATACACAAAATCATTCGAATTGCGTCAAGGCGGCAAGTGAGAAATCCCCAGGAGCTTAATGTAGTAAGTGACTGGGAAGAACGAGCGCAGCCAACGCAGAGGCAGTTTGAAGGATGAAGTGTAGGTTGATTATCCATTGCGCGGCGTTAGACCGCGCTTTTTTTTGCCTGCTATTAGTTACAACATACTCTTGTGTTGTGACATGACACACATCCTGTGAGAACGGTGCTCGCAATATGCCTGGCAGGGGGGATACCCCTTAATACCCACTTATAAAGAATTTAACATTTGCATGATAAGTGGGTTTGAAAAAGTTATTTAAATTCAATGCGTTAATTAATTTACTGATATCCCACTTAGGGGGTATGTGAAAAACGCCCCTCATTTTTCATCCCTGTCTGCCTTGATCGTTATCAATTCTCACGCCCTTTCAGAGCGTTACCTTCGCTGGCAAATAAGCAATGTCGATTTATCAGAGAGCCGTCAGGCTCCTACAGGAGAAAACCGATGAGTAAATTCCTGGACCGGTTTCGCTACTTCAAGCAGAAGGGCGAAACCTTTGCCGATGGGCACGGCCAGCTTCTCAATACCAACAGGGACTGGGAGGACGGATATCGCCAGCGTTGGCAGCATGACAAAGTCGTGCGTTCAACCCACGGTGTAAACTGCACCGGTTCATGCAGCTGGAAAATCTATGTGAAAAATGGTCTGGTGACCTGGGAAACCCAGCAAACTGACTATCCACGCACGCGTCCAGATATGCCAAACCACGAGCCTCGCGGCTGCCCGCGTGGTGCGAGCTATTCCTGGTATCTCTACAGCGCTAACCGTCTGAAATACCCATTGATGCGCAAACGTCTGATGAAGATGTGGCGTGAAGCCAAAAAACTGCACAGCGATCCGGTAGATGCCTGGGCATCCATTATCGAAGACGCCGACAAAGCAAAAAGCTTCAAACAAGCGCGTGGTCGTGGCGGCTTCGTTCGCTCCTCCTGGCAGGAAGTCAATGAACTGATTGCCGCTTCTAACGTGTACACCATCAAAACCTATGGTCCTGACCGCGTCGCAGGCTTCTCGCCGATCCCGGCGATGTCGATGGTTTCTTACGCATCCGGCGCACGCTATATGTCGCTGATTGGCGGTACCTGCCTGAGCTTCTATGACTGGTACTGCGACCTGCCGCCGGCTTCTCCGCAAACCTGGGGCGAACAGACCGACGTCCCTGAATCCGCTGACTGGTACAACTCCAGCTACATTCTTGCATGGGGTTCTAACGTCCCGCAGACCCGTACTCCGGATGCGCACTTCTTTACTGAAGTTCGCTATAAAGGCACCAAAACGGTAGCGATTACGCCGGACTACGCAGAAATCGCCAAACTGTGCGACCTGTGGCTGGCGCCGAAGCAGGGGACCGATGCGGCGATGGCAATGGCGATGGGCCACGTCATGTTGCGCGAGTTCCACCTCGATAACCCGAGCCAGTACTTCACCGACTACGTTCGTCGTTATACTGACATGCCAATGCTGGTGATGCTCGAAGAGCGCGACGGCTATTATGCTGCTGGTCGTATGCTGCGTGCAGCGGATCTGGTTGACTCTCTGGGCCAGGAAAATAACCCGGAATGGAAAACCGTCGCTATCAACAGCAACGGTGAAATGGTTGCGCCAAACGGTTCAATTGGTTTCCGTTGGGGCGAAAAGGGTAAATGGAACCTCGAGCAGCGCGACGGTACATCGGGCGATGAAACCGAACTGCAACTCAGTCTGCTCGGTAGCCAAGATGACATCGCTGAAGTCGGCTTCCCCTATTTTGGCGGCGAAGGTACCGAACACTTCAATAAAGTTGAACTGGAAAACATTCTGCTGCACAAATTGCCGGTTAAACGTCTGCAACTGGCCGACGGTTCTACCGCGCTGGTGACGACCGTTTACGATCTGACCATGGCCAACTACGGTCTGGAACGCGGTCTGAACGATGAAAACTGTGCAACCAGCTACGATGACCTGAAAGCGTATACGCCGGCATGGGCAGAGAAAATTACCGGTGTATCGCGCGCTCAAATCGTGCGCATCGCCCGCGAATTTGCGGATAACGCCGATAAAACGCACGGTCGTTCGATGATTATCGTCGGTGCAGGTCTGAACCACTGGTACCACCTCGATATGAACTATCGCGGCCTGATCAATATGCTGGTGTTCTGCGGCTGTATCGGCCAGAGCGGCGGCGGTTGGGCCCACTATGTCGGCCAGGAAAAACTGCGCCCGCAAACCGGCTGGCAGCCGCTGGCGTTTGCGCTGGACTGGCAGCGTCCGCCTCGTCATATGAACAGCACCTCTTACTTCTATAACCACTCCAGCCAATGGCGCTATGAGACGGTTACCGCACAGGAATTGCTGTCCCCGATGGCAGACAAATCCCGTTATAGCGGTCATTTGATTGACTTCAACGTTCGCGCTGAACGAATGGGGTGGTTACCGTCTGCACCGCAGTTAGGGACTAACCCGCTGCGTATCGCTGAAGAAGCGCAGAAAGCCGGCATGACGCCGGTGGATTACACCGTTAACGCCCTAAAAGACGGTTCTCTTCGCTTTGCGGCGGAACAGCCGGAAAACGGCAAAAACCATCCGCGTAACCTGTTTATCTGGCGTTCCAACCTGCTCGGATCTTCCGGTAAGGGCCACGAGTACATGCTGAAGTACCTGCTGGGTACTGAACACGGTATTCAGGGGAAAGATCTCGGCCAGCAGAGCGGCGTGAAGCCAGAAGAAGTGGAATGGCAGGACAACGGACTGGACGGCAAGCTGGATCTGGTGGTGACGCTGGACTTCCGTCTGTCGAGTACCTGTCTGTATTCCGATATCGTGCTGCCGACCGCAACCTGGTATGAAAAAGACGACATGAATACCTCGGATATGCATCCGTTTATTCATCCGTTGTCTGCCGCCGTTGACCCGGCCTGGGAATCGAAGAGCGACTGGGAAATCTATAAAGCCATCGCGAAGAAATTCTCTGAAGTGTGCGTGGGCCACCTCGGTAAAGAAACCGACGTTGTTACGCTGCCGATTCAGCACGATTCCGCCGCTGAGCTGGCGCAGCCGCTGGACGTGAAGGACTGGAAAAAAGGTGAGTGCGACCTGATTCCTGGCGTTACCGCGCCGCATATCATGACCGTAGAGCGTGATTATCCGGCAACCTATGAACGCTTTACCTCCATCGGCCCGCTGATGGAAAAAATCGGTAACGGCGGGAAAGGGATTGCCTGGAATACCCAGAGCGAAATGGATCTGCTGCGTAAGCTCAACTACACCAAGGCTGAAGGCCCGGCGAAAGGCCAGCCCTGGCTTAATACCGCCATTGATGCCGCCGAGATGATCCTCACCCTGGCGCCGGAAACTAACGGTCAGGTAGCCGTTAAAGCCTGGGCTGCGCTGAGTGAATTTACCGGTCGTGACCATACGCATCTGGCGCTGAATAAAGAAGACGAAAAAATTCGTTTCCGCGATATACAGGCGCAGCCGCGCAAAATTATCTCCAGCCCGACATGGTCAGGCCTGGAAGATGAACATGTGTCTTATAACGCCGGTTATACCAACGTTCATGAGCTGATCCCATGGCGTACGCTGTCTGGTCGCCAGCAGTTGTATCAGGATCACCAGTGGATGCGTGATTTCGGTGAAAGCCTGCTGGTTTACCGTCCGCCAATCGATACCCGTTCAGTGAAAGCGGTGATCGGCGAGAAGTCTAACGGTAACCCGGAAAAAGCGCTCAACTTCCTGACGCCGCACCAGAAATGGGGTATCCACTCCACCTACAGCGACAACCTGCTGATGCTGACATTGTCGCGCGGTGGTCCGATCGTCTGGATGAGTGAAACGGATGCGAAAGACCTGGGGATCGAAGATAACGACTGGATCGAGGTCTTCAACAGCAACGGTGCATTAACTGCCCGCGCTGTTGTCAGCCAGCGTGTGCCGGCCGGGATGACCATGATGTACCACGCGCAGGAACGTATCGTTAACCTGCCGGGTTCAGAAATCACCCAGCAGCGCGGCGGGATCCACAACTCGGTGACCCGTATTACGCCGAAACCGACCCACATGATCGGCGGCTATGCACAGTTGGCCTACGGCTTTAACTACTACGGCACCGTCGGTTCAAACCGCGATGAGTTCGTCGTTGTACGTAAGATGAAGAACATTAACTGGTTGGATGGCGAAGGCAATGACCAGGTACAGGAGAGCGTAAAATGAAAATTCGTTCACAAGTCGGCATGGTGCTGAATCTTGATAAGTGCATCGGCTGCCACACCTGTTCAGTGACCTGTAAAAACGTCTGGACCAGCCGTGAAGGTATGGAGTACGCCTGGTTCAATAACGTGGAAAGTAAGCCTGGCGTCGGTTTCCCCAATGACTGGGAAAATCAGGAGAAATGGAAGGGCGGCTGGATCCGTAAAATCAACGGTAAACTGCAACCGCGCATGGGTAACCGTGCGCTGCTGCTGGGTAAAATCTTTGCTAACCCGCATCTACCGGGTATGGATGACTACTACGAGCCGTTTGATTTCGACTATCAGAATCTGCACACCGCGCCGGAAGGCAGCAAAGCGCAGCCGATTGCCCGCCCGCGCTCGCTAATTACTGGTCAGCGGATGGACAAAATCACCAGCGGTCCGAACTGGGAAGAAATTCTGGGCGGCGAATTCGAAAAACGCGCCAAGGACCAGAACTTCGAAAACATGCAGAAGGCGATGTACGGCCAGTTCGAAAACACCTTCATGATGTACCTGCCGCGCCTGTGCGAGCACTGCCTTAACCCGGCGTGTGTGGCGACCTGCCCGAGTGGTGCTATCTACAAGCGTGAAGAAGATGGCATCGTGCTGATCGACCAGGACAAGTGCCGCGGCTGGCGTATGTGCATCACCGGCTGCCCGTACAAGAAGATTTACTTCAACTGGAAGAGCGGGAAGTCCGAGAAGTGCATTTTCTGCTACCCGCGTATCGAAGCGGGTCAACCGACCGTTTGCTCCGAAACCTGTGTTGGCCGTATCCGTTATCTCGGCGTACTGCTGTATGACGCAGATGCGATCGAAAGCGCGGCCAGCACTGAGCACGAAAAAGATCTGTACCAGCGTCAACTGGACGTGTTCCTCGATCCGAACGATCCGGCTGTCATTGAACAGGCGCTAAAAGATGGTATTCCACTGAGCGTCATCGATGCTGCACAACAGTCTCCGGTTTACAAAATGGCAATGGACTGGAAGCTGGCGCTGCCGCTGCATCCGGAATACCGCACGCTGCCGATGGTCTGGTACGTGCCGCCTTTGTCACCGATTCAATCTGCCGCCGATGCGGGCGAGCTTGGCAGCAACGGCATTCTGCCGGATGTAGACAGTCTGCGTATCCCGGTTCAGTACCTGGCGAACCTGTTGACCGCTGGCGACACTCAGCCGGTACTGTTGGCGCTGAAACGTATGCTGGCAATGCGTCACTACAAACGTGCGGAAACTGTTGACGGAAAAGTTGATACCCGTGCGCTGGAAGAGGTGGGATTAAGCGAAGCGCAGGCACAGGAAATGTATCGTTACCTGGCGATTGCTAATTACGAAGATCGTTTCGTGGTGCCAAGCAGCCATCGTGAACTGGCGCGTGAGGCATTCCCGGAGAAAAGCGGTTGTGGCTTTACCTTCGGCGATGGTTGCCACGGTTCTGATACCAAATTCAATCTGTTCAACAGCCGCCGCATCGACGCTGTTGATGTGACCAGCAAAACGGAGCCGCACCAATGATTGAACTCGTCATTGTTTCGCGTCTGCTCGAGTACCCGGATGCTGCCTTATGGCAGCATCAGCAGGAGCTTTTCGATGCACTCGCGTCATCTGAGAACCTGGATAAAGAGGATGCCCAGACCCTGGGCGTTTTCCTGCGCGATTTAACCGCGCAGGACATGCTGGATGTACAGGCCGCCTACAGCGAACTGTTTGACCGGGGCCGCGCCACATCGCTGCTGCTGTTTGAACATGTTCACGGGGAGTCCCGCGATCGCGGTCAGGCGATGGTTGACCTGATGGCACAGTATGAGCAGCACGGTTTGCAGCTCGACAGCCGTGAACTTCCCGATCATCTGCCGCTGTATCTGGAATACCTTGCGCAGTTGCCGAAAAGCGAAGCGTTAGGTGGTTTACAGGATATCGCGCCGATTCTGGCTTTGCTCAGCGCTCGCTTGCAACAGCGTGACAGCCGTTATGCGGTGCTGTTTGATCTGCTGCTAAAACTGGCGAATACCGTTATCGACAGCGACAAAGTGGCTGAAAAAATTGCGGATGAAGCGCGTGATGATACACCACAAGCGCTTGATGCGGTCTGGGAAGAAGAGCAGGTGAAATTCTTCGCCGATCAGGGGTGTGGCGAGTCGGAAATCTCCGCTCACCAGCGTCGTTTTGCCGGGGCCGTTGCGCCGCAGTATCTGAATATCACCACCGGAGGACAGCAATAATGCACTTCCTGAATACGTTCTTCTTTGACATCTATCCGTACATCGCGGGTTCTGTCTTTCTGATCGGCAGTTGGCTGCGTTATGACTATGGACAATATACCTGGCGCGCGGCGTCCAGCCAGATGCTGGATCGCAAAGGGATGAACCTGGCGTCAAACCTGTTTCATATCGGGATCCTGGGCATTTTTGCCGGGCACTTTCTGGGCATGTTGACGCCGCACTGGATGTACGAAGCGTGGCTACCGCTGGAAGTGAAACAAAAGATGGCTATGTTTGCGGGCGGCGCCTCAGGCGTGATGTGTCTGGTCGGCGGCGTGCTGCTGCTGAAACGTCGTCTGTTCAGCCCACGCGTGCGGGCCACCACCACTGGTGCGGATATTCTGGTGCTGTCCATTCTGGTTATCCAGTGTGCTCTTGGCCTGCTGACCATTCCGTTCTCCGCTCAGCATATGGACGGTAGCGAGATGATGAAACTGGTGAACTGGGCGCAAACGGTGGTGACCTTCCACGGCGGCGCGTCTGAATATCTGGATGGCGTGGCGTTCATCTTCCGCATGCACTTGGTGCTGGGTATGACGCTGTTCCTGCTGTTCCCGTTCTCGCGTCTGGTGCACATCTGGAGCGTTCCGGTCGAGTATCTGACCCGCAAATACCAGATTGTACGCGCGCGTCACTAATCGGTAATCTGTGTAAGACAAAACCCTGCTCCGGCGGGGTTTTTTATGCCTGTTTGCCGGATGGCGGCGTAACCGCCTTATCCGGCCTACGCAGACGTCAACTCTCTGTAGGCCTGATAGGCGCAGCGCATCAGGCCTATTGCGGGCACGATAGGGCATTGCAGTTGGATTGGGTGTTGATGCTTTATGAAGTGATGGTGGTGGGGGAAGGACGACTCCGCGCTGCGCGCTTCGCCCTTCGGGTCGTTGCCTGCGGCAACGCTTTCTCGCTGACGCTCGAATCGAATCTTAGTCGAAGCTTCTCATCCTTCCCGCATGGGAAGAATATGACAAACTGCAGTTGGATTGGGTGTCGATGCTTTATGAAAAGATGGTGGTGGGGGAAGGATTCGAACCTTCGAAGTCGATGACGGCAGATTTACAGTCTGCTCCCTTTGGCCGCTCGGGAACCCCACCAGGGGTATACTTATTTTTGAGAACTTACAAAAATGAATGGTGGTGGGGGAAGGATTCGAACCTTCGAAGTCGATGACGGCAGATTTACAGTCTGCTCCCTTTGGCCGCTCGGGAACCCCACCACAGGGTAAATTCATTATGCTGCTTGCATTCTATAGCGGGAAGGATTATTCGGAGCTAAAGCTCCTCACCCTTCGGGCCGTTGCCTGCGGCAACGTTCTCTCACTATCGCTCGAGTCGAACCTTGAAGTCGATGACGGCAGATTTGCAGTCAGCTCCCTTATGATCGCTCGGGAACCCCACCACGGGGTAATGCTTATTACTGGCCTGCTTCTGTTGGAAGCGGGGCGCATCATAACAGATGATGCGCCCCTGTAAAGTATTCCGTTGATAAAAAAGAACTGGTTGCCTGATTTTTACGCGTAAAGATGTAAAGGTAACCAATTAAATTATCAATCGATTACAGAATGATCGTTCGGTTACCGTAAACAAATACGCGTTGAGCCAGAACCTGATACAGCGCGCGACTTAATACATTTTTTTCAACGTCACGGCCGGCACGCATCATGTCTTCCGCGGTGTAGGTGTGATCAACATGAATTACGTCCTGCATAATGATAGGGCCTTCATCGAGGTTATCATTCACATAGTGGGCCGTTGCGCCAATGATCTTCACCCCGCGCTCGTAAGCCTGGTGGTATGGGCGAGCGCCAATAAATGCCGGCAGGAATGAATGGTGAATATTGATAATCTTATTCGGGAAGCGTGAAACAAAGGTCGGCGTCAGTACGCGCATGTATTTTGCCAGCACGACATAATCAGGTTGGTGCGCGTCGATAGCATCGGCCATTTTCTGGTCGTGTTCGTCACGGGTTAAACCTTCGTGACTGACCAGTTCAAACGGAATATCAAAGCGCTCAACCAAAGGACGCAGCGTCTCGTGGTTACCGATCACCGCAGCGATTTCAACATCCAGCCCGCCATAATTGGCCTTCATTAACAGATCGCCCAGACAATGCGCTTCCTTGGTCACTAAAATAACGATACGGCGGCGTCCTGCCGGCGTTAATTCACGGATGGAACCATCTGGTAAGGCGCTATCAAGATCGGCAAGCAGCGTGACATCATTAAAAATGCCCTCCAGCTCGGTACGCATAAAAAAGCGCCCGGTACGGTGGTCCACGAACTCATTATTCTGCACGATATTCAGTTCATGCTTGTAACAGATATTTGTAATGCGCGCGATCAGACCTTTTTGGTCCGGGCAAATTGTACGCAGCACTTTTCGTTGTAATGAATGCATTTGCAGCGGTGATCCTATTGAGAATGTTTGCAAAATTGATACTGTCGGGCGTTGATTAGCCGCAGCACTTCTTAAATTTTTTACCCGAGCCACAAGGGCAGGTGTCGTTTCGTCCAATTTGAGGGCGTGTACCGTCTATATAGTACCACTGACCGTTTTCTTTTAAAAAACGAGAGCGTTCGATAATTGCGCCAGTTTTTCCCTGTTCAGAAAACCGCGCGACAAAACTGACGTAGCCAATATTTTCTGAATCTGCCGTGTGTTGCTCAAAAACGGTCAGCCCCAGCCATTCGGTATGCGTAAATCCTGCGATAATGTCGTCACGAAACGCAGCGGCATGGCAGTCCGGATGCCAGGTCTTGATAAGGTAATCTGCGTCTTTCATCACAAAAGCGCAGTAACGAGAACGCATGAGGTGTGACGGCGTAGGTGCTACTTGCGCGCCGGACACATAACGGTAGCAACATAGGCTATACTCGACAGCGCTACCACAGGGACAAAGCTGAGACACAAAGTACTCCCTGGAATAAAAAAACGGCGTAAAAACGCCAGGGTGGCACTATGTTAACTGAGCGGTAGCGATGTTGCTACGTCTGCAAGCCAGGGGAAGTTTGTACGTACAATGAGAAAAATTAAAATTGGGCTGGCGCTAGGTTCCGGCGCGGCGCGCGGCTGGTCGCATATCGGCGTGATTAAAGCCCTTAAGCATATGGGGATTGATGTTGATATTGTGGCAGGGTGCTCCATTGGTTCGCTGGTTGGCGCTGCCTACGCCTGCAATAAGTTGCCTGCACTCGAACAGTGGGTTTGTTCATTCAGTTATTGGGACGTCTTACGCCTGATGGATCTCTCCTGGCGCAGGGGAGGACTACTGCGCGGAGAACGGGTGTTCAACCAGTACCGTAATGTCATGCCGGTAGAAGCGATTGAACAATGCACACGCCGTTTCGCAACTGTTGCAACCAATTTAAGTACGGGTCGGGAACTCTGGTTCACCGAAGGTGATTTGCACCTGGCTGTCCGGGCATCCTGCAGTATTCCTGGTCTGATGTCCCCTGTAGCGCATAATGGCTACTGGTTGGTCGATGGCGCGGTGGTGAATCCCGTCCCCGTTTCCCTGACGCGTGCGCTGGGCGCCGATATCGTTATTGCGGTCGACCTGCAGCACGATGCGCACCTTATGCAGCAAGATTTACTCTCCTTCAACGTCAGTAGCGATGCTGAATCAGGCGATGGCGCTGACGAACTCTCATGGCATGGCCGTCTGAAAGAGCGTCTGAGCAACATTACGGCGAGGCGGACAGTGACCGCGCCGACGGCGATGGAGATCATGACAACCTCTATTCAGGTTCTGGAAAATCGTCTGAAACGTAACCGTATGGCTGGTGACCCGCCTGATATCCTGATTCAGCCGTTTTGTCCGCAAATATCCACGCTGGATTTCCACCGCGCCAGTGCAGCAATTGCTGCCGGGCAGTTGGCGGTTGAGAAGAAAATGGATGAGCTTCTACCTCTGGTGAAGACCAACGTCTAGGCATTTTTTATCAATACTTAAGTTAAATCTGACAGGCGTGAGTAGCAATAGCATGCCACTATTTATTAAAGCCAGTCAGGGGGGAGAATATGACGCAGCCATTGGTCGGAAAACAGATTCTTATCGTTGAGGATGAGCCGGTATTCCGCTCACTCATGGACTCATGGTTTTCCTCTTTGGGAGCGACAACGGCGGTGGCCGGCGATGGGCTTGAAGCACTGGATTTGCTTGGCCATTTTACGCCTGACTTGATGATCTGCGACCTGGCAATGCCACGAATGAACGGTCTTAAACTGGTTGAGTATTTACGCAATCGGGGCGATCAAACGCCAATACTGGTGATTTCAGCGACGGAAAACATGTCTGATATAGCCAAAGCGCTGCGACTTGGTGTGGACGACGTTCTTCTGAAACCGGTGAAGGATCTTAATCGTCTGCGAGAAACGGTTTTTGCGTGCCTGTATCCCAATATGTTCAATTCGCGGGTTGAAGAAGAAGAGCGGCTGTTTCGCGACTGGGATGCCATGGTGGACGATCCTGCTGCTGCTGCAAAGCTGTTGCAGGAGCTACAGCCTCCTGTATCGCAAGTGATTTCACAATGTCGCATAAACTATCGGCAATTGGTTGCCGCCGATCAACCGGGACTGGTGCTGGATATTGCGCCGCTGTCGGATCACGACCTTGCTTTTTATTGTCTGGATGTCACGCGGGCAGGGGATAATGGCGTGCTGGCCGCATTATTACTGCGAGCCCTATTTAACGGTTTGCTGCAGGAGCAACTGACGCAACAAAATCAGCGGCTGCCAGAGTTAGGGGCATTATTGAAACAGGTGAACCATTTGCTGCGTCAGGCTAATTTACCCGGCCAGTTTCCCTTGCTGGTAGGGTATTACCACAGCGGGTTAAAAAACCTGATTCTGGTATCAGCAGGACTGAATGCGACATTAAATACCGGTTCCCATCAGGTACAAATCAGCAATGGCGTACCGCTGGGAACGCTTGGCAATACCTATCTTAATCAGTTGAGCCAGCGCTGTGAGTCATGGCAGTGCCAAATTTGGGGGGCGGGTGGTCGCCTGCGCCTGATGTTGTCTGCGGAATGAACAATTGAGCGAGGGAGGAATGAAATTGCTTCACCTCCCTCATGCTGCGAGTGCTACTATCAGCGCCAGATTTATTCGTATTTGTCTTAATTATACCGACGTGCGTCCTTTTCAGACCAGAGGCTTACCGCTGTACTGATATACTTGGATGCGATACAGATTGATGAACACGTTCAATACATGAACAGTCCAGGAGAGTTTTAAATGGCTGCTATTAATTCAAAAGTCAAAAAGGCCGTTATCCCGGTTGCGGGATTAGGAACCAGGATGTTACCGGCTACGAAGGCAATCCCGAAAGAGATGCTACCGTTGGTTGATAAGCCATTAATTCAGTACGTGGTAAACGAATGTATTGCTGCGGGTATCACTGAAATTGTACTTGTAACTCACTCGTCTAAAAATTCCATTGAAAACCACTTCGATACCAGCTTTGAGTTAGAAGCTATGCTTGAAAAACGTGTAAAACGTCAGCTGCTGGAAGAAGTGCAATCTATTTGTCCGCCGCATGTCACTATTATGCAGGTACGTCAGGGGCTGGCTAAAGGTCTGGGTCACGCAGTATTGTGCGCGCACCCGGTTGTTGGCGATGAACCGGTTGCGGTTATTCTGCCAGACGTAATTCTGGATGAATATGAATCAGATTTATCCCGTGAAAACCTCGCCGAAATGATTCATCGTTTTGATGAAACCGGCAGCAGCCAGATTATGGTCGAGCCCGTAGAAGATGTTACCGCTTATGGCGTAGTGGATTGTAAAGGCGTTGAATTAGCGCCGGGCGAAAGCGTGCCGATGGTTGGCGTTGTTGAAAAGCCGAAAGCGAATGTTGCGCCATCTAATTTGGCAGTCGTGGGCCGCTATGTTCTCAGTGCGGATATCTGGCCTCTGCTGGCAAAAACGCCTCCGGGAGCGGGCGACGAAATTCAGCTCACAGACGCTATCGATATGCTGATTGAAAAAGAAACGGTTGAAGCCTATCACATGAAGGGCAAAAGCCATGACTGTGGTAATAAGCTGGGCTATATGCAGGCGTTCGTTGAATATGGTATTCGCCATAATACCCTCGGCGCTGAATTTAAAGCCTGGCTGGAAGAAGAGATGGGTATTAAGAAGTAACCGCCAGTAATTATCAGGTCAGAGCGGCGCTGTTAATCCAGCGCCGTTTTTTTTATACCTAATCCGGGTAGGGGCCATGCGAAGTACAGGTAAAAAAAATCCCGCCAGTGGCGGGATTTTAAGCAAACCATTTCTGAATTATTCCTTGATCAGGAAATCGTCCAGTTGTTTACCTTGTTCTTCCATCGCTTTTTTGATCTCAGCCGGTGTACGACCCTGGCCAGTCCAGGTTTTAGTTTCACCGTTTTCGTCAACATAGCTATATTTAGCCGGACGCGCAGCGCGTTTAGCTTTGGTGCCAGATTTAACAGCAGCCATGCTATTCAGCAGCTCGTTCGGATCAATACCGTCAGCAATCAGCATTTCACGATATTGTTGCAGTTTACGAGTACGTTCTTCAACTTCAGCAGCGGCAGCGCTTTCTTCTTCACGACGCTCGCTAACTACAACTTCTAATTTTTCCAGCATTTCTTCAAGCGTTTCCAGAGTACATTCTCTTGCCTGCGCACGAAGAGTACGGATGTTGTTCAGAATTTTAAGTGCTTCGCTCATTGTAGTAATCTCAAACTTATATTGGGGGTGGTTTGTTGAGCTAATAATAGAGCGATAATTTCAGTTGTGCAATAGCCAGGAATGTAAGGAATTCAAAATTGCGCTTTATTTAGTATCAGAATTAATTCCTCTGTCTTAAATTCTCCGTGATGTTGGGCATAAAAAAGGCTTATTGGCGGGGGGGCTTCTCAACGGTTGAGAGTAAAAATTCAAGATTCAGGTCACATTTTATCGTGTTCAAATAGTATCACTTTGCAGTGATTTCAACCTTTTGTATTAGTTTTGCTTACGTGAATTCGCTATTACATGGCGGCGGTGGGGCGATTCAATAACAATAAGGGAACGGTTTCTTAATTGTCGACCCTTGATAAGCGAGGCCGATCAATTTCATGAGCACTATTTGTGAAAGAATGTGTATATACGGTTCAGCCCCAGCCTGTTTGGGTTAAGACGTCGCGCTATCATACTCCCAGCCATAAAGAGCACCTGCATTCTCTGGTTATTAAGGCGGCGCTGAGCGAGTCGGTACGCTTCTTTATACGTCTTTCGGGACAACGCTGCACCGACATGTTCGTGAAATATGCTACAATCCCGCCCATATTTATTTCCCCAGATGAGGGCCTACGGTCAATGGCACAGCTATATTTTTACTATTCTGCAATGAATGCCGGTAAGTCGACTGCATTGCTGCAATCTTCGTACAATTATCAGGAACGTGGAATGCGCGCTGTAGTATATACAGCGGAAATTGATGACCGTTTTGGCACTGGAAAAGTAAGTTCACGTATAGGTCTGTCGTCACCTGCAAAATTGTTTAACCAAAATTCATCATTGTTCGAAGAGATTCGCGCCGACAATGCGCAGCAAAGAATTCACTGTGTACTGGTTGATGAGTCTCAGTTTCTGACGCGACAACAGGTTTATGAATTATCTGAAGTTGTCGATCGGCTGGATATTCCCGTGTTGTGTTACGGTTTACGCACCGATTTTCGTGGTGAGCTATTCTGCGGCAGTGAATACCTGCTTGCGTGGTCAGATAAGCTGGTTGAATTAAAAACTATTTGCTTCTGTGGCCGTAAGGCCAGCATGGTGCTACGTCTTGATCAGGCCGGAAGACCTTTTAACGAAGGCGAGCAGGTGGTTATAGGCGGAAACGAGCGCTATGTGTCGGTATGCCGTAAGCATTATAAGCAAGCGCAGTCTGAAGGCTCTCTGACGGCAATACAAGAACGACACAGCCACGATTAACCCTATGCGCTTCTGGGCGCTTATAAACACAGGGTAGGCCACAACTATTCATGCGTGTCTCTACCCTGTCACACGCTCTTCTGACGCCATCCTGGCTTCCTCCCTGCAAGTAATCTCACCAGGCCATATCTCACAAGTGGTTGAGTCAGGTATTACCTGATTTTGGTCGTGTAAGGTACAAAAAAAACGGTCCCGAAAAGGGACCGTTTATAGTCAGACTAAAACTTTTCTGAAGGAATTAAGCGGATTTCTTCGCTTTTTTCTCAGCTTTCGGTGCAGCTACTGCTTCAGCCTTAGCGGTGGTTTCACCTTCGCTGTACTCACGGCCGTAGTAGGTATCCAGCAGAATCTGCTTCAGCTCAGCAATCAGCGGATAACGCGGGTTAGCACCAGTACACTGGTCGTCAAACGCATCTTCAGACAGTTTGTCAACGTGTGCCAGGAAGTCAGCTTCCTGCACGCCAGCTTCACGGATAGACTTAGGAATACCCAGTTCAGCTTTGATTTCGTCCAGCCAGCCCAGCAGTTTCTGGATTTTCGCGGCAGTACGGTCGCCCGGTGCGCTCAGACCCAGGTGGTCGGCGATTTCAGCATAGCGACGACGCGCCTGCGGACGGTCGTACTGGCTGAATGCTGTCTGTTTGGTCGGGTTGTCGTTCGCGTTGTAACGAATAACGTTGCTGATCAGCAGGGCGTTCGCCAAACCGTGAGGAATGTGGAACTGAGAACCCAGCTTGTGCGCCATGGAGTGACATACACCCAGGAAGGCGTTCGCAAACGCGATACCGGCGATGGTCGCTGCACTGTGTACACGCTCACGGGCTACCGGGTTCTTGGAACCTTCGTGGTAGGACGCTGGCAGGTTTTCTTTCAGCAGTTTCAGCGCCTGCAGAGCCTGACCGTCAGAGAACTCAGAAGCCAGTACGGAAACGTAAGCTTCCAGAGCGTGAGTAACGGCATCCAGACCACCGAACGCACACAGGGACTTCGGCATATCCATCACCAGGTTGGCATCGACAATCGCCATATCCGGGGTCAGGGCGTAGTCAGCCAGCGGATATTTCTGACCGGTTGCATCGTCGGTCACAACCGCAAACGGTGTTACTTCAGAACCGGTACCGGAAGTGGTGGTGACGGCGATCATTTTCGCTTTCACGCCCATTTTCGGGAACTTGTAGATACGTTTACGGATATCCATAAAGCGCAGCGCCAGTTCTTCGAAGTGGGTTTCCGGGTGTTCGTACATAACCCACATAATTTTCGCGGCGTCCATCGGGGAACCACCACCCAGCGCGATAATCACGTCTGGTTTGAAGGAGTTAGCCAGCTCAGCGCCTTTACGAACAACGGTCAGAGTCGGGTCAGCTTCAACTTCAAAGAACACTTCGGTTTCAACGCCAGCCGCTTTCAGAACAGAGGTGATCTGGTCAGCATAGCCATTGTTAAACAGGAAGCGGTCGGTCACGATCAGCGCACGTTTGTGACCATCAGTAATCACTTCATCCAGCGCGATTGGCAGAGAGCCACGACGGAAGTAGATAGATTTCGGAAGTTTGTGCCACAACATGTTTTCAGCTCGCTTAGCAACGGTTTTCTTGTTGATCAGGTGCTTAGGACCAACGTTTTCAGAGATGGAGTTACCACCCCAGGAACCACAACCCAGAGTCAGGGAAGGTGCGAGTTTGAAGTTGTACAGGTCACCGATACCACCCTGAGAAGCAGGGGTGTTGATCAGGATACGCGCGGTTTTCATCATCTGACCGAAGTAAGCAACGCGTTCTGGCTGGTTATCCTGGTCGGTGTACAGGCAAGAGGTATGACCGATACCGCCCATCGCAACCAGTTTTTCAGCTTTGTCCACTGCGTCTTCGAAGTCTTTCGCACGATACATAGCCAGCGTCGGAGACAGTTTTTCGTGAGCAAACGGTTCGCTTTCGTCAACAACCTTAACTTCACCAATCAGAATCTTAGTGGTTTCTGGTACGGAGAAGCCTGCCAGTTCAGCAATTTTGTAGGCTGGCTGACCAACGATAGCGGCGTTCAGCGCGCCATTTTTCAGGATCACGTCCTGAACAGCTTTCAGCTCTTTGCCCTGCAGCAGGTAGCCGCCGTGAGTGGCGAAACGCTCACGTACTGCGTCGTATACAGAGTCAACCACGACAACAGACTGTTCAGAAGCACAGATTACGCCGTTATCGAAGGTTTTAGACATCAGAACAGATGCAACAGCACGTTTGATATCAGCGGTTTCGTCGATAACAACAGGGGTGTTACCTGCGCCTACGCCGATTGCCGGTTTACCGGAGCTGTATGCCGCTTTAACCATGCCTGGACCACCGGTCGCAAGGATCAGGTTGATGTCCGGGTGGTGCATCAGCGCGTTAGACAGTTCTACGGAAGGTTGATCGATCCAGCCGATCAAGTCTTTCGGCGCGCCAGCAGCGATTGCCGCCTGCAGAACGATGTCAGCAGCTTTGTTAGTGGCATCTTTAGCACGCGGATGCGGAGAGAAGATGATGGCGTTACGGGTCTTCAGGCTGATCAGAGATTTGAAGATAGCAGTAGAAGTCGGGTTAGTGGTTGGAACGATACCGCAGATGATACCAATCGGTTCAGCAATAGTAATGGTACCGAAAGTGTCGTCTTCAGACAGCACTCCACAGGTTTTTTCATCTTTGTAAGCGTTGTAAATGTATTCAGAAGCAAAGTGGTTTTTAATCACTTTATCTTCGACAATGCCCATGCCAGATTCGGCAACGGCCATTTTCGCGAGAGGGATTCGAGCGTCTGCGGCAGCCAGAGCGGCGGCGCGGAAGATTTTGTCAACCTGTTCTTGAGTGAAACTGGCATATTCACGCTGGGCTTTTTTTACGCGCTCTACAAGTGCGTTAAGTTCAGCGACATTAGTAACAGCCATAATGCTCTCCTGATAATGTTAAACTTTTTTAGTAAATCATCTGCTCGATACGAGAGTATAGACAGACCGACGAAAATTTGTGTAACGGTTTGAAAATCAAACGGTTAATTAACGTCCACTTTACCTTGATTTACTAAAAGAGCTTATACGCAAGCGCCAGATAACTTTTACGCTTTACCTCCAGGGGACGTAAGCAAGGTTACTCACTTCTGAGTAGTAATTGCGTGATCTGGATCAAGATTTCGCAAAGCTGACACCTTTCAGCAGGCCCTTTTAGCGTTTCTCGGTAAGTGTTAAAAAATTGAGGTGATGAATGCTAATCACATTAGCATATTTAATACATATTAATAACACTAAGTATTAGTAGCGTATTTACGTAGATATACGCAGATAGAAGGTGAAGTATGCTGACAAAAGGCGTATCTTCAGCGCGGATTTTTCCAATTTTTATGACTCATTTTATCCGGCTAACGCTTCGGAGCTAACCGTGATCCAAACGCTATTTGATTTTCCTGTTTATTTTAAATTTTTTATTGGGTTATTTGCCCTGGTTAACCCGGTAGGGATCATCCCGGTCTTTATCAGTATGACCAGCTACCAAACTGCGGCTGCGCGAAACAAAACCAATCTCACGGCAAACCTGTCGGTCGCTATCATCCTGTGGACTTCGCTGTTCCTGGGCGACGGTATCCTGCAACTTTTCGGTATCTCTATAGATTCGTTCAGGATTGCCGGCGGTATTCTGGTTGTGACTATCGCGATGTCGATGATTAGTGGCAAACTTGGCGAAGATAAGCAGAACAAACAGGAAAAATCAGAAACCGCCATTCGTGAAAGCATTGGCGTGGTGCCATTGGCATTGCCCCTGATGGCGGGACCGGGGGCAATTAGCTCGACCATCGTTTGGGGGACGCGTTACCACAGTGCGATTAATCTGTTTGGCTTTTTTATCGCGATTGCGTTGTTTGCCTTGTGTTGTTGGGGGCTGTTTCGCATGGCGCCGTGGTTAGTGCGCTTGCTGGGGCAAACGGGAATCAACGTCATTACGCGTATTATGGGGCTGTTACTCATGGCCTTAGGGATTGAATTCATTGTTACTGGTATCAAATCCATTTTCCCCGGTTTGCTTGCCTGATATTCCTTCTTCACTATAAACGGAGCCGCTGTTGGTTCCGTTTCCTTTCATTATCAGTAAAACTTCTCACTAAAGTTGATAATCAGCATAACAGTAATGAAAAATGCTGATGGTTAACGATTTAGTTATTCATTGATTTTATGGATATAACACTCAGCGCTGCGTCAGAGGGAGCACGATATTGCTGTTATTTTATTAACATCATACTCTGGGGCTTGCTGTGGGATTATCGAAATGTTATTAGTTATTTCAGCGTTTTTTTTAGATGAATGTGCTAATTAATAATCAATTGTTAAATTTATGTGCATTTTGGCATGGTGTTGATACCGGACAGGGGAGTCAACTATGCCCATCAGGCAATTCATTGATTATTAATGTTTTATTGCCATGAATTTTCATTCGTAAGCCTTTTCCAGTGAGATTTATTTCTAATAAAAGAGAATTGGTTAACAAATTTGTAAAATGTATTGGCGGTGAAGAAACGCATTTGGTACTTTCCGGCCAGGTATTTTGCAGAAGAATTGACGTTGATGAGAATGATTTTCACTTGGTTTCTCTCAACAGGGTAATAGCGTGTTTCCGGCAGGGGAGACACGTAGATAATCGACGCAAGGCGGTCGTACGAATCGCCAGAATAAATAAAGTCGGTGATAGCAAGCAGTAAAACAATAAACCACCTGACGGCAGAAAATCTCCGGTGCCGTACAGGGATCCTGACAGGATTAACAGTCTGGTTAAAAAACCAGCCATAATAATGAGGGAGTACAAACACAATGACGAACATCACTAAAAAAAGTTTAGTAGCTGCGGGGATCCTCACTGCGCTAATCGCTGGAAATGTGGCCACGGCGGCAGTTGTGCCAGCGGGTGTGCAGCTTGCTGAAAAGCAGACTCTGGTGCGTAATAACGGTTCGGAAGTTCAGTCTCTCGACCCACATAAAATCGAAGGGGTGCCGGAATCCAACATTAACCGGGACCTGTTTGAAGGTTTATTAATCAGCGATGTCGATGGCAAACCATCGCCGGGCGTGGCTGAGAAATGGGACAATAAAGATTTTAAAGTCTGGACGTTCCATCTGCGTAAAGATGCTAAATGGTCTGACGGTACACCTGTTACCGCGCAAGATTTTGTGTACAGCTGGCAACGTTTGGCTAACCCAAATACTGCCTCACCGTACGCCAGTTATTTGCAGTACGGTCATATCGTCAATATTGATGACATTATCGCCGGTAAAAAGCCGGTCACCGATCTCGGTGTGAAAGCGATTGATGATCATACTTTTGAAGTCACCCTGAGCGAACCTGTTCCTTATTTCTACAAACTGCTCGTGCACTCTTCCGTTTCTCCGGTTCCTAAAGCCGCCGTTGAAAAATACGGCGATAAGTGGACTCAGCCCGCCAACATTGTCACTAACGGTGCGTATAAACTGAAGGACTGGGTGGTTAACGAGCGCATTGTGCTTGAGCGTAATACCAACTACTGGGACAACGCCAAAACCGTTATTAACCAGGTGACCTACCTGCCAATTTCTTCTGAAGTGACTGACGTTAACCGCTATCGCAGCGGTGAAATCGACATGACCTATAACAACATGCCGATCGAGTTATTCCAGAAACTGAAAAAAGAGATCCCGAACGAAGTTCACGTTGACCCGTATCTGTGCACCTATTATTACGAAATCAACAACCAGAAAGCACCGTTCAACGATGTTCGTGTTCGTACCGCTCTGAAGCTGGCGATGGATCGTGACATCATCGTCAACAAAGTGAAAAACCAGGGCGACCTGCCTGCCTATAGCTTTACCCCTCCTTACACCGATGGCGCGAAACTGGTCGAGCCAGAGTGGTTCAAATGGTCACAGGAAAAACGTAATGAAGAAGCGAAGAAACTGCTGGCTGAAGCCGGTTATACCGCTGAAAAACCGTTGACCTTTGACCTGCTGTATAACACCTCAGACCTGCACAAGAAACTGGCTATCGCCGCGGCATCTATCTGGAAGAAAAATCTGGGCGCTAACGTCAAGCTGGAAAACCAGGAGTGGAAAACATTCCTCGATACGCGTCATCAGGGCAACTATGATGTTTCACGTGCGGGCTGGTGCGCGGATTACAACGAACCAACTTCCTTCCTGAATATGGTGCTGTCCGACAGCTCCAACAACACGGTTCACTATAAGAGCCCTGCATTTGACAAGCTGATTGCAGATACACTGAAAGTGACAGATGAAGCGCAGCGCAGTGAGCTGTATTCGAAAGCGGAGCAGCAACTGGATAAAGATTCTGCGATTGTACCGGTTTATTACTATGTTAACGCCCGCCTGGTGAAACCATGGGTTGGCGGATACTCCGGTAAAGACCCGATGGATAATATCCATGTAAAAGACTTGTATATTATCAAGCATTAATGGCAAGACGTGGGGCAATCAATTTTGCCCCACAGTGTCTTTTTTCATCGCACTATTCACACCTCTTCGAATGAAAAGGGGGATACCCTAAATAATTCGAGCTGCAGGAAGGCGGCGACGCAACGAATCCCCGGGAGCTTACGAGTAGTAAGTGACCGGGGTGAGTGAGAAAGCCAACGCACCTGCGACTGGAAGTATGACGGGTATAAAGGCACACGCCGGAAGGTACGGGTTATGTTGAAATTTATATTACGTCGCTGTCTGGAAGCGATTCCGACGCTGTTTATTCTTATTACGATTTCATTCTTTATGATGCGCCTTGCGCCGGGAAGCCCATTCACCGGGGAACGCGCATTGCCGCCAGAAGTGCTGGCTAATATAGAAGCGAAATATCATCTCAACGATCCCATCTCCACACAGTATTTCAGCTACCTGAAACAACTGGCGCATGGCGATTTTGGGCCATCCTTTAAATATAAAGATTACACGGTTAACGACCTTGTCGCTTCAAGTTTTCCGGTGTCAGCGAAGCTTGGCGCAGCGGCCTTTATTCTGGCGGTGCTCGTCGGCGTTAGTGCTGGGGTGATCGCCGCGCTGAAGCAAAATACGCGCTGGGACTACACGGTAATGGGGGTCGCGATGACCGGGGTGGTTATCCCCAGTTTCGTCGTTGCTCCCTTATTGGTCATGATATTCGCCATAACGTTGAAATGGCTGCCCGGCGGTGGCTGGAACGGCGGGGCGTTGAAATTTATGATCCTGCCGATGGTGGCGTTATCGCTCGCCTATATCGCCAGTATCGCCCGTATTACCCGCGGCTCAATGATTGAAGTGCTGCACTCAAACTTTATTCGTACCGCGCGCGCCAAAGGGCTGCCGATGCGGCGGATTATTTTCCGCCATGCGTTAAAACCTGCGCTGCTACCCGTGCTGTCTTATATGGGACCGGCATTTGTCGGCATAATCACTGGTTCAATGGTCATTGAAACCATCTATGGTTTGCCGGGCATTGGGCAACTGTTCGTCAATGGCGCCTTAAATCGCGATTATTCGCTGGTCCTGAGTCTGACCATTCTGGTCGGTACGCTGACTATCGTGTTTAACGCGATTGTCGATGTGCTGTATGCCGTTATCGATCCGAAGATTCGTTACTGATACTGGAGCTCGCTATGATGTTAAGTAAGAAAAACAGCGAGGCGCTGGAGAATTTCAGTGAAAAGCTGGAGGTCGAAGGTCGCAGCCTGTGGCAGGACGCGCGTCGCCGATTTATGCATAACCGCGCGGCGGTGGCAAGCCTGGTGGTGCTGGTGATTATTGCGCTGTTTGTGACGCTGGCGCCGATGCTGTCGCAGTTTACCTACTTTGATACCGACTGGGGAATGATGTCCAGCGCGCCGGATATGGAGTCCGGGCACTACTTTGGCACCGACTCATCAGGTCGCGACCTGCTGGTGCGTGTGGCGATTGGCGGGCGCATCTCGCTGATGGTTGGCATTGCCGCCGCGTTGGTGGCGGTCGTGGTTGGCACGCTGTATGGTTCTTTGTCGGGTTATCTCGGCGGTAAAATCGACTCGGTAATGATGCGCCTGCTGGAAATCCTCAACTCCTTCCCGTTCATGTTCTTCGTGATCCTGCTGGTGACCTTCTTTGGACAAAACATCCTGCTGATTTTTGTCGCTATCGGAATGGTTTCCTGGCTGGATATGGCGCGTATCGTGCGTGGACAAACGCTGAGTCTGAAGCGCAAAGAGTTTATTGAGGCGGCGCAAGTCGGCGGGGTGTCTACCGTGCGCATCGTTATCCGTCATATTGTGCCAAACGTATTGGGGGTTGTGGTGGTCTACGCCTCGTTGCTGGTGCCCAGCATGATCCTGTTTGAGTCTTTCCTGAGTTTTCTGGGATTAGGGACGCAGGAGCCGTTAAGTAGCTGGGGCGCATTGCTGAGTGATGGCGCCAACTCAATGGAAGTATCGCCATGGCTGTTGCTGTTCCCGGCCGGTTTCCTGGTGGTTACTTTGTTCTGTTTTAACTTTATTGGCGATGGCCTGCGTGATGCCCTCGACCCGAAAGACCGTTAAGGAGCGCCGCCATGAGCGTAATTGAGACCGCAACCGCGCCGCTCGCGCAACAACAGGCTAACGCACTGCTGAACGTTAAGGATTTGCGCGTGACGTTTGCCACCCCCGATGGCGATGTTACTGCAGTAAACGATTTAAACTTTTCCCTGCGAGCCGGAGAAACGTTGGGTATTGTCGGTGAGTCCGGTTCGGGCAAATCGCAAACCGCGTTTGCCCTGATGGGGCTGCTGGCGGCGAATGGCCGTATCGGAGGTTCCGCTACGTTTAACGGGCGTGAAATATTGAATTTACCGGAGCACGAGCTGAACAAACTGCGCGCCGAGCAAATCTCAATGATTTTTCAGGATCCGATGACCTCTCTGAATCCGTACATGCGGGTCGGAGAGCAACTGATGGAAGTTCTCATGCTGCACAAAGGCATGAGTAAAGCAGAAGCGTTTGAAGAGTCAGTAAAAATGCTGGATGCGGTGAAAATGCCGGAAGCGCGCAAGCGCATGAAAATGTATCCGCATGAATTCTCTGGCGGAATGCGTCAGCGCGTAATGATCGCCATGGCGCTGCTGTGCAGACCAAAATTATTGATCGCCGATGAGCCGACTACCGCGCTCGATGTTACGGTACAGGCGCAAATTATGACGCTGCTGAATGAACTGAAAAGTGAATTTAACACCGCAATTATCATGATCACCCACGATCTGGGGGTTGTCGCCGGTATTTGTGACAAAGTGCTGGTGATGTACGCCGGACGAACCATGGAATATGGCAGTGCACGGGATGTCTTTTATAAGCCCGTTCATCCGTATTCAATTGGTTTGCTGAATGCCGTACCGCGTCTGGACGCCGAAGGGGAAGAGATGTTGACTATCCCGGGCAATCCGCCGAACCTGCTGCGTCTGCCAAAAGGCTGTCCGTTCCAGCCGCGCTGCCCGCATGCGATGGAAATCTGTAGCAGTGCCCCACCACTGGAGGAATTTAGTCCGGGCCGTCTGCGCGCCTGCTTTAAACCGGTGGAGGAACTGGTATGAATACGGTCACCGAACAACGAAAAGTACTCCTTGAAATTGCCGATCTCAAAGTCCATTTCGACATTAAGGATGGTAAGCAGTGGTTCTGGCAACCGTCGAAATCCCTGAAAGCGGTTGATGGCGTCACCCTGCGATTGTATGAAGGTGAAACCCTTGGCGTGGTGGGGGAATCCGGCTGCGGAAAATCGACCTTTGCCCGGGCGATTATCGGTCTGGTGAAAGCTACTGATGGAAAGGTCGCCTGGCTGGGGAAAGATTTGTTGGGTATGAAACCTGATGAATGGCGTGAGGTGCGCAGTGATATTCAGATGATTTTCCAGGATCCGCTGGCGTCATTAAATCCGCGTATGACCATTGGTGAAATTATTGCTGAGCCGCTGCGGACTTATCATCCGAAACTGCCGGGGCAGGAAGTCCGTGACCGCGTGAAGGCAATGATGATGAAGGTTGGGTTGCTGCCAAACCTGATTAACCGTTACCCGCATGAGTTTTCCGGCGGCCAATGTCAGCGTATCGGTATTGCCCGCGCGCTGATTCTCGAACCGAAACTGATTATCTGTGATGAACCGGTTTCTGCGCTGGACGTATCCATTCAGGCTCAGGTCGTCAACCTCCTGCAGCAGCTACAGCGTGAAATGGGGTTGTCATTAATTTTCATTGCCCACGACCTGGCGGTGGTTAAGCATATCTCCGATCGCGTACTGGTGATGTATCTCGGACACGCAGTGGAATTAGGCACCTATGACGAGGTGTACCATAATCCGCTGCACCCTTATACCAAAGCGCTAATGTCTGCTGTGCCCATCCCCGATCCGGATATGGAAAGGAACAAAGTTATCCAGTTGCTGGAAGGCGAGTTGCCGTCGCCGATTAATCCTCCTTCGGGCTGTGTGTTCCGTACGCGCTGCCCGATTGCCGGACCAGAGTGTGCAAAAACACGCCCGGTACTCGAAGGCAGTTTTCGACACGCCGTTTCCTGCCTGAAAGTAGACCCGCTATAATCGTGAGGGCTGACAAAGGTCAGCCCTTCTTTTTGGTGAGGTATTTGTGTCTGGCTTAGTTTCTTCTGTTCGCCGTACGCTTTATCGTACATTATTTGATTTAGACACACGCTCGGGGCGCCGTTTTGAAGGTATGTGCGCACTGTTCGCGCTGCTCAGCGTGATTGTTATCTTCGTTGAGTCCGGGGTCGGGACGCAATACCATTTGACCTTTGAGGAGTGGCGCGTATTTGTCTGGCTGGAAGTCTTTATCACTCTGGTCTTTACTCTCGAATATCTGTTGCGATTATGCTGCTGGGCTAATCCCGCTAAATATGTATTTAGCTTCTGGGGGATTATTGATCTTGCCACCATTCTGCCACTGTATGTGATGTGGTTATGGCCGGAAATCAGTCTGAGTTATGTTTTCGCCTGGCGGGCGATGCGTGTCCTGCGTGTACTGCGAATTCTCAAACTGCTGCGCTTTATGCCTTCTCTGCGTATATTCTGGAGCGCAATAAAAAGCGCGCGTCATCAGCTAATCTTGTTCTATTCATTTATTGCCATTCTGATGATTGTATTCGGCGCGCTAATGTATCTGATTGAAGGACCCAAATATGGTTTTAGTACGCTGAATGCATCAGTGTATTGGGCCATCGTCACGGTAACCACCGTCGGCTATGGCGATATCACTCCCCACACGCCGCTCGGGCGCATGGTAGCGTCAGTGCTGATTTTGATCGGTTATTCCGTGATTGCGATCCCGACAGGTTTAATAACGACGCATATGAGCAGTGCGTTCCAGCATCGGCAGAATCAGCGTAACTGTCCGCAGTGTCAGCAAAGTCAGCATGAGCACAGCGCGCAGTTTTGTAACCGGTGCGGAAGCAAATTGCCGGGCTAAAAGTAAAAAAGCTGCGAGAGCAGCTTTTTTTAATTATTCGCGCCAGAGAATGTGGCAGAGCTTGTGATCTTTTTCGCGACACAACAGAACGCGGGCAAAAATATCGTTAATCTCGCCGTCTTCTGTATCTGCCAGACCAATCACCACTTCGGCAAAGAAGTCAGGATTCAGGTCAAAATCGACGTGTTCCTGCCAGTCCTCTGCCGGGTCAAATAATTCTGCACCGCCGCGCTCTTCAAACTGCAAATTGAACAGAATGATATCTGCCGGATCGAGGTTGTCCGCAGCCAGTTCGAGAAAAATATCGTAAGCCTGCTCAAGCGTTTCGTCTTCGGTCAGGCGGTTGTTCAAATCCATATCCATAATGACTACCTGTTTACTGTCTGATTGGCACGTTTTACAGCAACGGGCTAAAGAAGTAAAACAGTCGCTCGGCAATCCGCTGCCAGAGTGGTCGTTTTACCCACAAACGAGCGTCAAGAAGGCGTGAACGAGAAATATAATCATCCTGCACTGCGGCGAGGTCGCCCCCGAATCCTGCGTCATCAATAACCAGCGTGATTTCAAAATTCAGCCACAAACTGCGCATATCCAGGTTAACGGTACCGACCAGGCTCAGTTCGCCATCAACCAGTACGCTCTTGGTGTGCAGCAAGCCGCCTTCGAACTGATATATTTTGACGCCCGCAGCCAGCAGTTCGGTGAAAAATGCCCGGCTTGCCCAGCCAACCAGCAGGGAATCATTCTTACGCGGAAGAATGATACTGACGTCGACCCCACGCTGTGCGGCCGTACAGATCGCATGCAGTAAATCATCGCTGGGGACGAAATAGGGCGTGGTCATAATTAAATATTCACGCGCCGAATAAGCAGCAGTTAATAGCGCCTGATGGATCAAATCTTCAGGGAAACCTGGTCCCGACGCGATAGTGTGAATGGTGTGACCGCTGGCCTGCTCAAACGGCATGATATTGACATCCGGCGGCGGGGGTAAAATGCGTTTCCCGGTTTCAATTTCCCAGTCGCAGGAATAGACGATGCCCATCGCGGTGGCAACAGGTCCTTCCATTCTCGCCATTAAATCGACCCATTGACCCACGCCCGCATCCTGCTTAAAGAAGCGCGGGTCGACCATGTTCATGCTGCCGGTATAAGCAATATAGTTGTCGATCATCACCATCTTACGGTGTTGGCGCAGGTCCATCCGGCGCAAAAACACACGCATCAGGTTAACCTTGAGGGCTTCGACGACTTCAATACCCGCGTTACGCATCATCGCCGCCCACGGGCTGCGGAAGAATGCCACGCTGCCCGCAGAGTCCAGCATCAGGCGGCAGTGAACGCCTCTTCTGGCGGCCGCCATTAACGACTCGGCAACCTGATCGGCCATACCTCCCGGTTGCCAGATGTAGAACACCATCTCGATATTATGACGCGCCAGTTGAATATCACGGATCAGCGCCTGCATCACGTCATCGGAACTGGTGAGCAGTTGCAGTTGATTCCCCTTAACGCCGGCGATTCCCTGACGACGCTCGCACAGCTTAAATAATGAAGAAGCAACGCTGCTGTTTTCCTGTGCGAAAATATGTTCACAGGCTTTGAGGTCGTTCAGCCATTTGGCCGTGGATGGCCACATTGCCCGGGCGCGTTCGGCGCGGCGTTTACCCAGGTGGAGTTCACCGAAGGACAGATAAGCTATGATCCCTACCAATGGCAGTATATAGATGATCAACAGCCATGCCATTGCGGAGGGCACTGCGCGTCGCTTCATTAGAATGCGTAATGTGACGCCAGCAATGAGTACCCAGTAACCCAGAATGACCAGCCAACTCACCACGGTGTAGAAGGTTGTCATAAATTTAAAAATCCTTTTGAAAGCGTATTGTTAAGAGTTTACGCATCAGGATAAATCTGGCAAATAAAAACACGGGAAAACCACTGGCCTGCATTCGGTGTGGCGTTATAATGGCCGCTCAGTGACTGGAAGAGTAGTTAACATGAAGCGTAGTAGAACGGAAGTGGGACGCTGGCGGATGCAGCGTCAGGCTAGCCGCCGTAAAGCACGTTGGCTTGAAGGACAATCGCGTCGTAATATGCGTATCCATAGCATCAGAAAGTGTATTCTGAATCATCAACGTAACTCGTTGCTGTTTGCAATCCACAGTATCTGATCTCAAAAGGGCACCGCTGGTGGTGCCCAATGTCTGCTTTCGTTCTGTTTTTAAAATACTTTCTTGTACGGTTTTACTGAAACCTGCGCGTAAACGCCTGCTGCGACATAGGGGTCGGCTTCTGCCCACGCCTGCGCTGCTTCTAAAGATTCAAATTCTGCAATCACCGTCGAGCCGGTAAACCCCGCGACACCCGGATCGTTACTGTCAACTGCTGGCATCGGTCCTGCCGTGAGCAGTCGTCCTTCGTCATGCAGGAGTTGCAGACGGGCCAGATGAGCAGGGCGCACGGAAAGGCGTTTGTCGAGAGAGTCTGCGATATCTTGAGCATAAATAACGTACAGCACGGGTAGAGCTCCTTAATCGGTAAAAGTCGTTAATTACGTTATTGGAAAGGCATGCCAACTGCAACGTAAAGATAACGGATTTGTTAAGACCACATTGTGATGAAGGTTTTTTTACATAAAATCGTGTTTTAAATGCGGCTTACTGCCCAGGTCTTATTGAATATGATTGCTATTTGCATTTAAAATCAGGGCCTGGTTTTTTAACTGAAACGATTATGACTTCAATGACCCTTGATTTACCTCGTCGCTTTCCCTGGCCAACGTTACTTTCCGTCGGCATCCATGGTGCTGTAGTGGCGGGTCTATTGTATACCTCGGTACATCAGGTTATTGAACTGCCTGCGCCAGCGCAGCCGATCTCCGTTACCATGGTCGCGCCTGCCGATCTCGAACCGCCTCAGGCCGTTCAGCCGCCGCCGGAACCCGTCGTTGAGCCAGAACCGGAACCAGAGCCAATCCCGGAGCCGCCAAAAGAGGCGCCGGTAGTGATTGAGAAACCGAAGCCCAAGCCTAAACCGAAGCCAAAACCGGTGAAAAAAGTGGTAGAGCAGCCCAAACGTGATGCTAAACCCGCAGAGCCGCGCCCGGCATCCCCATTTGAAAATACGGCGCCTGCGCGTCCAACGACCAGTACTGCGTCGGCAACCAGTAAAGCAGCGGTAAGTGCGCCAGCAGGTCCTCGCGCTTTAAGCCGTAATCAGCCGCAGTATCCTGCGCGAGCGCAAGCGCTACGCATAGAAGGTCGTGTTAAAGTTAAATTTGATGTGACGCCGGATGGCCGTGTTGAAAACGTGGAAATTCTGTCCGCGCAGCCGGCGAATATGTTTGAGCGTGAAGTGAAAAATGCGATGCGCAGATGGCGCTATGAGGCCGGGAAACCGGGTTCCGGACTGGTAGTGAATATCGTGTTCCGTCTGAACGGCGCAACGCAGATTGAATAAGGCGCAGGCCGGATTTGGCGGTTCGCCGCCATCCGGCAATAAGCAATGAACTGAGTGATTGCCGGAGGGCGATGCTATCGTGACTTATCAGCCCAGGGTAGGGATTGGGCGAGGCTTACCGTCTTTATCAACGGCAACATAGATAAACAGGGCTTCGGTGGCTTTATAGCGCTGGCCGATAGGTTCTGAAGCAACTTTCTTCACCCAGACTTCAATATTAATGCTGATCGAGGTCGTCCCGCGCTTCACGCAGCGCGCATAGCAACAAACCACATCGCCTACGGCAACCGGGCGTAAAAAGCTCATTCCTTCAACGCGCACCGTTACCACACGACCATGTGCGATCTCTTTGGCCTGAATAGCGCCACCTATATCCATTTGTGACATCAGCCAGCCGCCAAAAATATCACCGTTCGCATTGGTATCGGCAGGCATAGCCAGAGTGCGTAAAACCAGTTCACCCTGGGGAGTATTATTCGTTGTTGTCATTGTTGAACCGACTATAGAGAAAGATTACAGGCGCGATGCTACTAGAATTTGCGCGTTGAGAACAGAGGGATGCGGCGTGTGAAGTGGAAGTAAGCCGGGTTAGCGGTAATGAGGAACGTGAGGGGATAAAAATTCGCCAGATCGGCTGATCTGGCGGACATGTATTACGATTTATCTTCCTGCGGCAGATGGCGGTAAATATAGACGCCGCTCAGTAGCGTAAAGAATAAGGTCAGGGCTGTCAGGCCGAATACTTTAAAGTTGACCCAAATATTCTGCGGCAGCCAAAAAGCGATATAGATATTCGCCAGGCCACAGAGAATGAAAAAGACGGCCCAGGCTAAATTAAGCTTCGACCAGACCTGCTGTGGCAGGGTCAGCTCTTTGCCTAACATGCGCTGAATCAGTGGTTTTTTCATCACCCACTGGCTAACCAGCAGCGCACCGGCAAACAGTCCGTAAATCACCGTAACTTTCCACTTAATGAATTCATCGTTGTGGAAGAAGATAGTCAGGCCACCAAACACGGCAACCAGAACAAAGGTGATTAACGCCATCTTCTCGACCTTGCGGTAGCGAACCCAGCTGTAAATCAAAACCACAGCCGTCGCGACAATCAGTGCCGAGGTCGCCGCGTAGATGTCGTAAAGCTTATAAAAGGCAAAAAAGACAACCAGCGGTAAAAAATCAAGAAACTGCTTCATTCTTCATTCCGTCATCAAAAGCACCAGGCCTGCGCCCGGTATGCGTTCAGGGTTTATTGGCGAATCAGCATGTACAGGCGGAACAAATAGATCAGCAACACGGCGGAGATCATATTGCTCAGCGTATTCGCCAATACCGCACCTACGTTCGGCGTAAGTACCGCAAAACTTGGCGCAAAAAGCAACAGCAGCGTTTTAGCCAGCAGCCAACCGATCACTGCCGGCGCGACCAGTCGCATATTAGACCATGCCAGACGCATACTGTTGCGCATTGCGGCAAAGACACCCATTTTATCCTGTACCAACATCACCGGTGCGAGAGCTAACAGGATAGCCAGCAGAATACCGGGTACGACCACCAGCATAATACCGATTTGCACCAGCAGAGTAGTCAGAAAAATCAGAATAAACAGCTTGGGCAACACTGGCGCACTGGCGCCGATGGCGCGTAACGCGCTGACCCGATGACCTGCTGAAATCAGCTGAATCATCAGGATGATACCTCCCGCGAGGATGGCATTACCAATCAGGCCTGAAAATGTCGACGCCGCGGAAGCGCGTAGCAGAATTTGCTGTTGCTCCGGGGTCATATTTTGTACCAGATCGAACAGACCTACGCTACTGGTTAACTGATCCCCTTCACTGAGCTGCGCAATTTGTGCGTCACTGGGAGAAAAGGCATGCCCTAACACCACTGTGATAAACGCGCACAACAACGATACCAGCAAGATGGTAATGAATTGATTACGGAAAAAGTTTCCCGTGTCACGGTAAACGGATTTCGCCGTGATAGACATGCACTCTCCTTGAGTTTTGCAGGTGTTCATTTGCGGGCAATTGTACCCTGGATAACTCTACAGTGGCAGCATCGCGGGATGTATGGAAAGGCATATCTTTGTAAAACTCCGGTAATTTTTGGCTATCACTTCAGCGTTATGCAGGAACGCTGGTTGTTCTCTGCGCATCATGGGCAAATAAGCAACGCTTGTCATCAGCGAGTATCGGATACTTGCATGGCGAAAATATATCAAAATTGATCTGAATTAATTTAACCAGGATTTTGAATGCAAGTTCTAACTTAATCTGGATCAATAAATGTTAAATTATCAAAGTCAATGTGATCCAGGTAAGATCACTTATTACTCCAATGTGGGTATATTTGTTCCGCTTTTATAACCATAACGATGGAGCGGACATGAAAAAATTAACAGTTGCAGCAGTGGCTTTAACAACTCTTCTCTCTGGTAACGCATTTGCGCATGAGGCTGGAGAATTCTTCATTCGTGCGGGTTCTGCCACCGTCAGGCCGACGGAAGGCGCGGGGGGGACGCTGGGAAGCTTAGGTGGCTTTGATGTCAGTAATAACACCCAGTTGGGTCTGACATTCACCTACATGGCAACCGACAATATCGGTGTTGAATTACTGGCAGCCACGCCGTTCCGTCACAAAATTGGGACTGCCGCGACGGGCGATATTGCCACTGTTCACCATTTACCGCCGACATTAATGGCACAGTGGTACTTCGGTGATTCCAGCAGCAAATTGCGTCCTTACGTTGGTGTTGGTGTGAACTACACCACCTTCTTCGACGAAGGCTTTAACAACAACGGTAAGGAAGCCGGATTATCGGACCTGAGCCTGAAAGATTCCTGGGGTGCGGCAGGGCAAGTCGGTATGGACTATCTGATTAACCGCGACTGGCTGATTAACATGTCGGTCTGGTACATGGATATCGATACGACAGCGAAGTACAAATCTAATGGCGCAGTTCTTCCTCAAGCCCGTTATAGCGACAGCGTACGTCTCGATCCGTGGGTGTTTATGTTCTCTGCGGGTTATCGTTTTTAAATTTTTTTGCAAAACCTTTCGGCAAAACTGGTCATTTGATGACCAGTTTTGCCAACTCTTCAGCATTAACGAACATCATTCCAATGGTATTTTTTACCCGTTGTGTCCATGATGAAAATCTCCTTTTGGTAGTTTATTAACCAGGATTTCATAGACTTTTTCGCGTTGCCCTGACGATGGATGCCAAGCCACAATTCTGCAAGAGAGTTAAGATCATCGGCAGACCACGGCGTATTATAATCTCCAGTGAACTTTGTTTTCTCATCGACTAAATGGCTGTACCAAATATACATCGGGATTTGTAATGCCTCTTTAGGCGGTCTAACACCACCATGAGAATAAACCACCGAGCGAGCAGGCTCACGGATCAGCGCATGATCGGAAAAATACATTACTGATGAGCGAGTGTTTTCCAGCGCATTGAATATAGTACCCATCAGTTCATCAGTATAGCGAATTGAGTTATCATAACAATCGTCAGCTTTACTCTGGCCAAATAAGACAGTATGACTTTCTGGAAAACGTTGACAGGAAGGTTCATGACTGCCATATAAATGCAGGACAATAAGTTTCTTACCTGGCTTCTGCAATGCCTTATGTAATAACGGTAACAACGCCTCATCATAGCCATATTCTATCCATTCATGCTGATGTGCATTCATGGCAATCCCGGTAATTATATTGTTATGCGCCCCTCCATTTCCCTGGCGACTGTACCAGTATGTATCATAGCCAGCCTGGTTGGTGATATTAATAATATTATCGCTGTAATTACGCGGGTGACGGGCTTGCACTGAGTCAGCAGTAAGTGCCAGGGGGACGGCCATGATTGTTACCGGTGCAGGCGCAATCGCGTTATGAAACAGTAATAGTTGCTGCTTTTGTTTGATAAGTTCAGGGGTGGTATCCCTTGTGTATCCATATATCCCCATATTTAACGCACGCGCAGATTCCCCGACGATCAGTATATAGTTTTCGATCCCTGTATCAGTTACTGTTATCTTATAATTGGGAATGTTTGTACCGATATCAGAAATTATGGCGTTATCTTGCATAGCCTGCATGAACTCTTTTCCGGTACTTACTGGAGTAGAGCGGATGACTCGTTGCACCAGACTTTCAACATTACTTTTCCTTATCTGGTGGAGATAAGCTTGCGAAAACAAAAAGAAAATTATTAAGCCCAAAATAACTATTGGGTAATGACGAAATCGATAGGGTACAGGTCTCGCGCCAGTGTTTATAGAGTAAATAAAAAACATTACAAGTGTAAAGAACGTAACACAGTCGCGCCAATATAATCTCAGCATCGCTATTGCTTCACTGGGAGTTGTGTTCAACACACTTAACGCAAATCCATAACTGAATTCTGAGTTGTAATTATTCCAGGCATGCAATTGAAGAGTGATATCAGCTGCGACGGGTATTAAAATTAAAGCAGCCAGAATATTTCTGAAAAAGACATACTGTAGGCATCGTAATGAAAGCATGATCATGAAAAAAACAAGCGTCCGATTAATCACAGTGTTATATTTTGCAGTTAATATATTAACACTGGCAATAATTAACACGGAAATAATTAGCGGAATAATTTTAAGTGGACGTAAACCACTTCTGACCATTTGAAGGTTAAATTGGATAGACATGATTTTTAATTTATGGACCCAGATATCCTGACAAACAAAATATGTTTTAAACATAAGAATTTTCTTCTTATGTGCTTTTATTGTTTACTTATGCAATTATTGAGGGTGAATAAATTACATGTAGCAACCTCACAGACCTGTCTCAGGTGTGAACGCCGTTATGTCGTTTTATTCAATGCTATTTAGTCGTTATCCTGTGGTTTGATCCCTTTGGCTTTCTGAATATTTTTAAAAGGTGAATTTGAGTTAAGTGCAAATAGTCCTGGGGCATCCTGCATTTATAAACAATTAATTCACGCGTTAATAACATGACCTAAGTGAAATTGTTATGGCCTTGCAAAAATAACGCTATTACTCTGACACTATAATGATTTTAGTCTTGATGAGCCAATGTAATATTCACATTTAATATGATATCTATGTAAATCATTACTAAAACTTTATGATATTGATGCGTTCAGCGTTTCGCTGCTCATCTCTTAAACATTGCAAACAACGGCAACATCTCAGATCGAATGTGGGATGGGCAGAGCTATTCGCTACCTATGAATATGTTCTGTAAAAATACGAGGATACCGTGCCCGGTTTCAGCCATAACTGTGAAGGCTGTGATTAAGATTTGCCCCCTGAATCGTCAGTGGCGTATTTCTCTTCTTCGATGTAATGCTACTCTTTAAGCAAACTGGCTTTGGGGTATTGACGATGCTAACCCGCCATCAACTCCAACAAAAAATCACGCTTCTGGAACCGTTCACCGGCGATGATACGGCCGAGTTTGCCGTAAGCGTGGCTCGTGAGCTGCTGAATTACATGGATAAAATGGAGATTCTGGAGAAACTTATGGCCACTCCGGTTAAACTGCCTTATTGCAGCGCCAGCCCGGTTTGTGAGATTGAAGCGGGGTACGCCGCCGGTGTGAACGACTGCCGTGAGGCTATCCGTCGGGCGGGGTATCCCATTGAAGGCGATGCTTAGTTTGCATTTATGTTAACAAATATGTGCTTTTGTTGTATAAATCGGTAACTTCAGCGCGCGCAACGGCGAGCTTTTGACTCATCAGCGAAGGGGCGGTAAATATTCTCAATCAACGTACAGCGCAGTTATGCAACAACATAAACGGGTAACCGGTTTGGCAATATGTTAACTAGCAGGGTGGACTCGTGAAGATTGTGCAGGATAAGCTCAGAAACAGGCAGGCATTGCTGGTATCAGGGCTCATTACGTTGATATTTACTTCGTTATTTCTGTTTATTATCTATGAGCAGCGGATAGCGGCAGCCAGTGAAGGTGTTAATCGCCTGCAAGCGCGCATGATGGACATTTTTAACGATAACGAGTTGATCGCCGACGCGATTGGCGAGCGCTATCACCATATCAAAACGGGCGAGCAATGTGGCGAAATTTCACAATTTGTTCCCCGCAATGAAGATGAATGGGGCATTAACGCCGACCCAAAGCGGCTGCATTCGGCGACGGGGACAATTATTGCCCAGCGAACCAGTCATAATGCGTTGTGTATGTATACGGCGGCGGAGTTTATTCGCGGGATGGTCAATGAGCTAAACCCGGGGAGCTTCGATGCGCATCGTTACATTATCGCCAAAAACTCAGATTATTTTTACTGGTTTATGGCTTCCGATTCGCGCAATTTCAGCTTCTCCAATTCTGAAATGGCGCGGGATATCACCAACTTTTTCTATCCACCTGTCGATTTCTATACCCGACTGTTGCAAAAAAACGTCAAAAACAAAGCCCTTAGTTCAACGAACTTCTATACCGATAAAATTACCGGTGAAAAAGCTTACAGCGTGGTGAGCTATATCTACGATCTGTCGGGTAAAGAGATATCAGACCAAATCGTGGCCTATCTGGTCTATGACCATTCAAAGCCGGAATTGCAGGAAGCGTTGGCTCAAGCCTTTGACTACCACCTTCCACCTGAGCTGAATGTGGAGTTGGTGAATTTGACCAACAATGAGAGCCTTTGTTTATCCGGCAGATGTACAGGCCAGTCCCGCTATATGGTGCGCAACTTTTCGGAGAAATATGCGCTGCACTATTCGCTGTCATTAGGCCGTTTTATGGTGCGTGATTCGCATGCCGGAATTGTGATCCTGCTGGCGCCGTTCTTCTTCGTCATCATCAGTTTCTCACTAAAATCCTGGCTGAATGAAAGCGACCTCAAGGTTTATATCGACACGCTGACCGGTTGTTTTAACCGCCGAATTCTCGACATCATCAAGCGTCGTGATTTATCGCACTGCTCGGTGGTGTTACTGGATTGCAATAAGTTCAAGGCTGTCAATGATACCTGGGGCCATGCGGCAGGTGACCGGGCGCTGCAAATTATCGCTAACCGAATGCTGTCTAACACCCGAACCAGCCACGATATTGTGATTCGTACCGGCGGGGATGAGTTTATGATCCTGCTGTTTCGCTCGCAGGCAAGTGACGCTAAGGCAATTGCGCAACGCATTAGCGGGCAGGTGACCAGCCATGTGTTTGTGGTGGACGGTCATACCGTGCCATTGTCAGTGTCGTGGGGGATTGCGGAAGTGAACGGCGAGCTGGATGTGGCAATTCAGAATGCGGATAACGCCATGTACAAAATGAAGAACACCAAAGAAGGGTAAAACCGCCAGAAGTCTCTGGCGGTTGATTTAGCTTAGTAAGGCGTGGCCGCTTTCATTGCGCTGACAAAGGCTTTCAGCTCAGCCAGCATCTGCTCAGGTGCGGCAACATTCTTCTCAATGATTTTCACAATCGCTGAGCCGGAAATTGCCCCGGCAGCACCGGCTTCAATCGCGCCGGTGACCTGGTCAGGCGCTGAGATACCAAATCCCTGTAATGACGGAGGAGCACCGTATTCTTTCAGTTTTTCCACCAGATGATGGAGCGGTAACGCCGCACGATTTTCAGCACCGGTCACGCCAGCACGTGAAAGCAGATAGGTATAGCCGCGACCGTAAGAGGCAATCTGGCGGAGCAGTTCTTCATCAGCGTTAGGGGGGCAGATGAAAATAGGTGCAATGTTGTGGCGGAGTGCCGCAGTTCTGAATGGTCCAGACTCCTCAACAGGCACATCTGCCACCAAAACAGAATCCACACCGACTTTCTCGCACTGAGCGTAGAATTCGTCAATACCCTTGCTGAACACCAGGTTGGCATACATCAGCAGACCAATTGGAATGGTAGGGTGTTTCTGACGAATCAATGCCAGCATCTCAAAGCATTGTGACGGTGTCACGCCCGCGGCGAATGCCCGCAGTGTGGCTTCCTGTATGGTCGGACCGTCCGCCAGCGGATCGGAGAATGGAATGCCTAGCTCAAGCGCATCAGCACCGGCTTCAATCAGCGTATCAATGATTTTCAGTGACTGCTCAACCGACGGATCGCCCAGGGTTACGAAGGGGACAAAAGCACCTTCTTTGCGGTCCTTCAACTGTGCAAAAAGATTTTCGTAACGTTCCATCAGATTTCCCCTCGCGCTTTCAGAATATCGTGTACGGTGAAAATGTCTTTGTCGCCGCGACCGGAGAGATTTACCACCAGTAACTGCTCTTTTTCCGGATTTTCACGCATCATTTTCAGGGCGTGTGCCAGGGCATGGGAGGACTCCAGCGCCGGGATAATCCCCTCATGTAAACACAGCGTTTTGAAGGCTTCCAGCGCTTCATCGTCGGTGATTGAGACATAATCGGCGCGACCGATGCTGTTCAGGTATGCATGCTGCGGCCCGACAGACGGGAAATCCAGACCTGCGGAAATAGAGTAAGACTCTTCAATCTGTCCTTCTTCGGTCTGCATCATCGGGGATTTCATGCCAAAGTAAATTCCGACACGACCGTGTTTTAACGGTGCGCCGTGTTCACCGGATTCGATCCCGTGACCGCCTGGCTCTACGCCAATCAGACCGACGCTGGTTTCATTAATAAAATCGGCAAACATACCAATGGCGTTAGAACCACCGCCCACGCAGGCGATAACAGCGTCCGGCAAACGACCTTCTTTTTCCAGGATCTGCGCTTTTGTTTCTTCGCCGATCATGCGCTGGAATTCACGTACAATGGTCGGGAAGGGATGCGGTCCTGCCGCCGTCCCGAGCATATAGTGCGCGGTATCGTAGCTGCCAGACCAGTCGCGCAGGGCTTCGTTACAGGCATCCTTCAGCGTTGCAGAACCGCTATGAACAGGAATGACTTCTGCCCCCATCAGACGCATACGGAAAACGTTAGGCGACTGACGCTCAACGTCTTTCGCACCCATATAAATACGGCACTTCAGACCCAGCAGCGCACTGGCTAGCGCCGATGCGACGCCGTGCTGACCTGCGCCGGTTTCGGCGATGATTTCCGTTTTCCCCATACGCTTCGCCAGTAACGCCTGACCCAACACCTGGTTAGTTTTGTGCGCGCCGCCGTGCAGTAAATCTTCACGCTTAAGATACAGCGTGGTGTTGGTCCCGTGAGTAATGTTCTGGCATTTGGTCAGCGCGGTTGGACGACCAGCATAGTTTTTCAGCAGATCGGTAAACTGCGCCTGAAACTCAGGATCTTTTTGCGCGCTGACGAAAGCTTCTTCCAGTTGACGCAGAGCAGGCATCAGAATTTGTGGCACATACATACCGCCAAATTCACCAAAGTACGGATTGAGTAATGTTGTCATGTCCTTTTCCTTAATATGCGCGCAGCGTCTGAAAGACCGAAGCCAGAAGTCGTGCATCTTTGATGCCCGGCTGTGACTCTACGCCAGAATTAAAATCGAGCCCGGCACAGCCGGTTTTTGCCGCATTGACACAGTTATCAGCGCCAAGTCCGCCAGCCAGTAAAACGTTTTCCAGCGATTGCCCGCCTAAAAGCGACCAGTCGAAGCGTTGACCGCTACCACCCTGGCCGTTGTCGAACACGTATTTATCGACATGCTGATAATTCCGGTCTGGCAACGTTTCGCCAACACTCAGCGCTTTCCAGATTTGCACCTGTTTGGGCAGCGCATCGCGCAGCGCGTCAACATAGGTCTGATCTTCGCTCCCATGCAGTTGCACCGCAGTCAGTCCCAGGGCCAACGCTTTATCGCGCACCTCGGTAATCTCGGTGTTGCGGAACACGCCGACATACTGTAATGGCGCGCCGCTCATGACTTCCCGCGCCTGCTCAACGCTAATCGCGCGCGGAGATGAGGGCACGAAAATCAACCCGCCATATATGGCGCCCGCTTCATATGCCGCGTTTGCATCCTGAGCCCGGGTTAAACCGCAGACTTTGTTCTCGCCAAGCAGAACCCGACGCACAGCGGCGTGCAGGTCATCATGCGACATCAGCGCAGAGCCAATCAGAAAACCGTTGGCGAAGTGGCTGAGTTCGCGTACCTGGCCGTAGGTATTAATACCGGACTCGCTGATGACGGTTACGCCATGGCCCAGACGTGGCGCCAGTTGGCGGGTGCGATTCAGATCAATCGACAGGTCACGTAAATCGCGGTTGTTAATACCGACGACTTTCGCGCCAAGCGCAATCGCGCGTTCCAGTTCTTCTTCGTTGCTGACCTCGGTCAGAACACCCATTTTCAGGCTATGGGCCACGGCGGCGAGTTGACGATATTGCTCATCATCCAGTACTGACAGCATCAGCAGGCAGGCGTCCGCCTGGTAGAAACGCGCCAGGTATATCTGGTAAGGATCGATAATAAAGTCCTTACACAGGATGGGTTGCGACGCGATACGGCTGACGATGGGCAGGAAATCAAAGCTGCCCTGGAAATATTTTTCATCGGTCAGTACGGAAATCGCTGATGCATAATGTTTATACACGTCCGCAATCTGTGCCGGGTCGAAGTCATCACGGATCACACCTTTCGATGGCGAGGCTTTTTTGCACTCCAGAATAAAGGCGGTACGTGCGCCTTGCAGCGCATCGTAGAAATCACGAGCGCTGGGTTGTACGTCATTCTGAAAACTGGCCAGCGGTTGTTGCTGTTTACGGGCTTCTACCCAAATCGCCTTGTCAGCGACAATTTTCGCTAAAACGGTTTGCATCATTTACCCTCTTGCTGCCAGCGCAGTAACACGGTCGTAGGCCGCGCCGCTACGCAGCACATTAATCACGGTTTGCGCATTAGTTTTTAAATCTTCTTCACCGTGCAGGCGCATTAACATGGCGACATTCGCGGCAACGGCTGCTTCGTGAGCGGCTTCACCTTTACCTTGTAACAAGCGACTAAGAATGTCACGGTTTTCTTCCGGCGTACCGCCCGCCAGCTGTTCCTGATGGTACGGCGTCAGGCCAAAGTCTTCCGCCGTCAGTTGATAACTCTTGATTTCGCCATCATGCAGCTCTGCCACAATAGTCGGCGCATGCAGCGAAACTTCATCCATGCCGCCGCTGTGTACGACCGCGGCACGTTGATACCCCAATACGCGCAGCGTTTCGGCAATCGGCAGCACCAGTTCCGGGCTGTAAACGCCGATCAGCGCCAGCGGCGGATGCGCCGGGTTAATCAACGGACCGAGCACATTAAACAGCGTGCGGGTTTTTAACTGTTGGCGTACCGGCATGGCGTGGCGAAAACCGGTGTGGTATTTCGGTGCAAACAGGAAGCACACGCCGAGATCGTCAAGCGCCTGACGGGATTTATCGGCGTTCATGTCCAGATTAATGCCAAATGCCGCCAACAGATCCGAAGAACCCGATTTACTGGAGACGCTGCGGTTGCCGTGTTTGGCCACTTTTAGTCCACAGGCCGCCGCAACAAAGGCGCTGGCCGTGGAGATATTGATACTGTTGCTGCCGTCGCCGCCGGTACCGACAATATCGGCAAACAGATAATCAGGACGCGGGAACGGGGCGGCGTTTTCCAGCAGTGCGGTTGCCGCGCCGGCAATTTCATGCGGGTGTTCGCCACGAATTTTCATGCTCACCAGGGCCGCAGCGAGTTGTTCCGGCTTCAGTTCACCGCGTACTACGGCCGAGAACAGTTGGTGGCTTTCCTGTTGGGACAGCGTCTGAGCCTGATACAGTTTCTCCAGAATAGGTTGCAGCGTATTGGTCTGTTCGAGTTTCTGTTGCGCCCATGCCAGCGTTTGCTCCAGCAGAAGCGCGCCCTGGGTGGTGAGGATCGATTCCGGATGGAACTGGAAGCCACACACGCGGTCGGTATCGTGACGGACCGCCATCACCATGCCGTTAAAGTGGGCGTTGATGGTCAAACCGGCTGGAACGTTGCTGCCAACAAGCGAGTGGTAACGCGCTACCGGCAATGGATTTGCCAGACCGCTGAACATTGCCTGACCGTCATGTTCAATACTGGATGCTTTACCGTGCAGGATCTCTCCGGCCTGACCGACGTAGCCGCCGTAGGCTTCAACAATCGCCTGATGCCCCAGACAAATACCGATAATCGGCAGCTTACCGCGCAGGCGGGTTAACAGCTCCGGCATGCAGCCCGCTTCGCTTGGGGCACCGGGTCCCGGAGAGAGCATCAGCACCGGGTTTTTCATGGTTGCTAAGCGGTCAATTAACGTCTGGGCCGGAATATGGTTGCGGTAAATCACCACGTTGTGACCATTAGTACGCAGCTGATCCGCCAGGTTATAGGTAAATGAGTCGATGTTATCGAGCAGCAGAATGTCAGCCATTAGAAGGTCTCCTGTGCGTGGTGCGCGGTGGCGATAGCACGTAAAACCGCACGCGCTTTATTACGGGTTTCATCGGCTTCAGACTGCGGTACAGAATCCAGAACAATCCCGGCACCGGCTTGTACGGTGGCAATACCGTCTTCCACGAGTGCGGAACGAATCACAATACAGGTATCCAGATCGCCATGGGCGGTAAAGTAGCCTACCGCGCCGCCATAGCTGCCACGGCGACGACCTTCTGCCTCGGCGATAAGCTGCATGGCGCGAACTTTCGGCGCGCCGCTTAGCGTGCCCATATTCATACAGGCGCGGTACGCATGCAGCACATCCAGATCGCTACGCAGTTCGCCGACCACGCGGGAAACCAGGTGCATCACGAAGGAGTAGCGATCCACTTTGGTCAGGTCAGCAACGTAGCGGCTGCCCGGCGTGCAGATGCGCGCCAGGTCGTTACGCGCAAGGTCAACCAGCATCAGGTGCTCGGAAAGCTCTTTATGATCGGTACGCATCTCCAGCTCGATACGGCTGTCGAGATCGCGGTCCAGCGAGCCATCCGCACGGCGACCGCGCGGACGCGTCCCGGCAATCGGGTAGATCTCAATCTGCCGGCTGGTGGCATCATATTTCAGCGAGCTTTCCGGGGAGGCGCCGAACAGCGTGAAATCGTTGTCCTGCATGAAAAACATATACGGGCTGGGATTACTTTTCTTCAGCACATAGTAGGCCGCCAGCGGTGACGGGCAGGGCAATGAGAATCGGCGGGACGGAACCACCTGGAAAATCTCGCCTGCGCGAATGGCTTTTTGCATCCCGCGCACCACAGCGCCAAATTCTTCATCGCTCTGGTTACATTCGCAGCGCATCTGCGGAATTTCTGTCACGGGCAGTGGCGGAGCTGGCTCGGTAAGCTGCTGGCTCAGTTGCGCCAGACGAGCGTTCAGACGCTGTTTTTCGCCATCTCTGGGGGTAAATACGCTGGCCTGAATGCGGGTACTTTTCTTTTGGTGATCGATGACCATCAGCGTTTCAGCCAGATAGAAGCAGTAGTCCGGGCAACGGTTACCTGCTTCAAGCTGAGGTAAATCTTCAAAACCGGCGACCAGGTCATAGGAAAACAGACCGCCGAAGAACATCGCTTCACGTTCTTGCGCAGGGACGTTGACCAGTTCCTGCAATAAACGGAAAGCATCAAATACGGAAAGGGAACATAAGCGGGCGTCTTCATCCAGCAACGGGCTTACATTGGGAAATTTCAAATGGCGTATGTTCGGCTGTTGTTCGTTTTCAACGCCAGCAGGCAGCGCTGCATCCAGCAGGGGCAGCAGCGATGCGCCGTTCGCGGAGAGCGCCTTAATAGTGACAGTGTCACCCAGGGCGGTGATGCGTAACGCGCTGTCGACCAGCAACAGGCTCTTCAGATCATCTTTGCTGTTGATATCTGCAGATTCAAGCAGCAGTGTCGCTGGACGAGCGCCACATACCTGATGAAACAGCGCCGTCGGATTCTCACGGTAGGCGGCATCGCAGGTAAGCAGTTCGAGTGTCGGTTTTGGTGTTTGCATCGTTGTTCTCATTAATTTTGTTCAAAAAAAAGCCCGCTCAGTTGGCGGGCCGGGTATCTGGTTGCATATTGCAGACGTAAGACACTGCCCGAAATCAGGAAGTGCGCCACCAACCGTGCAGAACAAATGTTGCTTTCATCTCAGATACCTTCTTCATGTGAACTTGCGTACTAGTTAACTAGTTCGATGGAGTAAAGTCAACACCTGATTTCAGTAAATTTGTCGAAACCGCTATGATGGGCGTGTTACGACATTTATTGAAATGGGAGCCGCCTTGAGCGACACGAATTACGCAGTGATTTATGACCTGCACAGTCATACTACAGCCTCCGATGGGCGATTAACCCCTGAAGCCTTAGTACACCGTGCGGTAGAGATGCGAGTCGGCACACTGGCGATCACCGATCATGACACCACGGGCGGTATTGCGGCGGCAAGAGAAGAAATTTCACGTTCGGGTTTAGCGTTAAATCTGATCTCGGGCGTCGAGATTTCAACGGTGTGGGAAAATCATGAGATCCATATTGTAGGTCTGAATATAGATATTTCTCATCCATTGATGTGCGAGTTTTTGGCGCAACAAACGGAGCGCCGTCAGCAGCGCGCGCGCCTGATTGCTGAACGACTCGACAAAGCGCATATTCCCGGCGCATGGGAAGGCGCGTTGCGTCTGGCAGATGGCGGGGCGGTCACGCGGGGACATTTTGCGCGTTTTCTGGTGGAATGCGGAAAAGCCACGACTATTGCAGATGTTTTTAAAAAATACCTTGCCCGTGGGAAAACCGGTTACGTTCCGCCGCAGTGGTGTACAATAGAACAAGCTATTGATGTCATTCATCATTCTGGCGGTAAGGCAGTTCTGGCTCATCCGGGGCGGTACGATCTTAGCGCTAAGTGGCTGAAAAGACTGGTTGCATACTTCGCTGAACACCGCGGTGACGCGATGGAAGTGGCGCAGTGCCAACAGTCTCCCAATGAACGCACCCATCTGGCGACGCTTGCGCGCCAGCATCAATTGTGGGCATCGCAAGGATCTGATTTTCATCAGCCCTGCCCGTGGATTGAACTGGGTCGTAAACTCTGGTTGCCCGCAGGCGTAGAAGGCGTCTGGCAACTTTGGGAACAGCCTGAGATTCCAGAGAGGAAAGTATGAGCCAGTTTTTTTATATTCATCCCGAAAACCCGCAGCAGCGGCTGATCAATCAGGCCGTTGAAATCGTGCGTAAGGGCGGGGTGATTGTCTATCCAACCGATTCCGGCTATGCGTTGGGCTGCAAAATTGAAGATAAAGGCGCAATGGAGCGCATTTGTCGCATTCGCCACCTGCCGGACGGACACAACTTTACGCTGATGTGCCGTGACCTGTCCGAACTGTCGACCTATTCGTTTGTCGATAACGTGGCTTTTCGTTTGATTAAAAATAACACGCCGGGCAACTACACCTTTATCCTGAAAGGGACGAAAGAAGTGCCACGCCGATTGTTGCAGGAAAAACGTAAGACCATCGGCCTGCGTGTGCCGTCGAATCCGATTGCGCTGGCGCTGCTGGAAGCGCTGGGCGAACCGATGCTTTCCACGTCACTGATGCTGCCGGGCAGTGAATTTACCGAATCTGACCCGGAAGAGATTAAGGATCGTCTGGAGAAGCAGGTGGAGTTGATTATCCACGGCGGCTATCTCGGCCAGCAGCCGACCACGGTCATCGATTTAACTGACGATTCTCCGGTGGTCTTGCGTGAAGGCGTCGGCGACGTTAAACCTTTCTTATAAGGGCGTGAACCGCTATACTACGCGGCCTTAAAATGGCGCTGACTGGCGCCGTTGATTCTCCTGTTCGACGCCTGTGAAGGCGACATCTAAAGGAAGCTCTATGAGCGAAAAGTTACAAAAAGTGCTGGCGCGCGCCGGCCACGGTTCTCGCCGTGAAATTGAAACCATTATTGCCGCGGGCCGTGTGAGCGTTGATGGTAAAATTGCCACGCTCGGCGATCGCGTTGAAGTGACGCCGGGTCTGAAAATCCGTATCGACGGTCATCTGATTTCGGTTAAAGAGTCTGCGGAACAAATCTGTCGCGTTCTGGCCTATTACAAACCAGAAGGTGAACTGTGTACCCGTAACGATCCGGAAGGTCGTCCGACCGTGTTTGATCGTCTGCCAAAACTGCGCGATGCGCGCTGGATTGCCGTTGGGCGTCTGGATGTGAATACCTGCGGTTTACTGTTGTTCACTACCGACGGTGAACTGGCAAACCGTCTGATGCATCCAAGCCGTGAAGTTGAGCGTGAATATGCGGTGCGTGTGTTTGGTCAGGTTGATGACGCGAAACTGCGCGATCTGAGTCGTGGCGTACAGCTGGAAGATGGTCCGGCGGCGTTTAAAACAATCAAGTTCAGCGGTGGTGAAGGGATCAACCAGTGGTACAACGTCACGCTGACCGAAGGACGTAACCGTGAAGTACGTCGCCTGTGGGAAGCTGTAGGCGTGCAGGTAAGCCGTCTTATCCGTGTCCGTTACGGCGATATCCCGCTGCCGAAAGGGCTGCCGCGTGGCGGCTGGACGGAGCTTGATCTTGCGCAGACCAACTATTTACGTGAACTGGTGGAGCTGAAGCCGGAAACGACCTCTAAAGTTGCCGTCGAGAAAGATCGTCGTCGGATGAAAGCAAATCAGATCCGTCGTGCGGTGAAGCGCCACTCACAGGTCGGCAGCAGCCGTCGTCCGGGCGGTCGCAGCAACAACGGTTAATCATGACCAGGCCTGATAAGCAAAGCGCCATCAGGCGTTAGCGTGGAGCCGGATGCGGCGCAAGCGCCTTATCCGGCCTGCTGTCAGTAATCAATTCCCATCTGAGCTTTCACGCCCGCTTCAAACGCGTGCTTAACCGGGCGCAGCTCGCTGACCGTATCTGCTAACTCAAGAATATCGCGATGACATCCCCGACCGGTGATAATCACCGTTTGATGGGCTGGGCGCGCATTTAAGGCATTGATAACCTCTTCAAGCGGCAGATAGTCGTACGCCACCATATAGGTCAGTTCGTCCAGGATAACCATATCCAGTTGAGCGTCAGCCAGCATTCGCTTTCCATGTTCCCATACGGCCATACAGGCTGCGGTATCCGACTCGCGGTTTTGCGTGTCCCAGGTAAATCCTGTCGCCATAACCTGAAACTCTACGCCATGGGGTTCGAGTAAGTTTCGTTCACCGTTTGGCCAGGTACCTTTAATAAATTGCACCACGCCGACTTTTTTACCATGGCCCACCGCGCGCGTGGCGGTCCCGAACGCTGCGGTGGTTTTACCCTTACCGTTTCCGGTGAACACGATAATGATCCCGCGCTCATCCTTTGCAGCGGCAACGCGGGCATCAACCCGCTCTTTAACGCGCTGCTGGCGTTGCTGGTAGCGTTCTTCACTCATTGAGCTATTCCTGGTTTACGGCCCGGTTGGGCATCGAAAGTCATACCGGTTTTACGGCGGCTGTCATCGCCCATCAGCCACAGATAGAGCGGCATAATATCGGCGGGAGTTTTCAATTTTTGCGGATCTTCAGTTGGAAATGCGCTGGCTCGCATGCCGGTACGCGTACCGCCTGGATTGATACAGTTTACGCGCAGGTGACGGTTCTGATATTCATCTGCCAGAACCTGCATCATGCCTTCGGTAGCGAATTTGGAAGTGGCATACGCTCCCCAATTGGCGCGTCCCTGGCGACCGACGCTGGAAGAGGTAAAGACCAGCGATCCGGCATCGGATTTCAGCAATAGCGGCAGCAATGCCTGGGTCAGCATAAAGGTGGCATTCACATTTACCTGCATGACATCTTGCCAGACCTGCGGATTTTGTTCGCTCATCGGACAAATATCACCCAGTAATCCGGCATTATGGAGAACACCATCCAGACGTGGAAAATGTGCGGCAATGCGCTGTGCAAGCTGGTGGCATTCTTCAGACGTACAAGTGAGCAGATCCAACGTGAACCAGTGTGGCTGCGTACCGTTTTCATCGGCAATAGTGCGGGCAACCTGGCGCAGTTTTTCTTCGTTACGCCCGAGCAGAATCACGGTCGCGCCGTATCGCGCATAGGTCTGTGCGGCTTCACGTCCGATACCATCACTGGCACCGGTAATCAGAATAATGCGGTCCTGTAAAAGGTCTTGTTTAGGTTGGTAATGCACGGCTACTCCTCGGCAACGCTCTGGCCTTCTCGTTCGCGATAACGTTTCGGCTTTATGCCTTAAACCCTGTTCTTTTTCAATCAGCCAAAGGCAATAACACCGCAAAATGAACGCTTTGTCATGCTTTTTGCTGATTCTGCGCCAGGATGGATGAAGCAAGACGGGTTAAGCAGCCTGTTGTACACTGAGCGGAAATAGCGTTGTTTAACCAAGGTGGGTCTCGTGGAATTGTTGTCTGAATATGGGCTGTTTTTGGCAAAAATTGTCACTGTCGTGGTGGCTATTGCGGTAGTTGTGATGCTGATTGTGAACGCGACACAACGCAAGCGTCAGCGCGGGGAGCTGCGGGTTATTAACCTCAGCGAGCAATATAAAGAGATGAAGGATGATCTGTCGCTGGCGCTACTGGACGGGCATCAGCAAAAATTCTGGCATAAGGCGCAGAAAAAGAAACAGAAACTGGAAGCAAAGGCAGCCAAGGCAAAAGCGAAGCTGGGAGACAGTACATCATCTGATAAACCACGTGTATGGGTGCTGGATTTTAAAGGCAGCATGGACGCCCATGAGGTCAGCGCGTTACGTGAGGAAGTGACGGCGGTGTTGGCGGTTGTTAAACCGCAGGATCAAGTGGTGGTTCGCCTGGAAAGCCCGGGCGGTGTGGTCCATGGTTATGGTCTGGCTGCGTCGCAGTTACAGCGTTTGCGCGATAAGCAGATTCCGTTGACCGTAACGGTGGATAAAGTCGCCGCGAGCGGTGGATATATGATGGCCTGCGTAGCCGATAAAATTGTCTCAGCGCCGTTTGCTATTGTCGGCTCTATTGGCGTCGTGGCGCAGATCCCGAACTTTAACCGCTTTCTGAAGGGGAAGGATATTGATATCGAACTGCACACCGCCGGGCAGTATAAGCGTACGCTGACGCTGCTGGGTGAAAACACGGAAGAAGGGCGGCAAAAATTCCGCGAAGATCTGAATGAAACCCATCACCTGTTTAAAGATTTTGTGCAGCGCATGCGTCCGACTCTGGACATTGAACAGGTGGCCACCGGCGAACACTGGTTTGGGCAACAGGCGCTGGCAAACGGGCTGGTGGATGAAATCAATACCAGCGACGAAGTGATTCTCGGGCTAATGGAAGGTCGCGAAGTGTTAAGCGTTCGCTATATGCAGCGCAAAAAACTGATGGATCGCTTTACCGGGAGTGCGGCCGAGAGCGCCGATCGTTTGCTACTGCGCTGGTGGCAGCGAGGACAGAAACCGCTGATGTAAAATTGTCATTGCCGGATGGTGATGCTAAAGCATCTTATCCGGCCTTGAGGATCGTAACATCCCGGGCCGGATAAGGCGGAGCCGCCATCCGGCAAATCATTTCTTGTATTAATCGGTCAAGTGATACTTTTCAGAAAGTACGTGCGCCAGGTGCTTAAACATATTAAACACCGCCGTACTCTTGGGCGTCGGAAGCCCTTGTTCGTCTAAAAAGTAATCTCCGCTGAAAACCAGCACGCCATTTCGCTGCGTAACGCCGGTGGCGACAATTCCCGCCAGCGTGTCCTCATGCTCACGAATGATTTTGTTGGCTTCAATCAGCAGCGTTTCGCGATCGATAGGTTGCGTGTCTTTATGCATTATTTACTCCTTAAACAAGGACATTAGTCTACGCCGAGCCCGGCTTATGGGCAAATATTCCCTGACATAAATGAAGGTCTTACGTCGGGGTTGCAACTGGCGGGATTTGTTTTTGCATGCTAATAAAGTTGCGTAACGCATTTTATCAGGTACAGTGTGACGCTTTCGTCAATCTGGCAACAGATTTGCTTGACATTCGACCAATACTTCGTCGTGCTATAGCGTTTGTGAGCAAAAAAGCCTGTTAACTCAGTTACATGAGAGTTACATTACAAGCGCGAAAAAGTTTAAGGGGTTGATATCCGCCGACGCAGAGACCATATCAATGTCTCGTCGCCAGTGGAAGGTGAATCAACGTGCGACGCATTCTGGAAGAATCAAATTAGGTAAAGGTGAATATGGGTAAAGCTCTTGTCATCGTTGAGTCCCCGGCAAAAGCCAAAACGATCAACAAGTATCTGGGTAATGACTACGTGGTGAAATCCAGCGTTGGTCATATCCGTGATTTGCCGACCAGTGGCTCAGCAACTAAAAAGAGCGCCGACTCAACCTCCACCAAAACGGCTAAAAAGCCCAAAAAGGATGAACGTGGCGCTCTCGTCAACCGCATGGGTGTTGACCCGTGGCACAACTGGGATGCGCGCTATGAAGTGCTGCCTGGTAAAGAGAAAGTTGTTTCTGAACTGAAGCAACTGGCTGAAAAAGCCGACCACATCTATCTCGCAACCGACCTTGACCGCGAAGGGGAAGCCATTGCATGGCACCTGCGGGAAGTGATCGGCGGCGATGACGCACGCTACAGCCGTGTAGTGTTTAACGAAATTACTAAAAACGCTATTCGTCAGGCGTTTGAAAAACCGGGCGAACTGAACATCGACCGGGTTAACGCGCAACAGGCGCGCCGCTTTATGGACCGCGTGGTGGGCTATATGGTGTCGCCGCTGCTGTGGAAAAAAATTGCGCGTGGTCTGTCAGCAGGCCGCGTACAGTCGGTTGCCGTGCGTCTGGTGGTTGAGCGTGAACGCGAAATCAAAGCATTTGTTCCAGAAGAGTTCTGGGAAATTGGTGCTGACACGACCACGCCTGGAGGCGATGCGTTGCCGCTTGAGGTGACGCACCAGAATGATAAACCGTTCCGCCCGGTCAATCGGGAACAAACGCTTGCCGCTGTCAGCCTGTTGGAAAAAGCGCGCTATAGCGTCCTGGAACGTGAAGATAAACCGACCAGCAGCAAGCCAGGCGCGCCGTTTATTACCTCCACGCTACAGCAGGCTGCGAGTACGCGACTGGGCTTTGGCGTGAAGAAAACCATGATGATGGCGCAGCGCTTGTATGAAGCGGGCTACATCACCTATATGCGTACTGACTCAACCAACCTGAGCCAGGATGCGGTGAACATGGTTCGCGAGTACATCAGCGATAATTTTGGCAAAAAATATCTGCCGGAGAGCGCGAACCAGTACGCCAGCAAAGAGAACTCTCAGGAAGCGCACGAAGCTATCCGTCCTTCCGATGTCGCCGTACAGGCGGAATCGCTGAAAGACATGGAAGCTGATGCGCAAAAACTGTACCAGCTGATCTGGCGTCAGTTTGTTGCCTGTCAGATGACGCCGGCGAAATACGACTCCACCACCTTAACCGTGGGCGCGGGTGATTTCCGCCTGAAAGCGCGTGGTCGTATTCTGCGTTTCGATGGCTGGACCAAAGTGATGCCTGCATTGCGTAAGGGCGATGAAGATCGCATCTTACCGGCCGTGGATAAAGGCGATACGTTGACGCTTGTCGAACTGACGCCAGCGCAACACTTTACCAAACCGCCTGCACGTTTCAGTGAAGCCTCGCTGGTTAAAGAGCTTGAAAAGCGGGGTATTGGTCGTCCATCAACGTATGCGTCGATTATTTCCACGATTCAGGATCGCGGCTATGTTCGTGTTGAGAACCGTCGCTTCTATGCAGAAAAAATGGGTGAAATCGTCACCGATCGTCTGGAAGAAAACTTCCGCGAATTGATGAACTACGATTTTACCGCGCAGATGGAAGACAGCCTCGACCAGGTGGCGAATCACGAAGCCGAATGGAAAGGCGTACTCGACAACTTCTTCACCGATTTTACTCAGCAACTGGATAAAGCCGAAAAAGATCCTGAAGAGGGCGGTATGCGTCCGAACCAGATGGTGCTGACCAGTATTGATTGCCCGACCTGCGGACGCAAGATGGGTATTCGTACCGCCAGCACCGGCGTTTTCCTCGGCTGTTCCGGCTATGCGCTGTCGCCGAAAGAGCGTTGCAAAACCACCATTAACTTGGTGCCGGAAAACGAAGTGCTGAACGTGCTGGAAGGCGACGACGCGGAAACGAACGCTCTGCGCGCCAAACGTCGCTGCAAGAAGTGCGGTACGGCGATGGACAGCTACCTTATCGATCCTAAGCGTAAGCTGCATGTATGTGGTAATAACCCGACCTGTGACGGCTACGAGATCGAAGAGGGTGAATTCCGCATCAAGGGTTATGACGGTCCTATCGTTGAGTGCGAAAAATGTGGTTCTGAAATGCACCTGAAAATGGGGCGTTTCGGTAAGTACATGGCGTGTACCAACGACGAGTGCAAAAACACTCGTAAGATCCTGCGTAACGGTGAAGTCGCTCCGCCGAAAGAAGATCCGGTTCCGCTGCCGGAACTGCCGTGTGAAAAATCTGACGCGTATTTTGTGTTACGTGATGGCGCGGCAGGTATCTTCCTGGCGGCAAATACGTTCCCGAAATCACGTGAGACCCGCGCGCCGTTAGTGGAAGAGCTGTACCGCTTCCGCGATCGTCTGCCGGAAAAACTGCGCTATCTGGCAGACGCGCCGCAGACTGACCCGGATGGCAACAAGTCCATGGTTCGTTTCAGCCGTAAAACCAAGCAGCAATACGTTGCCGCTGAGAAAGACGGTAAGGCGACCGGTTGGTCAGCGTTCTTTGTTGACGGTAAATGGGTAGAAGGGAAGAAATAACGGCATTCCGCCTGAATTCTTCCTTAAAGGGTCGCGTAAGCGGCCCTTTTCGTTTCTGGCGTATTATTTTTTGTCATGCCTATACAGCTTACATAGAAATGATATAGTGGTTATAGTTAACACGTTTTTTATTATTAAATCGTATTAGCAGCGCTAACGAGCCTGCTCTGAAACGATGATCTGATGGCATAAATCGGGATGGCTTGACATGAAATTACAGCAGCTTCGCTACATTGTTGAGGTGGTGAACCACAACCTTAATGTCTCCTCAACGGCGGAAGGGCTTTATACCTCCCAGCCAGGCATCAGTAAGCAAGTTCGTATGCTTGAAGATGAACTTGGCATCCAGATTTTTGCCCGTAGCGGCAAGCACCTGACGCAGGTTACGCCAGCGGGGCAGGAAGTCATCCGTATTGCGCGTGAGGTTCTGTCGAAGGTGGATGCCATTAAGTCGGTGGCCGGCGAACATACCTGGCCGGACAAAGGCTCGTTATACATCGCGACGACCCACACGCAAGCACGTTACGCACTGCCAAACGTGATTAAAGGTTTTATTGAGCGTTACCCTCGCGTCTCTTTGCACATGCACCAGGGATCGCCGACGCAAATCGCCGAAGCGGTATCGAAAGGGAATGCAGACTTTGCCATTGCGACAGAAGCCCTGCATCTGTATGACGATTTGGTGATGCTGCCTTGCTATCACTGGAACCGCTCGATCGTCGTGACGCCGGATCATCCGCTGGCGGGAAAAGCGTCCGTTTCTATTGAAGAGTTAGCGCAGTATCCGCTGGTCACCTACACCTTCGGTTTTACCGGGCGTTCGGAACTGGATACCGCGTTTAACCGTGCGGGTCTGGAACCGCGTATAGTATTTACCGCGACCGACGCCGATGTCATTAAAACCTATGTGCGTCTGGGGCTTGGGGTGGGGGTGATTGCCAGCATGGCGGTTGATCCCGTCTCCGACCCTGATCTTGTACGTGTTGACGCGCACGATATCTTCAGTCATAGCACCACCAAAATTGGTTTTCGTCGCAGCACGTTTTTACGCAGTTACATGTATGATTTTATTCAACGTTTCGCGCCGCATCTGACGCGAGATGTGGTGGATACTGCGGTAGCGCTGCGTTCTAACGATGATATAGAAGCCATGTTTAAAGATATTAAATTGCCTGAGAAATAATACCGGCTGTTACCTCGTCGGTATCCTTCTGCATAAAGCGATACCGACGGGAGACGCTGAATTAATCGATAATTTACAGTGAATAAATTAACCATATATAGTTTATGGAAAAGGTTCTCTAAAGTAGTTTCAAATTAGCCAGCTTGCCAAAAATTCCTTTCAAATATTGATAACCGATCAAACAATCGATTTATTTATCAGGACGAGTCCGAAAATTAACTGGCTTTTTTTTGCCTTTTTTATTAGGATTCCTCCTATCTGATGATTAATTGTACCGATTGTTTGGTGCCTAAATGATAAGTGATTTCGATAGTATGAGGTTAGCGATGCCTTCAGGAAACCAGCCAGCACGCAGGGATCCCGTGATGAAACGTAAAGCCTGGTTTGCTGTTTTTCTCGGCTCCGCAGTGTTCTGGATTGTCGTCGCGCTCGTGGCCTGGCAAGTGTGGGGGTAGGTCATGTCCGCACCGGAACAACATATCACCGTGACGCCAGCTCCCCATGAAAATGAACCAGATAGCAATACCGGCGCAGAGAATGGGCCGGAAATCCCCACCTCCTGGACGCTTTCCCCTGAACAACGCGCGTTTATTGATCTGTTTACTGATGATGAACAGAAACAGTAATTAATACGAATTTTATCGTCATTATTAATCGTCCTCTGTCTGATATCTCGTATGACTTATTACGTACAATCGCGATGTCCACTCTAATCAGCATATTATCGACTACCAACATGCCTGCTACACATTAACACTATCAACTTCCGCTCTCGAATCTTCCCCGCGTATTTCACACCGCACTCCGCTCTTCCGATGTTTACACTTTTATCAATTTGAGTTGTTATCAAAGCGTTACATTTTGTTTGTGTTATCTTTAATACTAACCCTGAAGAAAATCAGGGGATCTAACCCTGTCATTTAAGGAGGAGCTATGTCGTCGACCCTACGCGAAGCCAGTATGGACACATTGCAGGTTAATGATAAAACCTACCGTTACTACAGCTTGCCTCTGGCCGCACAAACTCTGGGTGATATCACCCGCCTGCCCAAATCGCTAAAAGTTTTGCTGGAGAACCTGCTTCGCTGGCAGGACGGAAATACCGTTACCGAAGACGATATTCATGCGCTGGCGCGTTGGCTGAAAACCGCGCATGCCGACCGTGAGATTGCCTATCGACCCGCTCGCGTTTTGATGCAGGACTTTACTGGCGTACCCGCAGTGGTCGATCTGGCCGCTATGCGCGAAGCGGTGAAACGTTTGGGCGGGGATACGGCAAAAGTGAATCCGCTTTCGCCAGTGGATCTTGTCATTGACCACTCCGTAACGGTGGATCGTTTCGGTGATGATGACGCTTTCGAAGAGAACGTCCGTCTGGAAATGGAACGTAACCATGAGCGCTATGTGTTCCTGAAATGGGGACAGCAAGCATTCAGTCGCTTCAGCGTTGTGCCGCCGGGAACGGGGATTTGCCACCAGGTTAACCTTGAGTATTTGGGTAAAGCCGTCTGGAGCGAATTACAAAACGGTGAATGGGTGGCTTATCCGGATACGCTGGTCGGTACCGACTCCCATACTACGATGATAAATGGTCTCGGTGTGCTGGGCTGGGGCGTCGGCGGCATTGAAGCCGAAGCCGCGATGCTGGGCCAGCCGGTCTCTATGCTTATCCCTGACGTGGTGGGCTTCAAGCTGGTAGGTAAACTGCGGGAAGGTATCACCGCGACCGATCTGGTGCTGACCGTCACCCAAATGCTGCGTAAGCATGGTGTGGTTGGGAAATTTGTTGAATTCTATGGTGATGGCCTGGATACCTTACCGCTGGCCGATCGGGCAACCATTGCGAACATGTCGCCGGAATATGGCGCAACCTGTGGTTTCTTCCCGATTGATGACATCACGCTTGAATATATGCGCCTGAGCGGACGCAGTGAGGAGCAGGTCGACCTGGTCGGCGCTTATGCTAAAGCGCAGGGGATGTGGCGTAACCCAGGCGATGAACCTGTATTTACCAGTTCGCTGGAGCTGGATATGGGCAGTGTGGAAGCGAGCCTTGCCGGACCGAAGCGTCCACAGGATCGAGTGGCACTTGCAGATGTCCCGAAAGCGTTCTCGGCGAGTAACGAGCTTGAGGTGAATAGCTCGCTAAAAGATCGTCAGCCAGTGGATTATACAATGAACGGGCATCAATACCTGTTGCCGGATGGCGCGGTGGTGATTGCGGCGATCACCTCCTGTACCAACACCTCTAACCCAAGCGTATTGATGGCGGCGGGGCTGCTGGCGAAGAAAGCGGTTACGCTCGGTCTGAAACGTCAACCCTGGGTTAAAGCCTCGCTGGCGCCTGGCTCTAAAGTCGTTTCTGACTATCTGGCGCAGGCCGGGTTCACACCGTATCTTGACGAGTTGGGCTTTAACCTCGTGGGTTATGGCTGTACCACCTGTATAGGTAATTCCGGACCGTTGCCCGATCCTATTGAGACAGCTATCAAAAAAGGCGACCTCACGGTCGGCGCAGTGCTTTCCGGCAACCGTAATTTTGAAGGCCGCATCCATCCGCTCGTCAAGACGAACTGGTTGGCGTCACCGCCGCTGGTAGTCGCTTACGCGCTGGCGGGGAATATGAATATTAACCTGACGAAAGACCCGTTAGGCCATGACAGAAAAGGCGATCCCGTTTACCTGAAAGATATCTGGCCAACTGCCCAGGAAATCGCCCGGGCCGTTGAGCAGGTCTCTACCGCGATGTTCCATAAAGAGTATGCCGAAGTATTTGAAGGCACGCCGGAATGGAAAGCGATTCAAGTTGATCGGGCTGATACCTATGGCTGGCAGTCTGACTCGACCTATATCCGTTTGTCGCCGTTCTTTGATGGTATGCAGGCTACGCCGGATCCGGTACAGGACATTCATGGCGCACGCATTTTGGCGATGTTAGGCGACTCGGTGACCACCGATCACATTTCTCCTGCCGGTAGCATTAAAGCGGATAGCCCGGCCGGTCGGTATCTACAAAGCCACGGCGTTGAGCGCAAAGACTTTAACTCCTACGGTTCCCGCCGCGGAAACCATGAAGTGATGATGCGCGGTACTTTTGCCAATATACGTATCCGCAATGAGATGGTGCCTGGCGTGGAAGGCGGAATGACGCGGCATTTACCGGGGACGGAAGTGGTAGCTATCTATGATGCGGCCATGCAATACCAACAGGAGAATGTTCCGCTGGCGGTCATTGCCGGTAAGGAATATGGTTCTGGCTCCAGTCGTGACTGGGCTGCGAAAGGCCCACGCTTGCTGGGTGTGCGCGTGGTGATTGCTGAGTCCTTTGAGCGAATTCACCGTTCTAACCTGATCGGCATGGGGATTTTACCGCTTGAGTTCCCACAGGGGGTTACGCGTAAAACGCTGGGATTAACCGGTGAGGAAGCGATTGATATTACGGATCTGCAAAACATTAAACCGGGGGCGACAGTTCCGGTAAGTTTGACCCGTGCGGATGGGCATAAAGAGGTGATTTTATGCCGTTGTCGCATCGATACCGCGACGGAGTTAACGTATTACCAGAACGATGGCATTCTGCACTACGTCATTCGTAATATGTTGAACTGACATGTAAAAAGCCTGCGTGAGCAGGCTTTTTTCTGTACCGGGTAAATGGAAATTATTTATTTAACAAATGGCCCATTTTCGCGGCTTTGGTATCCAGATAATGTTCATTATTCGGGTTACGACCCACAATCAACGGCACGCGTTCAACGATATTGATACCCGCCTCGGTCAGAATTTCCACTTTCTTCGGGTTATTGGTCAACAAACGTACCTCGTCAACGCCCAGCAGTTTGAACATGTCCGCACACAGTGTGAAATCACGCTCGTCTGCTGCAAAGCCTAACTGATGATTGGCTTCAACGGTATCATAACCCTGGTCCTGCAGCGCATAGGCGCGGATTTTATTTAACAGTCCAATGTTGCGCCCTTCCTGACGATGATAGAGCAGAATGCCACGCCCTTCTTCGGCAATATGCGACAGGGCTGCTTCGAGCTGGAAACCACAATCGCAACGCAGGCTAAACAGCGCATCGCCAGTCAGACACTCAGAGTGGACACGTGCCAGGACAGGCGTTTGGCCTGTAATATCGCCAAAAATCAGTGCGACATGATCGTGTCCGGTTGCCAGTTCTTCAAATCCCACCATCAGGAAATCACCCCAGGGGGTTGGCAGTTTGGCTTCTGCCACACGTTTAAGCTGCATGTAATTCTCCAGATTATGCTGGCACTGTCGTGCCGTCGCCTGTTGGCTTCTGTTCTGTATTGCACTATTTTGCCATAAGCCAGCGATGTTCACCTAATTGCGACAACGGATTCGCTTTTGGAATGGCACAAAATTGTCAATTTTCCCGGCGTGCGCATTTTTCAGTTATGATTGTGAGACTTATCAACGAAAGGAGAGGCAATGCTTTCAATTGCAAAGCGCACCGCAGTCGGCGCCGGACTGCTGCTTATCATGCCGGTTGCTGTATGGGTATCAGGCTGGAACTGGCAACCTGGGCATAATGTCTGGTGGTTAAAATCCCTGTTCTGGGTAACGGAAACGGTGACACAGCCATGGGGGATTATCACTCACGTAGTGCTCTGTGCATGGTTTTTATGGTGTCTGCGTTTTCGTCTGAAAGCGGCGGTAATGCTGTTTGCGATCCTGGCGGTGGCGATTTTAGTTGGGCAGGGCGTGAAGTCATGGGTTAAGGATAAGGTGCAGGAACCGCGGCCATTTGTTGTATGGCTGGAAAAAACGCACCATATTCCGGTGGATGAGTTCTACACTTTAAAACGTAAAGATCGCGGGAACTTAGTCAAAGAACAATTAGCCGAACAGCGGGACGTGCCAACGTTTCTACGTAAGCACTGGCAAAAAGAAACAGGATTTGCTTTTCCCTCCGGGCATACAATGTTTGCTGCCAGTTGGGCTTTGCTGGCGGTAGGATTGCTGTGGCCGCGCAGACGTACGCTGACTATAGCATTCTTACTCATCTGGGCGACGGGTGTGATGGGGAGCCGCTTGCTGCTGGGAATGCACTGGCCCCGTGATTTGGTGGTCGCAACGCTGATTTCCTGGCTGTTGGTGACCCTGGCAACCTGGCTTGCGCAGCGGATATGCGGGCCCTTAACACCGCCAGTGCAGGAGACAAAAGAAATCGCGCAGCGTGAGCAAGAAAGTTAGCTATGATTGATTTTTCGAATTTTGCCCTTAAATCAGAAGGCATAAAGCGCTTTTCCATTTCGCACTCGGTGTGAAAATGGTAATTTAAAGGGCTCAACGCGGTAAGTTGGACACGATTTATTCGCTTAAACCACATAACGGGAAGTAATGTGAAATATTTACTCATTTTCTTACTGGTGTTGGCGATTTTTGTTATTTCGGTGACATTAGGTGCGCAAAACGATCAACAGGTTACGTTTAATTACCTGCTGGCTCAGGGTGAGTATCGTATCTCTACGCTGCTTGCTGTATTGTTTGCCGCAGGTTTTGCGATTGGTTGGCTAATTTGCGGCCTTTTCTGGCTGAAGGTTCGAGTGTCTCTTGCGCGCGCCGAACGTAAAATCAAACGACTGGAAAACCAGCTTGCGCCTGCGACCGACGTTGCGGTACCCGCCGATTCGTCGGTTGTAAAGGAATAATTATTTATGTTGGAGTTGTTGTTTCTGCTTTTACCTGTAGCCGCTGCCTATGGGTGGTATATGGGTCGCAGAAGTGCGCAACAAACAAAGCAGGATGAAGCCAACCGACTTTCCCGTGACTATGTCGCCGGGGTTAACTTCCTCCTGAGCAACCAACAAGATAAAGCGGTGGATCTGTTCCTCGATATGCTGAAAGAGGACACGGGCACCGTTGAGGCTCATCTCACCCTCGGAAACCTGTTCCGTTCGCGTGGTGAAGTCGATCGTGCAATCCGCATCCACCAAACGCTTATGGAAAGTGCCTCGCTGACATACGAACAGCGCTTGCTGGCAGTGCAACAACTGGGCCGCGACTACATGGCCGCAGGCCTGTATGACCGTGCGGAAGACATGTTCAATCAGCTTACTGATGAAACAGATTTTCGCGTTGGGGCATTACAACAGTTGCTGCAAATTTATCAGGCAACCAGCGAATGGCAAAAAGCCATTGACGTTGCAGAGCGTCTGGTAAAGCTTGGCAAAGACAAACAACGCATTGAGATAGCGCATTTCTATTGCGAACTGGCGTTACAGCAAATGGGCAACGACGATATGGATCGTGCCATGACGCTGTTGAAAAAAGGGGCGGCAGCAGACAAAAACAGCGCCCGCGTTTCCATTATGATGGGGCGCGTATATATGCTGAACGGCGATTACTCCAGGGCGGTTGAAAGTCTGCAACGGGTGATTTCTCAGGATAAAGAGCTGGTCAGTGAAACGCTGGAAATGCTGCAAAGCTGCTACCAGCATCTGGGCAAAAACGATGAGTGGGCAGAGTTTTTACGCCGTGCGGTTGAGGAAAATACCGGTGCCGCCGCTGAACTGATGCTTGCAGATATCCTTGAGGCGCGTGAGGGAACTGATACCGCTCAGGTTTATATTACTCGTCAGCTGCAGCGCCATCCTACGATGCGTGTATTCCACAAGCTGATGGATTATCATCTTAACGAAGCAGAAGAAGGGCGCGCCAAAGAGAGCCTGATGGTGCTGCGCGATATGGTCGGGGAGCAGGTACGTAGTAAGCCGCGCTATCGCTGTCAAAAATGCGGGTTTACCGCTTATACGCTGTACTGGCATTGTCCATCCTGCCGTTCATGGTCAACCATTAAACCTATTCGTGGGCTTGATGGGCTGTAATTTTTAAAAAAACTTCAACTTAGTTACAACATCCTTATAGGGTGTAATCGTCCCATCATCAACCTCCACAGCCGATTCGCCTGGCAGAAATGTAATCGCGCCTGTTAATTTTCTATTGCCGCAGGTAGAATGCACGCCGTTTACCCATTTTGCGCCACCGGTGGCGCCCATCCTCAGGAAGGTCTGGTCATGACGTTTACTGCTTCATCTTCTTCTCGTGCTGTTACTGATTCTCCTGTCGTTGTCGCTCTTGATTACGCAAATCGTGATAAAGCATTAGCTTTTGTCGACAGAATTGATCCTCGTGATTGCCGTTTGAAAGTGGGCAAAGAGATGTTCACGCTTTTTGGACCTCAGTTGGTTCGCGAACTACAACAGCGCGGTTTTGACGTCTTTCTGGATTTGAAATTTCATGATATTCCCAATACAACTGCACATGCCGTAGCTGCGGCTGCCGACCTTGGCGTGTGGATGGTTAACGTACACGCCTCTGGCGGGGCGCGCATGATGACGGCAGCCCGTGAGGCCCTGGTGCCTTTTGGTAACGATGCGCCATTGCTGATTGCTGTGACGGTGCTGACCAGCATGGAAGCCAGCGATCTTGCCGATCTCGGTGTGACGTTGTCACCTGCGGAGCATGCTGAAAGACTGGCGCGTTTAACCCAACATTGCGGGCTGGACGGAGTCGTATGCTCTGCCCAGGAAGCGGTACGTTTCAAACAGGCGTTTGGACAGGCATTTAAGTTAGTGACCCCGGGTATTCGTCCTGAAGGCAGCGAGGCGGGCGATCAGCGTCGTATTATGACGCCAGAGCAGGCGCAGTTAGCCGGTGTGGATTACATGGTGATTGGTCGTCCGGTCACGCAGTCTGCCGACCCGGCGCAGACGCTGAAGATGATCAATGCCTCTCTGAAACGAGGTGTGTAAATGAGCGATTCAAACTCTCGCCTGGTCTATTCAACCGACTCCGGACGCATTGATGAACCGAAGGTCGCCCCTGAACGCCCAAAGGGTGATGGTATTGTCCGCATTCAACGCCAGACCAGCGGTCGTAAAGGCAAGGGCGTGTGCCTGATCACCGGTATTGATCAGGATGATGCGGAACTGGCTAAATTAGCCGCGGAACTGAAGAAAAAATGTGGTTGCGGTGGGGCGGTAAAAGAGGGCGTGATTGAAATTCAGGGCGATAAACGTGACCTGATAAAATCATTGCTGGAGGCCAAAGGCATGAAAGTCAAACTGGCTGGCGGTTAATAAAAAAGCCACGGAGATAATCCGTGGCTTTTTAAAATACAGAGCTGAAAAAGTAAACGTTTAATTATATCGAGCCGGTCAACCGTAAATTATTTACCTACCTGATGGCCAATAATACCACCAACAGCAGCACCACCCAGCGTACCCAGCGCGCTGCCATCGGTCAGGACTGCACCACCTACAGCACCCGCACCAGCACCGATAGCGGTATTGCGATCGCGTTTGGACCAGTTAGAGCAGGCGCTCAGAGACATTGCCAGAGTAAGCGCCAGAATGGCTGCGGTCATTTTTTTGCTCGTTACTAACATAATACTTTCTCCTGAATTATTGATTCACGGAATCCAGTGTTCTTTAAGGATAGCGTTAAATCGCGACTATCAAAGATATTTCCGTGAAACCGTTTAGCGAAGGCATGACAACCAATATCCTGCAGTTGGATGTTCGCTCCTGTTATATCGCTAATATTAATTCTACGAGTTTATCCTGTTAACAACAGGTAAAAAGTCTTAATTGGGTTGTCAGATAACTCTCAGAGAGGAGATGATTTGCCTGCCGACAAATCATCTTGCGCAGCCATTATGCGTTGGTATCAATGATATTGACGGTTAATCCTGAATGCTCAAGCTGCATTTGTACGCTGGCGCTGAGCTTAGAGTCCGTCACGACGCGACTGAATCGTGCTAAAGGCCCCAGGGTATAAGGATGAATGGCGTCAAATTTTGAGCTGTCGGTAAGCACAATAACCTCTGCGCCTTTCTCCAGTACCGCATTAACCACATCAGAACGCATCATATCGCGTCCGGTGAAGCCGGTTTCTGCCTGCCAGCCATCAATGCCGATGAAGGCCTTACTGAAGTGTACCTGCTGGATAAACTGGCGAGTCAGGGGGCCGACCATGCTCTCACTTTTCTTCTGATAAATCCCGCCGAGGAGAATCACTTCACAGGGTGTTTCTTTGAGCAGGTGAGCGATGTAGCTGCTCACCGTAATGATAGTGACATCTTTTTGCTCCGCCAGGGTTCTTGCCAGGAGCGCATTGCTGCTGCCATTCTCAATGAATACTGACTCGCCGGGGCTGACCAGTGATGCAGCGAATTCGGCCAGCTCACGTTTTAGCGTGAAATTGGTCATCATGCGTGTTTCCACATCATCGCTGTTCAATGAAACAGCAAATCCGTGCGCACGGCGTAAATAACTCTGTTTTTCCAGCGTATTCAGATCCTGTCGAATCGTCACTTCTGAAACGCCGGTGATTTTTGCCAGATCGGCGACGCTCATCTGACCTTTATCTGTCACCATCTGCAAAATGGATTGTTGTCGGGAATTCATAGTATTAATTTTTATAGCAATATCGTATCGGAAAATAAACGGAAGTCTGCTGATAGCAGTAACATCAAGAGAGCGATGTCATCAGATCTCCCACGGAGCTTTCTGTTTAGTTGACAAAGATTGAGTATCTTCTTTGACCGTGTTTAACAGTTCAGCCTTCAGAATTTCGAGATTGTGGATGGCTGAGTGGTAATCACCTGCAACGAGGATATCCAGCACGGTATCAATGCGTTCGGCCAGACGCTGAGCGTCGATATCAGACATGGTCATCATCCAAAGGGCAATAGAGTTTGAATTTCATGATGCAGAATTTCATGGCAAAAGAGAAGGGAAAAATAGTATTAACCTGAATGATTGAAGAATATTATATATTCTGTGATTACATACAGATAGAATCATCACGTATTGTCCATTTATGGCTATTTTCTCCGAGGAATCTTTCTGCATTATCGCGTTTTTTTATTCAGGTGTCGTCGATACCATCGTTCAAACGCAGCTGCAGGCATCGGCTTGGCGAATAAAAATCCCTGACGCTCATTGACGCCGTTCTTGGTCAAAAACGCATCCTCTTTTGCACTTTCAACGCCTTCGGCGATGACCTGCAGGTTGAGCGCTTGCGCGACCGCGACAATGGCCCGCACCAGCGACTGTGAAATAGGTTGCTTGTGCACATCTCTGACAAAGGTTTGATCCAGTTTTATCGCATCAAGCGGGAAGCGGGCCAGTTGAGATAGCGACGAATAACCGGTGCCAAAATCATCCAAATGGATTTGTGCCCCCAACTGGCTAAATTGCTGAATGACGGATAGCGCCAACTGCTCATTTTCAATCAAACTGCTTTCCGTTAATTCAACATCGATCGGGCAGTATTCAAAGTTGAGATCGTGAAGCACCTGCTTGAGAGCGGTAAATAGCGTCTGGTCGGCGAGCTGGCGCGCAGACACGTTTACCGCCACGCGTAGATTTATCCCCTTGGCACGCCATTTTGCCACCTGGCGCACGACGTCCAGAATAACCCATCGACCGAGCGGAACGATGAGCCCTGATTCTTCGGCGTAGGAGATAAACTCCAACGGCGGTATGAGGCCACGTTCCGGGGACTGCCAACGAACCAGAGCCTCCAGACTACGAACTTCTCCGCGCCAGGTTATTTTTGGCTGATAGTGGATAACCAGTTGATCGTTTTCCAGCGCCTTACGCAGATTGGTATCCAACCACAAATATTCAAAAACTCGTTGATTCATTTCCGGTGAGAAGACGCAAAACTGACCACGACCGCCTTCTTTTGCTGTGTACATGGCCGTATCCGCGTTACGGATGACGCTCTCGCCGTCCTGTCCATGCTGTGGCGCGAGAGAAATACCGATTGAACATCCGGTATAGACTTCTATCAGTCCAATGCGAAAAGGTTGACGCAGGCGCGTCAGGATACGCGATGCCGTAGCCTCCAGCGCGCCCTGGGACGTTTCGGTGGCAAGGACAATGAATTCATCACCGCCAAACCTGGCCAGTAGCTGGTTGTCGTCGAGGCAACTGAGGATAGCCAGCGACACGCTTTGTAACAACTGATCGCCAAACATATGACCGTAGGCGTCGTTCACCTTTTTAAAGTTATCCAAATCGAGATAGACAATCCCAACCTGCGTATCGCCCGCGTTTTCAATGGCGTTGCTGATCAGCTCGTGAATTGCGTTGCGGTTCGGTAAACCAGTGATGGAGTCGGTATTGGCCAATACCCGTAGACGTTCCTGCGCGCGGCGCTCTTCAGTAATATCGGTACCGGAACAGATCAGAAATATTTCGTTCTTGCCGCTACCGTTATGCACAAACTTATTGCGGAACAGAAACAGACGCTGGCCTTTGCAGGTTTTTACCCAACGTTCGACCTCATAAGAGTTACCTTCGCGAAAAAACACCTCAATGTTGCGCCGTGAGGCTGCGGCCTCGCGACGGCTCATAAACAGCGTGAAAACGCTTTGGCCAATCACTTCGCGCTCTTTGAGACCGGTGTACTCTTCGCACAGGCGATTAAAGCGCTGAATGTTGCCCATACGGTCAAGAATGACAATGACGGAGTTAGCTTCAGAAACGACCTGCTCAGCGAAAGAGAGACCGTGAGCCAGGTCGCGCGCGACGGAAGGGGTGTCATCCCAGGCGGATGCGCTTCCCGCCCATTCGCGCTTATTGATTTTCCTGCCGACCAGATGCACGGGAATGTCGTCATCTTCAATGGGAAGCGTCATCAACAGGCTCGATGTAATCACCGTCATTTCGCGAATGCGGTCGGCTTGCTCAGCTGACAATTCGATGGTCTGATCGACTGCTGACGCTTCGTCGATAGAGAAATGCAGGATGTTGCAATCCTCTGACAAACGCCAGTAGGGGTTATGAGTGCCCACATAGCTATACAACGTAACCCGCTCCCGGACGTCTTTCATGATGTGTACTATCCCGTTTAAAGCGCATAGAGCCTCAAAAGTATAGTTAGCCATGATTCATACAGGGTGATTATGGCTGAACGTATTGTTTTATTTATGTATTTATATGTAATGCAGAATCTAAAAAAAGCAAAGCTAGCGGAACTGAAAATAGTAAAAAATAAATTAGACCGGATGAAAGAAGTGTAGTGCGTGGTGGAGATTTGGGAGGGAAAAGAAAACGACCTTTCACAGAAAGAGAAAGGCCGTTAGCTTTATCAGTATTACACGGCTGGACGTGCGATAACGCTGCGGGTTTCCATCCGCACTTCGGCAATAGTTACATCAATCACATCCGTGACTTTGTAAACCACTTCACCTTTGATTTGTACGGTGCCGCTTTCCTGGCTGCATACCAGTTCGTCACGAACAGCATGCAGGAACGGGGCCGGAATAAATGCGACTGCGCCATTATCCACTAAACGTACTCGCATACCGCCGCGGCTGACGTCAATGATCTCGGCCGCGAAGCGGACGTCGGTGCCGGCTTTGTCGCTCAAGAAGCGGGCGTATAACCAGTCACCCACATCGCGTTCAGCCATGCGGTTCAGACGACGACGTTCGGCCATTTGCAGGGTCGTATCATCCTGCGGACGGGCAATCGTTTCGCCTTTGATGACGGCCTTAAGCAGACGGTGGTTGATCATGTCGCCATACTTACGAATAGGAGAGGTCCAGGTGGCATATGCTTCCAGACCCAGCCCAAAGTGCGGACCTGGTTCGGTGCTGATTTCAGCATACGACTGGAACCGGCGGATACGGCTATCGAGGAAACCGGAAGGCTGCGCATCCAGTTCGCGGCGCAGTTTGCAGAAGCCTTCCAGCGTCAGGACCTCTTCGGCATCTACATGCATACCATGGGTTTTCAGTAGCGCGGCCAGTGCGTCAGCGTTTGCCGGATCAAATCCCATATGGACGTTATAAATTCCAAAGCCCAGCGTGTCGCGAAGAACGCGTGCAGCACAAATATTTGCCGCAATCATTGACTCTTCCACGATACGGTTAGCGATGCGACGCGGTTCCGCCACAATATCCAGCACTTCGCCTTTTTCACCGAGGACAAAACGGTAATCCGGACGATCTTTAAATACTAACGCGTGGTTGTGACGCCATTCACCACGGCTCAGACAAATACGATGCAGCAGACGGATTTGTTCAGCAATCGCGTCGTTTTCAGGCTGCCAGTCGCCGGTGCCTTCCAGCCAGTCGGAGACGTTGTCATAGGCCAACTTCGCTTTAGACTCGATAGTCGCAGCGAAGAAGGTGATGTTGTCTTCAATCGTACCGTCGGCGGTAATGATCATGCGGCAAGCCAGAACCGGGCGTACTTCGTTCGCGCGCAGAGAACAGAGATCGTCAGACAGTTCACGTGGCAGCATCGGGATATTGAATCCCGGCAGATAGTTGGTGAACGCACGAATCTTCGCCGTTTTATCCAGTTTGCTGCCTTCTGCAATCCAGGCGGTAGGATCGGCAATAGCAACAGTTAACTGTAGCTTGCCATCGGCCAGATCTTCAGCATACAGCGCATCGTCCATATCTTCGGTACTGGCGCTGTCGATGGTGACGAAATTGAGGGCGGTCAGGTCCTGACGCACCAGACCTTCGTCCAGCATTTCGGTCGCAACGCCGTCCGGTGCTTCTTTTTCGAGATTATGGCGCGCCAGCGTGACCCACCACGGGACAAAGTGATCGTCCGCAAAGGTGATAAATTGGGTTAGTTCAGCGTAGAAGGTGCGATCGCCTTTCAGCGGATGGCGGCGCATTTCTGCCACGGCCCAGTCACCTTCTTTAAATTCATGCTCAACGCCACGGGCGGCGCGACAAGGGATCGCCTCTTTCAGTAACGGATGATCCGGCACAATAGACAGACGGTCATTTTTGCCCTGAACTTTACCCACGAAGCGCGTCAGGAAGGGTTCGATTAGCTCTTCCGGTTCAGCAGACTCACGATCTTTTTCCGTATGGATCACCGCAACAATACGGTCGCCATGCATCACTTTTTTCATCTGCGGCGGTGGAATGAAATAGCTTTTTTGTGCATCGACTTCCAGGAAGCCAAAGCCTTTTTCCGTGGCTTTTACCACCCCTTCAGCACGCGGCGTCTGGGAATGTAGTTGCTGTTTAAGCTGCGCTAGCAGCGGGTTGTCCTGAAGCATAATTGTCTATTTTCGTGGCTAAAAGAGCGGCTGACAGTTTTACGCGATTCTGTCAGTTGCAGCAAGCGCTCTTTAAGTAAGTGGATCGGTTAATACGTCTCGCCCAGCGCGATTTTCAAGCGATTTAACCATCCGCATAATCCACTCCAGGCCAGCAGGTTAATCGCCTGTTCTGAAGAGATACCCTGATCGAACAACGGTGTTAACAGTGCGGCGCTAAAGCGGTCGGGCGCTCGGGTGAGCCATTGTACCGCCTGCAGGGTGACGCGCTCAACCGGATGTCGTTGTTCCCAGTGCTGCAATTCACGTTCATCCTGACGAAGGACAGTGATGATGTCAGTTAATTCATATGCCGTATGCGCATGTTCATTAAAGCAGGACACGCTGCCGTTGATGCGTGATGTCATCAGGGTCGTCAGAGAAAATGCCCGCGTCGGCATATCGCTGCGTAGCGTGCTGGAAATCAGTGACCCAAGTAAATCTAAAACGGCAGGTGAATGTGCTAGCAGAGGGAGCAGCGCGTGCAGTTCGTTGGGATAATCCGCGCGCAGTTTCGCGCGGGTATGCAGCTGCTCGGGTTCTAATGGCGCAGCGTGCCAGCTGGCGTTGGTGGCGCTAAATGGCGAAGCGTGAGCGAATTGCTGTATATCGAGGCCCGGTATTCGACGTACCGGGTGAGCGCTGCAGGCCTGAAGTAATGCGACTACCCGGGCCTGAAAACCGACGAAGCCGATGATTTGATTCATCAATATGCCATCGCAGCTGGTCAGCCCGACCGCATCCAGGTGCTGACGGTCCCGCTCGCCGATCACAGCCGGTGAACTGGCGAGCTGGCGCGCATATTGGGTGATTTGCGCCAGTCGATGATTACTTTCGCGAGACGAATCAGGACCTGGCAGCGGCGTTAAGCGCGCGGCATAGTGATTACACAATCGCTGCACGCCATATACCTGAGCGACGGTCAGGGCTGTACTCATCCGTTCATAGGCGCTGAACGTATGCATCCGATCCAGTACGACGTGAGCAGGGAAAAGAAGCTGGGCAAGTTTACGGGCAGGGGTTAACCAGGATTGAAAGGGTAAAAGCACGTCATGAGGTATCGCCAGGTCCAGTAAAAAGCTGTCGTCAACATGAGCGGCCTCCGGCACCAGCGGCAGAACATCTTGCGGATACGTGCTGGATTGCGTCTCATGATACCAGTGGCTTTTGCCTACAATGCGGCGTTGTTCCATGGGCGTTCCTTGGTCTAAAAAGTGGCGACCCGGACACGTCGTCATACACCTACGCCGGATCGTTTGCGCTGCAATATCCTGACGTAAGCCGATGGGGGGATGAAAGATTGTTACGTGATAATAAATATCGGAAAAGTATATATGGCACAGGGCAGTGGAGGAGGAGGTGAAATCATGGGCGACGGCAGGCCGCCCACAGAGGACTAAACGATTATTTCAGATCCAGCTCGTTCATCGCTGCAATGCTGAAGCCACCATCAACGTGAACGACTTCACCAGAGATGCCGGCAGAAAGATCGGAGCACAGGAATGCTGCGGAATTGCCTACATCTTCAATCGTCACGGTGCGGCGAATCGGCGTCACCGCTTCACAATGCGCCAGCATTTTACGGAAATCTTTGATGCCGGAAGCGGCAAGAGTGCGGATTGGACCTGCGGAGATGGCGTTCACTCGTACACCTTCAGGACCCATTGCGTTAGCCATGTAACGGACGTTGGCTTCCAGAGACGCTTTCGCCAGCCCCATCACGTTGTAGTTAGGGATTGCGCGCTCTGCACCCAGGTAGGATAGCGTCAGTAGCGCAGAGCCAGGGTTAAGCATAGAGCGGCAAGCTTTTGCCATCGCAACAAAGCTGTAAGCGCTGATGTCATGAGCAATTTTAAAACCTTCGCGGGTGACCGCATTCACATAGTCGCCATCCAACTGGTCAGCAGGCGCGAAACCGATGGAATGCACGAATCCGTCGAATTTCGGCCAGGAGTGGCTCAGTTCAGCGAACATCGCATCGATGCTGGCATCTTCGGCAACATCACATTGTAGTACGATGCTGGACCCCAGTTGAGCGGCAAATTCCTCCACTCGGCCTTTTAGTTTGTCGTTCTGGTAGGTGAACGCCAGTTCAGCGCCTTCACGATGCATTGCCTGAGCGATTCCCCAGGCAATGGACAATTTACTGGCAAGACCCGTCACCAGAAGACGCTTACCGGAAAGAAAACCCATAGCTTTAATCCTTATGGTCATTGCTTCTTCGTAGCAATCAATGCGTGATGATTGCCATCTCAAAAACGCGCGAAATTGGGCTGAAATTATATCCTACTCATTGTTCCTTTTAGAATGGTTATCAACCCTAAATGACCCTTACCATTCATTGCAAATGGCGAGGATATTACTTCCCCTGGTTGTGCTTTGCCCGACCCGTATTGCATTGAAGACAATGAGAAAATACAAGGCTTTAAAGGCGCTAAAATGGTATTATTAAGGCGCTAGCTGATGTTAATAAACATAGCAAGGTAGGAACTTTCTTAAAACAAAAAACATGCATATATTCAGATTGTTATGATATATTGTTTTTATCGATCAATATCGATACATTGATCGATATTATTGATTGATTGTGATTAAAAGTGCATTATCAGGAAGTTATGATCAATTGGAGTGGTCTTATGCACTATCATTTCATCGCGGAACCGATGAGAGACACAACAAATAAGTTGCTGGGCGTGGAGATGATCGCCCGGTTTGCTGCAGATACGGTTCGCCCATTGCATGCAGATTTCGTCGTTTCAGCGTGGAATAGCGAACAAAAGCGTAATTTCATGCTCAAGCAAATTCAGTTAATTGCCGAAAAGCGTGATTGGTTTGAGAGCAACAATCTGCTCTGTACCCTTCATCTCATTGATGAAATGGCGCTTCTGGCGATTGGTGATCCGGTCATCAAGTCGGCACTGCACGAAATGCCCTTTATTGCCCTGGAACTGTCAGAGCGTTTTCTGTCGAGTACGATTTGCCTGAATAATCTGCTGATTAATTCACTCTGTGACGGCCCAAACGCGCTATGGCTGGGCGATCTCGGCTCCGGTAACGTCGGGGCAAGTCCGCTGGTTTGCGGTCATTTTGACGTGGTTAAATTGGATCGCGGTTTCTTCCTTGAACAGGTAGAAAAGCCGATGTTCCCGGTGCTTATCAAAAACATCCGGGAATATTGCGATCGCGTTGCGGTGGAGGGGGTCGAAACATTACGACTTATCGATGACGTCAGCGTGGCAGGTGTCTGGGCGATACAGGGGAGCGTTTTTCCCTCAGTCGTTTTTAACGAGGTTGAGACACTGCTTTTACCCGGTGTTGGTCACTGATGGCGCACTTGCCCTCCGGTTTCGGAGGGCAGCGGCTTTGTTAGCGATCTTTCCGCCAGGCGTCGGCGGTGAGCGCCTCGCCAAAATGCCCTGCAATCAGACGACGAGTCAGCTCATGCAGCGGGGAGGCCAGAACATCCGCGGTACTGCCACGCTCAACAACTTCACCCTGATGCATGACTAATACTTGATCGCTAATGTGCTTCATCATGCCGATATGTTGAGTCACATAGATATACGAAATCCCCTGTTTTTCCTGTAATTCCAGCATCAAATTGATGAGCTGCGAACGCATCGACATGTCCAGAGAGGCAAGGGCCTCGTCGGCGATAATCACTTTAGGTCGTAAAATAAGCGCGCGGGCAAGCCCCAGACGCTGTTTTTGTCCCGGCGCCAACATATGCGGGTAATAGCTCACATGGTCAGGTAACAGTCCAACCATGCGCATCGTTTCTATAATCTGTTTGCGACGCTGTTCAGGTTCCAGGTCGGTGTTCAGACGCAGCGGGAAATCAAGGATTTGTGAAATACGCTGACGAGGGTTAAGCGATGTTGACGGATCCTGAAAAATCATACGGATACGCTGACTACGGAATGAATAATCACCATACTGGAGCGGATGATCGTCAATCAGCAGTTCACCGCTGGTGGGTTCAATCATGCCAGCTAACATCTTTGCCAGCGTGGACTTACCGGAACCATTCTCACCAATGACCGCGAGTGTCTGACGTTCGCGCAGGGTAAAGCTGAGTGGCTTAACGGCCTCAACGGTCTGGCGGCGAAATAAACCCGTCCGGTAGCGAAAGGTTTTGCTCAGATTGCGAACTTCGAGCAGGGTTTCTACCATCTCACTCTCTCTCCATGTTCAGCGGGAAATGACAGGCGTAGAGATGATTCTTTGCTCCGGTCAGTCGTGGGGTTTCAATACATTCACGCTGAGCATAAGGGCAGCGCGGCCCCAGACGGCAGCCGATGGGTAATTGTTCCAGCAATGGAATCGCTCCTGGCATGGTATTCAGACGACTTTTATGCGGCATCGCGCTACCAAAATCAGGAATGGCGCGGATCAACGCTTGCGTATAAGGATGATGTGGAATCGTCACCAGATCTTTACTGGGCGCCGTTTCCACCGTTTGTCCGCAATACATTACGTTGATTTTGTCCGCCCACTGGCTGAGCATTTGCAGGTCATGGCTGATCAACAAAATGGTAGTATTACTGTTTTGGTTCAGCCGGGTCAGCAGGCGAAATATTTGCGCCTGGGTCGTTGGCTCCATCGCGTTCGTCGGTTCATCGGCAATCAGCAAGCGCGGCTGATTCGCCAGTGCAATAGCGATCATTACCTTCTGACACTCGCCGTCAGTCAGTTCATACGGGAAGCTGCGCATGGCATCTTTATGATCTTTTATCCCGACGCGGTGCAAAAGCTCAATCGCCCGGCGTTTGCGCCAGCCGATGCGCTGCCACCAGCGCCCCTTATAGGTCCAGGCTGGAATATTTTGCATCAGCTGTCGTCCAATACGCTCGGACGGGTCAAGACACGATTGCGGTTCCTGAAAGATCATGGAAACGTTATGACCGACCAGCTTGCGTCGTTCACGCGCGGAAAGGCGCAGGAGATCGATGTCATCAAAGCGCATACGGTCTGCGGTTACGCGCCAGTTATCCTTGGCGACGCCGCAAATAGCCTTGGCGATCAGGCTCTTGCCGGAGCCGGACTCGCCGACCAGTCCGCGGATTTCCCCTTCATTGAGGGTCATGCTGACACGGTCAACCGCTTTTACCCAGTCGTCGCCGGTTCTGAATTCAATGGTCAGGTTGCGGATATCGAGTAATGGCATTATTCCACCCCCGCAATAATTGCGCGGCGCACGCCATCACCCAGCAGGTTAACCAGCAGCACGCTTATCATGATCGCCGCGCCTGGCAGCATTACTGTCCACGGTGCGACATAAATCAGCTCCAGCGCGTCGCCGAGCATGGCTCCCCATTCCGGTGATGGCAACTGCGCGCCAAGGTCGAGAAAACCCAGCGCGGCGATATCCAGGATCGCCATCGACAGCGCACGGGTGATTTCAGTGATAAGCCCGGCGGTAATATTGGGCAGAACGGCGAACCACAGAATATTGAGCGTGGTTGCGCCATCAAGGCGAGCGGCAATAACATACTCTTTTTCCAGCTCGTCATGCACCATGCTGTAGACGGAGCGAACCATCCGCGGCAGCAGCGCCAGCCAGACGGCAAACATCGCGTGAGTCAGATGCGGACCGGCAAAAGCCACCACAATAATCGCCAGCAACAGTGAAGGGATCGACAGCAGGGTGTCCAGAATGTGATTGAGCACCGCGGAACGCAAACCGTGCGTTGCTCCGGCAACCACCCCCAGTAACAAGCCACACAGCGTGGCGGCGAGAGTTACGACAAACGCACCGCCCACGGTTGGGGCCGCACCGCTGAGCAGGCGACTTAAAACATCACGCCCCAGGTCATCAGTCCCGAGGAAGAAAGAGACTTCGCCATAGCGCGACCATGACGGCGGTAAAAGCTGATAGCCGAGAAACTGCTGGTCGATGCCGTAAGGCGCGAACCAACCACCAAAAATACACAGAATCGCCAGTCCCGCACAGCCATACAGGCCGATCATTGCGGTTGCATCGCCGTAAAAATTGCGCCATGCGGTGCGCAGCGTACCAGGCGGGCGCTTTTCGCTGTAGACGCTATCGTAAGGCATACCATTCCTTATGTTTCAGAGGGTTAGCCATAGCACCCAAAATATCAGAGATGACGTTAACGATGATAACCAGTGAGCCTATCACCATCACACCCGCCGAAATCGCCGCGTAATCCTGCTGGCGAATCGCGTTAATCAGCCAACGGCCAAGACCTGGCCAGCTAAAGACCATCTCGGTGATCATCGCCAGCGTCAGCATGGTGGAAAACTGTAACCCCAGGCGCGGGATAACCGGTGGGAGAGCGTTGTGCAGTACGTGACGACGTAAAATCGTTAACCGTGACAAACCACGAGTAGCCGCCGCTTTAACATAGTTTTGATCAAAGACCTCAATGGTGCTGATACGCATCAAACGAATAACTTCCGTCGTCGGTGCAACGGAGAGCGTTAACACCGGAAGCACCATATGGCGGATCGCACTGACCAGCATTTCATCGCGCCAGGGCGAGTCGGAGAACCAGGCGTCGATAATGGCAAATCCGGTAACGGGCTTCACTTCGTAGAGCAGATCAAAACGCCCGGAAACGGGCAGCCAGCCGAGGGTCAGTGAGAAGAGCAACGTCAGCAGCAGCGCCAGCCAAAAAACCGGAATAGAAAAGCCCATCAGAGCCAATGCGCTGATGCAACGATCCTGCCATTTATTACGTGTTATGCCCGCTAACATGCCTATCGGGATCCCGACCATCAGTGCAAAACCAAAGGCCAGAATGCACAGCTCCATCGTCGCCGGAAACACTTCTTTGAGTTGTTCTGAGATTAACTGGCCGTTAATACTGGACACACCAAAATCCCAGTGAATCAGGCCATTGAACCAGAATACCCAGGCGTTCCACAGCGATGCGCCCTGTAACGGCGCATGAGGTGTGAAGTAACTCAGGCTGAACCCAATAAAAGTCAGGAAGAACAGGGTGACCAGCAGTAATAAAAAACGGCGCAGGGTGAAGATAATCATGGTTTTTTCACCTCGTCAGCCTTTTCCCTGGAAACCCCGGCAAAAGAAGCGTTGCCGAACGGACTGAGCACCAACCCTTTGATGTCATAGCGATAAGCCTGCAAACGAAGCGAAGAGGCCAGCGGCAGGATCGGCAACTCGCGCGCAAGAATATTTTGCGCTTCGTCGTAGGCATCAATTCGCGAGGAGAGTTGTTGCGAAGAGAGGGCTTTGCGCAAAATGCTGTCAAACTCCGGATTGCACCAGTGGGCAAAGTTGGTCTGTGAGTTAATGGCGGCACAACTGAGCATCGGTCGGAAAAAGCTGTCAGGATCGTTACTGTCAGTTGCCCAGCCGGACAACGTCAGATCATGGTTCATATCCATTAATCGCGCCTCCTGAAAACGACCTTCTACCGGGATGATCTTCACTTTCACACCCACCTGAGCCATATCAGCCTGAATCAGCTCTGCGGTTTTCAGCGGGCTTGGGTTCCAGGCCTGAGAACTGGTGGGGACCCAAAGTTGTAACGTCAGATTTTCCAACCCCAGCGCTTTTAACTGCTCGCGCGATTTTGCCGGGTTGTACTCAGTAATTTTAGCTTCGTTGTCATAAGCCCACGAGGCGCGAGGCAAAATAGATGCCGCGGTTTCCGCCGTACCGTAGTAAATAGATTGCATTAACCGTTGGTTGTTAATGGCAAGCGCTAGCGCATGTCGTACGGCAGGGTTGTTCAACGGCGGTTTATCCGTGTTGAACGCCAGATAGGCGATATTCATCCCAGGACGCAACGTCAAACGCAGTCGAGGATCATCACGCAATATGCTGAGCTGGCTGGCAGCCGGCCAGGCCAGCACGTCGCACTCGCCGGTCAGTAATTTCGATAAACGGCCGGTTCCGCCAGAGCCGAGATCCACCACGACTTGGGGCATCAAGGGGGTACCTCGCCAGAATTTTTCATGCCGTTGCAGGCGAATATATTGGCCTGCACGATTTTCTGAAAGTTGGTACGGACCTGTGCCGACGGGCTGTCGGTCAAGTAATTCCTGGCGATCTTGTTTGGCTAATTTGGCGGCATATTCTGCCGACATCACCGAGGCATAATGTGTGGCAAGGTGCCACAAGAAGGAGGCGTCGGGTTGATTTAAGCGAAATTCAACGGTGTTGTTGTCCAGCTTGCGCACGCTTTGGACGTTATCGGCGAACTGCAGGCTGTCAAAATAGGGAAAACTGCTGCCATTGATATTGTGCCACGGATGTTGGCGATCAAAGATGCGCTCGAAGGTAAATACCACATCGTCCGCATTCAGTTTGCGGGTGGGCGTGAACCAGGCTGTCTTTTGAAACGGAACATCACGACGTAAATGGAAGCGGTAGGTTGCGCCGTTATCCAATACTTCCCAGCTTTCAGCCAGTTCTGGCACCAGACGATAAGTATAGGGATCGACATCAAGCAGTCGGTCATACAATTGGGCCGCTAATGTGTCTACGATGAGACCGCTGCTCGCTTTTTGCGGATTGAACGTATTGACCTGCCCGCTGACGCAATAGACAAAGCCACTGTCACGAATATCAGCGTACGAGGCCTGCTCAGGCGCAGCTGCAGCCTGACCACTCAGAAGTCCAGCCATCACGATCAGAGATGATAAAACCAGGCGCATAATTTTAAAGGGTTATATATAAAGAAGCTATCTTACTAATACTTAATGACATTTGCCATTACCGTTTGTGTTTGGGGGCTGCAGGGTTGATAACCGCGAATTCAACATCGCCAGTTGGTCAAAATTCATACTTGCTATCCACTTTGCATATCCTCTATTAGTTATCTTAGCATTTTCATGGCACCTCTGACTCGCTTAAACGCCGGATTCAATGGCGGGAGGTGTCTGACGGGAAAAATGAGTCTGTTGTGTGGGAGGAATGTCTGCGGAATCAGAGGAAAATAAACAAGAATGAGGCGGGAAGAGTGAATATCTTCCCGTATGTCGAATTACTTCTGGATTTTATTAACGCGTACCACCGGCGGTTGCATTTTAGCGTCAAGGCTACCGTTAATCCTGATCATTTGATCGGGTTTTACCGTTCGGCCATCAAAGACGGCAAGCGGAATAAGCGTATTGATCGTGCCGGTTTTGTCACGGAAGATAAACTTATCTCCTCCTTGATCCTCAATGAGATTACCCCGTAAAGAGATAGTCGCTCCGTCATGCATAGTTTTAGCTTGTTGGACGGTCATGATTCTTGCATCTTCAGTGCCGCGATATCCTTCATCCAGTGCGTGGGCAGGTGGCGGGGCGGTATCTTTTTTCAATCCACCATTATCATCGGCAAACGCTGATGGCAATAAAAAACAACACAGTAAGGGGGCGAAAGATATTTTCATAGAGCCTCCATAGAAATTGATTTGACTTATTAAGTTTGGTTGCTATTTATTAATCTGGCGAGTGGGATAAGTCTCAAATGATAATTTTTCAATAAAACAAAGGATTGGTGTGATATAAGCGAGGCGGTGAAATGAACAGAGAGAAAGCCCATTTGCAAGGAGTGAAAGAGAGTCAGCGTTTTCTGAATTTTGAATCAGGCTTTCACAAGATTGGTTTTATCTGTTTGCTCTGCATTGTTTTACTTGCTACGGCGGGAGCGTTTTCCGGCGGATATTTAAGTGAGGTAACGAGAAAAAACACCTTAAAGACAACAGAGTTACAATTCGAAAAACTTGGTCGTTTGCAAACGGAATTTCAATTTAAAATCTCGGCACAGAAGCATGATTCTGTGAACATGACGTTGCGCATTGGCGGCGATTTCAACAAGTTTTATGAGATGGAAAATATTTGGCCGCAGCCAGACAGCATGTACAGCAAGGGTAATGATCTTTACCTTGTCTACAATGATTCTGAAGCAACGCAGGATTTTACTGTCTGGCTGCAGGTTACGCCCGTGAAGCCAGGAAGTGTAATGAGTTTTCTCCAGCTAAATGGCGAATCTGAAATCCGCTTCAGGCAATTTATTTATCCTTAGGAGGTGGGTATGGAGATGGTCTTCCGGGCATTAGCCATTTACCTTATTTTGCTGGTGGTTTTCAAAATAGCCGGTCGCCGGGCATTGTTACAAATGACCAGCTTCGATCTGATTTTATTACTGATTATCAGTGAAGCAACTCAGCAAGCCTTATTGGGTAATGATTTTTCGCTAACCGGCGCCATGATCACGATTGTCACACTGGTTACTATTGATATTCTGTTTGGTTTTATTAAGAAAAAGGTAGGTGGGGCAGAATCTGTACTGGATGGCTCTCCGGTTATCCTGCTTGATCATGGGATCCCTTTATTGGATAAAATGAAGAAAGTGGATGTTTCTCTTGACGATATATTAGTCGCAGCACGACAAAATCAGGGGATTACCGAATCCAGTAAAATCAAGTATGCCATTCTGGAACGTAACGGACATATTTCTGTCATTCCTGAAGAGAATTAGCGAGGCGGTAATGAACACGGAGTACAATGACGCAAAAACACGCAATGAACTGACGAAACGGGTTGCAAAAACGCTTATTGATCGCGGTTTAACGTTGACTACCGCAGAATCTTGTACAGGAGGAAACTTGGCCGCCGCGCTTTGTGCACAGGCGGATACCGCAGAATTTTATGATATCGGCGTTATAACCTTTAGCGATCGCGCCAAGCAGAAAATGCTCGGCGTGCGGGCCAGTACGCTGGAGAAATATAGCGCCGTTAGTGAGCAAACGGTCAGTGAGATGTCTGCAGGGATACGTGAGCAAGCCGAAACCGACATCAGCATAGCCATTAGCGGATATGCGGGGCCGGAGGGTGGGGAGGATGGTACTCCCGCAGGAACGGTGTGGTTTGCGTGGAATTTCCGCGGGCGGATAATAACAAAACGGGAATATTTTTCCGGGGATTGCCAGGACGTTATAGAAAAGGCGGTACGTTTTAGCCTGGCGGTATTGGTTGAAGAAGTTTCAGCCTGGAAGAACAAATAAATAAACCAGGACTTATCCGAGTAAATATCTCAACGCAATGTGAAGTTATCATCGTAAGGACCAGGTTAATATTTGGCAAAAATTAAGTTGTGGGTAAATTATAAAGGTCATGTCATTCATTTTGTTCTACGCTTATTAGTCTTTGCGATGAATGATGACTCATGAGAGGTGATTGAATGACTGACCTAAATAAAGGAAAACAGACCACCAATAAAACTAATTCAGAACGTTTTCCGCAGCCGCCTTTTCCACATCAAAAACAACCTTTTCCGGGTCTGGCTGGAAAAATGCAACCGCGTCCCGATCATGGCGAAGAAAGCTATCAGGGAAGCGGCAGGTTAAATGGTCGCAAGGTATTAATTACCGGAGGTGACTCAGGTATTGGGCGTGCTGTTGCCATTGCTTATGCCCGCGAAGGCGCCGATGTCGCGATTAATTATTTACCTGAAGAAGAGGACGATGCGCGTGAGGTTGTCGAATTGATAAAAAAAGCAGGGAGAAAAGTCGCGGCGATTCCCGGTGATATTCGTGACGAAACTTTCTGTAACCATCTGGTAAAACAGGCGGTAGAAGCGCTGGGAGGGTTGGATATTCTGGTGAATAACGCCGGTCGTCAGCAATTTTGCGAATCGATCGAAGACCTCACCACAGAAGAGTTTGATGCGACATTCAAGACCAATGTCTACGCCATGTTTTGGATCACCAAAGCGGCTGTTCCTCATTTCTCACGAGACAGCGTGATTATTAACACCTCGTCGGTACAGGCTTATGAGCCAAGTGAGATCCTGCTTGATTATGCTCAGACCAAGGCGGCGATAGTGGCATTTACTAAATCGCTGGCAAAGCAACTGGCCCCCAAAGGGATCCGTGTGAATGCTGTCGCGCCTGGACCGTACTGGACGGTATTGCAGTGTTGCGGCGGCCAACCACAGGAAAAAATTGAGAAATTTGGCGCAAATGCGCCGCTCGGTCGGCCAGGCCAACCGGTAGAAATTGCCCCTCTGTATGTCACTTTAGCGGCTGAAGAGAACAGCTATACATCCGGTCAGGTATGGTGTTCTGACGGGGGGACCGGAACTCTCTGACGTCTATGTTCGCTGAGTCGAAACGTCCGCGGGGAAAAGCCAGCGCGGACAATATTGTTTAAGGGCAGGGGGCGGCAGGCACCGCTCCCTGAATATTAACCAATGACAGCGATGCCAAGACGTTCCAGGATCAACGATGCCTGGTAGCTGTCCAGTTTGACGCCTTGCAAATCAACACCCCGGACATCGAGATCGCCCAGTTCTGAATTGGTCAAATCACAGTGCGTAAAGTTTGCGGCCCGCCAGTCGAACGACGAAAACTCACCGCCGGAAAGATCTGAACCACTGAACGTCGCCCCCAGTACCTGAGTTCCCATCCAACGGTTTTCCCACAGCTCGCACTTTTCCAGTACGACTTTTGAAAAGTTGGCGTAGCTTAAGTTGGTATTGGTGATATAGGCGCTACAAAACCAGGTGCGTGTGGTAATCATATTCATAAAGCTTGCGCCGCGAAAATCTGAACCTTGTGCGCGGCAGTGGCGAATTTCGATTCCCAGCGCGCTCACATTCCTGAAATCCGCCATGGAGAGATCACAACTTTTGAAAATGGCATCTTTCAGGATAGCGCGACTAAAATTACACCCTTTCTGGCTTTCTCGGTCATAGAACTGGCAGCCAATAAACTCAGTGCCGCTGAGGTCGGCACCCGAAAAATCACAGTTGAAAAATGTGCTATTTTCAACTTTCGCACCAGTGAATCTGTTTCTGTCAATTTTTTCGCCAACTAACGCCAGAGTCATCATGATTAACCTGTTTTTTTATACAGTGATTGCATCATGGTAAACTGTTTTAACCCTCGCGTCCAACGTCTGCCCCTGTACGCTAAATTTGGTGTTTCTTGAGTAACGCACGGAGCTGATGGTAGGTCAGACCTAATAATTCAGCGGCTTTTTTCTGATTAAATTTCGCCTGCTGTAAGCTGCTTTGCAAAAATTCCTTCTCCTGCTGCTGTTGGAATTCACGCAGATCCAGCGGTAAGGTTACGGATGCAGGTCTGGTTTCCTGCGCCTGCGCCTGCGCCTGCGGCGGTGTGGTGTGACGCCTGAACGGGTCAATCACAATCTCATTCAGCGGGTAATCGCTGGTCCCGTGTCGGTAAACCGAACGCTCCACGACGTTTTTCAGCTCACGAATATTGCCCGGCCAACGGTAGTGGAGGAGCGTTTCTTTGGCCTCGTCGGTGAACCCTGGAAACAACGGTAACCCGATCTCACGGCACATCTGAATGGCAAAATGTTCAGCCATTAGCATGATATCGCTTTGACGTTCGCGTAACGGTGGGAGTTGCACCACATCAAAAGCCAGACGATCCAGCAGGTCCGCGCGGAACGTGCCTTCACTTACCATGCGCGGCAGGTCGGCATTGGTTGCGCAAACCAGTCGTACGTTGACCTGCAACGGCTGGCTACCGCCGACGCGTTCCAGTTCTCCGTACTCAATAACGCGCAGCAGTTTTTCCTGTACCAGCATCGGGGCGGTCGCCAGTTCATCAAGAAATAGCGTGCCGCCATCGGCGCGCTCGAAACGACCCGGATGACGTTTCTGCGCGCCAGTAAAGGCGCCAGCTTCGTGACCAAAAAGTTCGGAATCGAGTAAATTTTCGTTTAGCGCCGCGCAGTTAAGTGAAATAAACGGGCCTTGCCAGCGGGTGGAGAGATAGTGCAGGCGGTTGGCGATAAGCTCTTTCCCCGTACCGCGTTCCCCAATGACCAGCACAGGTTTATCCAGCGGCGCGAGATGAGAAACCTGCTCCAGAACTTCAATAAAGCTGTTCGCTTCGCCCAGAAGATTATCTTTGTATCCTGCCATGATGAAATTCACCATTTGTTAGTGTTATTCACCAATTTACCCTATTTATCCCGGCAGGTAAAATTGGATATTTTCAAGTAATTCAAGAGATTAAAAAGTTGGCATGCGAAGTGCATTAGAACAGTAGCAGGGCATTGCCCGATATCAGAACAGTAAGTGAGGATTACATTATGGGTATTTTTTCTCGTTTTGCCGACATCGTGAACGCCAACATTAATGCGTTGCTGGAAAAGGCTGAAGATCCGCAGAAGCTGGTGCGGTTGATGATCCAGGAAATGGAAGACACGCTGGTTGAAGTGCGCTCAAACTCCGCACGCGCGCTGGCAGAAAAGAAACAGTTATCGCGTCGTATCGAACAGGCCAGCGCCCAACAGGCAGAGTGGCAGGAAAAAGCAGAGCTGGCGCTGCGCAAAGAGAAAGAAGATTTGGCGCGTTCTGCGTTAATCGAAAAACAGAAACTGACTGACCTGATTGCCTCCCTGGAGCATGAGGTAACGCTGGTTGACGATACGCTGGCGCGCATGAAAAAAGAGATTGGTGAACTGGAAAACAAACTTAGTGAAACCCGTGCTCGTCAGCAGGCGTTGATGCTGCGCCATCAGGCGGCAAACTCTTCCCGTGATGTTCGTCGTCAACTGGACAGCGGCAAACTGGATGAAGCGATGGCGCGCTTTGAATCTTTTGAGCGCCGAATCGATCAAATGGAAGCTGAAGCTGAAAGCCATAACTTCGGTAAGCAGAAGTCTTTGGATCAGCAATTTGCTGACCTGAAAGCAGATGATGAAATCAGCGAGCAGTTGGCGCAATTGAAAGCCAAAATGCAGCAAGACAAGCAATAATAATATCTGGCGGTGCCCGAACGCGCCGCCGCTCATCACCTGTAAGGAGTACTCATGAGCGCGCTATTTCTGGCCATCCCGTTAACCATCTTTGTGCTGTTCGTCTTACCGATTTGGCTCTGGCTGCATTACAGCAATCGTTCCAGTCGCGGCGAGCTGGCGCAAAGTGAACAACAGCGTCTGGCTGAACTTAACCAGGACGCACAGCGGATGCGTGAGCGCATTCAAGCGCTGGAAGACATCCTTGATGCTGAACATCCAAACTGGAGGGACCGCTAATGGGGGGCGTTAATCTGAACAAAAAACTGTGGCGTATACCGCAGCAGGGCATGGTGAAAGGGGTTTGCGCGGGTATTGCGCATTATCTCGATGTTCCTGTGAAACTGGTGCGGATCCTGGTGGTGCTGTCCATCTTTTTTGGTCTGGCCTTTTTCACCTTTGTCGCCTACATCGTACTGACGTTTGTGTTGGATCCGATGCCGGACAACGTGGTTTCCGGAGAACAGCAGCCATCAAGCGGTGAGCTGTTGGATGCTGTCGATCGTGAGCTGGCTGCAAGTGAAAAGCGTTTGCGTGAGATGGAGCGTTATGTGACATCTGATACCTTCACATTACGCAGCCGCTTCCGCCAATTGTGAGGTTAAAAATGAATAATCGCTGGCAACGTGCCGGGCAAAAGGTAAAGCCAGGCTTTAAAATAGCAGGTAAGCTGGTGCTGCTGACTGCGCTGCGCTATGGCCCGGCTGGAGTAGCAGGGTGGGCGGTGAAGTCCGTGGCCCGACGTCCGCTAAAAATGTTGCTGGCGTTAGTACTTGAACCTTTGTTGAGCCGGGCAGCGACAAAATTGTCGAAACGCTATTCAGGTAATCAACCCTGATATCCGAAACAACAAAAGCAAGCAACAATTAATCAACATTCCCTCAGTTAATTTGCGGCAGCTCACAAATACGATTTTTTGGCTGCCAAAATTCTTTTTTACCCCCCCTCCAGGCCACCTCAGCTGATTGACAGCTTATTTCCGGCAGAGTAGTCTCTTGCGTCATGGGACCGCTACCACGAGAAATGAAGGTGAACCAAAAAATCCAAAAATGTCTGAGTGAAGTCTATGGCGACACATTTTCTTCACTTCACTATGAAGCGCTGGTTGCGCGTTTAGAAAAATCACAAAAATTAATTAAAAAAAACCGTAAAGCGCATTGGGATGAGGGTGATGTCGTTCTGATCACCTACGCCGATCAATTTTACTCGGAAGATAAAAAAGCGCTGCCAACGTTTAATCAGTTTTATAATGAATGGCTTAAGTCGACATTTTCTCATGTGCATCTGTTGCCATTTTATCCGTGGTCATCGGATGATGGTTTTTCAGTAATTAATTACTATCAGGTTGCCGAAGAAACCGGTGACTGGAATGATATTAAGCAATTAGCTGAATCCAGTCGACTGATGTTTGATTTTGTTTGTAACCATATGTCAGCTAAAAGCGAATGGTTTAATAACTATTTGCAACAACTTGACGGTTATGAAGAATTCTTTATTGCGATGGATCCTGATACGGACCTGAGCAACGTCACGCGCCCACGTGCATTACCGTTACTGACCCCGTTTACGCTGAAAGATAATACTGTGCGTCATCTCTGGACGACGTTCAGCGACGACCAGATCGATCTCAACTATGCCAATCCATTGGTATTACTGGCGATGGTCGATGTACTGCTGAGTTACCTGGAGCAGGGTGCTGATTATGTCCGCCTGGATGCGGTTGGTTTTATGTGGAAAGAGCCAGGGACAACCTGTATTCACCTGGAAAAAACGCATCAGCTTATCAAACTGTTCCGCGCTATTGCTGACTGCGCGGCACCTGGTACGGCGATTATTACTGAAACGAACGTTCCGCATAAGGATAACATTTCCTATTACGGTAATGGCCGCGATGAGGCGCACATGGTGTACCAGTTCTCGCTGCCGCCGCTGGTGCTGCATGCGGTGCAACGCCAGGATACAACGACATTGTGTCAGTGGGCGCAATCACTGGAACTGCCATCGACTGAGACCACATGGTTTAATTTCCTCGCATCGCATGACGGAATTGGCCTCAACCCGTTACGGGGCCTGTTACCTGAAGATGAAATCATGCGACTGGTGACGGAATTACAACAGGAAGGCGCCCTGGTTAACTGGAAGAATAATCCTGATGGTAGCCGAAGCCCGTATGAAATTAACGTAACCTATATGGATGCGTTAACGCCGGGTAATAGCAGTGATGCTGAAAGATTTTCCCGCTTTATACTTGCCCATGCCATTTTGCTGAGTTTTCCTGGTGTGCCAGCGATTTATATTCAAAGTATCCTCGGATCGCGCAATGACTATGAAGGTGTGGAAAAACTGGGTTATAACCGGGCGATCAACCGTAAAAAATATCATATAAGACAAATAGAAACGGAACTGGCCGATGAAACTTGTTTGCGTCACGCCATTTACCATGAGTTATCCCGATTAATTGTTCTGCGGCGTAATAACAAAGCATTTCATCCTGATAGTGATTTTAAGATTAACAGTGTTACACCGGCCGTTATGCAAATTAAACGTACGGCAGAAACAGGCGAAGAAATTACTGGTTTATTTAATATCAGCGCTCAGACACAAACCATTAATATTGATATTGAAAATGGATTTGATTTGATTAGCGAAGAAAGTATTTCGGGTAAGGAATTAACGTTACACGCCTGGCAGGTTATGTGGATTAAGAAATAAAAAGGAACATTCCATGCTTAAAGCTAAAATTGTGCTGATTTCAGCACTGGTGTCCTGCGCCCTGGTTTCCGGGTGTAAGGATGATAAAAAATCCTCTGTCGCGATTGAATTTATGCACTCTTCTGTAGAACAGGAGCGGCAGGCGGTTATTGCCAAACTGATTGAGCGCTTTGAAAAAGAGAACCCCGGTATCAGCGTCAAACAGGTTCCTGTTGAAGAGGATGCTTACAACACCAAAGTGATTACCCTCGCACGTAGCGGTTCACTTCCTGAAGTCATTGAAACCAGCCATGACTACGCGAAAGTCATGGACAAAGAATCGCTTATCGATCGCAAAGCGGTGGCGCAGGTCATCAACAGTGTGGGTGAAGACGCGTTTTATGATGGCGTACTGCGTATTGTGCGTACCGAAGATGGCTCTGCATGGACCGGGGTACCGGTTAGCGCCTGGATTGGCGGGGTCTGGTATCGCAAAGATGCACTGGCAAAAGCAGGGCTGGAAGAGCCGAAAGACTGGCAGCAACTGCTCGAAGTGGCGCAGAAGTTAAACGATCCGGGCAGTAAAAAATATGGTATTGCGCTACCTACGGCGGAAAGCGTATTGACCGAACAGTCCTTCTCTCAGTTCGCGCTCTCTAACCAGGCTAACGTTTTCGATGCGCAGGGAAAGATCACGCTCGACACGCCGGAGATGGCCCAGGCGTTGCAGTATTACCGCCAGCTTGCGATGAATACCATGCCGGGATCTAACAACATCATGGAGGTCAAAGACGCTTTCATGAACGGCACTGCGCCGATGGCTATTTATTCCACCTATATCCTCCCGGCGGTGATTAAGGAGGGGGATCCTAAAAATGTTGGCTTTATGGTTCCGACGGAAAAAACGTCTGCCGTCTACGGCATGTTGACATCGCTGACCATAACCGCAGGTCAAAAAACCGAAGAGACAGAAGCCGCAGAAAAATTTGTCACCTTTATGGAGCAGGCCGACAACATTGCTGACTGGGTGATGATGTCCCCTGGCGCTGCGCTCCCGGTCAATAAAGCAGTGGTGAATACCGCAACGTGGAAAGATAACCCCGTTATTAAAGCACTGGGTGAATTACCCGATCAACTGATTGCCGAACTGCCGAATATTCAGGTGTTTGGCGCAGTCGGCGATAAGAACTTTACCCGCATGGGCGACGTTACGGGTTCCGGTGTCATAAGCACCATGGTGCACAACGTCACGGTAGGAAAAGCCGATCTTTCAACGACGATGAAGGCAAGCCAGACCAAACTGGATGACCTTGTTGAACAGCGCTAATGGGGAAATGGAAAGCCGTGATGAATAAGTTCTTCTCAGGTCGATCGGATATGCCATTTGCCATGCTGCTGCTGGCGCCCAGCTTGCTCTTGCTGGGTGGTTTAGTCGCATGGCCGATGATATCTAACATCGAAATCAGCTTTATGCGTCTGCCGCTTAATCCACAAATTGAGTCAACATTTGTCGGCTTGAGCAACTATATCCGTATCTTAACCGATCCCGGATTCTGGCATTCGCTGTGGATGACGGTCTGGTATACCGCGCTGGTTGTTGCCGGGAGCACGGTGCTGGGACTGGGAGTGGCGATGTTTTTTAACCGTGAGTTTCGTCTGCGGAAAACGGCGCGCTCGCTGGTGATCCTCTCTTACGTAACGCCATCAATTTCGCTGGTGTTTGCCTGGAAATACATGTTCAACAACGGCTACGGCATTGTGAACTACCTCGGCGTGGATCTGCTGCATCTGTACGATCAGGCGCCGCTGTGGTTCGACAATCCCGGCAGCAGCTTCGCACTGGTTGTACTTTTCGCCATCTGGCGCTACTTCCCGTATGCCTTTATCTCATTTCTGGCGATTTTGCAGACTATTGATAAATCGTTGTATGAGGCGGCGGAAATGGATGGCGCGAACGCCTGGCAACGGTTTCGTATCGTCACGCTGCCAGCGATCATGCCGGTGCTGGCGACCGTAGTCACGCTGCGTACGATCTGGATGTTCTATATGTTCGCCGATGTTTATCTGCTGACCACCAAAGTCGATATTCTCGGGGTCTATCTCTATAAAACGGCGTTTGCATTCAATGACCTGGGTAAAGCGGCTGCTATTTCTGTCGTCCTCTTCGTCATCATTTTCGCTGTTATCCTGCTGACCAGAAAACGGGTGAACCTCAATGGCAACAAATAAGCGCACGCTTGGCCGCATCGGCTTTTACTGTGGATTAATTGTCTTCCTCGGTATCACGTTATTTCCGTTTTTTGTGATGCTGATGACCTCATTTAAAAGCGCAAAAGAGGCGATTTCGCTGCATCCCACGCTGTTACCTCAGCAATGGACGCTGGAACATTACATCGACATTTTCAACCCGATGATCTTCCCGTTTGTTGACTACTTCCGTAATAGCCTGGTGGTATCGGTCTCGTCATCTGTGGTGGCGGTGTTTCTCGGCGTCCTCGGAGCGTATGCGCTTTCCCGCCTGCGTTTTAAGGGACGGATGACCATCAACGCCAGCTTTTACACGGTGTACATGTTCTCGGGGATTTTGCTGGTGGTGCCGTTGTTCAAAATCATTACGGCCCTCGGCATTTATGACACCGAAATGGCGTTGATTATCACCATGGTGACCCAAACGCTGCCGACAGCCGTGTTCATGTTGAAAAGCTACTTCGACACCATTCCGGATGAGATAGAAGAAGCCGCGATGATGGATGGATTAAATCGTCTGCAAATTATCTTTCGCATCACCGTGCCGTTGGCCATGTCTGGTCTGGTTTCGGTCTTTGTGTACTGCTTTATGGTCGCGTGGAATGACTATCTGTTTGCCTCGATTTTCCTCTCCAGCGCCAGCAATTTTACCTTACCGGTCGGTCTGAACGCGCTGTTCAGTACGCCTGACTATATCTGGGGACGCATGATGGCCGCATCGTTGGTCACCGCATTGCCGGTGGTCATTATGTATGCGCTTTCCGAACGTTTTATTAAGAGTGGTTTGACCGCAGGCGGCGTGAAAGGCTAAGCGGCCAGTTTAATTAAGGAGTTGTAAATGAAGAAGTTAGTTGCCACCGAACCGCGTGTTGCAGCGCTGGTGGAATATGAAGACAGAGCGGTATCCGCCAATGAAGTGAAAGTCCGCGTACGTTTTGGCGCACCCAAACATGGCACTGAAGTAGTCGATTTCCGCGCTGCCAGTCCGTTTATTGATGAAGATTTTAACGGCGAATGGCAAATGTTTATGCCGCGTCCGGAAGGGGCGCCGCGCGGAATCGAGTTCGGTAAGTTCCAGCTTGGCAACATGGTTGTGGGCGATGTCATTGAGTGTGGTAGCGATGTGACCGATTACGCTGTCGGCGACTCTGTCTGCGGATATGGTCCACTGGCAGAAACGGTCATCTTTAATGCCGTGAACAACTACAAACTGCGCAAAATGCCGGAAGGCAGTTCGTGGAAAAATGCCGTGTGCTATGACCCTGCACAGTTCGCTATGAGCGGTGTGCGTGATGCCAATGTGCGCGTCGGTGACTTTGTGGTCATCGTCGGGTTAGGGGCAATTGGCCAGATCGCCGTGCAACTGGCTAAGAAAGCGGGAGCGTCAGTGGTGATTGGCGTGGATCCGATTGCCCATCGTTGTGATATCGCGCGTCGCCATGGGGCTGATTTCTGTCTGGACCCGATTGGCACTGACGTGGGCATGGAAATTAAAAAGCTGACCGGCAAACAGGGCGCGGATGTGATCATCGAAACCAGCGGCTATGCGGATGCGCTGCAATCAGCGTTACGCGGTCTGGCCTACGGGGGCACCATCTCCTATGTCGCCTTCGCAAAACCTTTTGCAGAAGGGTTCAACCTGGGCCGTGAAGCGCATTTCAACAACGCCAAAATTGTCTTCTCCCGCGCCTGCAGTGAACCAAATCCAGATTATCCACGCTGGAATCGCAAGCGCATTGAGGAGACCTGCTGGGAACTGTTGATGAACGGTTATCTGAACTGTGAAGAGCTTATCGACCCGGTAGTTACCTTCGCCAGCAGCCCGGAAAGCTATATGCAGTATGTCGATCGCCATCCGGAACAAAGCATCAAAATGGGCGTGACGTTTTAATTAAGGAATGCAGAAAATGAAAATCGGAACACAGAATCAGGCTTTTTTCCCGGAAAATATTCTCGAGAAATTCCGTTACATCAAAGAGATGGGTTTTGATGGTTTTGAAATTGACGGCAAATTGCTGGTCAACAATCTTGAGGAAGTGAAAGCGGCGATCAAAGAAACAGGTCTGCCCGTGACCACCGCCTGCGGGGGCTATGACGGTTGGATCGGTGATTTTATCGAAGAACGTCGTTTGAATGGTTTACAGCAGATCACCCGCATTCTTGAAGCGCTGGCCGAAGTCGGCGGGCAAGGGATTATTGTCCCTGCCGCCTGGGGCATGTTTACCTTCCGCCTACCGCCGATGACCTCTCCGCGTAGCCTGGAAGGCGATCGCAAAGCCGTCAGTGATTCATTGATTTATCTCGATAAAGTCGCTGAACGTACGGGCACGGTGGTGTATCTCGAGCCGCTCAATCGCTATCAGGATCATATGATCAACACCCTGGCGGATGCTCGCCGCTATATCGCGGAAAACAACCTGAAGCATGTGCAAATCATTGGTGATTTTTACCACATGAATATCGAAGAAGACGATATGGCGCAGGCGCTGCACGATAATCGCGATCTGCTGGGTCACGTGCATATTGCGGATAACCATCGTTATCAGCCGGGGAGCGGTACGCTGGATTTCTCTGCGCTGTTTGACCAACTGCGGGAAGATAATTATCAGGGTTACGTAGTGTATGAAGGACGGGTACGGGCGGAGAACCTGCCGGAAGCATACCGTCAGTCGCTGGCCTGGCTGCGTACCTGCTAAGAGGATTTCCGTGAAAAGTGCACTGACAAGCGCTCCGCTACGTGTCGCCATTATCGGCGCCGGGCAGGTAGCGGATAAAGTTCATGCTTCGTACTACTGCACCCGCAACGATCTGGAACTGGTGGCTGTCTGTGACAGCCGCCTGTCACAGGCGCAGGTGCTGGCAGAGAAATACGGTAATCCGCAGGTTTGGGACGATCCGCAGACGATGTTACGCGAAGCAAAGCCAGATATCGTCAGCATCTGTTCGCCCAATCGTTTTCATTATGAACACACCATGTTGGCGCTGAACGCTGGCTGTCATGTGATGTGCGAAAAGCCCCCGGCCATGACGCCAGACGAGGCGCTGGAGATGTGTAAAACGGCGCGGCGGATGGGAAAAGTACTGGCATATGATTTTCACCATCGTTTCGCACTGGATACCCAGTTGCTTCGCGAACAGGTGATGGCAGGCGCGCTGGGCGAAATCTATGTCACTAATGTCCGCGCTTTGCGTCGCTGCGGCGTACCCGGCTGGGGTGTTTTTACCAACAAGGAACTGCAGGGCGGTGGGCCGCTGATTGATATCGGTATCCATATGCTTGATGCCGCGATGTATGTGTTGGGCTTCCCGGCGGTAAAGCGTGTTAACGCGCACAGCTATCAGCGTATTGGCACACGTAAGAGCAGCGGCCAGTTCGGGGCATGGGATCCCGCGACGTACACCGTTGAGGATTCTCTGTTCGGCACGATCGAATTTCATAACGGCGGGATCCTGCGTCTTGAGACCTCTTTCGCGCTGAATATTCCTGAACAATCGATTATGAACGTCAATTTCTGCGGCGATCTTGCCGGGGCGACCTTATTTCCGGCGCGGGTCTATACCGATCGTGACGGGACGCTGGACGTGCTGTTCCAGCGCGAAATAGCCGATGACAATCGTCATTTTCGCAGCATGGAGGCCTTCGTGAATCACGTTCAGGGCGAGCCTGTCGCTATTGCGGACGCAGAGCAGGGCGTCGTTATTCAACAACTGGTTGCCGCACTGTATGAATCGGCTGAAACAGGAACATATGTAGACTTATGACGAAGCCAGTAATGCTAACCGAACCGGCTTTTTGCCCACACAGCCTCAACAAATATGCGTCGCTGATGACGCTTGGCAACGGCTATATGGGGATTCGCGCCAGCCACGAAGAAGCCTACACCTTACAAACTCGCGGCATGTATCTGGCGGGACTGTATCACCGGGCGGGGAAAGGTGAAATTAATGAACTGGTTAATCTGCCTGATGTGGTGGGCGTGGAGATCGCGCTTAATGGTGAGATTTTCTCGCTAACCAGCGGTGTGATTGAGCGCTGGCATCGTGAACTGGATTTTGCCAGCGGAGAATTACGCCGTACCCTGGTCTGGCGAGCGCCCGGCGGCGCACGTTTCGCTATTGAGAGCCGGCGGTTTGTCTCGGCGCAAAAACTGCCGCTGTTTGCTATGGAAGTTGCCGTTACCCCGCTGGATGGTGATGCGAGCATTGGCATCTCAACCGGGATTGATGCCACGATCACCAATCATGGACGTCAGCATCTGGATGAAACGCAGGTCCGGGTATTTGGTCAGCATCTGCTGCAAGGCATTTACACCACCCAGGACAATCGCAACGATATCGCGATCGCGACGTTTTGCGACGTAGACGGTGCGGCGCAGCGCTGCTTCACCGCCAAAGAACGTCGGTTGTTACAACACAATAGCGTGCAGGCGAAAACCGGACAACGCGTTACGCTGACGAAAATTAGCTGGATAGACTGGGCGAGCGAGCGCAGCCTGTCGCTGGAAACCTGGGCACGCCAGTCGCTACGTAATCTGGAAGCGTGCGCCCAGCAGGGATACGATGCGCTGCTGGCGGAGTCGACCGCTAACTGGCATGCCTGGTGGCAAAGCCGTCGCGTTCAGGTCACCAGTAATGATATGAGCGATCAGCGAGCGCTGGATTATGCGCTCTATCATTTGCGTGTAATGACGCCAGATCACGATGAGCGCAGCAGTATTGCGGCGAAAGGTCTGACAGGCGAAGGGTATAAAGGTCACGTTTTCTGGGATACCGAGGTCTTTCTGTTACCGTTCCATCTCTTCACCGAGCCGAAAACAGCAAGAAGTTTATTACGTTACCGCTGGCATAATTTGTCGGGCGCGCGTGAGAAAGCCCGCCGCAACGGTTGGCAGGGGGCGCTGTTTCCCTGGGAGAGCGCGCGCAGCGGTGAGGAGGAGACGCCTGAATTCGCGGCGATCAACATCCGTACCGGGCTGCGGCAGAAAGTGGCCTCCGCACAAGCTGAACATCATCTCGTGGCGGATATAGCCTGGGCGGTGATCAATTACTGGCATGCCACCGGGGATATGAACTTTATGTCCCGTGAAGGTATAACGCTGCTTCTGGAAACAGCGAAGTTCTGGATCAGCAGAGCCGTCATGGTTAATGACCGTTTAGAGATCCACAATGTAATTGGCCCGGATGAATACACAGAGCATGTGAACAACAATGCGTTCACCAACTACATGGCCTGGTACAACGTGGAGCAGGCGCTCGGTTTTGCGCGTCGCCTGGGCTGTAGCGATGAGACCTTTATTCACCGTGCTGAGCATTTTTTACGCCATCTGTGGCGACCGGAAGCGTTGTCCGATGGTGTGTTACCTCAGGACGACACCTTCCTGAGCAAACCGGTTATCGATCTGTCCAGTTACAAAGCGAAAGCGGGCAAGCAGACGATTTTGCTCGATTACTCCCGCGCAGAGGTCAATGAGATGCAAATTCTCAAACAGGCCGATGTGGTGATGCTGACCTATATGCTGCCGGAGCAATTCAACCCGCAAACCTGTCTGGTGAACCTGCGGTTTTACGAGCCGCGCACCATTCATGACTCGTCTTTGAGTAAGGCTATCCATGGGATTGTGGCTGCGCGTTGTGGTGATTCAGTGCAGGGGTATCGCTTCTGGCGTGAAGGATCGCTTATCGATCTCGGAGACGATCCACATAGCTGTGATGACGGTATCCACGCTGCGGCGACGGGGGCCATCTGGCTGGGCGCAATTCAGGGATTTGCTGGCGTGAATGTTCGCCACGGGGAGTTACATCTTGCCCCTGCATTGCCTGACCATTGGCAAACTCTCTCTTTCCCACTGCGTTGGCAGGGCGTTGATATGCAGGTCACTATCAATAAAGCAGAAATCCGCATTAGCAGCACTGAGCGTATTACCTTGTGGGTTAATGGCGAAAAGATCGCCGTCCAGGGGGCGTCAGCGATTACCTATGACGGTATTATTACGTCTATTTATGGGACCGCTACCACAAAAAGGGACGATGAATGATACTCAAACCACAGGCCATCATTTTTGATTTGGATGGCGTGATTACCGATACCGCGCATCTGCATTTCCTGGCGTGGCGGCAGGTAGCCGACGAAATAGGGATTGCGATCGACGAAGCATTTAATGACAGCCTGAAAGGGATTAGTCGTGGCGAGTCACTGCAGCGTATTTTGCACCACGGCGGAAAGGCGGGGGAGTTTACTCCCGAGACTTGCGCACAATTGGCTGAGAGAAAAAATCGTCTGTATGTCCATTCTTTGCGCCAGTTAACGGTTAACTCGGTATTGCCGGGGATTCGCGAACTGTTAATGACATTACGGGAAGAGCGGATTCCGGTGGGGCTAGCCTCAGTGTCGCTCAATGCGCCCACTATTTTACAGGCGCTTGATCTTAGCGCTTGTTTTGACTTTTGTGCGGATGCGGCGCTGATTACCCGTTCGAAACCGGATCCGGAGATTTTTCTGGCTGCCTGTGCGGGTCTTGGCGTTGACCCGCAGCAGTGCATTGGCATAGAAGATGCTCAAGCAGGCGTGGATGCGATCAACGCCTGCGGCATGCGCTCTGTTGGCATCGGTACGGGGCTGAACGGGGCAAACTTGCAGCTCCCTTCAACCGAATTTCTGACGTGGCCGTGCTTATCGGCTTTCTGGCAACACGACAAGTAAAGGATTCAACATGGCACAGCTTTCGTTGCAACATATTCAAAAAATTTACGACAACCAGGTGCACGTCGTTAAAGACTTCAATCTGGAAATCGAAGACAAAGAGTTTATTGTTTTTGTTGGGCCTTCCGGTTGCGGGAAGTCTACGACGTTGCGCATGATCGCCGGCCTGGAAGAGATCAGCGGCGGCGATCTGCTGATTGACGGTAAACGGATGAATGATGTGCCGGCGAAATCGCGCAATATTGCGATGGTTTTTCAGAACTATGCGTTGTACCCGCACATGACCGTCTATGACAATATGGCGTTTGGCCTGAAGATGCAGAAAATTGCTCCGGCGGTGATCGAGGAGCGCGTTAACTGGGCGGCGCAAATCCTTGGCCTGCGCGATTATCTGCAGCGTAAACCTGGCGCGTTATCCGGCGGTCAGCGCCAGCGCGTGGCGCTGGGACGTGCGATTGTTCGTGAGGCGGGGGTCTTCCTGATGGATGAGCCTTTATCGAATCTCGATGCCAAACTTCGCGTGCAGATGCGGGCAGAAATTAGCAAACTGCATCAGAAACTGAATACCACCATGATATATGTTACCCATGATCAAACCGAAGCCATGACGATGGCGACGCGTATTGTGATTATGAAGGATGGTATTGTTCAACAGGTTGGCGCACCGAAAACGGTGTATAACCACCCGGCAAATATGTTCGTCGCCGGATTTATTGGATCGCCGGCCATGAATTTTATTCGTGGCGCAATTGATGGTAATAAATTCGTTACCGAAACGCTGAAGTTAACCATTCCCGAAAATAAATTAGCACAGCTAAAAGCGCAGGGTTATGAGCATCAGGCCGTTACGCTGGGTATTCGTCCTGAAGACATACATCCGCAGCCTAATAATGAAAATAATGTATCAGCAAAAATTAGCGTGGCAGAATTAACAGGCGCTGAGTTTATGCTTTATACCATCGTTGGGGGGCATGAGTTAGTGGTCCGTGCTGGGGCAGTGAATGATTATCACGCAGGAGAAAATATCACTATTCATTTTGATATGGCGAAATGCCATTTCTTTGATGCTGAAACTGAAGTGGCTATTCAATAAAATTCCGGGGGGATAACCCCCCGAATCTTGGTGTTTTTTTTAGAGTATTTTAACAAGGAATAATAATGAAAACCCTACTGTCCGCTACTGCGCTGATTATGAGCGCAGGAGTGGCCTGTGCGCAGGCCGCTGAAAAAAATGACTGGCGCTTTAATATCGGTGCCATGTACGAAATAGAAAACGTTGAAGGTCAGGGCGAAGATATGGATGGACTGGCTGAGCCGTCAGTCTATTTTAATGCGTCCAATGGACCATGGAAAATATCTGTGGCCTATTATCAGGAAGGTCCGGTTGATTACAGCGAGGGGAAACGCGGTACCTGGTTTGATCGCCCGGAACTGGAAGTTCGCTATCAATTCCTCGAAAGCGAGGATGTTAATTTCGGCCTGACCGGTGGTTTCCGTAATTACGGCTATCACTATGTTAATGAACCAGGAAAAGACACTGCCAATATGCAGCGCTGGAAAGTTCAGCCGGACTGGGATATTAAACTTAGCGACGATTTGCGTTTTAGCGGCTGGCTGGCAATGTATCAATTCGTCAATGACTTGAGTACCACGGGTTACTCAGATAGCCGCGTTGAAAGCGAAACCGGTCTGAATTATACCTTCAACGAAACGGTGGGCTTAACGGTCAACTATTATCTCGAACGCGGTTTTAATCTGGCGGACTCGCGTAATAATGGTGAGTTCTCAACTCAGGAAATTCGTGCTTACTTACCGTTGTCTTTCGGCAATACCACCCTGACGCCGTACACCCGTATTGGCCTCGACCGCTGGACGAACTGGGACTGGCAGGATGATCCAGAACGTGAAGGGCATGATTTCAATCGACTTGGTTTACTGTATGCTTATGATTTCCAAAATGGTTTATCAATGTCACTGGAATATGCATATGAATGGGAAGATCACGACGAAGGTGAAAGCGACAGATTCCATTATGCGGGGATTGGTGTGAATTACGCATTCTAAAATGTGCAGGGGCATTGTTATGCCCCTGTTTTTACACCAGTGAGTCGGCCAACGATATTTGCGTACCCACGGTGATGTTCTGCAATCCTTTCTCACCGGCAATCAGATTAAATAATAAATTACAGCTTTGTTCGCCGAGCTGCTGAGTTGGGACATCAATGCCTCCCGGCACGGGTGTCAGCATAAATGACAGCAGTTCATTACTGTAGCCTACAACGGCAAGCTGTTGCGGAATGGCGATATTTTTCTCAGCCGCCACGCGATATAAACTCATTAACTTTAAACTGTCGGTGGCAAATACTGCGTCGGGTAACGGTTGTTGACTCAGTAATTTCCGCGAAGCGAGCAGGGCGGTCTCATGAGTATAACCCCCATCAATAATCCACTCATCGCGTATTTGAATATTATGTGCCTGAAGACTGGCTTTATACCCGTTGACGCGATCGATGGAAACATGAACGTCAAGCGGGGCATGTAAACAGGCAATATTACTGTGGCCGCTCTCAATAAGCGCATTTGTCAGTGTGATGCTGTCACGATAGTTATCAGTGTCTACAGAATACACATTGGCATACTCTCCTTCCACTTTACCAATAACCACGACCGGGACGTTATATTTATCCAGTCTTGCAAAAAAAGATTCATCGGCGGGAGAACTCAGCATAATGATGCCTTTGATCAATTTTTGCTTAATTTTACTCTCACATTTTTGTAAATCATCTTCGGTGCTTCGCGACGTCTGTAATATGACATCAAAACCGACTTCTTCGGCTTTGGCCGTAATAGCATGCAGCACTTCAGAGAAAAAGGGATTACCGGCGGTTGTTTTGGCAGAACGGGTTGATATCACCATTATTGCGTCAAAGCCGGAAGAGGTGAGCGCCCGAGCCAGTTTATTGGGCTGATACTGTAACTCATCAATAGCGCGCAGCACTTTTTCCAGCGCTTCCGGCGAGATGTTGGTTTGCTTATTCAGCACGCGCGATACCGTGGATTTTGATACGCCAGCGGCTCGTGCAATATCATAAATGGTAGGAGACATAGATCCCAAGCTCCGTCCGAGAGTCAATGGCGGACATATTATGGAGTTCAATGCCGAATGACAACAATCACAGAATGCTGACAGAAAAATCAAAAGACACACCGCACAATGTGTTACCTGAAGAACAATGCGATCTGCTGGTGTGTACGATGATAATGCAGTCGCAATATTTTCTTAAGAACTGGCGTATAGTGTTGTAGTGAAATCCAACTATCGATCAGGAAGATATTATGTTTAAAAAAGGCGTATTAGCGTTGGTACTGGTCATTGGCATGCCGGTTTATGCTGCCGAACACTGGATTGATGTTCGTGTTCCTGAGCAATACCAACAGCAGCATATTCAGGGGGCCGTCAATATTCCGTTAAAAGAGATGAAGGCGCGTATCGCAACAGAAGTGCCTGATAAGACCGACACCGTGAAGTTGTATTGTAACTCCGGGCGTCAGTCGGGGCAGGCGAAGGATATGCTCGTTGAAATGGGCTACACGCAGGTGACGAATGAAGGTGGAATCAACCAGATCGCGCTGCCAAAAGTAGAGAATAACTAAACCATCCGTATATCTTCTGTAACAGGCGGCAGGAATAATGCCGTCTGACACCGCTCAGGTAGTTGATAAATAAGAATTGACCCCTATCTTTACTTCCTATTTGTTATAATTTCTTCGGTTCCTTCAGCATAACGGGATGGCGATGAAGCGACTTAAAAATGAACTCAATTCGCTGGTTAATCGCGGCGTAGATCGGCATTTGCGCCTGGCTGTCACCGGGCTTAGCCGTAGCGGTAAGACGGCGTTCATCACCGCGATGGTAAACCAGTTACTCAATATTCATGCCGGTGCGCGTCTGCCGTTGCTCAGCTGCGTGCGCGAAGAACGTCTGCTCGGCGTTAAACGGGTTCCTCAACGTGATTTTGGCATTCCGCGTTTTACCTATGATGAGGGACTGGCTCAGCTGTATGGCTCTCCGCCAGCCTGGCCGACACCGACGCGCGGGGTGAGCGAAATTCGCCTGGCGCTGCGCTACAAGTCCAATGACTCTTTGCTGCGCCACTTCAAAGACACCTCCACGCTATACCTGGAAATCGTCGATTATCCGGGCGAGTGGCTGCTCGATCTACCGATGCTGGCGCAGGATTACCTGAGCTGGTCGCGGCAGATGACCGGATTATTGCAAGGTCAGCGGGGCGAATGGTCGGCCAGATGGCGACAGCTATGCCAGGGGCTGGATCCGCTGGCCCCTGCTGATGAAAACCGTCTGGCGGAAATTGCCGCCGCGTGGACGGAGTATTTGCATCAGTGCAAACAGCAGGGGCTGCATTTTATTCAACCAGGACGCTTTGTCCTGCCGGGAGATATGGCGGGTGCGCCCGCGCTGCAATTCTTCCCGTGGCCGGATGTGGAAGAATACGGCGAATCTAAGCTGGCGCAGGCGGACAAACACACCAACGCAGGCATGTTGCGCGAGCGGTTTAATTACTATTGCGAAAAGGTTGTGAAGGGCTTTTATAAGAATCACTTCCTGCGTTTTGATCGCCAAATTGTACTGGTGGATTGCCTGCAACCGCTCAACAGCGGGCCACAGGCGTTCAATGATATGCGTCTGGCGCTGACCCAATTGATGCAAAGCTTCCATTACGGGCAGCGTACGCTGTTTCGTCGGCTGTTCTCTCCGGTGATCGACAAACTGTTATTTGCCGCCACCAAAGCAGACCATGTCACGGTCGATCAGCACGCCAATATGGTGTCGTTGCTCCAGCAACTGATTCAGGATGCCTGGCAAAACGCCGCGTTCGAAGGTATTAGCATGGATTGTCTGGGCCTGGCATCGGTACAGGCAACCACCAGCGGCCTGATTGATGTGAAAGGCGAAAAGATCCCGGCGCTGCGTGGCAATCGCCTGAGCGATGGCGAACCGCTGACCGTCTATCCTGGTGAAGTGCCCGCACGACTGCCAGGACAGGCATTCTGGGACAGCCAGGGATTTCAGTTTGAAGCATTTCGCCCGCAGGTGATGGATGTTGATAAACCCTTACCGCATATCCGTCTTGATGCCGCGCTGGAGTTTTTAATAGGAGATAAATTGCGATGAGCGAGCCGTTAAAACCGCGTATCGATTTCTCAGGTCCGCTGGACGTGGAACAAAACACGGCGTTTAAAGCGCAGCAAATGTTCAATGAAACGGAAGCGCAGACCTTTGCTCCGGCGACACTGGATGAGCCTCTGGAAGACGAAGGTCAGGCAGAAGCGGTGATTGATGCTGCCTTGCGTCCTAAACGCAGTTTGTGGCGCAAAATGGTGATGGGCGGGCTGGCGCTGTTTGGTGTGAGTGTTGTCGCACAGGGCGTACAGTGGACCATGAATGCCTGGCAGACTCAGGACTGGGTCGCGCTGGGAGGGTGCGCCGCGGGCGCGCTGATCGTCGGCGCAGGCGTGGGTTCAGTGGCGACCGAGTGGCGCAGGTTGTGGCGTTTGCGCCAGCGAGCGCATGAACGTGATGAAGCGCGAGACCTGCTTCATAGCCACGGAACAGGAAAAGGTCGCGCATTTTGTGAAAAGCTGGCGCAGCAGGCGGGTATTGATCAGTCCCATCCGGCGTTACAGCGCTGGTATGCCTCTATCCACGAAACGCAAAACGATCGTGAAATCGTCAGCCTGTATGCCCATCTTGTGCAACCGGTGCTGGACGCGCAGGCGCGACGTGAGATCAGTCGTTCTGCGGCGGAGTCCACACTGATGATTGCCGTCAGCCCACTGGCGCTGGTGGATATGGCATTTATCGCCTGGCGCAATCTGCGGCTGATTAATCGTATTGCCTCGCTGTATGGCATTGAGCTCGGGTATTACAGTCGTCTGCGTCTGTTCCGGCTGGTACTGCTGAATATCGCCTTTGCCGGCGCCAGCGAATTGGTCCGCGAGGTTGGTATGGACTGGATGTCGCAAGATCTGGCGGCGCGCTTATCCACACGTGCTGCGCAGGGTATTGGTGCCGGGCTGTTAACGGCGCGTCTGGGTATTAAAGCGATGGAACTCTGCCGTCCGCTCCCGTGGATCGATGACGATAAACCACGACTTGGGGATTTTCGCCGCCAGTTGATTGGTCAGGTCAAAGAGACCTTACAAAAGAACAAATCTCCGCGTGAAAGTTAACTGGAACAGGGCGTCGATGGTATAACTTTACGCCGCGGCGCCCAATTTTCCAGCGTGCTGTCAATATTTGTTGACAGAGTTCTTCCTGCAAACCAAATACTGTCTTATCATTTAACACATAATCCCTTGTCCAGGTGAAGGTTCCTATGCGTTTGGAAGTCTTTTGTGAAGACCGACTTGGTCTGACCCGCGAATTGCTCGATTTACTGGTGCTAAGAAGCATTGATTTACGCGGTATCGAGATTGACCCCATCGGGCGAATTTACCTTAATTTTGCGGAGCTGGAGTTCACCAACTTCAGTAGTCTGATGGCTGAAATCCGCCGTATTTCAGGAGTTACGGATGTACGTACCGTCCCCTGGATGCCTTCCGAACGGGAACATCTGGCGCTGAGTGCGCTGCTCGAGGCATTGCCTGAACCCGTTCTTTCTCTGGATATGAAAAGCAAAATTGAGATGGCGAACCCTGCGAGCTGTCAGCTTTTTGCTCACTCTCAGGAGCGGATGCGTAATCATACTGCCGCCCAGTTAATCAATGGTTTTAACTTCCAGCGCTGGCTCGAAAGCAATCCGCAGGATTCACATAGCGAGCATGTCGTGATTAACGGACAGAATTTCCTGATGGAAATTACGCCAGTTCATTTGCAGGGTGAAAATCAGGAGCAAATGCTGACGGGAGCCGTCGTCATGCTGCGTTCCACCATCCGGATGGGGCGTCAGTTGCAAAATATGACCACGCAGGATCTGAGCGCGTTTAGCCAGATTATTGCCGTCAGCGCCAAAATGAAGCATGTCGTAGAACAGGCCCGTAAGCTGGCGACGCTGAGCGCACCGCTGCTGATCACCGGTAATACCGGTACGGGTAAGGATCTCTTTGCCCATGCCTGTCATCTGGCGAGCCCGCGTGCGGCGAAGCCGTATCTGGCGCTGAACTGTGCGTCGATCCCTGAAGACGCGGTCGAAAGCGAGCTGTTTGGTCACGCAGGGGAAGGTAAAAAAGGGTTCTTCGAGCAGGCTAACGGCGGCTCGGTGCTGCTGGATGAGATTGGCGAAATGTCGCCGAGCATGCAGACCAAATTGTTGCGTTTCCTCAATGACGGGACCTTCCGCCGGGTTGGCGAAGATCATGAAGTCCATGTCGATGTACGTGTGATTTGCGCCACGCAAAAGAACCTGGTGGAGCTGGTGCAGAAAGGTTTGTTCCGCGAAGATCTGTATTATCGTCTGAACGTGCTGACCCTCAACCTGCCGCCGCTGCGCGATTGTCCGCAAGATATCATGCCGCTCACCGAACTGTTTGTGGCGCGTTTTGCCGACGAACAGGGCGTACCGCGTCCGAAACTGTCCGCCGATCTCAGTACGGTATTAACCCGCTACGGTTGGCCAGGTAACGTGCGCCAGCTTAAAAATGCCATCTATCGGGCGTTGACCCAGTTAGAGGGATATGAGTTGCGGCCACAGGATATATTATTGCCAGATTACGATGCGGCAACGGTTGCGGTCGGAGAAGAGGTGATGGAAGGCTCGCTGGATGAAATTACCAGCCGCTTTGAACGCTCTGTGCTGACGCAGTTGTATATGAATTACCCCAGCACGCGTAAACTGGCCAAACGGCTTGGTGTTTCACATACTGCGATCGCTAACAAGTTACGCGAGTATGGTTTGAATCAAAAGAAAAGTGAAGAATAAAGTATTATTGCCAATCCTGATTATGGGGTTGGCATTTTTTATTTGTTCATATTATTAATTTATTTTAATGTATTTATATTGAATATTAATACTCATGTGACCAGTATCCCTCATTCTTAATTAATTATCCCTGTAGTTGCTATTCATTTCACTCATTCCGCATTCCTCTTACAATTAAGCGCATTTTGAATAATGCGATTATTAATAAGGGATGATTATGAAACTTAATATATTTACCAAAACAATAATTGGAATGGGCGCATTATGCGTCGCAGCACCCGTATTGGCTCTTGAAGCCTGGAGTGGACAAGAAGGAACCGGCCCTTACGAAGTTATTTATGACAGCGGCGTCTATACCAATGCCTGGTGGGTTGGCGCTTCAGATTGTCCGGGAAATGCCTCAGATGACGAAGCTAATAATCCCTGGCGTTTTGAACGTGATGCAACCGCTGCAGAAATCGCAGAATACGGTAACCCGACAACCTGCGACACTGGCGGCGGTACGGTAACCTATCCGGACTACAGTAGCGCAAATGCCTACAGTGCCAATGATATTGTTACCTACAACGGTGCGACCTGGCAGACTTCTACCGCACAGAGCGCATACGGTTTCACGCCGGGCGCAGCCAATCCATGGGAAGTGTATGCGGAAGTCGCGCAGTGGTCGGCAACCACGACGTACAATAAAGGCGATAAAGTTCAGAAAGATGGCCAGGAATATGAGGCGCTCTTTTATACCATTGGCGATGATCCTTCCCTGGAGGCAAACCAGAACCCGTCTGGCACCAATGGTCGCCCGTGGAAACCGCTGGGTGCTGTCGTAACTTATACGACGGATCAACTCAATAATGCGCCTGAATTTAATTCTTCAACGCTGTATGAAAGCGGGACACTCATTCGATATAACGGCGAAAACTATGTTTCCCAGGCTAAAGTCCAGAAAGTCACGCCAGCCGATACCAATCCGTGGAAAATTTATATTGACTGGTCCGGCACTAAAGCAATGGTCGGGACACCTTCATCTGCATGGCCTGCTCATGTCTACGCGCCGTATGTCGACTATACCCTGAACTCGCTGCCAGACCTTGCCAGTCTTGCCAAAAACCAGAATGTGACCCACTTCACCATGGCCTTTGTGGTGGCGAAGGATGCTGATACCTGTCTGCCAACCTGGGGCACGGCCTACAACATTAATGACTACACGCAGTACAGTAAAATTAAAGCGCTGCGTGAAGCAGGCGGAGATATCATGGTCTCCATAGGGGGTGCCAATAACTCACCGTTGGCGGCAGCCTGTACCGACGTATCACAACTGCAGCAGCACTATTATGACATCGTTGAAAACCTCAACCTGAACGTGCTGGACTTCGATATCGAAGGGACCTGGGTTGCCGACCATGACTCCATTAACCGCCGTAACGAAGCTGTTAAGGCCGCGCAGGATCAGTGGAAAGCGGAAGGTCGTAGCGTGGGGATCTGGTACACGTTGCCTATTCTGCCGACAGGTCTGACCGATGACGGTCTGTATGTACTGAACGATGCGAAGGCCAAAGGGGTTAATCTGGCGGGCGTAAACGTGATGGCGATGGACTACGGCAGCAGTATCTGTCAGTCCGAGGGTACGGAAGGGCAGAATATTCATGGCAAATGTGCAACCTCAGCCATCGAAAACCTGTCCAGCCAGTTAAAACAGATATTCACCGATAAGAGCGATGACGAGATCAACGCCATGATGGGCGTTACGCCGATGAACGGCTACAACGACGTGCAGGGCGAAGTGTTCTATCTGTCGGATGCTAACCTGGTGATGGACGATGCCAAAGATCGCGATATGGGCATGATTGGTATGTGGTCGATGATGCGTGATCAGCCGGGTGTTGCCGGTCAGGTCTCGCCGGAACACAGTGGGTTAACGGAATCTCAGGCACCGCAATACGCCTTCAGCGAAGTGTTTGCACCGTTTACCCATAGCGATGAGACACCGGCAGAGACGGAAATCAAAGACATCAATGTTGACAAATCGAAATCTAACCCGGAATTAAAATGGACGCAAAATACTGCCAGTATTGAGAGTGGGGAGTATACCGTTACATTGCAACACGATGGCTGGAATATTGATGCCGTTGGTGAGCCGTACTATTTCGGTAAATACGGCAACAAAGGGAACGACCAGGTAACGATAACCGATTCAGGTAATGGTTATTCCACGGTTAAGTTATCCATAATGTCTGGATTCATTACCGAAGGGCATAACGTTACAGTTACCGATGCGAAAGGTAACGTTGTGTTAACTTATCAGTACACACTTGAAGATGTGAGTACGGGCAGCCCTTCGCAAATTGCATCGTCAGAGACGTCGGTTAAAAATGGTTCGTTGACGTATACGATTAATGCAAGTACGTCGATGATGATTGCATATGAGTACGTTAACTTTTATTACGATTCAACCGACGCGAAAGGAAAAACGACCACCAATTTTTGTGGCTCATGGTTCCATGGGGGGGTCAAGAAGTCCGGTAAAGGTTGTTCCACGGTGTTAAATTCGCAGCGGGGTTACTGGTCGCCTTCTGAGACTATCTCTGTGAATAAACTGAAAGCGGGTGATAAAGTTTATGCGGCTACCGCCGACGGCAGTAGTGAAAGTGCAAAAATATTTACCGTGCTGGATTCGATTACCTTAACGGATGAGATGTTAAAAGCGTCCAGGTAAGAAAAAAAAGTCCTCACTTTCAAAGCCGTAACAGCAATGTTACGGCTTACTTGTTGTCTATGGAAAACCCCCAGCCTGGCTGGAGGGGCTGTGCACAATAAAAAACCCCGCCGTAGCGAGGTTGAGAATGTGTTGTATAGAAGGCTAAGTGTTTATTACGCTTTCAGCACGTCCAGAGCGGCAGTGTAATCCGGCTCGTTGGTAATTTCATTGACCAGTTGGCTGAAAATAACGTTGTCATTCTCGTCGATAACCACCACGGCGCGCGCGGCCAGCCCTTTTAATGGGCCTTCAGCGATTTCAACACCGTAGTTTTTCAGGAATTCTGCATTGCGCAGGGTGGACAGCGTGATAACGTTGCTCAGACCTTCCGCACCGCAAAAACGAGAATGTGCAAAGGGCAGGTCGGCCGAAACGCACAGTACGACGGTATTGTCGATTTCTGTCGCCAGTTGGTTAAACTTACGTACCGATGCAGCGCAAACGCCGGTATCGATGCTTGGGAAAATATTCAGCACTTTGCGCTTGCCGGCGAACTGGCCCAGCGTAACGTCAGACAGATCTTTAGCCACAAGGGTAAAAGCCTGAGCTTTGCTTCCTGCCTGAGGAATGGAGCCAGCGACTGCAACCGGGTTGCCCTGGAAATGAACGGTTTGTGACATGGTTATCTTCCTGTTTACATATAGTTAACGTCGAGGCTAGTTTATGCCATCAGCAGTTAACACGGCAAACGCTATTTGCGGATATCCGCTTCAGGGACTGCACTAAGGAAAACGAATGAGAACAGTAAAGGTATATGAGGAAGCCTGGCCGCTGCACACTCCCTTTGTTATTGCCCGTGGGAGCAGAACCGAAGCGCATGTGGTGGTGGTCGAAGTGGAAGAAAATGGTGTCACAGGCGTCGGAGAGTGTACGCCTTATCCGCGCTACGGTGAAAGCGATGCCTCAGTGCTGGCGCAAATTATGAGCATTGCGCCACAACTGGAAAATGGACTGACGCGTGAAGAACTGCAAAAGCTGCTGCCAGCGGGAGCGGCGCGTAACGCGGTGGACTGTGCGTTGTGGGATCTGAATGCGCGACAACAGCAGTTGTCTCTGGCTGAGCTGGTGGGTTGCGAACTGGCTGAGGTGGTGACGACAGCGCAAACGGTGGTGATTGGAACGCCCGAACAGATGGCGGCGAGCGCGGCGGCACTGTGGGAGAATGGGGCGAGACTGCTGAAAGTCAAACTGGATGCCCGTTTAATCAGCGAACGGATGGTTGCCATTCGTGCGGCTGTTCCTGAGGCCACGATCATCGTCGACGCTAACGAATCCTGGCGGGCAGAGGGCCTGGCCGCGCGCTGTCAGCTTCTGGCTGATTTAGGGGTTGCGATGCTGGAACAACCGCTCCCGGCGCAGGATGATGCCGCGCTGGAGAATTTTGTGCATCCGCTACCGATCTGCGCAGATGAAAGTTGCCACACCCGCAGCAGCCTGAAAGCGCTGCACGGGCGCTATGAAATGGTCAATATCAAACTGGATAAAACAGGGGGCCTGACCGAAGCGCTGGCGCTGGCCGTCGATGCGCGCGAGCAGGGATTTGCGCTGATGCTGGGCTGCATGCTGTGTACATCCCGGGCGATTAGCGCGGCGTTACCCCTCACGCCGCAGGTCAGTTTTGCCGATCTCGATGGACCTACCTGGCTTGCCAGCGACGCGGAGCCATCCCTGCATTTTACGACCGGACAGCTTCATCTCTAGGGTGCCAACGCAGGAGATTGGACATGGCCAGCAGGTATTTCTCGCTCGCTTCATCGGATGAAATGGGCGGAAATTCGGCGGTGATGCAGTGCAAGTTCAGGTCGGCGCACCAGCTACCAAAAGAGCCAGGCGTTTCGTAACCTACGCTGGTGACAAGCGGCAATTCAAATGACTGCGCCAGCCATGCGCCTAACTCGCTGCGTCTGGGATCTTCAATACAGGCCAGCGGATCGTGAAAAGAAACCACCCAGGCGGGATGAATCCGGTGAATAAGATGACACAGCGCCTGGGTTTCTGGTTCTGACCCCGGATGCTCGCCGGTCAGCAAAACCACGTCGCGTTCTTCGGCGCTACTGTTCCAGCGATATACCGTTTCACCCGCTTTCCAGTTTGCGGCAGGAAAATTACGGTTAAGATCTACGCCGTTCGCATTTGCGCGCAGCCCAAGCTGGCAACCGTCGGGGTTCACCGCCAGCACCACATGGTGACGACGCAGGGAAGGGTTAAGCGTACGCAATGCGCAGGAAAGGGTGACGACAGATGAGTTTTCGTCGCCGTGCGTACCTGCCAGTATCAGGCCGCTTTCATGATCGGCTGCCAGCGCAGGAAACCAGATTAGCGGTGCGCCTAACGATGAACGTCCGTAATGTTCGGTTCCTGGCGGAAATGCGCCGCGCTCGGCACGGGGACGGGTAGCGGTCATAGTCATCTCTAAATGCTCGAATAGTTACTCGCAGTGTTGTGCAAAATGTATGGATAATCAAATCGTTTTCACACACTTATCTTTTCAGGTGTAATATCACTTTCTTGTCGGAAGTTAATTGCATTTCCTGCTGGCGATACAAATAATTACACATTCACTTAGTAGCCGGAATTGAGGGTATTTTATGCAGCATTCTGTTTCAGTAACCTGTTGTGCGCTGTTGGTTAGTAGCATTTCCTTATCATGGGCTGCTGATGTTCCCAGCGGAACGGTACTGGCAGAGAAACAAGAACTGGTGCGGCATATAAAAGATGAACCGGCGTCGCTTGATCCGGCAAAGGCCGTCGGGCTTCCTGAAATTCAGGTTATTCGTGATTTATTTGAAGGGCTGGTCAATCAGAATGAGAAGGGAGAAATTGTTCCTGGCGTCGCCACCCAGTGGAAAAGTAACGATAACCGCATCTGGACGTTTACGCTACGTGACAATGCGCAATGGTCCGATGGTACACCGGTAACGGCGCAGGATTTTGTCTACAGCTGGCAGCGTCTGGTTGATCCCAAAACACTATCACCGTTTGCGTGGTTTGCTGCGCTGGCGGGTATTAGCAATGCTCAGGCGATCATCGATGGCAAAGCAGCACCTGATAAGCTTGGCGTTAGCGCGGTTGATGCGCGTACATTAAAAGTTCAACTGGATAAACCGCTCCCCTGGTTTGCCAATCTGACGGCAAGTTTTGCATTTTATCCGGTACAAAAAGCCAATGTTGAGAGCGGCAAAGAGTGGACCAAGCCGGGTAATCTGATTGGTAACGGCGCCTACGTGCTCAAAGATCGCGTCGTAAATGAAAAACTGGTCGTTGTACCGAATACGCATTACTGGGACAACGGCAAAACGGTTCTGCAAAAAGTCACCTTCCTGCCCATTAATCAGGAATCGGCAGCCACCAAGCGCTACCTTGCGGGTGATATTGATATCACGGAATCCTTCCCGAAAAACATGTATCAGAAACTGTTGAAGGATATTCCGGGCCAGGTTTATACCCCGCCTCAGCTTGGCACTTACTATTATGCCTTTAATACCCAGAAGGGACCGACTGCCGATTCCCGCGTGCGCCTGGCGCTGAGTATGACGATCGATCGTCGTTTGATGGCGGAGAAAGTATTAGGTACCGGCGAGAAGCCCGCCTGGCATTTCACGCCGGATGTTACGGCAGGATTTGTACCTGAACCTTCGCCGTTTGAGCAAATGAGTCAGGAAGAGTTGAATGCTCAGGCGAAAACCCTGCTGCGTGCAGCAGGCTATGGTCCGCAGAAACCGCTTAAACTGACGCTGCTGTACAACACCTCTGAAAACCACCAAAAGATTGCTATCGCAGTGGCTTCTATGTGGAAGAAAAACCTCGGTGTCGACGTAAAACTGCAGAATCAGGAGTGGAAAACCTATATCGACAGCCGTAATACCGGCAATTTTGATGTGATCCGCGCTTCCTGGGTGGGGGACTACAATGAGCCTTCTACGTTCCTGTCGTTATTAACATCGACCCATACGGGCAATATCTCCCGCTTTAATAATCCGGCATACGATAAAGTATTAACTCAGGCTACGTTGGAAAATACCGAGAAGGCGCGGAATGCGGATTATAATACGGCAGAGAAAATTCTGATGGAACAGGCACCTATTGCACCAATTTATCAGTATACCAACGGGCGGTTAATTAAACCGTGGCTGAAAGGGTACCCGATTACTAACCCTGAAGATGTCGCATACAGCCGCACAATGTATATTGTGAGGCACTAATCAGTACTGGCCTCATGTTAACGCAAGGTAACCACGGATAAACCCAGAGCTGGCGCAGTTTACCGCGCTAGTTTCTCTTTAGCATCTGAAAGCCAGAGAGAAAAACTGCAAGATTGCAGACCGTGATGGCCTGTATGTTCTGGTTACGCCAGCGGATTCGGTGTCCTTTCTGTAGTCTCTCTGTTTGTAGCCCAATAAAAAATCGTTTTCCCCGTTACTCGGGGGGATAGTCATGTTATCTGTCATCTTCTGGCAGACAAGTAGAATTCGCATATGGAAGGGCGGATTTCGGAAATAAATTAGACATGGGCCAATTTCTGACCTGCCGCCATCATCCGCCGGGCGTTTTACTCGATAACCACTGTCATTTCCTGCTTGGCATTTTGCATCGAAACGAGGGTGCGGAAGGATTTGATATTCCCTGATGCGAAAAAGAGATCGCGGGTCAGGGCCTCGTACTCCGCCATATCGCGGACGTTCATTACCAGCAGGAAATCAAAATCGCCGGTAACGTAATAAACCTGTTGCACCTGCGGACAACTCACGAACCGCTGCTTGTCTTCTTCCAGCAGATCGAGACGCTCATTTTCAATGGTGACCTGCGCCATGATAGTGATAGGGCGACCAACTTTAGTGGCGTCGATCAGGCTGACGCTGCCTCTAATAATACCGGCTTCTTCCAGTGCAGCGATCCGCCGATTGACTGCCGAGGGGGAAAGGCTGACGAGATCGGCGATCTCTCGCTGCGACAGGCGATTATTGCGCTGCAACAGTGTGAGTATTTTTTTATCCCAAGTGTCCAGTTTCATCGTTTCAACGGCCTTATAAAAGTGTGATACGCCTCACTAATGCAACTTTGTTGCGCCAGATAGGTAAATCAGATTGAAAATTGCGCCTCTTAGGGCAATTTTGCGCCATTTTACCGTTGGGGGCAGTGTACCATCTCAATCAGTGGGAAGACGATAAATCGTGTTTTTTAGCCGATAACGACACAACCCACATTATTTCACAACCCGTTCATTCCGTTATTCGGCCTGCGCTTAATTTGGCCGCGTGGAGCTCTACGCCTGTTGTTTAGTGGGGGGAATTAATTCATCGCGGCATGACGGTATGAATAAAAAAGGTGTATTTATGACGGACATAATGAAATACCAATTCAATTCTCGCCAAAAAGTTTATGGTCAGGGCGTCGATCTCAGCCTGCTCAATGACCGTGTCGGCGCAGACGTGCTGGCTTTTCACCAGAAATTTCCTGACTACCGGGTAACGCCGCTACGCAAGCTGGGCTATTTAAGCCAGCGTCTGGGGCTGGGGTCGCTGCATATTAAAGATGAGGCGCAGCGATTTGGTCTTAATGCGTTTAAAGGGCTGGGTGGATCTTATGCTATGGGGAAATATCTCGCCGAACGACTCGGGCGTGACATTAATACCCTGAGCTTCGCCGATCTTAATTCGCCGGAAATTAAAGCCCGCATTAAAGATATTGTGTTTGTGACGGCCACCGACGGCAATCACGGGCGCGGCGTGGCGTGGGCGGCGGAGCAGCTTGGGTTACGGGCGGTGGTCTACATGCCGAAAGGTTCATCGCTGGTGCGGGCGCAAAATATTCGTCGACATGGCGCTGAATGCACCATCACCGATCTTAACTACGACGATACCGTGAGGCTGGCTGATAAAACCGCTAAAGAGCGGGGATGGGTGCTGTTGCAGGATACTGCCTGGCAAGGTTACGAACAGATTCCAACCTGGATCATGCAAGGTTATATGACGCTCGCCGTTGAAGCCTGGGATCAACTGATGCAAAGCGGGGCGCCGCTGCCGACACATCTCTTTTTGCAGGCTGGGGTTGGCTCCTTCGCGGGCAGCATCATGGGCTATTTCGTCGAAAAAATGCAGCAGCAAGTGCCGACAATCGTCATTGTCGAACCGCATAAAGCAAATTGTCTATACCGCTCGGCGACCATTAATGATGGTCAGCCGCACAGCGTCGGCGGCGATATGGCGACCCTGATGGCCGGACTTGCCTGCGGCGAGCCAAACATCACCAGTTGGCCGATGCTGCGCGACCATGCCCGCTGCTTTATCTCCGCTGACGATCATCTTGCCGCCAACGGTATGCGTTTGCTGGCTGCGCCGCGCCCCGGCACTGATGAACCCTTTATCTCCGGCGAATCCGGCGCTATCGGCGCGGGGGTGCTGTATGCGCTGATGACCCAGCCGGAGTTTCGCCATCTCGCCGAATCGCTGCGGCTCAATGCCGATGCGCACGTCCTGTTAATCAGTACCGAAGGGGACACTTCCCCGGATGTCTATGAAGACATCGTCTGGTTTGGCCGCAATGGCTAACCGCCAACGGCAATAATAAGAGGGCCATCTTACCTACCCTACATGCCCTTGGTATGACATGCGTTCTGACAATAAATAAAACATATGCGATTTCGCGTAATGCTGAGAGAACATGACCGATGAATACTGAAACTGCTGTTACAGAAGAAAGAGGATATTGTAATTCCACAAAATGGCATGGCGAAGATACCGTTTGGGTGCTTGGCCTGTTCGGAACGGCGATTGGCGCTGGGGTGCTGTTTCTACCAATAAATGCCGGGATCGGCGGCTTTTGGCCGCTATTGATTGTTTTCGTTCTTGCTTTTCCGATTACCTATCTGGCGCATCGCGGACTGGCGCGCTTCATTTACTCTTCGAATACGCCGGAAAGCACCATTACCGATGTTATCGGCGAACATTTCGGCGCGCTGGCGGGGAAGGTGTTTACCGTTATCTATTTTTTCGCCGTCTATACCATTTTGATTATGTATGCAGTGGCGATCACCAATACTGCGCAGAGTTTTATCCGCCACCAGCTCGGCTTGGCGGAGCCGCCACGGGCGCTGGTGGCTATCGTGTTGATTCTCGGGCTGATGCTTATTGTCCGCCTGGGGCAGCGGCTGATCATGCGAGTGATGAGCACCCTGGTTTATCCCTTTATTATCTCGCTGATATTTATGTCGCTGTTTCTGATTCCGCACTGGAACGGCGCGATTTTTCACACCGTAAGCATTAGCGCGATGGGGGATGGGCGCAGCATTTTCTTGACGCTGTGGATGACGTTTCCGGTATTGGTGATGTCGTTTAACCACTATCCGATTATTTCGCCGATGGTTGTGCGCCAGAAACAGCGCTACGGCCTGGAACTTGCCGAGCGCAAATGCGCACAGATTCAGCGCTATGGCATCCTGTTGATGATAGTGGTCGTGCTGTTTTTCGTCCTCAGTTGCGTGTTAAGTCTGTCGCCACAGCAACTGGCGGAAGCGAAGGCGCAAAACCTCTCAATACTTTCGTATCTTGCGAACCAGTTTGACACGCCAATTATTGCCTGGCTGTCGCCGATTATCGCATTTGTCGCCATTACCAAATCATTTCTGGGCCACTATATCGGCGCGTATGAATCACTGCGAGACCTGATTCTTGAGGCTGCCGCCTCTCGGGGGAAAAAGCCAGGTATTCGCGCGGTTGACGCTGTTATCCTGGTTTTTATGGTTCTGACCTGCTGGTTCGCTGCCTATAAAAACCCCAGTATTCTCGGCATTATTGAGTGCATCAGCGGCCCTACTGGGGCGGCCATCCTACTGCTGTTACCGATGTATGCCATCCATAAATTACCGGTGCTGGCACCGTATCGCGGCAAAGCCAGCAACATTTTTGTCACCCTGATTGGGTTGATTACCGTATCTGCCATTTTTTACGGCATGTTCCAGTAACCACGATGAATAGCGAGATGTTTTTATGAGTCATTATCTGCAGATTAACGGCCAGCGGCTTATCGATTCTTTGTTCGCGCTCGGCGAATGTGGCGCGCTGGAGGGCGGGGGCGTCTGTCGCCTCGCGGCGACCGCGGAGGATAAAGCGGGCAGGGACTTTGTCGTTGCAAGAATGAAAGCGCTGGGTCTGGCAATCTATATCGATGCTATTAGCAATGTTACTGGCGTCTATGCCGGTGAAGAGGCGTTACCGATGGTCATGATGGGCTCGCATATTGACACCGTCGGCACTGGCGGTTTGTACGACGGCAATTACGGCGTGATGGCGGGTCTGGAGGTGATTGCCACTCTTTTAGAGGCGGGCATTCGTCCCCGTCGTCCGCTGGCGGTCACCTTCTTTACCAACGAAGAAGGCGTACGTTTTCAGCCCGATATGATGGGCAGCGTGGTGTTTGCTGGTGAATATCCTCTTGATGCAGCGTTGGCAGCGAAGGATCTTGATGGGGTAACTCTTGATGAGGCGTTATGCGAGATTGGTTACAAAGGCGCTTGTCGACCGGGCGACCTGTCGGTGGATAGCTACGTTGAACTGCATATCGAACAGGGACCGATCCTCGACAAAGAGAGAATTGATATCGGAGTGGTAACCGGCGTGCAGGGGATTTCGTGGCAGGAATTTACGTTGACCGGTGTCTCCAACCATGCGGGCACCACGCCGATGAATATGCGCCACGATGCCGGACTGGCGGCGGCGAAGATCGCCGTATACGCCCGTGAACTGGCGCTTACTCTTGGTGGCGATCAGGTGTCTACTGTCGGACATATGGTCTTTAAACCGAACCTGATTAACGTGATTCCCAACCATGTCGTGATGACGGTGGATTTGCGCAATACCGATAATGAGACCTTAAAACTGGCGGAACAACAGCTTGCCGAGTTTGTCGCCAGAACGGCACAAGAAGAGGGCGTTGAAATAACCAGTCGTTCGCTGGTGCGCTTTAACCCGGTTATTTTTGCCGATGAAATTGTCAATGCCGTAGAAGACGAGGCAAAGCGTCAGGCGCTGAGTTGTAGGCGTCTGCCGAGCGGTGCAGGTCATGATGCGCAGTTTATGGCCTCGGTTTGCCCGGCCGGGATGATCTTCGTCCCCTGCGTTGATGGCATTAGTCACAACGTCAAAGAGCATAGCGAAGCCAAAGACCTGATTGCCGGTGCCAACGTGCTGCTGCAGGTGGTATTACAACGCGCCCAGCGCGCGGAATAGCGTTTTACAGGAGAATAATATGAATCAGGAACAGTTAAAGCAGCAGCTTATTGCATGGCGTCGTCATCTGCATGCCAACCCGGAAAGTGCCTTTGAAGAGGTAAAAACTGCGCAATTCATCGCCGAAAAACTCGAGGCGATGGGGATCGAAGTGCATCGTAACATTGGTAAAACCGGGCTGGTGGGTGTGCTGAAATGCGGTGACGGAAAGGGCGTTATCGCTATTCGCGCCGATATTGACGCTATCCAGTTGACAGAACAGGGCGAGCGGTCTTATCGATCGGGCACCGCTGAACGTATGCACGGTTGTGGACATGACGGCCATACCTGCATTGCGCTGGGTGCTGCGCAGTTGCTGTTGCAGCGTCAGAACTTCAATGGCACCGTCTGTTTTGTTTTTCAGCCCGCTGAAGAGCCGGGTTACGGTGCGAATGCGATGATGGCGGACGGCGTTATCGAGCGTTTTGCCATTGAAGAGATTTATGGTCTGCACAATATGCCAGGCATGAAGGCTGGAACCATCGCTACGCGGGTGGGGGGGATCATGGCCAGTGAAGATAACTTTATTATTCGCATTACCGGTCAGGGGGCACATGCCGCACGTCCGCATATGAGTAAAGATCCGTTGGTGATTGCGGCGGAGATTATTCTGGCGCTGCAAACCATCGTTTCGCGCAACGTCGATCCTAGCGTGCCGGCGGTTATTTCATGTACGGAACTGCACACCGATGGCATCCGCAATGCCATTCCCACCCATGTTGAAATTAAGGGCGATACCCGCAGCTACTCCCCTGAGGTGCAGACCTTGCTGGAAGAACGGATGCGAACCATCAGCGAAGCCATTTGCGCGATGCATGGGGCGCAGTGCGAGTTTATTTATACGCACGAGTTCGCGCCAACGGTGAATTGGCAACATTGCGTGGACGTGGCGGTGAACGCGGCAGAGAACGTTGTGGGGGAGAAGAACGTCGATGGCAATGTCGCGCAGATGATGATCTCGGAAGACTTCGGCGCTTTCCTGCAGAAAATTCCAGGCTGCTTTGTCTTTTTAGGTAACGGCGATGCGTCAGACCCGCAGGGCAATACGCCGCTGCACAATGCCTGTTATGACTTTAACGATGAAATTTTACTAACCGGCGCGGAATATTTTGCCGAGATCGTCAGAATCCGCCTGTCGCAGTAATGCCCGTCAGGTTTCAGAAGGACCGGCAGACAGCCGGTCCTCAAGGGCGGTTATTTCAACTCCAGTGTGGTTATCACACGGGCAATATCCGCGATATCACCTGCTGACAAAGGCTGCAGGGGGCGAGGGAGGCAGTCCGTATCGGTAAGTCCAAGCACGCCTGCGGCAGCAGCAATAACGCGGATGCTTCCGCCATGTTTACGGAACAGCGCCCACAATGGCTCAAGGCGCGTTGTCAGGGCAGTAACGCGTTCATGATCGTTCGCCGCCGCTGCGTCAGTAATTTGTTTCGCCATCACCGGAAACAAACCACCGCTAACGGAGTACCACACTTCACAGCCGGCATTTAATCCCAGCCCGGCATAAGCATCCCCACTGATACCGATGGTTACGCCAGGACGCAGGTGTTGACGTAATGCCTCGACCCGCTCTCTCGCTGCAGTCGGGCTATCCGGGACACCAGGGAGCTTGACCGAGCGAACCCCCTCAAGTGAGGATAGACGACCGTGCAGTTCATCCGTAAAGGTAAAATGTGTCGTGCCCGGGTTATCATAGATGCACACCGGCACAGACGCGTGTCGGGTAACGGTCTCAAATAGTGCAAAGACTTCTTCGTCACGGAGCGGCTGGTAGCTGAAAGCCGGGAGCAGCAGGGCATTTGCGCCCGCGGCTTGCGCATCGTCTGACAGATGCAGGATGGCTTCCGTGCTGACAGCTCCCACACACACTATGACAGGGATCTCTCCGGCGTGCTGTGTTGCCAGAGTCGCGATGCGCTTGCGTTGCTCCCGGGTCAGATAAGCGTAGCTTCCGGTTGACCCCAGGATACCCATAGAATCAACCCGGGCTTCTGTTAGGCGAGAAAGAATATGACTGAAGCCCTTTTCATCCACGCCGCTGGTGGTGACTGGAGTTAAGGGAAACGCAGACAAGCCAGTAAACATAGGTGTTTGTCCTGAATAAGATTACTGGTGCTGATCTTCGATGAGAGTATTTTCAAACCACAGACCCGGCATCATTTCTTCCAGACCGTCAGTCAGCATTCTTCCTGCTTCATGAAGCTTTTCCAGCGGCATCTGTGGCAGACTTTCCAGAATAAACCACATTTGCTGCGCTTCAACACTTAAACGTGTCCTTATCCCTTGCCTCCAGTTCCAGCGACGGCAGGTGACGCCAGCATTGTCACGCCAGATAACCTCTCCGGGGGAGGGATACTCGATAACAGGTGTGCCTTCTTTCATCGTGTCAAAGGGCTCGGTACCTTCCGCAATGGTCAGACGCGGAATACCCTGGTAAGCGGAAATATTCTCGCCACCAACCGGAACGGCATAGCGGAGGCTGACGGCGTTATAAAGATCAACAACAGGATCCAGTGCTGGCATCATGCCATCACGAAGCACGCGCTTACGTAGCGCATCAGCTGAACAAGGCGTGCGCTTTGGTTTGGCGCCAAATGATTGAAAAACGCCAGCCCATGCGGCCAGATGAGACTCCGCCCATTCCGGTCTGCCTGCCAGAACCGCCTCACAAGCTTCCAGTAAGGCGGCCCTGCCAACGTCAGGATTCAGTACCGGCGCGGCTTTTACGTAAATACTAAGCGCTCGAAAACCGGGAGCAGTACGATAAACTTCCGGGGCAATTGACGGAGAATGTGTTAACACGGGATAATCCTGTAATGACCAATTTATTTTATGATATCGACCAATGACCAAAAAAGTCAACTTAATGACCGATGCGGGTGCGGATGTCAGCACCGTCAATGAAGCTGTTTCGCAGCGAATTAAGCAGTACCGTAAACAAAAAAAAATGTCGCTTGATGAGCTGTCCAGGCAGGCAAATGTCAGTAAGGGAGCGCTGGTCGAGATTGAAGGATGTAAGGCCAATCCCAGTATTGCGCTGTTATGCCGTCTGGCAGCCGCAATGGGGGTATCGGTGGCTGATTTTGTAGATGTAGGGACAAAACCAACCGTCCATCTTATTGCTGAAGGTGAGATCCCTGAACTCTGGAAAGGCGACAAAGGAGGAAGAGCAAGGCTTCTTGCTGGTTCCGGGGGGCCGGATATGACAGAGCTCTGGATGTGGGAAATGCAGCCAGGAGAAAAGTTTGCTTCTCCCGGTCACTCTACGGGAACACTTGAATTGTTTTATGTACAAACGGGGACGCTCACGCTTGGCGTACAAGAGCATCTGTATCTGGTTAATTCCGGTTGTTCTGCAACGGCCAGAACGGATGTCCCTCATTTCTATGAAAACCGGGGTGAGAGCCCACTGATATTTATCATGACAGTGAATGAGAAAGCATCCTGAGTAACTCGTAAGAGTGAGATGTGTAGGGATAAAAATCGTCCGGACATACGCTCAAGATCTATTTCTCAGAGATAACTACGGGCTAGCTTTGTTCCCGATATACCTGTCTGTCAGATCCCGTGCTTTGTTATCTCCGGAAACTGAAGGCTGGTGAAGGATACCAGCCTCTCGGGCATTTTCATCGCATAGAGATGCTGTTCAATCACTGACCTGCTTTGTTTTGACTATCCTCAGACAACAGTACCTCCCTTATAGCTGTGATGATGAATATAACCATCTGATTTTATAGATTTTCATCGTTATACCTATTCTGTCATTAGCGTCTCTAACTTGCTGAGTCATACATACATAATCTGCGTTTTTTGGGTTCACCTTTCAAAAGATTTATAGATCTTGGTCAATATAATGACCTTATTATGCCAATAATATGACCAACAGATCCTGACGATCACACTGGCTGATCCACAGGATCAAGGTACTTTATACAAAGATATTTGGACTAATAAGGCAATTTGAAGAAGAAAACGCAGCCACTGGTCTTACTGCTCTGTCAGTTTGACTCACTGGCACGTGTTCAAAAATCTCAGCAAAAGCCATAACAGAGATAACATACATGATAAAACCAACGGACTATGAACCTGAACCAGGTCTGGGGAAACATAGCTGGCCACAGGTAATCAAATGGCTACTCATCATTCTGGTCATTTATGCAGTATGCAGTGTTTTTATTTCAAATCCTTTTTCTATTTTTGTGGACAGAGTAACTCCCGTAGATTACTCAAGAATAATGTATTTTCATGGCTTGTCTGTAGGTCTTGCTGGTCTGACTGCTCTACTGGTTAGTCAGATTTATGGTCTTGACGGAAAATTCAAAAAAATTATTTTCTATTGCACAATCGCCACAATTTTAATTGGTGTAAGTGGTGGTGCGATCAATCGTTCTATGGAATACAGCAAGCTTGCATTGTGGTACCAAATTCTTTCTTTTTTATCGCTTGATGTGATACTGATAACAATGTTATCAGGACTTATTCTGTCAAAAAATAAAGAATTAAAGTCATCACGAACATATTATCTGGTTATAGCCGCATCCTGCACAGCTGTCATTGCCGCACTGGTTGGCGATTTAGCCGGGTTCATTCTTGATTTTGGCGATTGGCTGGGAATATTAGGTTGGTATGCTGGTAAGATTGGTTATACCCTACCGGAATGGCAGGACAATTTACTACGCTCTCACTCTGACATGATGGTAGTGGCTGTCATTGGTCTTATACTGTCGGCAGTGACCTGGAGATACGGGAGATATTTATCCGGATATGCTGCAAAGATAAAAGCAACTGGTGAATGGCTGGTTATTTTTGGGCTGGTTGCTGTTGTTATTATTTTAGTGGTATCAGGTTTCGGTGGTTCTCATTTACAGATCCCTCATATTTTTACAGAAAAAGGATTCTTTGAACCCAGAGGCCATAGTGTGGCTGGTATTGATTTAGGTGATTTTACAATCGGTACCTTTATTTTATGTGGCGGTTTACTTCTGATTGGCGCAATACTTTTCGGAAAAGGGAAAAATGGCGTCAAACTAAACGAATCCAGCAAGTACACTCTTATGGGGATCTTCCTTACATGGTGTAGCATAGTGATTACCGTAGCAGGTATGGGGTTCCTGGAAGAGTATCGAGCCGATCTTTATAACTCAGCTAACCCTGTGCCACTAGGGGAGTATGGTTTTGCATTCCGCATGCTGCATCTTGATGTCAGTTTGATATTATTTCCGGCTATTATGGTTGTTATGTTGTTTGCCCAGCATTTACTGAAGGATGAACAGACAAAACTTATCCAATGGGTTTTACGCACAGGCGTCTTGCTTTGCTCTATTGGATCCCTGATATACATGATACTGAACCCCCAGGCCTTTGGTCCCGGTTACTGGGTCGTCGGCTCCGGTTTCATATTTGTTGTAATGGGGATGTGCTACTTTTTTGTTAAAAGCGATAATCACATTAAAGAAAGATTTAATCAGTAAAACCATCATCTGGATCCTTTAAACGGATACAGACGATGGCTAATGGTTACGTATTACAGATCAGGTGCCACCATTAAAGGTGGCATCATTAGTTTGATCTCATCTGAATGTTGTAGTCTGTTATGCAGACTACAACATTACTCAGAGTTTATAGTGTCGACCAGAAGGGGCTATGTCCGGAACCATGAATTAGGTTCATATGCCCGTAGAGCCAGTCCTGTCCTGATGCGTTCATAAAGGCTGATATCGCAGCCTTTATCCTTTCTTACCCTCATCTTTAACAGAACAACCTCATCTGTATTAATGAATGCCATGCATAGGTCAAATCAGAGATGACTGGGTAATCACGGCGGGGTTTCTGGCCTAAAATAGTGTTTTAACATGACAGGGGCTTGGCCGTGGAATACTCAGTACTAAGTAACAACTGCAGAATGCCGATGGTTGGTTTTGGCGTTTTTAAGGTCACCGATAAGGAAGAGTGTAAGCAGTCAGTTTTAAGCGCTATTCGCACCGGTTACCGCCTCATCGATACCGCAGCCGTATACAGCAATGAAGATGCCGTGGGTGAGGCGGTTCGTGCAGCCATCGCCGAAGGTTTGTGTACCCGCGAGGAGTTATTTATCACTTCTAAGCTGTGGGTCCAGGATATGGCCAACTACGATATGGCTAAAGCCGGTATTGAGGCGTCGCTGAAAAAATCGGGCCTGGAATATTTTGATCTTTATTTATTGCATCAGGCCATGGGCGATTATTTCAGCGCCTGGCGCGCTCTGGAAGAGGCTTATGAAGCCGGTAAACTGAAGGCCATTGGCGTCTCCAACTTCTATGCGCATGTGTTAGCTAACTTCTGTGAAACCGTCAGAATTCAGCCGATGGTGAACCAGGTCGAATTGCATCCTTACTTTGCGCAACCTGTAGCCATTGAAACGATGAAGCGCTACAACGTTCAGCCTGAAGCCTGGGCGCCGTTAGGCGGTGGGAGGCATAAACCATATGAAGATGAAATGCTTCAGGGAATTGCGGATGCCCATCAAAAAACTGTTGCTCAGGTTGTTCTGCGCTGGAACGTGCAGCGCGGCGTGACGGTGATTCCTAAATCCACCCGGCAGGAGCGTATTGCAGAGAATTTTGCCATCTGGGATTTCTCACTCACGGATAGTGAAATGGCGCAAATCAGCGCGCTGGATCTAGGCTATGTGGGTGAGGCGGTGAAGCATTTTAATCCTGAATTCGTTCGCGGCTGCCTTGGCGTTAAAATCCACGACTGACCGTGTTGAAAATGTCGCGAGCTCGTAAAACGGACAACTTTTTTGCCTGCGTTAAAATGGCTGGTGTGATTTTCCGCCAGCCATTTTAGGTTTCCGGGGGCTGGTGTTCCCGGCAAATCAGCAACGAATCCTCTTCACTTAACACCTCTTTCGTCAGATTACAAAATCCCTGACCACCCGTTTTTTGGTGGAATCGACAGCTATGGCAAAGACCAAAGCCAGGCACATTGTTGGTCTGCTGGATCCCACGTAACAGTTCAAATAGTAGCTCTTTAAGTACCGTCGCGCGTTCACCCATCGCCGTTTCACCTGCCACTAAAAACGTCGGCGGGAGCAGGGCATCCAGTAACGTACCGGCTGATTCAGTTAACTGTAAATGTACGCTGCGTTTATCGCGGGCATCCTGCTTGCGAACAATCAGTCCTTTGCTTTCCAGGAGCTTCAGCGATTGCGATACGGTGCCTTTGGTGAGACCGAGGTAGTCCGTTACGCCAAGCGGCGTATTGGAATAACGGTTGCAACGGGCCAGATACATTAACGCGCTGAGTTGTACCGGCTGCAGATCCGCCAGTAATGGATGTTGGCGAAACCACATCCGTGTCAGGCTGGAAAGCCTGTCCAGGACATCGAAAAGTGACATATCGTGCATAACAACTTCCTCCTCGACATATAGTATCGAGTCGATACTATAAGTTAAAAGGAGATCCATCATGACGAAAGCCCGTTTTTATCATGCCGGTTGCCTGGTTTGCGTTTCCGCAGAACAGGCGCTGCTTCAGCATCTGTCCTCTGATGTTGCAATCGATGTTATTCATCTGGGAGAACAACCTGGCCGGGTTGCGGAAGCCGAACTGGCTGGCGTGAAGTCCGTTCCGGCGCTGGTGATCGACGGCAATGTGCTGCATATCAATTTTGGCGCCCCCATTGAAGCGCTGAAATAACCCGGTGCGTTCGGGAAGTGGCATCAGCAATTTCCCGAACATACGGAGCTGTAAGGAAGGGACGTTATGAATGCGACGGGAAAATACCATCCGATAGATTGCGATCTTCATGATTATCTGGAGGTCGCCTGCCTGTACCATTATTGGTTGCGTATTGAGCTAACCGATGGCACGTGTATGGATGCCAGAGCGTTGACCACCTGCACCACCAGAGATAAAGAAGAATTTCTGCTGGTGGAATGCCATAACAACCAACAAAAAATTCGTCTGGATCGTTTGTCTGCGATCGCTACGCTGACGGCCGGGGCGACGTTTAGCGTCGTGAGCTTTCGTTGAGTAACGTCGCAACAAATTCGCTGCTGCTATACGGTATAAATACGAATGTCATGCGCCTGGAAAGCCGTGGCATACTCTTTGCTGATATTTTCCTCCACGACAATCACGTCAATATTGCTGCTTTCGGTGACGACATAACGGGCGACGGCCGGGATCTTTTCCGCCGTCAGTGCGACGATAGTTTCATTGCACTGTTTGATTACCGCCTTTTTGAACTCGCAATCCGCATAATCAAATCCGGTTAAGCCGGATTCTGGCGACATCGCGCAGCCGCCAATAAAACCCTGATCGAATAAGATGTTCTGCACTTGTGCGGTAGCGGTGGACCCCACACATCCTCCCGAGGATCTCTGCACCGCGCCGCCCAACATGATGACCTCAAACAGCGGTTTTTCCAGCAAAACGGCGGCAATCTCTGGTGAGTTGGTCACTACGGTTAATGCCAGTTCGGCCGGTAGGGCTTCAGCCATCGCTAAATTTGTGCTGCCCGTGTCGATAAAAATGCAGCTTCCGGATTTGACCAACCGGGCGCACCTCTGCGCGATACTGCTTTTTTTCGCCACATTAATGCTCTTGCGTACGGCAATGTCTTCGGATTCAGGAAGGGTAATGACCGCGCCGCCATAAACCTTTTTACATACGCCATCTTTACTCAGCTCGTGCAGGTCGCGGCGGATCGTATGTTCAGAAACGCCTAACCGACTGGCGAGCTCGGAACAAATGACTCTGCCGTTTTCCTGCAAGATCTGATAGATAAGCGCCTGGCGCTGTTCCGGGAAAGCAGCATAATCGAGCATAAATACTCCAGTTAAATAAAAATATCGAGCAGCATCACGCATGATCGTGCATTATGATTAACGATGTCAACATTCTTGAGAACATACTGTTCGGAATACAACGAGAAGAGGTTCGCGATGAAGATTGCGCATATGGCTTTATGGACACAGGATCTCGAGCAGCAAGCGCGTTTCTGGGTCACGTTCTTTGACGGCAAGATTAACGAAAAATACTGCAGTAAAACCAACCCTGGATTTGAATCTTATTTTGTTCGTATTGGTGATGAGATTGCGATTGAAATAATGACCAAACCGGGCCTGACAAGATGGCAGCCAGACAATAACACCTGCGGATGGGTGCACCTTGCACTCTCTGTCGGCTGCGCGGCAAAAGTTGATGCCATCGCGAAACGCGCGCAGGAACAGGGGATTTTAATTTCTTCTCCACGAACTACCGGTGATGGCTATTACGAAGCGGTAATACGAGATCCTGATGGTAATTTCATTGAGATTGTCGCCTAAAGTTGTACAAATTTCCCTGCTGATAAATGGCATCGGTGGCTGATTATTGATGAATATTGTTCATAGGTTCGTTCTTATTTAACCCTCTAATCATCGGTGTGTTGGGTCTCTATAATTTTACTGTTTCAGTACCCACCGGCAGTACGCTGGCGTTATTTTGGAGAATCAAACATGCAACATCAACTGGATGCCAGACAGCAGGCAATCATACCTATTGCCGCGTTCACCGCTACAGGTCAGAGTGAAAAACTGGATGCAGCATTAAATGCCGGGCTGGATGCGGGACTCACCCTTAATGAAGCGAAGGAAATTCTGCAACAGCTCTATGCTTACTGCGGTTTCCCCCGCAGCCTGAACGGACTTGCTTGTTTAATGTCCGTGGTTAAAAACCGTAGAGAAAGAGGAATTTCCGACCCAGAGGGAAATCCGGCCACGCCGCCGACGGAGGGCTGGGACAGTTTCCTGGCGGGGAGTTGCACCCAGACCCAGCTCGTCGGACATCCGGTCAGTGGGCCGCTGTTCGATTTTGCACCTGCTATTGATGTCTGGCTAAAGGCACATTTATTTGGCGATATTTTTCAGCGTGATGTCCTCAACTGGAAGATGCGGGAGCTGGCGACGATTTCTGCGTTAGCGGTATTAGGCGGTGTGGACAGTCAACTGAAGAGCCATTTTGCTATCTGTCTGAATATTGGCATTACCACTGACCAACTCATTGAATTTATTGCAATACTCGAACAGCATTGTGGTGGTGAGATAGCAACTAATGCCCGCGCGGTGGTTGATGAATGTCGCGGTTAAGGTAATACCTAATCCCTGAGGAAATCTTAATGGTCATGAACGTGAAGGGTTATGCCGCTCTGGCGGTGAAAGAAGATCTGGTTCCACACAGCTTTGTTCGTCGCGATCCACGCGAAGATGACGTGGTGATTGATATCTTATACAGCGGTGTTTGTCACTCAGATATCCACAATGCCTATAATGACTGGGGCGGGGCTAAGTATCCGATGGTGCCGGGACACGAAATCATTGGCCGTGTGGTGCATGTCGGGAAGTCGGTGACCAAATTTGCCGTAGGCGATCTCGCCGGGGTTGGCTGCATGGTTGACTCATGCCAGCACTGTAGCGCCTGCGAACAGGGGCTAGAGCAATATTGCGAAGAGGGTAACACGCTCACGTATAACGATATCGATCGTCATGATGGCCTGCCTACCTTCGGGGGCTATTCCGACAAGATTGTCGTTACCGAAAAGTTTGTTGTGAAGGTTCCAGAAGGGATAGATTTACGCGGCGCGGCGCCGCTGCTTTGTGCCGGGATCACCACATGGTCGCCGCTGCGTCACTGGCAGGTTGGAGAGGGCAGTAAAGTCGCGGTTGTTGGGTTGGGCGGCCTCGGGCATATGGCCATCAAACTCGCTAACGCATTGGGGGCTGAAGTTACGCTGTTCACGCGTTCGCCAGATAAAGAAGCAGATGCCAGACGTCTGGGTGCCTGTCACGTTGTGCTTTCCACTGACTCTGAGCAGATGAAGGCAGCCGGTAATCAGTTTGATCTGATTATTGATACTGTTCCGTATGTCCACGACCTGAATCCCTATATCCCAACGTTGGCGCTAAGCGGTACGCTGGTGCTGGTTGGCTATCTGGGCGCATTGGATCCTTTCCTGAATACGGTTCCACTGATTCTCGGGCGGAAATCCGTCGCGGGTTCGGTTATCGGCGGGATTGCAGAAACGCAGGAAATGTTAGATTTTTGCGGCCAGCACGGTATTACAGCCGATGTCGAAGTGATCAATATTCAGGATATTAATAGCGCCTGGCAGCGGATGTTGAAAAGCGATGTGAAATACCGCTTTGTGATTGATATTGCCTCGCTGAAATAACGCTAAAAAAGACGCGGATTTCCGCGTCTTTACGTTTGTTAGTGTGTCGATGGCGATACTTCAGGATTATCCATATACAGCGTCTGGCTGGGGAAGGCGAAGTCGGCGCCGTTTGTCTGGACTATCGAAATAATTTTCAAATAAACGTCCTGTTGTACCGCAAGCCATTCCTGCCATACGGTAGTTTTCGTGAAGCAGTACACCATGATATTTAACGATGAATCAGCAAATTCATTGAAATAGACCAGTAGAGTTTGTTTCTGGTCTATCCCCGGATGATTTTGCAGCATTTGTCTGACCGCCTCGACAACTGCCCCAATTTTATCGGCATCTTCATATCGCAATCCGATCACCGTTTTGATTCTTCTGTTGGTCATACGCCCTGGATTTTCTACGCTGATTGAGGAGAAAATCGAGTTTGGGACGTACAAGGGGCGATGATCGAAGGTGTTTATTTTGGTCATTCGCCAGCCAATTTCTGTCACTGTGCCTTCAATATTACGGTCCGGGGAACGGATCCAGTCACCGATGCTAAACGGTCTGTCGAAATAGAGCATAATGCCGGAGAAAAAATTGCTCAGAATGTCTTTACCTGCCATACCTACAGCGATACCACCGATGCCGCCAAAGGTTAGCAGACCCGATAAGCTCATGCCGAAATGTTCGCCATACAGCAAAATGATGGCGACCACGATGGTAATCTTAATGATCCGCGACAGGATCCTCGCGCTGGTAATATCTCTGCCTTTATTAATCTGCGTCTTTTCAAACTGATTAATCACCAGAAAAAGTTTGATTGTCAGAATCAGCGCAATTAACGAGGTGCAGATAAAATCGACTACGCTGGGAGAGATAAATTTCAGGTCGTAACTCTCGATCACGTTATTGGCAATACTGCCGAAGGTTCCAATGATAATGGCATAGACGAAAAATTGTGCCGCATGAAATATGAACCCTTTGCAACGTCTTTCACCACGGTGAAACCAAACGCTCATCAGCACCAGTGCGGTAAAGCAACTGAGAATTACCGTCAAATTAAACGCATTATTCATAAACAGTTCAGCGATCATGATCCTTCCTGGCAGCTCCGTGGTTGCTAAATATCATCTGACATCCCGCTCATCGGATATTTTACGCAGTTTTGGCGCTCAGATCATTAATCAAAGGGCGAGAGAAATAATGCAATCAGCGCTATTTTCAGCGCAATCACGCAGGCGTCACTGATGAAGGGGCGTTATGTAGCAGACAGTAAGCTGATGTCATGGTATTGTTAGCGCAAAGTAACAAGATTTTCATCTGCAAAAGGACAGTACTATGATCATGGCTAAGCTGAAGACAGCGAAGGGACGAAAGTTTTTGTTGTGCCTGCTTGGAGTGTTTATTATCGCAGCGTCGGTAGTCACGCGAGCGACGATCGGCGGCGTTATTGAACAGTATGACATTCCGCTATCCGACTGGACCGCCTCAATGTATGCCATTCAATCTGCAATGATTTGTGTCTACAGCATGGTGTTTACCATTCTGCTCGCCATCCCGCTGGGCATCTATTTTCTTGGTGGCGACGAGAAACACTAAGTGTTTGTCATGCCGGATGAATATCCATCCGGCATTGTATGGTGTGGTTAGTCGTCTTCGTCGTCATCCAGTTCCACTGGCGTCTGATACTGATCCGGCTTGATAACCAGCAGGTCACAGCGTAGATGATCGATAACCTGCTCAGCAGTATTACCGAGGAACGCGGCAGAGATACCGGTACGTCCGACGGTACCCAGCACCACGATACCCGCCTGTAAGTGTTCGGCTAAATCAGGAATAACCTCTTCAGGTAATCCTTTTTCAACGTGCGTTACTTTCTCATCGATACTGAATTTCTGGCGTAATGCTTTCATAGCCAGCAGATGCTGTCCACGGATCGCATCGTTATATACGCTGGGATCAAATTCAGGGAGTTCAATCGCAATGTTGATAGGTGTAACAGGGTAGGCGCCAACCAGATGCACTTCGGTATGATTAACCTGTTCCGCCAGTTGCAGCGTTTCTTTGACCAGTTTTTCATTGAGCGCGTTGTGATAGGCCTCTTCACTGGCGAGGTTCACCGCAACCAGGGCTTTACCGCCTTCAGGCCACGGCTGGTCTTTAACCATCCACACCGGGCTTGGGCATTTACGCAATAAATGCCAGTCGGTCGGAGTGAAAATCACGGCTTCCAGACGGTCGTGTTGGTGCGCCATTTTTAGCACCAGGTCATGCCTGGCGCTAATGACTTCCTGGATGATGGCTTCAAAGGGACGGTTGTGCCAGACCACTTTGATCTCAATAGGGATCCCTGCTTCGATGTAGTATTTCGCTTGTTCACGAATCCACGCTGTTCGCTGGCTGATAACACCCTGACGCATTGCCGTACGCTCATCGGGCGACAGCAGGGTAGTCATCTCATAGGAAAAGTCATAGATCGGCAAAAAGGCTTTAATTTTGCCACCAATCCGTTGATGCAAATAAACAGCTCGCCGTAATGCTGGTTGATCGTCCTGGTTAGGGTCGATGACGACCAGCATATTTTTATACATAGCCATACAGGGTCTCCTTACAACTGTCATCGCAGTTTGTAATTAAAAGAGTAACCCAATAATGTGGATTGAAACAGGGGAGAACCTCCTGCCAGATCAATAAATCGGGAAAATTTAGTGATTTGACAGAAGGATAACAGAGATACTTGCAGAACGATTACGCAACGTTACGCGTGTGGCCAGCAAGAACTGCCAGCGCATCGCTATTCTCAATAGTGATGTATTTGCCTTTTACCGCCAGCATACCGCTTTTCTGGAAACGCCCCAGCAGGCGGCTAATAGTTTCAACCGTCAGACCGAGGTAGTTACCGATGTCGCCACGAGTCATGGTCAGACGGAATTCACGAGGCGAGAATCCACGCTGGGCGAAGCGGCGGGACAAATTGTAAATAAAGGCCGCCAGGCGCTCTTCAGCGTTTTTCTTCGACAACAGCAGGATCATGTCCTGGTCGCCTTTGATTTCGCCACTCATCAGACGCATCATCTGTTGACGCAGATTCGGCATTTTGCCGGACAGGTCATCCAGAGTTTCGAAAGGAATCTCACATACCATTGAGGTTTCCAGAGCCTGGGCAAAGCTCGGGTGATGACCGCTGCCAATCGCGTCAAAACCTACCAGGTCACCTGCCAGATGGAAACCGGTGATTTGCTCATCGCCTTGCTCGGTAATGGTATAGCTTTTAATCGTTCCGGAGCGGATAGCATAGAGTGATTTAAGTTCATCACCTGCTTTAAAGAGCGTCTGCCCCTTTTGGATAGGCTTTTTGCGCTCGATGATGTTATCGAGCTGGTCAAGCTCATGCTCGTTAAGTGTGAACGGGATGCAAAGCTGGCTGATACTGCAATCCTGGCAATGGATAGCACAACCGCCAGACTGAATGCGCCGTATAATTCGCTTTTCCGGGATCATAGGTCTGCTCAAGCCGTAATTGATATTTGTCACTTTTAACATCTTTTTGGTGAGCACGTAAGCCTGAGCTACTCCCAATAGAGAATAATTCAGGCATAACTGGGTTGAATGTTTGTATCTACCTGATTAACCGTACTTTATTTAAGGCTGTATTATGTGGAAGTGTGATGAATAAGGCATTAATTGCCTGGATTCTAGAGTAGTAAATAGCCTTCATGACGCAATAGCCACTCTTTTCGCTGCACACCGCCGGCATATCCAGTCATAGTACCGTTACGCCCAATGACGCGATGACAAGGCACGACAATACTTACCGGGTTTGACCCATTCGCCGCTCCGACGGCTCTGGCAGCGCCAGGGCGTCCCAGTTGTTCGGCCAGTTGACCATAATGCATGACTTGTCCACAGGGAATGGTACGTAACGCTTGCCAGACTTCACGCTGGAAGGGGGTACCCGCGGTGGCGGTTTCCAACGTGTCAATAATACTAAGGTTGCCGGCAAAATATTCAGCCAGCTTATCACTCAATCCACCGGGGTTTTTGGCAGCGATACGCTGATAACCTTCAGTGCGGTAATGAATGTCCAGCAACTGCACCATACGATCGCTGTGTTGATCCCATTCGACCGCGCGCAGACGAAATTGCTCATCGCAAATGATCCACAGCGGGCCCAGCGGCGTGGCGATGGTGTCTTCCAGTAAGTTCAGCATCCGTTTCTCTCATTGCAACATTACAGGCAAGATGACACATTATCACGCCAGTTATCGTCGCAGCTATACCTCTAAAATGGATATCCGTTTGTTGGAAGTAGATCGCTTCCACTGCGTGAACCTGGTGAATTATTGGAAATAATCGTAAACCGTTGTCGGTATAATAGTGCACGGTTATGATAAGACCCGTCGCAATACGCTGGAGGATGAAACATGAACCTTGATGACGCATCGTTGTTTCTTGACGCGATGGGGGATGTTCAACCGCTGAAAAACCGCACCGAGGTGCACTGGCAGCCTACACGCAATCTCCGCGCTCCGGCTCGTATTGATACGCTGCAATTGGATAATTTTCTCTCAACGGGTTTTCTCGATATTGTCCCGTTGAGCGTACCATTGGAGTTTCGCCGCGAAGGTTTGCAGCACGGTGTGACTGACAAACTACGAACCGGTAAATATCCGCAGCAGGCGAGTCTCAATCTCGTCCGTCAGCCCGTTGAAACCTGTCGTCAGATGCTCTTCAGTTTTATTCTGCAGGCGCAGCAAGAAGGATTGCGTAACGTGTTGGTGATACACGGCAAGGGGCGCGACGATAATTCTCATGCCAACATTGTTCGCAGCTATGTAGCGCGTTGGCTGACGGAATTTGAAGATGTACAAGCCTACTGCGCCGCACTGCCGCATCACGGCGGCAGCGGAGCATGCTATGTGGCATTACGTAAAACCGCGCAGGCAAAACAGGAGAACTGGGAGCGTCACGCTAAGCGCAGTCGCTGACCGACATAAACATCAGGCTGCCAGTACCCGGTTCCGCCCTTCGTTTTTGGCTTTGTACAGCGCGTCGTCAACGCGTTTGAATAGCTCATCGATGCTTTCATTCGTTTCGTGCCGCGCAACGCCAATGCTGACGGTAAAGCGGGGAAGGCCAGGAAGCGTCACCTTGGCCACCGCCGCGCGTATTACTTCTGCGAGATTAAGGGCAACCTCCAGTGAGGTTCGCGGCAGAAGGAGTACAAACTCTTCCCCTCCCCAGCGAAAAATCAGGTCGTCTTTTCTCGCGCAGGACTCCAGCGTTCGCGCCAGAGCGCAAAGCACATCGTCACCTCTTAAATGACCGAAGAGATCGTTAATGCTTTTAAAGCGATCGGTGTCGATTAATAGCAGGCTGTAGTCCTGCGTCAATGACATCGCGTGCGTCTGTTGTGGTTCGGTTACCTGATAAAAATGTCGGCGGTTCAGTAATCCGGTCAGGGCGTCACGCAGGGCCGCTTGTTCGAGTTCCTGCTCCAGCCTTTTTTGTTCGGTAATGTCATGAATAATGCACAGCATGAGCTTATTGCTGTAGATTTCGATCGGTCCGGCATAAGTTTGCACGTGACGTAAGGAGCCATCTGCAAGCTTATGGACAAAATGCAATGGCTTATGACCGCCGGGCAGATGGGCGATTTCATGCATCACCGGTAGGATATGACGGCCCAACATGTTGATTTCCCATGTATGTTTCTGGCACATCACATCATGGCTGTAACCATAAAAATTCAGTGCGCTGAGATTCGCATCGACGATCAAACCATCGCGGGACGGATCGATAAGTAACATCGGCGCCGCATTGGTCTGGAAGAAGCGCGCGTAAAATCCCTGCTTGTTTCGCTGATAGTTCGCAGAACGACTGGCTTTCAATCCCTGCGCGGTCGGTGTTTCAATGCCTTCGAAAATAATGATGTCCCCCATATCCGGGAGCGACTTAATGGACAGGCGGCTGGCCATCGCGATTTCTTCACCGTTGCGATAAACCGTGAGAATTTCCACAATAGGGTGATGATTTTTCAAGTCACTGAGATACATGGTTAAATCATTTTGGGCATATGTCGAGAATATGCCTTTTCGCAGTGTAGCAAAACAGGAATCCTGCATTAGCTCCCGTGCAACGGTATTAGCGAACACAAGTTCTTCGGTATGTGGTGAAACAATCCACACCGGAAGAGTTAATAAGTCCAGTGAGTGCAGCGCGTTTATACTCATCGATAATCCCGTTATCTTATCTGCTGTGTTGCCCATTTAATGGCGAATGTTTTTATATTACCGTCTCATAATGTTATTGATTGTCGGTGAGACAAGGGGGGACAACTGGCTTTAGTCTGATGTTGTTATCAGTTTATGCTACAGACTATGCCAATAATAGTAGACACTATTTTGGTATTTTTACTGTTATCGCTAAAATCTTTGGCAAATAGACTTTCAATTTTTAATGTCAGTGCTGGACGTGATTTAATCATCAATATATTTGAATGAATGGCGCTGGAATCATCAACAAAAATGGTGATCCCCATACACACTGTCGCGCCACCAGATACCCGCCAGAAGGTAGATCAACGTCGGCCAGAGATCGCCACCTTGCTGTACTCATGCTTTTACAATGTGTATTAGTTAGAACATGAAAATATTCATATTAATGCGGTAATGCTTATATAAATATTCATGCTAATTATAATTCTGTGCATTTTGTGTTCTTTACGTGCTCACCATCACAATAATCTGATAACAAGCCTGGCAATCATTTTTGGTAGAATAAATCACCAGATTAAGACAAATAATCAGCATCATTCTGTGATTTAAGTGAAAGGGCTGCCGACTCTTATTGAATATTCGCCTTTCGTATCAGGGTAATGGCAATTTGCATGGCAGGTGCTATAAAAAATAATATTCACCTCATTTTCTTGGTAAACAGGGCTAAAATGTTAAATAATATTAGCGTCAGGACTTTTATTGTTTTATTTCTGGTAATAACAGCAGTGGCTCTTAATGTGGTGGAGATAATACTTGCAGCCGGTATTGATGTTATTATTGGCAGCAATTTGGTAAGTTTCATTTCTCTATTATGTCTGTGGTGGTATATGACCAAATATCTGGTGATGCCGATTAATACGGTTAAAAGAAGTATTGAAGAGGTTACGTCCGGAAATCTGGCGATCAGCATTCCAGAATTTGGTAATAATTGCGCGGGTAGACTTATACCAGGCATCAATAGCTTATCAAGTAATATTTCAACACTTGTGAATGAGATCAGGATATCCTCACAAACGGCAATGGCGCTCTCAGAACAGCTTGCAGAACGCAGCGCTGAGCTTTCAGTGAAAACAGAACAGCAATCCGGAGCATTAATGCAGACGGCTGCCAACATGGATGAGATCGCGGTGAATACGCGAAATAATGCTGATAACACGCAAATAGCCAGCGCCCAGGCGACAATTGCTACACAGTGCGCCCGACAGGGAGGCGAATTAATGGTGCAGGTGGCGGCAAATATGCGTTCAATCACCGAATGCGCGGAGCAGATGACCGAAATTATTACGCTGATAGATGGTATCGCATTCCAGACAAATATTCTGGCATTGAATGCAGCGGTGGAAGCGGCGAGGGCGGGGGAGCATGGAAAAGGGTTTTCCGTGGTGGCTGGTGAAGTAAGGAAGCTGGCGCACCGCAGCGCAGATGCAGCTAAAAATATTAAACAGCTGATTGCCCAAACCCATCAAAATGTTCAGCAAGGCGCGGCTATCGTACGCGAAGCAGAAAAAAATATGCAGGATATCGTCGGGGGCGCCGGGCAATTAAGCCAGTTGATGGGCGAGATATTAACGACTACCCAGGAGCAGGAGAAAGGGATTATCAGGATCACTCATGCTCTGGCCGAACTGGAGAACGTAACCCAAAGTAATGCCGCCATGGTGGATGAGCTTTCTGATTCCTCGGGCATCCTGAAAAACCAGGTGATTGATCTCCAGTCCCGAACCCATCAATTTCGGTTAAGTAAAACTCTTGAGCCTGCAATACGCCAGCGAGCATAACAGGATCTCTCTCACCACAAGCGTCGCATTCGTCGGCGCTTTTTCTGTTATCAGATACTTTTATGAATCATTTCAGCGCAATGGGACAATGAGATATTGCTTAACCTATTCTGACGGCTAGACTATCGAAAAAAGCTGAATGTTTGTGGAGGCGCTGTGGAAGCCATTAAGGGAACTGATGTTAATGTGCCAGATGCCGTGTTTGCCTGGCTGCTGGATGGCCGTGGTGGGGTGAAAACGCTGGAAAATAACGATGTTATCGACGCTCAGCATCCCTGCTGGCTGCATCTTAATTATACCCATTCTGAAAGTGCGCAATGGCTGGCGACCACGCCTCTGCTTCCTAATAATGTGCGTGATGCGCTGGCGGGTGAAAGTACGCGCCCACGCGTAAGCAGAGTCGGGGAAGGTACGTTGATCACGCTGCGTTGTATTAATGGCAGCACCGACGAGCGACCTGACCAACTGGTCGCTATGCGCTTGTATATGGATGAACGTCTGATTGTCTCAACGCGCCAGCGCAAAGTACTGGCACTGGATGATGTGGTCAGCGATCTCCAGGAAGGTACAGGGCCGGCTGACTGCGGTAGCTGGCTGGTGGATGTCTGCGATGCGTTAACCGATCATGCCAGCGAGTTTATCGAGCAACTGCACGACAAGATTATAGACCTGGAAGATAATCTGCTCGATCAGCAAATCCCCCCGCGCGGGTTCCTGGCATTACTGCGCAAGCAACTGATTGTGATGCGCCGCTATATGGCGCCTCAGCGCGATGTCTATGCGCGCTTGGCGAGTGAGCGTTTAGCCTGGATGACCGACGATCATCGGCGACGGATGCAGGATATCGCCGACAGGTTGGGAAGAGGGCTGGATGAGATAGACGCCTGTATCGCCCGGACCGGTATCATGGCGGACGAAATTGCGCAGGTTATGCAGGAGTCTCTGGCGCGCCGAACTTATACAATGTCCTTGATGGCGATGGTTTTCCTACCCAGTACATTTTTAACCGGACTGTTTGGCGTTAACCTCGGTGGTATCCCCGGCGGCGGCTGGCAGTTTGGTTTCTCATTTTTCTGTATTCTGTTAGTGGTCCTGATTGGTGGTGTTACTTTATGGTTGCATCGTAGTAAATGGTTGTAACAACAACATTTTTTAGTGGCTTTTGCGCATGAAAACGGCCAGGTTTTTGAGCGAAGTCAATAAACCATCTACCTATTCGGGGCAATATCTCACTCGCAGGTGAATGCAACGTCAAGCGATGGGCGTTGCGCTCCATATTGTCTTACTTCCTTTTTTGAATTACTGCATAGCACAATTGATTCGTACGACGCCGACTTAGATTAGTCGGCTTTTTTTTGCCTGCAGGAAATCAGCGTCTACCCTAAAAGAGTCAACCTGATGACTGGAGGGCTATATGACCTGTCTGATTGCAATGCTACAGTGGCAAGTACCAAACGCTGATTCGCTACCCACCGACCCGGTTCCTGTTCCCGATCCGCTACCTCGTCCGCAGCCGATGCCGGATCCGCCACCGGATGAGGAGCCGATTAAATTGTCGCATCGCGGGCGCAGATCTGCGAGGATACGCGCCTGCTGAATGTGAGTTTTTACCGCGAGATTAAATTGTGACCGCTTTTTCAACCCTGAATGTTTTACCTGCCGCCCAACTCGAGAACCTCAACGAGCTGGGTTACCTTGAAATGACGCCTGTTCAGGCTGCTGCGTTACCGGCAATCCTGGCGGGGAGGGATGTTCGCGTGCAGGCTAAAACCGGCAGTGGCAAAACGGCTGCTTTTGGTCTGGGGTTGTTGCAGCATATTGATGCCGCGCTGTTTCAGACGCAGTCTCTCGTGTTGTGCCCAACGCGTGAACTTGCCGACCAGGTGGCAGGGGAACTGCGTCGTTTAGCGCGCTTTCTGCCCAATACCAAGATCTTAACCCTGTGCGGCGGCCAGCCCTTTGGCGCACAGCGTGACTCCCTGCAACATGCGCCACATATTATTGTCGCCACGCCGGGGCGTTTACTTGACCACCTGCAAAAAGGCACCGTTTCTCTGGATGCCCTGAATACGCTGGTGATGGATGAAGCCGACCGTATGCTGGATATGGGTTTTAGCGACGCGATTGATGAGGTGATCCGCTTTGCGCCTGCATCACGTCAGACCTTGCTTTTTTCTGCGACCTGGCCGGAGGCGATTGCCGCCATCAGCGGCCGGGTACAGAAAGATCCGCTAACGATCGAAATTGATACGGTTGATGCGCTGCCAGCTATTGAACAGCAGTTTTTTGAAACGTCCAGCCACGGCAAAATTCCGTTGCTGCAAAAATTGCTCAGCCAGCACCAGCCTGCATCCTGTGTGGTTTTTTGTAATACCAAAAAAGATTGTCAGGCCGTATGCGATGCACTGAATGCGGCGGGGCAAAGCGCACTCTCATTGCATGGCGATCTTGAACAGCGCGATCGCGATCAGACGCTGGTACGTTTTGCCAACGGCAGCGCACGTGTACTGGTCGCTACCGATGTAGCCGCGCGTGGTCTGGATATCAAGTCGCTGGAACTGGTGGTTAATTTCGAACTGGCGTGGGATCCGGAAGTTCATGTCCATCGTATTGGCCGTACCGCTCGCGCTGGCAACAGCGGTCTGGCGATTAGCTTCTGCGCGCCGGAAGAAGCGCAACGTGCCAATATCCTGGCTGAAATGCTGCAGCTAAAACTGAACTGGTTGCCTGCGCCGGGCAATGGTTCAATTCTGCCGCTAAACGCTGAGATGGCCACGTTATGCATTGATGGCGGTAAAAAGGCTAAAATGCGTCCCGGCGATGTTCTGGGCGCTCTGACCGGTGATATTGGTCTGGCTGGCGCTGATATCGGCAAAATCGCCGTCCATCCGGCGCATGTTTACGTCGCTGTTCGCCAGACTGTGGCGCATAAGGCATGGAAACAATTGCAAAACGGTAAGATTAAAGGCAAGACCTGCCGCGTTCGTTTATTGAAATAAATGCGCGTTGGAGCGCCTGATGGCGCTCCGCTTATCTGGCATGATAAGTTACTTCACTTCCACCACGTTCAGGCGCAGCTCATCCAGTTGAGCATCATCCTCTTCTGGCTGCCAGCCCGCGGGTTGCAGCGGGATCTCTTCGCGGTCAAACGCTAAATCACCACCGTCCACCACCTCTGAACCGTGTTTAATGCCTTTAAAATCGAACAGATTGATATCACTCAAATGAGAAGGCACAACGTTCTGCATTGCGCTGAACATGGTTTCAATGCGGCCTGGATAGCGTTTGTCCCAGTCGCGCAGCATATCAGCGATGACCTGACGTTGCAGATTAGGCTGGGAGCCGCACAGGTTACACGGAATAATCGGGAAACCTTTCGCTTCGGAGAAACGCTCAATATCTTTCTCACGGCAGTAGGCCAGTGGACGGATCACGATGTGCTTACCGTCATCGCTCATCAGCTTCGGCGGCATACCTTTCATTTTCCCGCCATAGAACATGTTTAAAAACAGCGTTTGCAGGATGTCATCACGATGGTGGCCGAGCGCAATCTTGGTGGCGCCTAACTCGGTTGCCGTGCGGTACAGAATGCCGCGACGCAGGCGAGAGCAGAGCGAGCAGGTCGTTTTGCCTTCAGGAATTTTATCTTTGACGATCCCGTAGGTGTTTTCTTCGACGATTTTATACTCAACACCCAACTGTTGCAGATACTCCGGCAGAATATGCTCGGGGAAGCCGGGTTGTTTCTGATCGAGGTTAACCGCAACTAAGGAAAAACTGATCGGGGCGCTTTGCTGCAAATTACGCAGGATCTCCAGCATGGTATAGCTGTCTTTCCCTCCGGAAAGGCACACCATAATGCGATCGCCGTCTTCGATCATATTGAAGTCGGCAATCGCTTCGCCCACGTTGCGACGCAGACGTTTTTGCAATTTGTTCAGGTTGTATTGTTCTTTCTTGCTAATATCTTGATTTTGCGACATTTAATAGAGGCTCAATTCATAGTGTGGCATCAGAAGAGTATGCATCACGCCGGATAGTCCGGCAAAAGAAGTCTGATATAAAAACCGTGGCGTGTATGGTACGGATAAGCGGGAAAAATGTCAGCACATTTAGGACAGGAATCGGGGTATGAAGGGTAAAACAAAAAGCCCGCCACGATGTGCGGGCCAGACAGCTTAGCGGACAACCAGAACTGAACACTCAGCATGACGCACCACGGCCGCGGCGTTAGAACCCAGCAGGTAAGTGGTGATGTCAGGTCGGTGAGAAGCGATAACGACCATATCAGCCGGTAATTTTTTAGCCATCTCCAGAATTTTATCTTTCGGCGCACCTTCCGCGACATGAACGTGCACTCTGTCCGTTGGGATATTGAACTTCTTGATAATCTCTTCCAGTTGAGATTTCGCTTCGGCTTTCAGATCGTCCATGGCAGGCAACTCTGCCGAGTAAGCCAGTCCCAGGGAAGCGTAATAGGGCAGTGACGGAATAACGGTCAAAAAATGGACCTGCGCATCGTCAATTTTTGCTTCTGCTTCAACATGGGCAATAACGCGTTGAGTTAATTCTGAGTCTGAAATATCGATGGGTACAAGAATCGTTCTGTTCATAAAACCTCCTGTTTAAGTATCCATCTAAAGCTTACCGCGTAATGGCACTTTATGTACAATGACAAAGATCACATTTTGGCATCACTTTATTTTGATTTCAGGGAATTTTCCTTTTATTACCCCATCATAAAATCGACCTTTAGAGACTACGCTCAGGAAATCACGAAAAATACGGGCAGGCACATGCTGGTATTGCAGCGTAGACAATTGATGAAAGCGAATTTCAAGCGTGCAGGAGGATTCGTCATAACCGACGGATGCAATACGCGATGATTTTACAGGGTGATGATTCATTGCAGGTATCCTCTACTACAGGTCTTTATGCAATATATCATCTATCAGGGATGTGTTTTGAAGCAACAGATATAATGTTTTGATCTGGATAAAACAGAATTGCGATAACAGAAAGAAAACCCGCCGTTGCCGGCGGGCTGACAAAATTAGAACTGGTAAACCATACCCAGAGCTACAGTGTCATCGGTAGAGATGTCATTGCGAGTGTAGAAGCTGTCGTCTTCGTCCAGCAGGTTGATTTTGTAATCAACGTAGGTGGAGAAGTTTTTGTTGAAGAAGTAAGTCGCACCTACAGAAGCATATTTAACCAGATCTTTATCATCGTTACCATTTACAGTAGCCAGATCGCTACCTTTAGACATCAGGAAAGACACTTCCGGACGCAGACCGAAATCGAATTGGTATTGCGCAGTAACTTCAAAGTTCTGAGTTTTGTTGGCAATAGTGTAATCACTACCGTCAGAGCCGCCGTACGGGGTCATATTACGGGTTTCGGAGTACATGGTTGCCAGGTAGATGTTATTCGCATCGTATTTCAGGCCAGCAGTCCACGCGTCAGCTTTATCGCCGCCAGCGGTAGAATGGTTCACCTGCTCGTTGGTACGGTCAGAAGAGGTATAGGCAGCACCGAAGGTTACGCCCATACCCAGATCGTAGGTAGAGGAGATACCGAAACCGTCACCGTTGGAATTCTTCACATTACGGTCGCCACCATTGTTGGTGCCTTCCTGCTCATCACTTGTCTGTTCGTTCGCGCCCTGATACTGCAGTGCAACGTTCAGACCGTCAACCAGACCAAAGAAGTCGGTGTTACGGTAGGTCGCTACGCCGTTAGCACGACCGGTCATGAAGTTATCCGCTTTGGTGTAGGAGTCACCACCGAATTCTGGCAGCATATCGGTCCAGGCTTCCACATCGTACAGTACGCCGTAGTTACGACCGTAGTCGAATGAGCCGTAGTCACCAACTTTAATACCCGCGAACGCCAGACGAGTCCAGGAGTTACCTTTATCGTTTTCGGTAGTGTTAGCCTGAACCTGATATTCCCACTGGCCATAGCCGGTGATCATATCGTTAACCTGGGTTTCGCCTTTGAAGCCCATACGCATATAAGTCTGATCGCCATCGCTGTTCGCGTCGTCAGAGAAGTAATGCAGGCCGTCTACTTTGCCATAGAGATCTAATTTGTTGCCGTCTTTATTATAAACTTCAGCAGCGTGAGCCGCGCCTGCAGCCAGCAGGGCAGGAATTACGAGAGCCAGTACTTTTCTGTTCATTGAAATAATCCTTTAGTTTTTTTATTAACCTGTGACTACCCATGTAGGGAGTAAAAGCATGCTAAAGGAGAAGTTCCGTAAACAGATAAATATGAATTGTTACGTCTTAAGTAAAACCTTAAATAAATAATTCTACAGAAACAGTGATAATTATTATGAATGTATGGATTTAATATATATAAAATAAAAATTATACAAGTGAATTTTGTTGAGCTATTCTGCGCGTGTTATATGCCTTTATTGTCACGTTTTATTTTTTCGTTGTCGTATTGATAGCCAATATTAATTAGCCAGCGAATAAATTGACAAGCCCGAACAACTGTTCGGGCTTTTTTTTCGTTCCACTTTAATAGTGATCTAAACGTATTACTCGGTTCCGCTCTTTTCCGCTTTACCTGCCAGTTGCGCCAGGAAATCGTAGCGTTTTTGCAGATCGGCTGTTGCGTCTTTCCACAGCTGTTCAGCGACTTCAGGCTGTTGGGCATTTAAGCGGCGGAAGCGTTGCTCGTTAAGTAATGTTTCAGCCAAAGCATCTGACGGCGGGCGAGAATCCAGCGCCAGCGGCAGTTTACCTTCGTCAGCACGACGCGGATCAAAGCGATACAGCGGCCAGAACCCGGTTGCCGTGAGCTGACGCATCTGATCGTGGCTCAACGCGAGGTCATAACCATGTTCCTCACAAGGGCTATACGCGATAATCAGCGACGGCCCCGGATAGGATTCTGCTTCCTGGATAGCTTTCACCGTCTGGTTCAACTGGGCGCCCAGGGAAATCTGCGCGACATAAACATGCCCGTACATCATCATACTGACGCCAAGATCTTTACGAGCCTTACGTTTGCCGTGCTCCCCAAATTTAGTGACGGCCCCAAGAGGCGTGGCTTTTGACGCTTGCCCACCCGTGTTGGAGTAACACTGGGTATCCAGCACCAGAATATTGACGTTCTCGGTCAGGCTAAGAACGTGATCCAGCCCGCCGAAGCCAATATCGTAGGCCCAGCCATCGCCGCCAATCAGCCAGATGGATTTCTCAACCAGCGCGTCGGCATCGGTTAACAACTGCTGTGCGCCTTCGACATCTTTCAGATGCTCGCGCAGGGCCGCGACTTGCTCACGACGGACCTCCGGCGTGGCTTCTGCGTGCAAAGCGTCATTGAGTTCAGCCGGGATGTTATCGGCAAATTGCTCCAGCAGACGCATAACGCGCGCCCGGTGTTGATCGACCGTCAGACGGAAGCCCAGACCAAACTCGGCGTTATCTTCAAACAGCGAGTTTGCCCATGCTGGCCCACGCCCATTGGCATCGGTGGTGTATGGCGTTGAGGGCAGGTTACCGCCATAAATTGATGAACACCCGGTGGCATTCGCAATCAACATGCGGTCACCGTACAACTGCGTAAGCAGTTTGATATACGGCGTTTCACCACAGCCTGAGCAGGCGCCGGAATATTCAAATAGCGGTGTAATCAACTGCGAGGTGCGAATATCAATACGTTCCAGTTTGGTGCGATCAATCTCCGGCAGATCGAGGAAGAAGTCATAGTTAACTTTTTCTTCTTCGACATGCTCAAGGCGCGACATCATATTGATGGCTTTGATCTCAGGATTTTGGCGATCTTTCGCCGGGCACACTTCGACGCACAGATTACAACCGGTGCAATCTTCAGGCGCAACCTGCAGGACATATTTCTGGCCGCGCATGTCGCGTGATTTCACATCCAGAGAATGCAGGCTGGCAGGGGCGTTTTCCATCGCTTCTGGGGAAACCACCTTGGCGCGGATAGCCGAGTGCGGGCAGGCGGCAACGCAGTGGTTACATTGCGTACACAGCTCTTCTTTCCAGATTGGGATCTCTTCGGCGATATTGCGTTTTTCCCAACGCGTAGTCCCCATTGGCCAGGTACCGTCCGGCGGCAGCGCGGAAACGGGCAGCGCATCGCCCAGACCGGCGAGCATTGCTGCGGTGACGGTTTTCACGAAATCTGGTGCGGCATCAGAAACCACCGGTGGGCGGTTGGCGCTATGCGGATCAACAGGCTGCAGGGCCACTTCGGCGACGGATTCACGCGCCAGAGCCAGCGCCTGCCAGTTACGTTCGACCAGATCCTGGCCTTTACTGCTGTAGCTTTTCGCAATCGCCCCCTGCAACTCTGCCAGCGCACTGTCACCTGGTAAAATTTGCGTCAGGTGGAAGAACGCCATTTGCATCACGGTGTTTATACGCGCCGCCAGACCACACTCACGGGCGATTTTAGCCGCATTAATCACGTAGAAACGGGCTTTCTTCTGATTCAGCACCGCCTGAACTTCCTGCGGCAGACGCGCCCAGACTTCATCCACACTGTATGGGGTATTAAGCAGGAATATACCGCCAGGTTTCAGGCGTTCGGCCATCTGGTACTTATCGATAAATTGCAACTGGTGGCAGCCGACAAAATCGGCTTGTGAAACCAGATACGCTGAACGAATGGGGTGCTCACTGACGCGCAGGTGGGAGACGGTCAGGCCGCCTGCTTTTTTCGAGTCATACACGAAATAACCCTGCGCATACCATGGCGTAGAGTTACCGATAATCTTGATATTGTTTTTGGTGGCCGACACGCTGCCATCGCTACCCAGGCCGTAAAACAGCGCTTCGAGCTTAGCGGTGCCGGGCAGGGTGTTTTCCGGCAACGGCAATGACAGATTGGTGACATCATCATAGATACCGACCGTGAAGCGTGGTTTAGGTTTCGTGCTATTCAACTCATTAAAGACCGCCATGACGCAGTCGGGGCCAAACTCTTTGGACGAAAGACCATAGCGTCCGCCAATCACACGCGGTAAGGTTTCTCGTTCGCCACAGTTAAACGCTTCCGCCAGCGCGGTCATGACATCCAGATATAATGGTTCTGCCTGCGCGCCGGGTTCTTTGGTGCGATCCAGAACGGCGATGCTGCGCGCGCTTTCCGGCAGCGCGCGCAGTAAATGTTTGGCGGAGAAGGGGCGGAACAGACGGACTTTCAGCACACCAACTTTCTCGCCGTGTGCCATCAGCTCTTCGACAACTTCTTCACTGGTGCCAATCGCCGAGCCCATTAAAATAATGACGCGTTCTGCCTGCGGATGACCGTAATATTCAAATGGCTGATACTGGCGGCCCGTGGCTGCGGCGAAGTCGTTCATCGCCTGTTCTACGTGATCGTAAACCGCGTTGTACCATGGGTTTGTCGCTTCGCGTGACTGGAAGTAGGTGTCCGGATTCGCTGATGTACCGCGGATAACCGGATGCTCTGGATTTAGTGCCCGAGCGCGGTGAGCATCGATCTCCGCCTGAGGCATCAGCCCGAGGATGGTGTTATCAGCCAGCGGCACAATTTTATTAATTTCATGTGATGTACGGAATCCATCAAAGAAATGAATAAACGGAACCCGGCTTTTCAGGGTGGCCATTTGCGAAATTAGCGCAAAATCCTGCGCTTCCTGAACGCTACTGGCGCACAGCATCGCGCATCCGGTTTGGCGTACAGCCATCACGTCGGAATGATCGCCAAAGATCGATAACGCGTGCGTGGCAATAGTTCGCGCTGCAACGTGCAGTACAAACGGGGTCAACTGACCGGCCAGTTTGTACAGCGTTGGGATCATCAACAGCAAACCCTGTGATGAGGTAAACGACGTAGAGAGCGCACCGGTCTGCAACGCGCCGTGAACGGTCGCAATCGCACCGCCTTCCGACTGCATTTCTACGACGCGAGGGATATCTCCCCACACGTTTTTAAGCCCATTTCCGGCCCAGGCATCGGCCTGTTCCGCCATCGTCGAACTGGGCGTAATCGGGTAGATGGCGATAACCTCGCTGGTACGAAATGCGACCGAAGCAACCGCACCATTACCGTCAATTGTGATCATACTGACACCCTTACATTGCGCAAAAAGAGGGACTCGCGAAAGCGTTGCGAGTCCTGTAATTATCCTTCTATTTTAGCAAAAGCCATTCAGGCGCATTTTCGCTTTTGTGTCCCTGGAATAAAGAGAATGTATGGTTTGATCAAAGGAGCAGCCAAAAAATTGCCAGAAAATGTAAACAGCGCGCATAAATGCGTGGTTTGCCTCTCGACGGCGGTGTCTCTGCTGCCTATTATTTATGGCTGTGTCGTTTGGTTAATCTTCAGAGGGGAGTAAGATGCGCGCAGCGTTTTGGGTAGGGTGTGCCGCGTTATTATTATCGGCGTGTAGCAGTGAACCTGTTCAGCAGGCAACGGCAGCACATGTCGCACCGGGCATGAAGGCAGCAATGTCCAGTTCTGGAGAAGCAAATTGCGCCATGATTGGTGGTTCGCTCTCCGTTGCCCGTCAACTGGATGGCTCAGCCATCGGGATGTGCGCGCTACCCAACGGCAAACGCTGTAGTGAGCAGTCGCTTGCCGCCGGAAGCTGTGGGAGCTATTGAGCCTGCGCGTTCATTACATTAAATCCGCAAGTTTATACGTCAGCGTTTGTTCTGCTGTCGCCAGTGTCAACTGGTCAGCAGTCAAATCTACCTGTGCGCCTTGCTTAAACATTTCGCTGACGATACCGTCGAGCGCGTTAAGCTGTGGATCGGCGCACATCATGCGGGTCATCGCCATATCTTTCACCTTCAACTCGCCGTCGGACAACTTGCCCTGACCGTGGAATTGATTACACATCTTTCCTGATACCGTCATGTTTTCGCCAAAACTCAATTCGGGTGGGTTGTTGGCGACGGTAACGGCTTTACCATTCACGCTCTGCAAAACGAAACGGTGATGCTGTAACTGGTCGCGATTGACGGAAATGTTTCCACTGCTCACACAGCCAGCCATCAGCGTGCTGAGGGCAATCAACGTGACAACTTTCTTCATTAACATTCTCTAATTTCGTGACCGGAATACATTCAATATGATAATGATACTGACTGTTTTATCATCGGCAATTGTCTGAAAATGCCCCCCTTAAATCAGGGGAGCACAGGGATTAAAAGAGGGCGTTTGGACAGGTTTCGCCTTTGGAGATTTGTTCCAGATTTTGCAGTGTCGTTTCAGAAATGCTGGTCAACGCTTCGGCGGTCAGAAACGCCTGATGCCCGGTAAACAGCACGTTATGGCAGGCTGACAGGCGACGGAACACATCATCCTGAATCACATCATTGGATTTATCTTCAAAGAACAGGTCGCGTTCGTTTTCATACACATCCATACCCAGAGAACCAATTTTCTGGTTTTTCAGGGCATCGATAGCCGCCTGTGAATCGATCAGCGCTCCGCGACTGGTGTTAATAATCATCACGCCGTTTTTCATTTGCTCAAAGGCTTCCTGATTGAGCAGATGATAATTTTCCGGCGTTAACGGGCAGTGCAGGGAGATAACGTCGGACTCAGCAAACAGTGTTTTAAGATCGACATATTCCACGCCTAATTCCAGAGCAGCGGCGCTTGGGTAGGGATCGAACGCCAGCAGGCGCATACCAAAACCTTTCAGGATCCGCAGCGCAGCAATACCGATTTTACCGGTACCAATCACCCCGGCCGTTTTGCCATACATGGTAAAGCCGGTCAGCCCTTCAAGAGAGAAGTTGGCATCACGGGTACGTTGATACGCGCGATGAATACGGCGGTTCAGGGTCATCATCATGCCAATCGCATGCTCAGCGACGGCTTCAGGCGAATAGGCAGGGACGCGTACCACCTGCAGACCCAGCTCTTTTGCCGCGTCGAGATCGACGTTATTGAACCCGGCGCAGCGCAGGGCGATATATTTCACACCCAGCTTTTTCAGTTCTTCCAGAACCGGTCGGCTGCCATCGTCGTTGACGAAGATGCATACAGCTTCGCAACCATGGGCTGTTTTAGCTGTTTTCTCCGTCAACAGAAAGTCAAAAAATTCAAGTTCAAAACCAAAAGCCTCGTTAACCTGCTGCAGATACTTTTTGTCGTACTGTTTTGTACTATAGATGGCGAGTTTCATAAGACTTTCTCCAGTGATTTTGACGTCACGTTAATCCAATTAAAATTATTTTACAAAATCTAAAAAGTTATTGATAGTCATAGAAGTAATGAATGTTTAAAGCGTATCTTTTGTTAGTGTGGGCAGGTTACGCGATTTCAACAACTGGATATTTTCCATTCGCTGAGCAGGTAGTGTGGGCAAAAAGCCAGGTGATTCACATCCAGACAGCTACGCTTATACAGGTAGCAGATATCGGGAGGAGTTATGCTAACTCACTCTGAAGCAAAACGATGGGCCACCTTAATGCTTAAGGCGGCTTTATGCGATGGAATGAAACCTGAAGAAATTTCCCGCCAGGTGCATCTTGTCTGTGATCATCATGGCAAGGAGTGTCTTGAAGAACTTATAGAAGAAATACTGATAGAGGCTGGTCGGATAGGACCTAAACATAGCGATGGACAACTGAACCATCATTGAGTCCGAATCCATGCGCTACTGTGTTGGAATCATTCCTGACGGCACGTGTAACAGCGTGCCACATAGCGCTGTTATCTGTCCTTAATGTGGGAATATGCAGTTAAACATGCCACAATACAGGCCTAAACCGGCTTAAATTTTGCTAATTCAGGATATTAACTACCCATGAAGGGTAAATATAAAGCCGTTCTGGCACTCCTCTTATTATTGATTCTCGTGCCGCTGACGCTGGTGATGACGCTTGGCCTGTGGGTCCCGACCCTGGTGGGCGTCTGGTTACCTGTGGGGACACGTATCGCGCTGGATGAGAGTCCACGGCTGACACGGCATGGGCTGCATATCCCGGAACTCCGCTATCTGGTCGATGATTGCCCGCTGGCGCGCATTACTCAGGCGGACCTGTCCCATCCCAGCCGCTGGTTGCTCAATGTCGGGACAATTGAGCTGGATTCCGCTTGCCTGGCCAAATTACCGCAGACAGAAGCGTCTCCGGTAGCACCCAAAACGCTGGCTGAATGGCAATCGATGCTGCCCAATACCTGGATTAACATCGACAAACTTATTCTCTCTCCCTGGCAGGAATGGCAGGGGAAACTGTCGCTTTCGCTAACGCCCTCTACTCAGCAACTGCGCTACCAGGGGGAAAAGGTTAAATTCCAGGGGCGGCTGCACGGGCAAAATCTCACGGTAAATGAGCTGGATATCGCTGCATTTGAAGGGCAACCGCCGGTAAAACTGGTCGGTGAATTTACCATGCCGCTGGTTCCTGATGGGTTACCGGTGAGCGGTCATGCCGTTGCGACGCTGAACTTGCCGCAGGAGCCTACGCTTGTGGACGCCGAACTGGAGTGGCAAGAAAACAGCGGACAACTGATCGTCATGGCACGCGATAGTGCCGATCCGCTGCTCGATCTTCCGTGGGAAATAACCCGCCAGCAGTTGACCATCAGCGACGGTCGCTGGAACTGGCCTTACCAGGGATTCCCGTTAAGCGGACGGCTGGGCATGAAAGTTGAAAACTGGCAGGCCGGGCTGGAAAACGCGGTGGTGAGCGGGCGGCTGAACGTTTTGACGCAAGGCGATGCCGGTAAAGGAAACGCTGTTTTAACGCTGGGGCCGGGTAAGCTGGGTATTGATAACAACGAGATGCCGTTACAGCTGATCGGCGAAGCGAAACAGGGCGATCTGATCTTCTACGCGAAATTACCCGCCAAACTCACCGGTAGCCTGAACGATCCGCAACTGGCGTTTGAGCCAGGGGCGCTGTTGCGTTCGCGGGGGCGGGTAATTGATTCGCTGGATATTGACGAGATTCGTTGGCCGCTGGCGGGCGTAAAGGTAACACAACGCGGTGTGGATGGTCGTCTACAGGCTATTTTGCGTGCGCATGAAAACCAGATGGGGGGCTTTGAACTGCACCTGGATGGTCTGGCAAATGATTTTCTTCCTGATGCTGGTCGTTGGCAATGGCGCTACTGGGGCGAAGGCAGCTTTACGCCGATGCATGCCCGCTGGGACGTGGCGGGTAAGGGAGAGTGGCATGACAACACGCTGAAGCTCTTTGATCTCTCCACCGGATTTGACCACTTGCAATACGGCACCATGACGGTGGAAAACCCACGCCTGGTAATGGACAAACCGATCGTATGGGTACGGGACGCGACCAAACCGACGTTTAGCGGCGCACTGTCACTGGACGCAGGAAAAACCGTCTTCACCGGCGGAAGCGTCTTACCTCCCTCAACGCTAAAGTTCAGCGTGGAAGGCAGCGACCCGACGATTTTCCAGTTCAAGGGCCAGCTTCACGCAGGGGCGATTGGCCCCGTACAGCTAAATGGCCGTTGGGACGGGATCCGTCTGCGCGGACAGGCCTGGTGGCCAAAACAATCACTCACCGTGTTCCAGCCGCTGCTCCCGCCTGACTGGAAAATGAAACTGCGTGAAGGTGATCTCTATGCGCAGGTCGCATTCTCGGCCGCACCGGAACAGGGCTTTGAAGCGGGCGGTCATGGGGTATTAAAAGGCGGTAGCGCCTGGATGCCTGATAACCAAATTAATGGCGTCGATTTTATCTTGCCGTTTCGGTTTAGCGAAGGCGCATGGCAGTTGGGTACGCGTGGGCCTGTTTCATTGCGTATTGCGGAAGTCGTGAATCAGGTGACGGCGAAAAATATTACTGCCGATCTACAGGGAGCGTACCCCTGGAGTGAAGGCAATCCGTTATTGCTGAGCGATGTCAGCGCCGAACTGCTGGGAGGCAAAGTCATCATGCGGCAACTGCGGATGCCACAGCACGACCCGGCCTTATTACGGGTGCAGAATATCTCCTCCAGCGAGCTTATTAGCGCGGTTAACCCCAAGCAGTTCGCTATGTCGGGTCCGGTCAGCGGCGCGTTGCCATTATGGTTGGATAACGAAAAGTGGATCATCAAAGACGGCTGGTTAACCAACCCAGGTCCGATGACGCTGCGTATTGATAAAGACACGGCGGATGCCGTCGTTAAAGATAATATGGCGGCTGGCGCGGCAATTAACTGGCTGCGCTATATGGAAATAACCCATTCCTGGACGAAAATAAACCTGGATAACCTGGGTGTCTTAACGATGCAGGCAACCGTTACTGGCAATAGCCGGGTAGATGGCAAAGTGGGGACGGTTAATTTGAATTACACCCACGAAGAAAACGTCTTTACGCTATGGCGCAGTTTGCGTTTTGGCGACAATTTACAGGCATGGCTTGAGCAAAATGCAACGCTGCCGGAAACCCATTGCCTGGAAGGCAAGGAATGTGAGGAACAACAATGAAAACGATAGCCGCCATGCTGGGGTTGCTGGCTTCATCTCTGGTGGTAGGTTGTACCCCGAGAATCGAAGTGGCTGCGCCAAAAGAGCCGATCACGATTAATATGAACGTCAAAATCGAACATGAGATTCATATCAAAGTTGATAAAGACGTCGAGAGCTTATTGAAATCGCGCAGCGATCTGTTCTGAGGTAATGATGAAAAAACAGCTTGCAGCGATCCTGGTGGCGCTGAGTTTTATCACCAGCAATGCATGGGCGTTGACCCTGAATGAAGCCAGAACTCAGGGGCGAGTGGGGGAAACACTCAATGGTTATCTGGTGGCATTACAAACCGATGCTGAAACGCAGGCGCTGGTGAGTGAGATTAATAAGGCGCGAAGCGCCAGTTATCAGCAACTGGCTGAGAGCAATAATATTCCGCCAGAGGAAGTGGCAAAAATGGCCGGACAAAAGTTAGTCGCTCGCGCTAAACCGGGGGAGTACGTGCAAGGTATTAATGGTAAGTGGTTGAGGAAAGAATAATCATTTCTGAACGCCACTGGGGGAATGGTATTACAAGTGGAGAATCCTTCCGGATTATTCATCGACATCGCAATAGTTGCCACACGGCATCAAACGGATGTTGATATAGTTCAACACCGGTCGCGTCGTGGAGTGAAATCATGTGGCTTCTCAAATGGTATGTCTGGAATCGTTGGGTATTCAAGCTGTTAAGCCGGGATGTCGCGGAGCCGGAACAATTTTTACTTCATTGCTGGGAAGAAAATCTGGCGAAGTGCAGGGAGTATGCCACCATCTGGCGTGATATTAATCGCATTCACGGCAAGCAGGTACATGTGCGGGCAAAGAAGTAAGTACCGAGAATCCCTCCCACCGGATGGTGAGAGGGTGAATTATCAGGCAGCAACCACGCTGTCGATAGCGGCTTTCGCATCGGACTGGGCTTTAGATGCCACTTCCGGGCCGTAAGCGATACCTTCAGCAAAGACCACGTTCACGTCGGTGATACCGATAAAGCCCAGGAACACGTTCAGATACGGTGTGATCAGGTCAGTCGGCGTATCTTTATGAATACCACCGCGGCTGGTCAGCACCACTGCGCGTTTACCGGTCACCAGACCTTCCGGACCTTTCTCGGTGTAGCGGAAGGTCACGCCGGCACGGGCAATCAGGTCAAAGTAGTTTTTCAACTGCGTCGGAATGTTGAAGTTATACATCGGCGCGGCGATAACAATTACATCATGCGCTTTCAGTTCAGCGATCAATTCGTCAGACAGCGCCAGCGCTTCTTGCTGACGCGGCGTCAGTGGCGCATCGCTTGGGCGCAGCGCACCCACCAGTTCGCCATCCAGTACCGGAACAGGGTTTGCAGCCAGGTCGCGGACGGTGATTTCATCAGCAGAGTGCTTTTCACGCCACTGTTCAACAAAATAATCAGACAACTGACCAGACTGAGAGTACCCTGCCAGAATACTGGATTTAAGAACTAATACCTTGCTCATGGGTGTTTCCTTTTATGTGTTTGAAGGGGTAGTGCCCCGTTGCTTGTTGACACTTTATTCACAATCCTGTCGCAGTGATAGCGCAATATATCGAATCCTATGTTCGAAATTATTGAACAACACATGAAAAGCCCCGATGTGGTACTCTATATCTATCATCTAAAAGAGATTTAACCCGGCAGAAGGCTGCCTTTTAACGCTATGACAGAACAACCAAAATTAACCTTCAACATGTTGCAGCAACAGCTGGACTCGCTGATGCTGCGTGACAGACAGCGTTTTACCCGCCGTTTGCACGGCGTGAAGAAGGTTAAAAATCCTGATGCACAACAGGCCATTTACCAGGAGATGGCAAAAGAGATCGACCAGGCAGCCGGTAAAGTTGTGCTGCGTGAAGCGGCGCGTCCGGTCATCAGCTATCCGGAAAACCTGCCTGTCAGCCAGAAAAAACAGGATATTCTGGAAGCCATTCGCGACCATCAGGTGGTGATTGTGGCTGGTGAGACCGGTTCAGGTAAAACCACCCAGTTGCCGAAAATCTGTATGGAGCTAGGGCGCGGGGTGAAAGGGCTGATCGGCCATACTCAGCCGCGTCGTCTGGCGGCGCGTACCGTGGCGAATCGTATTGCGGAAGAGCTGCAAACCGAGCCGGGCGGCTGTATCGGCTATAAGGTCCGTTTTAGCGATCATGTTAGTGACAACACCATGGTTAAGCTGATGACGGACGGTATCCTGCTGGCGGAAATCCAGCAGGATCGGCTGCTAATGCAGTACGACACCATCATCATCGATGAAGCGCATGAACGCAGCCTGAATATTGATTTTCTGCTTGGCTACCTGAAAGAACTCCTGCCGCGTCGTCCGGATCTAAAAATTATCATCACTTCGGCGACCATTGACCCGGAACGCTTTTCTAAGCATTTCAACAATGCGCCGATTATCGAAGTCTCTGGTCGCACCTATCCGGTGGAAGTTCGCTATCGCCCGATTGTTGAAGACGCAGATGACACCGAGCGTGACCAGTTGCAGGCAATTTTTGATGCCGTAGATGAGTTAGGCCGTGAAAGTCAGGGCGACATACTGATCTTCATGAGCGGCGAGCGCGAAATCCGCGATACCGCTGATGCCCTGAATAAGCTGGATTTGCGTCACACCGAAGTGCTGCCACTGTATGCGCGTCTCTCCAATAGCGAGCAGAACCGTGTGTTCCAGTCGCACAGCGGTCGTCGTATTGTGCTGGCCACCAACGTGGCGGAAACCTCGCTGACCGTACCGGGCATCAAGTATGTCATTGATCCTGGCACCGCGCGTATCAGTCGCTACAGCTATCGCACGAAAGTCCAGCGTTTGCCGATTGAACCGGTGTCGCAGGCCTCTGCCAACCAGCGTAAAGGCCGATGCGGTCGCGTTTCGGAAGGGATCTGTATTCGTCTGTATTCTGAGGACGATTTCCTGTCGCGTCCGGAGTTTACCGATCCGGAGATCCTGCGTACCAACCTGGCGTCCGTTATTTTGCAGATGACCGCGCTGGGGCTGGGGGATATCGCGGCGTTCCCGTTTGTTGAAGCGCCGGATAAACGCAATATTCAGGACGGGGTGCGCCTGCTCGAAGAGCTGGGTGCGATAACCACCGATGAACAGGCAACCGCTTACAAATTAACGCCGTTGGGCCGCCAGCTGTCGCAACTTCCGGTGGATCCGCGTCTGGCGCGTATGGTGCTGGAAGCGCAAAAACATGGCTGTGTGCGTGAGGCGATGATCATCACCTCGGCGCTGTCCATTCAGGATCCGCGCGAGCGTCCAATGGACAAGCAGCAAGCTTCCGACGAGAAGCATCGCCGCTTCCATGACAAAGAGTCTGATTTCCTGGCGTTTGTGAACTTATGGAATTACCTCGGCGAGCAGCAAAAAGCGTTGTCGTCAAACCAGTTCCGTCGTCAGTGTAAAGTCGACTTTCTTAATTATCTGCGCGTACGTGAATGGCAGGATATCTACACGCAACTACGCCAGGTGGTAAAAGAGTTGGGCATTCCGGTCAACAGCGAACCCGCTGAATATCGGGAGATCCACGTCGCATTGTTGACCGGTTTACTGTCCCATATTGGGATGAAAGATGCCGATAAGCAGGAATTTACCGGTGCGCGTAACGCCCGTTTCTCGATCTTCCCGGGTTCCGGTTTGTTCAAAAAACCGCCGAAGTGGACGATGGTGGCGGAGCTGGTGGAAACCAGCCGCCTGTGGGGGCGTATTGCCGCGCGTATCGATCCCGAATGGGTGGAACCCGTTGCGCAGCATCTGATCAAACGTTCATACAGCGAACCGCACTGGGAACGCGCGCAGGGCGCGGTCATGGCGACAGAAAAGGTCACCGTCTACGGCTTACCGATTGTTGCTGCCCGTAAGGTGAACTACAGCCAGATCGATCCGGCGCTGTCACGTGAACTGTTCATTCGTCATGCGCTGGTGGAGGGCGACTGGCAAACGCGCCATGCTTTCTTCCGTGACAACCTGAAGCTGCGGGCGGAGGTGGAAGAGTTAGAACATAAATCGCGCCGTCGCGACATCCTGGTTGATGATGAAACGCTGTTTGAGTTTTACGACCAGCGTATTAGCCATGATGTGATTTCTGCTCGCCACTTTGATAGCTGGTGGAAGAAAGTTTCCCGCGAGACCCCGGACCTGCTCAACTTTGAAAAGAGCATGCTTATCAAAGAGGGCGCGGAAAAAATCAGTAAGCTGGATTATCCGAACTTCTGGCATCAGGGCAATCTCAAACTGCGTTTGAGCTACCAGTTCGAACCGGGAGCCGATGCGGACGGTGTGACCGTGCATATTCCGCTTCCGTTGCTCAATCAGATCGAAGAGAGCGGTTTTGAATGGCAGATTCCTGGCCTGCGCCGCGAGCTGGTGATCGCTCTGATTAAGTCGTTGCCGAAACCGGTACGACGTAACTTTGTTCCTGCTCCGAACTATGCTGAGGCATTTTTAGGCCGCGTGACGCCGCTGGAACTGCCGCTGCTGGACGCGCTGGAACGTGAACTGCGCCGGATGACCGGCGTTACCGTTGACCGCGATGACTGGCATTGGGATCAGGTATCCGATCACCTAAAAATCACCTTCCGGGTGGTGGATGACAAGAACAAGAAGCTACAGGAAGGGCGTTCGCTACAGGATCTGAAAGACGCCTTGAAGGGTAAGGTTCAGGAAACGCTGTCCGCGGTGGCGGATGACGGTATCGAACAGAGCGGATTGCATATCTGGAGCTTCGGACAGCTTCCGGAAAGTTACGAGCAAAAACGCGGTAACTATAAGGTAAAAGCGTGGCCAGCGCTGGTCGATGAGCGTGACAGCGTCGCCATCAAATTGTTTGATAATCCGCTGGAGCAGCAACAGGCTATGTGGTGCGGCTTACGCCGCCTGTTGCTGTTGAACATTCCTTCACCGATCAAATACTTACACGAGAAGTTGCCTAACAAAGCCAAGCTGGGGCTGTATTTTAACCCGTATGGCAAAGTGTTGGAGTTGATTGACGACTGTATCTCCTGCGGTGTGGATCGGTTGATCGACGCCCATGGTGGTCCCGTGTGGACGGAAGAGGGCTTTGCGGCGTTGCATGAGAAGGTGCGGGCTGAACTGAACGATACGGTGGTGGATATCGCGAAGCAGGTCGAACAGATCCTCACCGCGGTGTTTAATATCAATAAGCGTCTGAAAGGGCGTGTGGATATGACCATGGCGTTAGGGCTTTCAGATATCAAAGCGCAAATGAGCGGGCTGGTGTACCGCGGATTTGTCACTGGTAATGGTTTCAAACGCCTGGGCGATACGTTGCGTTATTTGCAGGCTATTGAAAAGCGTCTGGAAAAACTGGCCATCGATCCGCACCGTGACCGTGCACAGATGCTGAAAGTGGATAGTGTGCAGCAGGCCTGGCAGCAATGGTTCAATAAACTACCGCCTGCGCGCCGTGAAGATGACGACGTCAAAGAGATCCGCTGGATGATAGAAGAGCTGCGCGTCAGCTACTTTGCCCAGCAGCTTGGTACGCCGTACCCTATTTCAGATAAACGTATTCTGCAGGCGATGGATCAGATCACGGGATAACGCCGCGCTGAACCACCGGCCGGACAAGGCGTAACCGCCATCCGGCCTCTGTACCCGGTAAAGAATAAACACCAGGAGTCATGAATATGAGTCAGTTTCCGACGCTCTCCGCGACCACGCTGGCGGCGATCAATACTGTAGGGCAATGGCTGGCGCAGAGCGATTTTACGGGGGACATCACGGTTCAGTCAGATTGCGTAATTCTGGCGGGGAACGCGGTGATCCCGACCATCGATGCCGCTTGTCGGATCGCGAAAGACCAACAGGTTCCCTTATTGATTAGTGGGGGCATCGGCCATTCCACGCGCTTTCTGTATGACGCGATTGCCCGACATCCTCGCTACAATATCATTCGAACCACCGGACGTGCGGAAGCGGCGATCCTTGCCGATATCGCTCACCAGTTCTGGCACATTCCGGGGGAGAAGATTTGGGTGGAAGACCAGTCAACAAACTGCGGTGAGAATGCCCGATTTAGCTGTGCGTTACTGAACCAGGCGACAGAAAGCATGCATACCGTCATTGTGGTACAGGATCCGACCATGCAACGCCGAACGATGGCCACCTTTCAGCGCGTAACCCGCGATGAGCCGCATGCGCCGCGCTGGTTGGGTTTCCCGGGATTCGTTCCTGAGCTGGTCCAACAGGGCGACGGCGTGGACTTTGCGCCGACGGCCGAAGGGCTATGGTCAGTGGATCGCTATCTTTCGCTCATTACCGGAGAGTTGCCGCGTCTGCGGGACGATGTTAATGGCTATGGTCCCTGTGGCTGCGATTTTATCGTGCATGTGGATATTCCTGGTAACGTTGAGGCGGCCTGGCAGCAACTGAAAAGCGATACCGCGTTGTCAGACTTACTGGAGAGCCGCTCTCTGTGATCCCCGCTGCCCGTTTGTAAGCGTTTTGTTGCAAACGGGCATAAATCCCGCCCGTTTTTTCCTTTCATCAGCGCTTTGCCAGACGCTTTTATGAAGCCGCTCACAGAACAGTCACTGTAGTGATAATTCGTCAGGCATGATTGATATTAATTAACAATAGTTTTACTTGTCAAAAACAAATCAATCACAGGAGAAGCGCATGTCAGTACCCGTACAACATCCTATGTATATCGATGGGCAGTTTGTGACCTGGCACGATGACGCCTGGATTGATGTCGTCAATCCGGCCACGGAAGAGGTTATCTCACGTATTCCGGATGGACGTGCCGAAGATGCGCGTAAAGCGATAGACGCCGCCGAGCGCGCTCAGCCTGAATGGGAAGCGCTGCCTGCCATTGAACGGGCGAACTGGCTACGCAAAATATCTGCGGGTATCCGTCAACGCGCCAGCGAAATCAGCGCATTGATAGTGGCTGAAGGCGGGAAAATACAGCAACTGGCCGACGTTGAAGTCGCATTTACCGCCGATTATATCGATTACATGGCCGAGTGGGCACGCCGTTATGAAGGCGAGATCCTGCAAAGCGATCGCCCGGGCGAGAATATCCTGCTGTTTAAGCGCGCTCTGGGCGTGACAACGGGCATTCTGCCGTGGAATTTTCCGTTCTTCCTGATTGCTCGCAAACTGGCCCCCGCGCTGCTGACGGGCAATACCATTGTCATTAAACCGAGTGAGTTTACGCCCAACAACGCCATCGCTTTTGCCAAAATTGTTGATGATATTGGCTTGCCTCGCGGGGTATTTAATCTGGTCCTGGGACGCGGTGAAACGGTCGGCCAGGAACTGGCCGGAAACCCGAAAGTGGCAATGGTCAGCATGACCGGTAGCGTCGGAGCGGGCGAGAAAATTATGGCTGCAGCGGCCAAAAACATCACTAAAGTCTGCCTGGAACTGGGGGGCAAAGCCCCAGCTATCGTGATGGATGATGCTGACCTTGAGCTGGCCGTGAAGGCAATTGTTGACTCACGGGTGATCAATACCGGGCAGGTATGCAACTGCGCCGAACGCGTGTACGTCCAGAAAGGTATTTATGACCAGTTCGTTAATCGTCTGGGTGAAGCGATGAAAGCCGTACAGTTCGGCAATCCGGCTGAGCGCAATGACATTGCGATGGGACCGTTGATTAACGCCGCTGCGCTGGAACGAGTGGAGCAGAAAGTTGCGCGAGCGGTGCAGGAGGGGGCCAGAGTAGTGCTGGGCGGTAAGGCGGTAGAAGGCAAAGGCTATTACTATCCGCCGACATTACTGTTGGATGTGCGTCAGGAGATGGCGATTATGCACGAGGAGACCTTTGGTCCGGTGCTGCCGGTGGTGGCGTTTAATACGCTGGAAGAGGCATTGACGATGGCCAACGACAGCGATTATGGATTGACCTCATCGATTTACACGCAAAATCTGAACACGGCGATGAAGGCGATTAAGGGGTTGAAGTTTGGCGAAACCTATATTAATCGTGAAAACTTCGAGGCAATGCAGGGTTTCCACGCGGGGTGGCGCAAGTCCGGGATTGGTGGGGCAGACGGTAAACACGGCCTGAATGAATATCTGCAAACGCAGGTGGTTTATCTGCAGTCCTAAGCTTTTAGCCGGGTGAGTTTGTACGTCACCCGGCGTAATTTTTACACTTTGGCGGCTATCCCGTTTATTCGACCTCCGCCACAACGTCAGAGCTTGATAAATTTATCCAGCGTACGAATAAGTTGGGTCACAAAACCGTACTCGTTATCGTACCAGGCGACGGTTTTTACCAGTTGCAGATCGCCCACTTCGGTAATCTCAGTTTGTGTCGCATCAAATACCGAACCGAAATGTGAGCCAATCACATCTGACGAGACAATCTCCTCGTCGGTATAGCCAAATGACTCATTATTCAGCGTGGCTTTTTTCAGCGCGTTATTAACCTCTTCAGCGGTGACCTTTTTACCCAATACCGACACCAGTTCCGTGACGGATCCGGTTTTCACCGGTACGCGCTGGGCGTGGCCTTTTAATTTTCCGCTCAATGCCGGAATCACCAGGCCAATCGCTTTCGCTGCACCGGTGGTATGGGGAATGATGTTCTCCGCCGCCGCCCGCGAGGCGCGCAGATCTTTTCCGCGAGGGCCATCTACCAGCGATTGTGTCCCCGTGTAGGCATGGATGGTTGTCATAGTGCCCAGTTGAATACCGAAGTTGTCATGCAGGGCTTTCGCCATCGGCGCCAGGCAGTTAGTGGTGCACGATGCGACAGAGATAATTCGATCGTTCGCATCCATCGTGTCGTCGTTCACGTTAAAAACAATGGTTTTCATATCCCCGGCAGGGGCGGATATCAGGACTTTTTGGGCGCCTGCGTCCAGGTGGGCGTTGGCTTTTTCTGTTGAGGTGTAAAAACCGGTGCATTCGATGATGATCTCTGCGCCAGTGGCTTTCCACGGAATATTTTTGGCCTCTTTTTCTGCATAAACAGCGATTCTTTTACCGTCGACAATCAGCGCGTCTTCGGTAAAGTCGATACTCCAGGGAAATGGACCGTAATTTGAGTCGTGTTTTAACAGATAGGCGAGAATTTTGGGCGAGGTCAGGTCATTAATGGCGACGACCTCCACGCTGCTTTTGACCTCCAGTAGTCGACGCAATACCAGACGACCGATACGACCAAAACCGTTAATGCCAATTTTACTCATGGTTTTCTCCTGTCAGGATGGGGCGGTACGACATATTTTCCCTACCAGGCATAGTCCAGTCAGGCATCCGGGGCAATAGCTGTTTTTGCGCTTAAACGTAACTGACTGATAATGGATGAACAAAAACTAATGAATTTTTAACAAAAGCCCGTTATGTTGACGCATTATTGTTTTTATTCAGGAAGTGTTATGGGGAATAAGTATTCTGGCCTGCAAATTGGTATTCACTGGCTGGTTTTTTTGTTGGTCATTGTGGCCTACAGCGCCATGGAGTTTCGCGGATTTTTCCCGCGTAGCTATCGTCCCTTGTTCAACATGGTGCACGTATCCTGTGGTATCACGATTTTAACGCTGATGGTGGCGCGTCTGCTGGTCAGGCTGAAATATCCGGCGCCGCCGATTGTGCCAAGACCGAAACCGATGATGACCGGAATGGCGCATCTGGGGCATCTGGTCATCTATCTGTTGTTTATTGCGTTGCCGATTATTGGTCTGGTGATGATGTACAACCGGGGCAATCCGTGGCTTGCATTTGGCCTTGTCATGCCATATGCGGCAAAAGCCAACGTTGATCTCGTGGAGATGCTGAAGTCCTGGCACGTGACGCTGGCAAACCTGGGCTATTTTGTTATTGGTTTGCATGCCGCAGCCGCCCTGATGCATCACTACTTCTGGAAGGATAATACGCTGCTGCGCATGATGCCGCGTAAGCGTTTCTGACGTAAAGCCCCGCAAGCGCGCAATGTCGTTCAGGTTGAACATGTGATTCTTGATCAGCGTTCCGTTCACCTCAGCCGTATCACTTTTCTAAAGCACAGATACCCGTGAACGTGCAAGGGAGG
>NZ_SZWW01000056.1:0-41049 GCF_005280955.1 Citrobacter sp. wls717
ATTATAGGGAGTTATTTCAGGCTGACAAGTTAAAAATACAAAAAACTTATCAAACGATTACTTTTCACTCAACCCTTCTATTTTTGCCTGGTTTTTAAACAAAAACGAGCCCCGCAGGGCTCGTTTATTATCGTTTTGTGACTTACTGCACTGCCACGATACGGTCGTCGTTCACTTCCAGGCGAATGGCTTTGCCAGGAATCAGCTCCCCAGACAAAATTTGCTGCGCCAGCGGGTTTTCGATCTGTTGCTGGATAGCGCGTTTCAATGGACGCGCGCCATATACCGGATCGTAACCATTTGCACTCAGCAGTTTGAGCGCTTCGTCTGAGATATGGATTTCATAGCCACGCTCTTCCAGACGTTTATACAGACGCTGCAGTTGGATCTGAGCAATAGAAGCAATGTGCTGCTCACCCAACGGATGGAATACCACAACCTCATCTATACGGTTGATAAATTCCGGACGGAAGTTATGGCTCACAACGCCCAGCACCATATCCTTCATGTGGCTGTAATCGAGCTCGCCAAAACGTTCCTGGATCAGATCGGACCCCAAGTTCGAAGTCATGATGACCACCGTATTACGGAAGTCGACCGTTCTCCCCTGCCCGTCGGTCAGACGACCATCGTCAAGCACCTGCAACAGAATGTTGAACACATCCGGATGCGCTTTCTCCACTTCATCCAGCAGGATGACGGAGTAAGGACGACGGCGCACTGCTTCAGTGAGATACCCCCCCTCTTCGTAGCCGACATATCCCGGAGGCGCACCGACCAGACGAGACACCGAGTGTTTCTCCATAAACTCGGACATATCGATACGCACCATTGCATCGTCACTGTCGAACATAAAGTTTGCCAGCGCTTTACACAGTTCAGTTTTACCGACACCGGTCGGCCCAAGGAACAGGAATGAACCAATCGGACGGTTCGGGTCAGACAGCCCAGCACGGCTACGGCGAATCGCGTTAGATACCGCTTCAACCGCTTCGTTCTGGCCAATCACACGGCTGTGCAACTCCTGCTCCATACGCAACAGTTTTTCCCGTTCGCCTTCCAGCATGCGGGCAACCGGGATCCCCGTCCAACGCGCCAGCACTTCAGCAATTTCTGCATCGGTCACTTTGTTACGCAACAGACGCATAGTTTTACCTTCCGACTGGGTAGCGGCTTCCAGCTGTTTTTCCAACTCCGGGATTTTACCGTACTGCAGCTCGGACATCCGCGCCAGGTCGCCCACACGACGCGCCTGCTCGATGGCGATCTTCGCCTGCTCCAGCTCAGCCTTAATCGTCTGAGTACCGGAGAGCGAGGCTTTTTCCGCTTTCCACTCTTCTTCTAACTCAGAATACTGGCGCTCTTTGTCGTCCAGTTCTTCGTTGAGCATATCAAGACGTTTTTTACTCGCCTCATCAGACTCTTTCATTAATGCCTGCTGTTCCAGTTTGAGCTGGATAATACGGCGGTCGAGTCTGTCCAGTTCTTCCGGCTTGGAGTCAATCTGCATACGAATGCTGGATGCCGCTTCATCGATCAGGTCGATGGCTTTATCCGGCAACTGACGGTCGGCAATATAGCGGTGAGACAGCGTCGCTGCCGCAACAATCGCCGGGTCAGTGATCTGCACATGGTGGTGCAGCTCATAACGTTCTTTCAGACCACGCAAAATGGCGATGGTGTCTTCTACTGAAGGTTCAGCCACAAACACTTTCTGGAAACGGCGTTCCAGCGCCGCATCTTTTTCGATGTACTGACGATATTCATCGAGCGTGGTTGCGCCTACGCAGTGCAGTTCCCCACGCGCCAGCGCCGGTTTCAGCATGTTACCGGCGTCCATGGCACCATCGGCTTTACCTGCGCCAACCATAGTATGCAGCTCATCAATAAACAGAATGACGTTGCCTTCTTGTTTAGAGAGATCGTTCAGCACACCTTTTAAACGTTCTTCAAACTCGCCACGATATTTTGCCCCGGCCACCAGCGCGCCCATATCCAGCGCCAGTACGCGGCGGCCTTTCAAGCCTTCCGGCACTTCGCCGTTGATAATACGCTGCGCCAGCCCTTCAACGATGGCGGTTTTACCGACGCCAGGTTCACCAATCAACACCGGGTTATTTTTAGTACGACGTTGCAGCACCTGAATGGTGCGGCGGATTTCTTCATCACGGCCGATAACCGGATCGAGCTTGCCCTGTTCGGCGCGTTCGGTCAGATCGACGGTATATTTTTTCAAGGCCTGACGTTGGTCTTCAGCTCCCTGATCATTCACGCTTTCACCTCCACGCATTTGTTCAATTGCCTGAGTGATATTGGCGGTCGTCGCCCCTGCTGATTTTAATAAATCGGTCAGCGTACCGCGTGACTCAAGCGCCGCCAGAACGAACAGTTCTGACGAAATAAAGTTGTCCCCTCTTTTTTGCGCCAGCTTGTCGCAAAGATTCAGTACACGCACCAGATCCTGAGAAGGCTGCACATCACCGCCGGTACCTTCTACCTGCGGCAAGCGGCTCAACGCCTGGTCAATGGCTGTACGTAACTGGCCGGCATTAATGCCAGCTGAGGTTAATAAAGGACGTACCGATCCCCCTTCCTGATTCAGCAAGGCGCTCATTAGATGAAGTGGTTCGATGAATTGATTGTCGTGCCCCAATGCGAGTGACTGGGCATCGGCAAGAGCAAGCTGGAATTTATTAGTAAGACGATCCAGACGCATAACTCCTCCCATAACAGGTCAAAATTGCTACTGGAGATTAAATGAGGTCATCCCTCAATTATTCAAGGTGAATGACCTGAATTATGTGAAAAGAAAATTACACGTACCGGATCGTCTTGATTCTTTAGGTTATATCAGCCAAATAAAACTTGCCATACGACCCGTGGTATTGTCGCGACGATAAGAGAAGAAAGTCTCACTTTCGCTGAAGGTGCACCGGTCACCGCCGTAGAGGTGCGTCACGCCGACATTTGCCAGACGCTGGCGCGCAAGCTGGTAGATATCCGCCAGATATTTGTCTGCGCGCGGTACAAATGCGAGGTCCGCCTGCGGATCATGCGCCATGAACGCTGCGCGGACTTCTGGCCCCACTTCAAACGCGTTCGGGCCAATCGCCGGGCCTAGCCAGGCAATAATGTTTTCAGGTTTGTCGGCAAAACACGCCACCGTCTCTTCCAGCACACCGGCGCATAATCCGCGCCAACCTGCATGGGCCGCCGCGACTTCCGTACCTGCACGATTACAAAATAGTACGGGCAGACAGTCCGCCGTCATCACCGCACACACGGTACCAGGCGTATTGCTGTATGACGCATCCGCACGTTTGGAGGAGTACGGCTCGCCCGTCAGTTTCAGGACGTCCTTACCGTGGACCTGTTCCAGCCAGACTGGCTTTGAAGGCAGATTGCCCGCAGCAAACAGTCGTTTGCGGTTCTCTTCGACATGCTCCGGGTTATCGCCGCAATGGGCGCCCAAATTCAGCGAATCATAAGGCGGCATACTGATACCGCCAATACGGGTAGAACTACATGCCGCAACACCTTGCGGTAGCGGCCACTGCGGGACAATTAGCTTACTCATAACCAGGCAATATCATCCTTATGTTCTTCGAAATCAGCGCGCATCACTTCAATCAATCCCACCATATCTTGCGGAATTGGCGCATGCCATTCCATTTCGATACCGGAAATCGGGTGATACAGACGCAGCATGGTCGCGTGCAGCGCCTGACGGTCGAACTTACGCAATACGGAAATAAATTCGTCAGAAGCGCCTTTTGGTGGACGCGGACGACCACCGTAGACCGGATCTCCCACCAGCGGATGAGTGATATGCGCCATGTGCACGCGGATCTGGTGCGTACGTCCGGTTTCCAGACGCAACCGCAGACGCGTGTGCACACGGAAGTGTTCCATAATACGATAGTGCGTCACCGCCGGTTTACCCATCGGGTGTACCGCCATGTGTGTACGCTTGGTCGGGTGACGGCTAATCGGCTCTTCAACGGTTCCGCCCGCTGTCATATGGCCAATCGCCACGGCTTCGTACTCACGGGTAATTTCACGCAGCTGTAATGACTCCACCAGACGCGTCTGCGCCGGAACGGTTTTTGCCACCACCATTAATCCGGTCGTGTCTTTGTCCAGACGATGGACGATACCCGCGCGAGGAACATCCGCAATTGGCGGGTAGTAATGCAGCAACGCATTCAATACCGTGCCATCAGGATTGCCTGCGCCCGGATGCACCACGAGGTCACGCGGTTTGTTGATAACAAGAATATCGTCATCTTCATACACGATATCCAGCGGGATATCCTGAGGCTCAAAACGAACCTCTTCGTCAATTTCTGCATTGATGGAGACCTGCTCTCCACCCAACACTTTTTCTTTCGGTTTATCGCAAAGATTGCCATTTACCAGCACGCGCTGGTCGAGGATCCATTCTTTTATGCGCGATCGCGAATAATCAGGGAACAATTCGGCCAAAGCTTGATCTAAGCGTTGACCGAGCTGATTTTCGGAGACTGTTGCGGTGAGTTCTACTCGTTGTGCCATAAACTGCTTCTTTGTTTAACGTTGGGTTTTACGGCTTTGCCGTTTAATATAGTGTGCTATTGTAGCTGGTCTTAACCGGGAGCAGGAACAGAGAATCTCCCGTAAAACATTTTGAGGAAAGTCAAAACGTCATGACGCGCATGAAATATCTGGTGGCAGCAGCCACGTTGAGCCTGTTTTTGGCGGGTTGCTCTGGTTCAAAGGAAGAGGTGCCCGATAATCCGCCAAATGAAATCTACGCGACTGCTCAGCAAAAGCTGCAGGACGGTAACTGGAAACAGGCAATAACGCAATTGGAAGCGTTGGATAACCGTTATCCATTTGGACCGTATTCTCAGCAGGTGCAATTAGATCTCATCTACGCCTACTACAAAAACGCCGATCTGCCACTTGCTCAGGCTGCCATCGATCGTTTTATCCGTCTTAATCCGACACACCCTAACATTGATTATGTCATGTATATGCGTGGCCTGACCAATATGGCGTTGGATGATAGCGCACTGCAAGGATTCTTTGGGGTTGATCGCAGCGATCGCGATCCACAACATGCCCGAGCTGCGTTTAATGACTTTTCCAAACTGGTACGTGGCTATCCGAACAGCCAGTACACCACTGACGCCACTAAACGTCTGGTGTTCCTGAAAGATCGTCTGGCGAAGTATGAATACTCCGTTGCGGAATATTACACTGCCCGTGGCGCATGGGTGGCGGTGGTAAACCGTGTGGAAGGCATGCTGCGCGACTACCCGGATACCCAGGCAACACGTGATGCTCTGCCGTTGATGGAAAACGCTTATCGCCAGATGCAAATGAATGCGCAGGCAGAAAAAGTAGCGAAAATCATTGCCGCCAACAGCAGTAACACCTGATTTACCTCAGAATGCAAAACGGCAGCCCCAAGGGCTCGCCATAACTGAAGCGGTTTAGCTCCAACGCATCTCATCAAATATGGCCTGCTTTCTGCTATTCCTCAAGTAAAAAATCGCTTGTTCCTGCGGTGCCTCACAAAAAGGTTTTCTTGACAAAAAGCGACAAAATAATGTGATTTAAATCACACATTTTGACATTAGGAACGGTATGCTGGAATCACCAAGACGGGAAAGACAAGAGGTAAAATTTATGACAATGAACATTACCAGTAAACAAATGGAAATTACTCCGGCAATTCGCCAGCATGTCGCAGACCGTCTCGCCAAACTTGAAAAATGGCAAACTCATCTGATTAATCCACATATCATTCTGTCTAAGGAGCCACAGGGTTTCATTGCTGATGCCACCATCAATACACCGAACGGACATCTGGTCGCCAGCGCAAAACACGAGGATATGTACACCGCAATTAACGATTTGATCAACAAGCTGGAACGGCAGCTCAATAAAGTGCAGCACAAAGGCGAAGCCCGTCGTGCAACAACTTCAGTCAAAGACGCCAACTTCGTCGAAGCAGAAGAAGAGTAGTCCCTTACATTGAGTGTATCGCCAACGCGCCTTCGGGCGCGTTTTTTGTTGACAGGGTGAAAACAGTACGGGTACTTTACTGACGTAGCCAAAGGAAAATTACATGAAACTTGTCCCGTTCTTCTTCGCATTCTTTTTTACCTTCCCCTGAATGGGAGGCGTTTCGTCGTGTGATAAAGAATGCGAAGACGAACAATAAGGCCTCCCACAACGGGAGGCCTTTTTTATTGATAACAAGAAAGGCAACACTATGACATCGGAAAACCCATTGCTGGCGCTGCGCGATAAAATCAGTTCGCTGGATGAAAAATTACTGGCCCTACTGGCTGAACGGCGTGGGCTGGCCGTAGAAGTCGGCAAAGCTAAACTGCTTTCACATCGTCCGGTACGTGATATTGACCGCGAACGCGATCTGTTAGACCGGCTGATTCAGCTTGGCAAAGCGCATCATCTCGACGCGCACTATATCACCCGCCTGTTCCAACTGATTATCGAAGACTCCGTCCTGACGCAGCAGGCACTGCTCCAGCAACATCTGAACAAAATTAACCCCCATTCCGCGCGCGTCGCATTCCTTGGGCCAAAAGGCTCATACTCACACCTCGCCGCACGTCAGTACGCTGCCCGTCATTTTGAACAATTCATTGAAAGCGGCTGCGCGAAATTTGCCGATATCTTTAATCAGGTCGAAACCGGACAAGCTGACTATGCGGTGGTCCCGATTGAAAACACCAGCTCCGGTGGGATTAACGACGTCTACGACCTGCTGCAGCACACCAGTCTGTCTATCGTTGGCGAGATGACTATTACAATTGACCACTGCGTACTGGTATCCGGCACAACCGATCTCGAGACCATTGATACGGTATACAGCCACCCGCAGCCGTTCCAACAGTGCAGCAAGTTCCTGAGCCGTTACCCACACTGGAAGATTGAGTACACCGAAAGCACCTCAGCGGCGATGGAAAAAGTTGCACAAGCTAACTCACCGCGCGTAGCCGCATTGGGGAGCGAAGCCGGAGGCGTACTGTATGGTTTGCAGGTTCTCGAGCATATCGAAGCTAACCAGACACAAAACATCACCCGCTTTGTGGTACTGGCACGCAAGGCTATCAATGTTTCCGACCAGGTTCCGGCGAAAACCACGCTGCTGATGGCAACAGGCCAACAGGCCGGTGCGCTGGTTGAAGCGCTGCTGGTACTGCGCAACCATAATCTGATTATGACTAAACTGGAGTCACGCCCGATTCACGGCAATCCATGGGAAGAGATGTTTTATCTTGATATCCAGGCGAATCTGGAATCCCCCCAAATGCAAAAGGCGTTAAAGGAATTGGGGGAGATTACGCGTTCGATGAAGGTGCTGGGATGTTACCCGAGTGAGAACGTGGTGCCGGTCGATCCGAGTTAACGTGACAATGCCGGATGGCGCTAGGCTTATCCGGCATCTTAGTTAAGGACGGCTGTCATTCGCCTGGCGCAACAAAGTACGGCTTTCGCTCTGGAAGCGTTTCGCATAATCGCCAAACCAGTGCTCCACCTTACGGAAGCTGTCGATAAACGCTTGCTTATCGCCCTGCTCCAGTAAACCAATCGCCTCACCAAAACGTTGATAGTAGCGTTTGATCAGCGCAAGGTTGCTCTCAGACGACATAATGATATCGGCATACAGCTGCGGATCCTGGGCAAACAGGCGTCCAACCATCGCCAGTTCAAGGCGGTAAATCGGCGAAGAGAGCGCCAGCAATTGTTCCAGTTGCACGTTTTCTTCCGCCAGGTGCAGACCATAGGCGAAGGTCGCAAAGTGACGCAAGGCCTGAATAAACGCCATATTCTGGTCGTGTTCAACGGCGCTGATCCGATGCAGCCGCGCGCCCCAGACCTGAATCTGTTCCAGGAACCACTGATAGGCTTCCGGCTGACGTCCATCACACCAGACAACCACCTGTTTTGCCAGACTGCCGCTGTCCGGACCAAACATGGGATGTAACCCCACCACCGGACCATCGTGCGCTGCCAGCATCGCCTGTAAAGGACCATTTTTCACCGATGCCAAATCGACCAGGATACAGTCAGACGGCAGACGCGGTAATTTAGCGATCACCTGCTCGGTGACGTGGATCGGCACGCTGACGATCACCATGCCTGCATCAGAGACGATCTCCGACGCGCGATCCCAGTCCTGCTGTTCCAGGATCCGCACCTGATAACCTGACAGAGTGAGCATTTTTTCGAAAAGACGCCCCATCTGACCACCGCCGCCGACGATCACTACCGGTCGTAGGGAAGGACAAAGCGTTTTAAATCCTTTGTCATTTTCACTGGAGTAGGACTCGCGCATAACCCGGCGCAGCACATCTTCAATCAGATCCGGCGGTACGCCAAGGGCTTCCGCTTCCGCGCGGCGTGAAGCCAACATAGAGGCCTCCCGCTCCGGCACGTAAATCGGCAGCCCAAAGCGGCTTTTTACTTCACCGACTTCAGCAACCAGCTCCAGGCGGCGTGCCAGCAAATCCAGCAGCGCCTTGTCGACTTCATCAATTTGATCGCGTAATGCGGTCAATTCAGCAACCATAACCAACCTCTTATGCTACACGCGCCGACAGCTGGCCGTTTAAATCCTGGCTAATTTCACGCAGTAGCGCATCCGTCATTTCCCAGCTAATGCATGCATCGGTTACGGACACGCCGTATTTCATTGCGCTGCGCGGCTGTTCGGAAGACTGGTTGCCTTCATGAATATTACTTTCAATCATCAAACCAATGATCGAGCGATTGCCATCTTTGATTTGCGCAATCACGGATTCAGCCACGGCAGGCTGACGGCGGTAATCTTTATTGGAGTTACCATGACTGCAATCTACCATCAGGGAAGGTCTTAGTCCCGCCTGTTCCATCTCTTTTTCGCACTGGGCAACATCTGCCGGGCTGTAGTTCGGCGCTTTGCCGCCACGCAGGATCACATGACCGTCCGGATTGCCCTGAGTTTGCAGCAGCGCTACCTGCCCTGCCTGGTTAATACCGACAAAACGGTGTGACTGCGCCGCGGCACGCATGGCGTTGATCGCGGTTGCCAGGCTACCGTCAGTGCCGTTCTTAAAGCCAACCGGCATCGAAAGACCAGAAGCCATTTCACGGTGAGTCTGTGATTCCGTGGTACGCGCACCGATTGCCGACCAGCTAAACAGATCGCCCAGGTATTGTGGGCTATTAGGATCCAGGGCTTCAGTTGCCAGCGGGAGTCCCATATTTACCAGTTCAAGCAGCAGTTGACGCGCAATTTTCAGTCCAGCTTCAACATCAAAAGAGCCATCCATATGAGGATCGTTAATTAACCCTTTCCAACCAACGGTAGTACGGGGTTTTTCAAAATAGACGCGCATCACCAGGTAGAGGTTATCGCTGACCTCTGCGGCAAGGGCTTTAAATCGACGAGCGTACTCAATTGCCATTTCAGGATCGTGAATGGAGCACGGACCACATACCACCAGCAGACGCGGATCGCGACCGGAGATAATATCTGAAATGGTTTTACGCGACTGGGCGATTTGCGCCTCTTGTGCCTGGCTCAGCGGAAATTCAGCTTTCAGCTGTTCCGGAGTCATCAGAACCTGTTCGTCGGTAATATGTACGTTGTTCAGCGCGTCTTTTTGCATGATGGTGATCCTGTTTAGCTCGTTTGCGATAGTTGATCCTCAGCGAGGAGGAAATAACGATATCACAACAGGTAAAGATTTCAATCCATAATCCGTAAATTTTAATTTACAGCGCGCTATTAAGTACTAAATAAAGCCTATCTGAGTGTACATTTAAATTTACATCATCCTGATATCAGATCCACTATGCTTAAAAAAACGCGGGAGCACAGGCAATGAAGCAACTCATCAGCACCTTATTAATACTACTTCTTAGCGGATGTCAGATAGACCCCTATACTCACGCCCCTACCTGGACTGGCACCGACTGGTACGATGCCGGGATACGCGATGCCATTTCAGGCTATGCGGTTAAAGATAATGAAATTCTTGCCGACAATTACAATGATCCAGAAGTCGATCGTACGGAATATCTTAAGGGTTACGCCGAGGGACAACGTAAAACCTGCCAGCAGGATTTTGTTTACGCCAGGGGTCTGGCCGGGAAAACCTTTCCCCCAAGTTGCGATACTGTCGAAAATGTTGACCAGTTACACAACGCCTGGCAAAAAGGGGCAAACGAAGGTAATGCCGCTATAAGATTAAATTAAACAATAACTTATATTTTATATGCACATAAGATTTAACTTAAATTATCCATAGCTTTATACCCGGAATAATGACGACTTAGGAAAATAATGTTATTTTGTCTCAAACAATCTTGAGTGTATTTCGACGCTTTACGGCAACCGCTGGTAGGTAACTATTCATGAGCTATTCTTACCGACTCATACTTCTACTGGCACTGCTCCTGACCGGATTACCGCTGTACGCCCAGAGCGTTACGGAAGAAGCAAAATCTGTACGCGCGATGGTTTCCGGCATCGTCAGTTATACACACTGGCCTGCACTTTCCGGGCCACCAAAACTGTGTATTTTCTCTTCATCGCGTTTTTCCAGTGTACTGGGAGATACCAGTACTGGTGCTTTACCCTATCTTCCCGTCATCATTCGTACGGAACAAGAAATATTAGTTTCGCAGTGTGATGGTTTTTATTTTGGAAAAGAATCCCCTGGTTATCAGGTGGAATTAAAGAATAAATATCCGACAAAGGCACTGTTATTAATCGCTGAACAGAATCCCGAATGCGTTATTGGCAGTGCCTTTTGCCTCATAATTAAAGATGAAGATGTGAGATTTTCCGTAAATATGGATTCCCTTTCACGCAGTGGCGTAAGGGTCAGTCCAGACGTATTGATGCTTGCACGGAATAAAAAGCATGGATAAGGGCCATTCTCCCATAACACGCCCGACGTTTAAGCGGACATTACGGCGTATCAGCATAATCAGCGTCCTGGTCACCATGACGTTGATCTGGCTACTGCTTAGCATTTCCTCCGTGCTGGCATTAAGACAGTATGCGCAAAAGAACCTGGACCTGACCGCAGCCACGATGACTCGTACACTTGAAGCTGCATTAGTCTTTTCTGACAGTGTTGCGGCAACAGAAACTCTGGCGGCGCTAGGGCAACAAGGGCAGTTTTCCGTAGCGGAAGTGCGTAATAAAAATCAGAACGTGATCGCCACCTGGCGCTATGACGCGCAGGACACCACTGAAAAGATCAGCGGTTTGATCAGCCACTGGCTGTTTCCGCAACCGGTCACACAGCCCATTTTGCATAATGGCAATGTTATTGGTGAAGTGCGCCTGACTGCCCGCGATAGCGTGATCAGCCATTTCATTTATTTGTCGCTGGCCGTTCTTACCGGATGCATTCTGCTGGCATCAGGCATTGCATTAATGCTCACTCGCTATTTGCACAATGGCGTAGTAGAAGCCCTGCAAAATATCACCGAGGTGGTACATGATGTCCGTACCAACCGTAACTTTTCACGACGTGTTTCAGAAGAACGTATCGAAGAATTTCATCTTTTTGCTCAGGATTTTAATAGCCTGCTGGACGAAATGGAGGAATGGCAACTTCGGTTGCAGGCAAAGAACGCTCAGCTTTTGCGTACCGCGTTACATGATCCTCTGACAGGACTGGCAAATCGCGCCGCATTTCGCAGCAGCATTAACGCCCTGATGAACGACGATGCTGCCCGCAGCAGTTCTGCATTGCTATTCCTTGATGGTGATAATTTTAAATTTATTAACGATACCTGGGGCCACGCAGCGGGCGACCGTGTCCTGATTGAAGTTGCAAAAAGGCTGTCCGAGTTTGGAGGTGATCGACATCACCCCTACAGGCTTGGCGGCGATGAGTTTGCCATGGTGCTGTATAGCGTTCACTCAGAATACGAAGTTCAGCGTATCTGTGCCGCACTGTCACAAGCGTTTAACCGACCTTTTGACCTGCACAATGGTCATCTGGCAAGCATGACACTCAGCATTGGCTTTGCGCTGACGTGGGAACATGCCTCTGCCGAAAAATTACAAGAACTTGCCGATCAAAATATGTATCAGGCCAAACATTTGCGTTCTGAACGCATTATTAAATAAGGAATTACACACATGTTAAAACGTCTATTTTCACCGTTTTTTCTGCTTTTACTGATTGTGGCAGGCTGTCAGGCACCTCAGGGAAAATTTACCCCAGAGCAAATTGCAGCTATGAAATCGTACGGATTTAGCGAAGTTTCAGGAGACTGGTCTCTTGGCCTGTCTGACAATATCCTGTTTGATAAAAACGACTATAAGCTACGTCCGGAAAGTGAAAAGCAGATTCAGGAAATGGCATCCAAACTGGCTGCTACCGGGCTAAACCATGCTCGTCTGGATGGTCATACGGATAACTACGGCGAAGACAGCTACAACGAGGCTCTGTCGCTCAAACGCGCGAATGTCGTGGCCGATGCCTGGGCACAAGGCGCTAATATTCCCCGTACCAATCTGACCACCCAGGGACTCGGGAAGAAATACCCTATCGCCAGTAACCAGACCTCTAAAGGTCGTGCTGAAAACCGCCGTGTCGCGGTGGTGATCGCCACACCGTAATCATCCCGGGCTGACTGTATCCAGAGAGTATGTAAAGTTCCCCGGCAGTCAGTCTGTTCCCATCAGTAAATATCGCGATAAAAAAAGGGCCAGCCTTTCGGCCAGCCCTTTTCTAACAGGATGTCGCTTGCGCGAATCTTAGTTAAGACGCTCTTTGATACGAGCAGACTTACCAGTGCGCTCACGCAGGTAGTACAGTTTAGCTTTACGAACAGCACCACGACGTTTAACAGCAATGCTGTCAACTACCGGAGAGTGAGTCTGGAAGACACGCTCAACGCCTTCGCCGTTGGAAATTTTACGAACAGTGAATGCAGAGTGCAGACCGCGGCTACGAATAGCGATAACCACGCCCTCAAATGCCTGCAGACGTTTTTTGGAACCTTCAACAACCCATACTTTCACTTCCACGGTATCACCCGGACGGAAGGAAGGTACGTCCTGCTTCATCTGTTCTTGTTCAAGTTGCTTAATAATGTTGCTCATAATTTAATCTCTTATCCTGGGTAAACTGATATTGGGGGCTTACGCCTGCCCATCATGTTTATGTTGCTGTTGTGCGTGTTCCTTTTTGAACTCCGCCAGCAACCTTGCTTGCTCTTCAGTCAGAGCCAGGTTTTCCAGAAGTTCAGGTCTTCTAAGCCAGGTCCGGCCCAGCGACTGTTTCAAACGCCAGCGACGTATCTCAGCGTGGTTCCCCGACAGTAACACTGCCGGTACTTCCATCTGCTCTAACACTTCAGGTCGGGTATAGTGTGGACAGTCCAGCAACCCGTCAGCAAACGAATCTTCGATTGCTGATGCTTCATGACCCAGAACCCCCGGAATAAACCGGGAAACGGAATCGATCAGCGTCATTGCTGGTAACTCACCACCGCTGAGAACGTAATCGCCGATTGACCATTCTTCATCAATTTCGGTTTGAATCACGCGCTCATCGATACCTTCATAGCGACCACACACCAGAATCAGCTTTTGATTCGTGGCCAGTTCGCTGACGCCCGCTTGATCAAGCTTGCGTCCCTGAGGTGACAGATAAATCACCTTTGCGCCTTCACCAGCCGCAGCTTTTGCTGCATGAATGGCGTCCCGTAAGGGTTGCACCATCATTAACATCCCCGGTCCGCCGCCGTATGGACGATCGTCCACGGTACGGTGCCGGTCATGAGTAAAGTCTCGAGGACTCCAGCTCTGGATGTTCAGCAGGCCATTTTTTACTGCCCGGCCAGTTACCCCGTAATCGGTAATTGCGCGGAACATTTCAGGAAACAGGCTAACGATACCTATAAACACAAGCCAATCCCCATAACGCCGACTTTTACCGTTTATCCGGTGGTTTAAAAACCAGGATCCCAATCTACTTCGATAGTACGAGTAGCGAGATCGACTTTCTTGATAACCTGCCCATCGAGGAACGGTACAAGACGTTCCTTGATACCAAACGCATCTTTCAGGTTTGCCTTGATGACGATAACGTCATTCGAACCGGTTTCCATCATATCGACGACTTTACCGAGATCGTAGCCTTCAGTGGTCACTACCTGGCAGCCCATAAGGTCTTTCCAGTAGTAGGAACCATCTTCCAGCGCTGGCAACTGCGAGGAATCCACGACAATTTCACAATTGGTCAGTAGATTCGCCGAATCACGATCGTCAACGCCTTTCAGCTTGATGATCAGATCCTGATTGTGGTGCTTCCAGCTTTCCAGCTGTACTTGCTGCCACTGACCCGCCTTCTGGATAAACCAGGGCTGATAGTCAAAAATGCTTTCGGCGTCTTCAGTGGAAGAAAACACTCTGAGCCAACCACGAATACCGTAAGAAGACCCCATTTTCCCCAAAACGATGGGTTCCACAGGAGCCTGCGCGGCGAGTTGCTTGCTCATCATGACCACCGTGACAGATTAAGCTGCTTTGTTTGCTGCTTTGATCAGCGTAGCTACGCGATCAGAAATAGTCGCGCCCTGGCCAACCCAGTGAGCGATGCGATCCAGATCCAGGCGAGTGCCTTCTTCTTTTTCGCTAGCGATTGGGTTAAAGAAGCCAACGCGCTCGATGAAGCGACCGTTGCGTGCATTACGGCTGTCGGTGACAACAACCTGGTAGAACGGACGCTTTTTAGCGCCGTGACGAGCTAAACGAATAGTAACCATAACATCCTCTTGTGTGAATAAAACACCGGGCCCCATCGAGGGAAGGGACCCGGTGTCATATTAAAAGCCCGAAAATTTTACTGATTTCTGGGAAAAAAGCAATCAACATGTGATGAAGCTTGATTCCAGGGCGTGACCGTTGCAGCCAGTTTGGCGTCGGCGTGCGCGCAGAAAGCGGAGCGTACACGCAGTACGTGAGCATTTCGAGCACACCCCGGTGCCGAAGTAGCAAGTGAGCCTGGCCGGGAAATTAGCGGCCCGGGAAGCCTGGCGGCATCATCCCCTTCATACTCCGCATCATCTTCGCCATCCCGCCTTTCTTCATTTTCTTCATCATGCGCTGCATGTCGTCGAACTGTTTCAGAAGGCGGTTAACGTCCTGTACCTGCATACCGCAGCCGGTAGCAATACGGCGTTTACGGGAACCTTTGATGATTTCCGGCTTAGCGCGTTCTTTCATCGTCATCGAGTTGATGATGGCTTCCATACGCACCAGCACTTTATCGTCCATCTGCGATTTCACATTGTCAGGGATCTGCCCCATACCCGGCAGTTTGCCCATCAGGCTTGCCATACCGCCCATGTTTTTCATCTGCTTGAGCTGCTCAAGGAAATCGTTGAGATCGAAGCCGTCGCCTTTTTTCAGCTTGCTGGCTAATTTCTCTGCCTGCGCGCGGTCAACTTTGCTTTCGATATCTTCGATCAGCGACAGCACGTCGCCCATGCCGAGAATACGTGAAGCAATACGATCCGGGTGGAACGGCTCCAGCGCTTCGGTTTTCTCGCCGACACCGAGGAATTTAATCGGCTTGCCGGTGATATGACGAATAGAAAGCGCCGCACCGCCACGAGCATCACCATCAACTTTGGTCAGCACCACGCCGGTTAATGGCAGCGCTTCGTTAAAGGCTTTTGCGGTATTGGCGGCATCCTGACCGGTCATCGCATCGACGACAAACAGCGTTTCTACCGGCTTGATAGAAGCGTGGACCTGTTTGATTTCGTCCATCATCGCTTCGTCAACGTGCAGACGACCGGCGGTATCCACCAGCAGCACGTCGTAGAATTTGAGTTTGGCTTCTTTCAGCGCGGCGTTGACGATATCGACCGGTTTTTGACCGACATCCGACGGGAAGAAGTCCACACCAACCTGCTCGGCCAGCGTTTCCAGCTGTTTAATCGCCGCCGGGCGATAAACGTCCGCGGAGACCACCAGCACTTTCTTCTTGTGCTTCTCACGCAGGAATTTCCCCAGCTTACCCACGCTGGTGGTTTTACCTGCCCCCTGCAAGCCCGCCATCAGCACGACGGCAGGCGGCTGAGCAGCCAGATTCAGGGTCTGGTTTTCTTCGCCCATTGCCGCAACCAGCTCGTTACGGACAATCTTGACGAATTCCTGACCCGGCGTCAGGCTTTTGTTAACTTCATGACCAACCGCTTTCTCTTTTACGCGATTGATAAACTCACGCACTACCGGCAGCGCTACGTCAGCCTCCAGCAGCGCCATGCGCACTTCGCGCAGCGTCTCTTTAACGTTGTCTTCAGTAAGGCGTCCACGGCCACTGATATTGCGCAGCGTGCGCGACAAACGATCGGTTAAATTATCAAACATTGTCTCTCGCCTGGGGTGGAAACGGTCGGTCGCGACAGCGACACATCAACAGAAATTTGTCGCAGTATAACATGAAGCCGCCTTTGTTGTTATGCAACGGTTGGAGCAGCGGTCACGTAACGCTATACTGCTTTTCTTTATCACTGGCCAACTGTCGACACCTAATATGCCCGTTTTTGCTCTGCTCGCCCTTGTCGCCTACTCAGTCAGCCTCGCGCTGATTATTCCCGCTCTGCTGCAAAAAAACAGCGGCTGGCGGCGTATGGCTATTCTTTCTGCGGTCGTCGCGCTGGTAAGCCATGCTATCGCCCTGGAAGCGCGTATCCTGCCCGGCGGTGAAAGCGGACAAAACCTGAGCCTGTTGAACGTTGGCTCGCTGGTTAGCCTGATGATCTGCACGGTAATGACTATCGTCGCTTCACGCAACCGTGGCTGGCTATTACTGCCCATTGTCTACGCCTTTGCTCTGATCAACCTCGCCTTCGCGACGTTTATGCCTAACGAGTTCATCACCCATCTCGAAGCGACACCGGGCATGATGATTCACATCGGGCTATCGCTGTTTGCTTACGCCACGCTGATTATCGCCGCGCTGTATGCACTACAGCTGGCCTGGATCGATTATCAATTGAAAAACAAAAAACTGGCGTTCAGTAATGAAATGCCACCACTGATGAGCATTGAGCGGAAAATGTTTCATATCACCCAGATCGGCGTGGTTCTGCTGACGCTCACTCTGTGTACTGGCCTGTTTTACATGCATAACCTGTTCAGTACTGAAAATATTGATAAAGCCGTTCTTTCTATCGTGGCATGGTTTGTCTATATCGTTCTGTTGTGGGGGCATTACCATGAAGGCTGGCGCGGACGTCGCGTCGTATGGTTTAACGTCGCAGGCGCAGTCATTCTGACGCTGGCCTATTTCGGCAGCCGTATACTGCAGCAGTTCGTGAGTTAAATCTTTAAGGAACCCTACGTGGAACACATCTCCACCACCACGCTCATTGTCACGCTTCTCATCATGGTGGTCATTTCCGCCTATTTTTCCGGTTCTGAAACCGGAATGATGACTCTGAATCGCTATCGTCTGCGGCATCGGGCCAAGCAGGGTAATCGTCAGGCAAAACGCGTTGAAAAGTTACTTCGCAAGCCGGATCGCCTGATAAGCCTGGTACTGATCGGGAATAACCTGGTGAATATTCTGGCCTCCGCGCTTGGCACGATTGTCGGTATGCGCCTGTATGGCGATGCCGGCGTCGCCATCGCCACCGGGGTGCTAACGTTTGTGGTGCTGGTTTTTGCCGAAGTACTGCCAAAGACCATTGCCGCGCTGTATCCAGAAAAAGTCGCCTACCCGAGCAGTTTTTTGCTGGCCCCCCTGCAAATCATCATGATGCCGCTGGTCTGGTTGCTTAATACCATCACCCGTCTGCTGATGCGCATGATGGGTATCAAAACGGATATCGTGGTGAGCGGTTCGCTGAGTAAAGATGAACTGCGAACGCTGGTGAATGAATCACGCTCCCAAATCTCACGTCGTAATCAGGATATGCTGCTGTCCGTGCTGGATCTGGAAAAAGTCAGCGTCGATGACATCATGGTGCCGCGCAGTGAAATCATCGGCATTGATATTAACGACGACTGGAAATCAATCGTGCGCCAGCTTTCGCACTCCCCCCACGGTCGTATTGTGCTGTACCGCGACTCACTCGACGATGCCATCAGTATGCTGCGCGTACGCGAAGCCTGGCGATTAATGGCGGAGAAAAAAGAGTTCACCAAAGAGACCATGTTACGCGCGGCTGACGAAATTTATTACGTCCCGGAAGGTACGCCCCTCAGCACCCAGCTCATTAAATTTCAGCGCAATAAGAAGAAAGTGGGTCTGGTGGTCAATGAATATGGCGATATTCAGGGGCTGGTCACGGTCGAAGATATTCTGGAAGAGATTGTCGGCGATTTCACCACGTCAATGTCACCGACGCTTGCCGAAGAGGTGACGCCGCAGAATGATGGCTCAGTGATCATTGACGGCAGTGCCAACGTTCGTGAAATCAATAAGGCGTTTAACTGGCACCTGCCGGAGGATGACGCACGTACCGTGAACGGTATTATTCTTGAAGCGCTGGAAGAGATCCCGGTTGCCGGCACGCGAGTGCGTATTGGGCAGTACGATATCGATATTCTCGACGTGCAGGACAATATGATCAAACAGGTACAAGTGTTGCCGGTTACACCGCTGCGCGAGAGCGTATCGGACCAGTGAGAGGAGTCCGGACCGGGTAGCGCATCAGCATTACCCGGCCCGAGGCTGATTAGCCTTTGGCTTTCGCCACGGAGACCATCGCCGCACGGATGGTACGTCCGTTCAGGGTATAGCCTTTCTGCATGACCATCAGCACATTACCGGCAGCAACGTCGTCAGACTCTACCATTGCAATGGCCTGATGCACGTTCGGGTCCATCGGCACATCGATATCCGCAACCACCTGCACACCAAACTTCGCCACCACATCCAGCATTGACTTACGCGTCAGCTCAATACCTTCAATCATCGGTGCCATCGCATCATTGTCTTTGTCCGCTACTTCCAGCGCACGATCCAGACTGTCCAGCACCGGCAGCAGCTCGTTGACGAATTTTTCCAGCGCAAATTTATGCGCTTTTTCTACGTCCAGTTCGGTACGACGACGCAGGTTTTCCATTTCCGCTTTGATACGCAACACGCTGTCGCGTTCGCGAGTTTCGGCCTCAGCAAGCTGAGCTTCCAGATTCGCAATTTTTTCATCGCGCGGATCCACCTGCTCAGCAGAAGCGTCTGGTTCAACCGCCTCAACTTCTTCGTGCTGATCCATGATAATTTCTTCCGGGGCTTGCCCCTCAGGCGTTTTCTGTTCTTTACTACTCATGAATTTCTCCGCGTTTTTTTCGCATTCATCTCGCTAACCTGGATTATTATGGGGATAAGATTCAGGGTTTCAAGGGAAGTACTCACATTGTCACTAATCTTCGTTACAAGGACCTCGAGAAAATGAACAATCATTTCAAGTGTATTGGCATTGTGGGGCATCCACGTCACCCCACTGCACTGACAACACATGAAATGCTCTACCGTTGGCTGTGCACCAAAGGTTATGAGGTTATCGTGGAGCAACAAATCGCTCACGAGCTACAGCTGAAAAATGTGAAAACCGGTACGCTCGCGGAGATTGGCCAGCAGGCAGACCTCGCCGTAGTCGTCGGTGGCGACGGCAATATGCTGGGCGCTGCGCGTACCCTGGCACGTTATGACATCAAGGTTATCGGCATTAACCGTGGTAACCTCGGTTTCCTCACCGACCTCGATCCAGACAATGCCCACCAACAATTAGCCGACGTGCTGGAAGGCCACTACATCAGCGAAAAACGCTTTTTACTCGAAGCCCAGGTATGCCAGCAGGATTGCCAGAAGCGCATCAGCACCGCAATCAACGAAGTGGTACTGCATCCAGGCAAAGTGGCGCACATGATTGAGTTCGAAGTGTATATCGATGAAATCTTTGCCTTCTCTCAGCGTTCCGACGGGCTAATTATCTCCACGCCTACCGGCTCTACCGCCTACTCGCTCTCTGCCGGAGGCCCAATTCTGACGCCATCTCTGGATGCTATTACGCTGGTACCGATGTTCCCGCATACGCTTTCTGCGCGTCCGTTGGTAATCAATAGCAGCAGCACCATTCGCCTGCGCTTTTCTCATCGCCGTAGCGATCTGGAGATCAGCTGCGACAGCCAAATCGCCCTGCCGATACAGGAAGGGGAAGACGTATTGATCCGCCGCTGTGATTATCATCTGAACCTGATACATCCAAAAGATTACAGCTATTTCAATACATTAAGTACAAAACTGGGCTGGTCAAAAAAATTATTCTAATTTAACGCCAACCTCTTTACTGTATAAAAAACCAGTTTATACTGTATGTAATTACAGTTATGGTTTTTCATACAGGAAAACAGCTATGTTGGCACAACTGACCATCAGCAATTTTGCTATCGTTCGTGAACTTGAGATCGATTTCCAGAACGGCATGACCGTCATCACCGGTGAGACAGGTGCGGGTAAGTCCATTGCCATTGATGCTCTCGGTTTGTGCCTGGGCGGGCGCGCAGACGCTGACATGGTGCGCGCAGGCGCTGCGCGAGCCGACCTCTGCGCCCGTTTCGCCTTAAAAGACACCCCAGCAGCTCTGCGCTGGCTGGAAGAGAACCAGCTTGAAGATGGCCGTGAGTGCTTGCTGCGTCGCGTGATCAGCAGCGACGGCCGCTCCCGTGGCTTTATTAACGGTACCGCCGTTCCGCTGTCACAGCTTCGTGAGCTGGGCCAGTTGCTGATTCAAATCCACGGCCAGCACGCGCACCAGCTTCTGACGAAATCCGAACACCAAAAATTCCTGCTTGATGGTTACGCCAATGAAGCATCCCTGACCCAGGAAATGACCGCGCGCTATCAGCTATGGCACCAAAGCTGCCGCGATCTGGCGCATCATCAGCAACAAAGTCAGGAACGCGCAGCACGGGCGGAACTGTTGCAATATCAGCTAAAAGAATTGAACGAATTCAACCCGCAGCCGGGCGAGTTTGAGCAAATTGATGAAGAGTACAAGCGTCTGGCTAACAGCGGGCAATTGCTCACCACCAGCCAGCAGGCGCTGGCTATCCTCGCGGATGGCGAAGACATCAATCTGCAGAGCCAATTGTACACCGCAAAGCACCTGGTCACTGAACTCGCAGGCATGGACGGCAAACTTTCCGGTATCCTGGATATGCTGGAAGAGGCAACCATTCAGCTCAGTGAAGCCAGCGATGAACTGCGCCACTATTGCGATCGTCTGGATTTAGACCCTAACCGTTTGTTCGAACTTGAGCAGCGTATTTCAAAGCAAATCTCGTTGGCACGTAAACATCACGTCTCCCCGGAAGCGTTGCCGCAGTTCTATCAGTCTTTGTTAGATGAGCAACAGCAACTTGACGATCAGGCCGACTCGCTCGAAACCTTAACCCTGGCGGTGAACAATCACCACCAGCAGGCGCTGGAAACAGCAAAAAGGTTGCACCAACAGCGCCAGCATTATGCAGAGGAACTGGGACAATTCATTACCGAGAGTATGCATACCCTTTCGATGCCGCATGGTCTCTTTTGCATTGATGTAAAATTTGATGAGCATCATCTGAGCGCTGACGGCGCCGATCGCGTGGAGTTTAAAGTTACCACTAACCCGGGTCAGCCGTTACAGCCGATCGCGAAAGTTGCTTCTGGCGGCGAGCTGTCGCGCATCGCTCTGGCTATTCAGGTTATTACCGCACGTAAAATGGAAACCCCGGCGCTGATTTTCGATGAGGTTGATGTCGGCATCAGCGGTCCGACGGCTGCGGTCGTGGGCAAAATGCTGCGTCAGTTGGGGGAATCAACCCAGGTTATGTGCGTAACTCACCTGCCGCAGGTTGCTGGTTGTGGTCATCAACATTTCTATGTCAGCAAGGAAACTGACGGCGCAATGACGGAAACACACATGCAGCCGCTTGATAAACGCGCGCGTCTGCAGGAGTTAGCCCGCTTACTTGGCGGAAGCGAAGTCACGCGCAATACCCTCGCAAACGCAAAAGAACTGCTGGCGGCATAAACTTTTTTCCCTTGTGAAGGTCTGAGTTCAACATAAAATCGCCGACCGACCCGACAGCAAAAGGTTTTAAAGTGGTGAAAGGTCTATTATCATCGGCATATTACATATGAGCCGCGTACTGCTCGGGCCCGAAAAGGAATCAAATCACTATGCGCTGTAAAACGCTGACTGCTGCTGCAGCAGTACTACTGATGTTGACTGCAGGCTGTTCCACTCTGGAGCGAGTGGTTTACCGTCCTGACATCAACCAGGGAAATTATCTGACACCGACCGATGTCGCCAAAGTGCGTACAGGCATGACGCAACAGCAGGTTGCTTATGCTCTGGGTACCCCGATGATGTCCGATCCTTTTGGCACAAACACCTGGTTCTATGTGTTCCGTCAGCAACCTGGACATGAAGGCGTAACTCAGCAAACGCTGACGCTGACCTTTAACAGCAGCGGCGTATTGACCAACATTGATAACAAACCTGCCCTGACCGACAACAAGTAGGTTTGAGAGATCAAAAAAAGGTGCTCAATGAGCACCTTTTTTATTGTCTGTTATTTTTTAGCGGATTTCTCTGCTCGCTGCCTGCGCAGCTCTTTGGGATCGGCAATCAGCGGCCGATAAATTTCCACCCGATCGCCGTCATGCAGAACATCAGCAAGCTTTACCGGACGGCTGTAGATGCCCACTTTATTTTTGCTGAGATCGATATCATTACGCAATTCCAGCAGCCCGGAAGCGCGGATAGCCTCTTCCACCGTTGCGCCCTGCTGCAGCGTTACGCGCTGTAAATACTGTTTTTCGGGCAGCGCATATGCCACTTCAACGACAATTTTAGCCGACGCTGACACTGTAAACCTCTTTCGCGCGAACCGTGAAAGCCTGCACCATATTCGAAGCCAGCTCTTTAAAGATGCGGCCAAACGCCAGCTCGATGAGTTTATTCGTGAACTCGAAATCGAGATGAAACTCAATGCGACACGCGTCCTGGCTTAACGGCGTAAACTTCCAGCCGCCAATCAGTTTCTTAAACGGTCCATCGACCAGATGCATCAGGATGCTCTGGTTACTGGTCAGTTGGTTACGCGTGGTGAACGTTTTGCTAATCCCTGCTTTGGAGACATCCACTGCGGCAGTCATTTGTCCCGGAGTCGACTCCAGTACGCGGCTACCGGTGCACCCCGGTAAAAACTGGGGATAGGATTTAACATCATTCACTAACTGATACATCTGCTCCGCACTGTAAGGTACTAAAGCGGTCCGGCTAATCTGAGGCATAACAATTTCCATCAATATCAATCACACAAATAATACCATTTATCACTCGCTAAAAAAAACGCTATAGCCCAACTCGTGCTAAGATAGCGCCTTGCGCCCCGCTGGATGAAATGGGGTGTTTTTCGATTCCAGATTACCTATACTGAGCGGCATTATGACGAAGAAAAAAGCACACAAACCTGGCTCAGCCACAATCGCGCTTAACAAACGCGCACGACACGAATACTTTATCGAAGAAGAGTTCGAAGCAGGACTCGCTCTGCAGGGCTGGGAAGTCAAATCCTTGCGCGCAGGTAAAGCTAACATCGGCGATAGCTACGTTATACTCAAAGACGGCGAAGCGTTCCTGTTTGGCGCCAACTTCACACCGATGGCCGTTGCCTCAACACACGTGGTATGCGATCCCACCCGTACCCGTAAGCTACTGTTAAACCAGCGCGAACTCGACTCTTTGTATGGTCGTATGAATCGGGATGGTTATACCGTAGTAGCACTGTCGCTGTACTGGAAGAACGCCTGGTGTAAAGTAAAAATTGGCGTCGCCAAAGGTAAGAAACAACACGACAAGCGCTCCGACGTGAAAGAACGCGAATGGCAGGTGGATAAAGCACGTATTATGAAAAATGCCGGGCGATAACCTTCTTTTCTCTGTGGCCAGTCTATCATCATGATGACTGGCCTTTATTTTTTAGTTATTGAAAGCCGCACAATACATTCATAGTAATTATAGATTCCATTGCTGAATCGTTCAGTTAAAAATACGAACCCCAGCCTGCAGGCAAGCAGTAGTCCAATAAAATAAAACTTCAAGTACTCCCACGCGCTATTTTTCATCTTTCAAAATAGCATTATTATTACTGTTGTTTATTATTAACAATAAATAACAAAAACAACAATTACAGCAACTTATAAATAAAACCTATTTATCGAAACGTTTAACTCATTTCGATGAAAAATATCACCATATGTTTTTAATATCTGGACATTGCAGAAAGTTTTCTTTCTGACTATATCATCTAATACGAAAGAACTATTTTGGTGCTCAGACTACGACTTAATTTTTTTCAGAAACTGATACCAGTAAATCTTATCCATGAAATTACATGTGTAAGTTCATCATTATGATGAACGAGGCACCTGTCTGCTCATTTTCCCGGCACGCCGTTGCGGATTAATACTCCCGACCTGCCATCAGGAGTGAACATATGCGTCTACTCGCCGTTGTATCGAAGTTGACTGGTGTTTCTACCAATGTTGAAGCCTCTGAAATTACACTCAACTCACCTTCTATTGTGAAACTGTCCGTTTCACGTGAGGAGGTCAGCCAGTTGACTCGTGTTAATCAGGATCTGGTTGTCACACTCCGTTCAGGTGAAACCATCACCATTAAAAATTTTTACGTCGGAAAAGGTGATGCGCAAAACCAGCTCGTTCTGGAAGACAGCAATGGCGCGCTATGGTGGGTTCAGGATACGGATGGTGCTTTCCATTTTCAGCACCTGGACGATCTCACGCCGCTGATGACGGCCGAAGGCAGTCATGACGGAGGCGCAATCTGGCCCTGGGTCCTTGGCGGGGTTGCGGTCGCTGGCGGAATTGGCCTCGCTGCAGGAGGTGGCGGTGGTGGCGGTGGTGGCGGCGGCGGTGGCGGTGGCAGCGGCGGGAGCGATAATAATGCCGGAAACGGTAATGGTAGCGGCGGCAACGATAATGCCGGAAACGGCAATGGTAACGGCGGCAGTGGTAGTGGCGATGGCGATAACGGCGCGCCGCCAACAACAACCCCCAATATGCCAGACATGCCCGTCATCACCAGCGTAATTGACGACCAGGAGCTTATTACCGGCCTTGTCAATCAACAGGAGTCCACCAACGATAATACGCCTGAACTCCAGGGTACCGGCCCGGCAAATGCCACATTACATATTTTTGATAACGGCGTCGAAATAGGCCAGGTTACTATCGATGCCAACGGCCACTGGTCGTTTACCCCCTCATCCCCTCTTGCAGACGGCACTCACCAGTTTACCGTCAGCGCGTCAAATAATGCGGGTAGTAGTGGGATGTCAGACAGTTGGGTGATTATTGTCGATACGCTTGCCCCTGATACCCCCGTGGTTACTCAGGAAATCGACAATGTCGGTTCCATTACCGGTCTTATCGCCAATGACGGCCAAACCGACGATGCCACGCCAACTCTCACTGGTACTGGCGAAGCAGGGAGTACCATCAGCATCTATGACAATGGCATCCTGATTGGTATGGAGCCAGTAGATGACAATGGTAACTGGACCTTTACGCCTGATACGCCACTCAGCGACGGCGTTCACAATCTGACGCTGACGCAAACTGACGCCGCAGGTAACGTGAGCGCGGAAACGAGCCTGCCGACATTTACCGTTGATACGACCGCGCCTGCAGGCGCGGTGATTTCCGCCGTAAACCTCGAAGGCACCACGGTAACGGGTAGAGCGGAAGCAGGAAGTCTGGTCACTATCATTGGTAGTAATAGCCAGGTTTTAGGTGCAATAACGGTCGATCAAACCGGCAATTTCGTCATCGCGATTTCCCCCTCACAGACGCACGGCGAAGCGTTGCTCGCGAAGATTCAGGATAAGGCGGGCAACATCGGGCCAGATACCCCATTTTATGCCACAAATTCCGGCTATCCGGGCGTACCCGTTATCGTCAGCGTTATGGATGATGCCGCACCGTCAATCGGGTTATTGAGCAACAATCAGGCCACCAACGATCAAACCCCAACGCTCTCTGGCACTGCGGACGCTAACAGCACCGTTAACATTTATAACAATGGTACGATTATCGAAAGCGTGGTTGCCGACTCCAATGGCAACTGGAGCTGGACATCCGCCACGCCGTTGCCGGAAGGGCCGCACGCTTTCAGCGCCACGGCAACAAACCAGCTAGGGACAGGCGGTATGTCGCCAACATTTAATATTAGTATCGACATACAGCCGCCGTCGCCACCAGACGAGCTCAGCGTCTCCGCAGACGGCAGCGTTGTCACCGGGACGGCCGAACCGAGCAATATTGTCGTTATCACCGACAGTAATAACACTCCGATCGGCAGCGGCGTCGCCGGAGAAGATGGATCATTTACCATCCCCATCACCCCGCCACAGACCAATGGCGAAACGATTACCGCCATCGCGACCGATCCGGCAGGTAACCCAAGCCAGCCAGAAACCACGCTCGCGCCAGATATCACGGCCCCGCAGCCGCCCGCTAACCTGATGGTTAATCCTACGGGCGATCAGGTTACCGGCACCGCAGAACCCAACAGTACGGTACATATTCTGGATCCAGATGGCGCGATCATTGGAACAGCAACTGCTGGCCCGAGCGGAGATTTCACCGCCACGCTGGTTCCGCCGCAGACTAACGGTGAACGCCTTAACGCGAATGCAACGGATGCAGCAGGCAATACCAGCGGTAACACTCCGATTACCGCACCAGATACCACAGCACCTGATGCGCCAACCGGCGTCATCGTCGCTGGGGACGGCGGTTCTGTAAGCGGACATGCCGAAGCGGGAAGCACCGTCACTGTCAAAGACAGCAACGGCAATCAGATTGGTGTTGGTCAGGCTGACAACGGTGGCAACTTCACCGTGTCGATTACACCGTCGCAAATGAACGGCGAAACGGTAAAAGTCACCGCAACTGACAGCAATAATAACGAAAGTCTGCCAACCTCGGCGCTGGCACCGGATATCACCGCACCAAACCAGCCGATTATCATTGCCGTGACGGATGATGTTGCGGATGTCATCGGCCCCATCAGTAACAACGGCTTAACTAACGACGATAAACCTAAACTCGAAGGCACTGCCGAGGCCGGAGCTCAGGTTAAAATTTACGATAACGGCGAACTGTTAACGACCGTCAACGCTGATCTCAACGGTAACTGGAACTACACGCCCACAACAGCGTTGACCCAGGGCGCGCACATATTTACGGTGACGGCAACCGATGCCGCCAGCAATACCAGTAGCGCCGCAAGCTGGAAAATAATTGTCGATAGTCTCGCTCCAACCGTCCCCGTGATTACGCTGATTAACGATGATGTCGGCAGCATCACAGGTAGCGTCGCGAACAACGGTTGGGTCACCAACGATAATACGCCAACCATATCAGGCACCGGTGAACCCGGTTCTTTGGTGAGCCTGTACGATGGCAGTTTCCTGATGACAGTCATGCTTGTCGATAGCACGGGAACCTGGAGTTATACCGTTCCGGCAAATCAGGCGCTCAGCGACCGCATCCACCAGTTTACAGTCTCTGCTACAGATGCCGCTGGTAACCTCGTCACCTCCTCCACCGTGGTCAGCGTTACCGTAGATACCCAACCGCCAGGCAATCCTGTCATTTTGACTGCCACCGACGACGTCGGGAATGCGCCGATTGATCTGTCCACCGGTAGCCGCTCAAACGATACTTTGCCGCTGCTGAAAGGGACCGGGACAGCCGGTTCTACCATCACCCTCTATGATGGCGCCACGTCGATTGGTAGCACAACGGTATTACTTGATGGCACCTGGAGTATTCAACTCAGCCAGCCGCTCAGTGAAGGTCCACATAGCTTGTCAGCAATTGCGACAGACGTTGCAGGCAACGCCAGTAACCCAGGTAATTTCACGCTGACCATTGATACCACCCCACCGCCAGCCCCGGTTATCAGCTCAGCAGAAGGTCTGATTGGCACAAGCCTTCAAACGTTGAGCAACGGTGGCAGTACCAAGAGCACGACCCCCGAACTGTCCGGAACCGGCGAGCCAGGCGCGACGATTACCCTTTACGATAACAACGCTTTTCTTGGTACCACCACCGTTCAGCCAAATGGAAGCTGGACATATACGCCGACAGGTCCACTGCCGGACGGTCCGCACAAATTTACGGCGACGGCGACCGATGTGGCTGGCAACACGGGGATCCCGTCAGCAGGCTTTACGCTGACGGTAGATAACCTGCCGCCAGCAAAACCAGAGCCGCCAACCATAACGGATGACGTCAACCCGATAACCGGCATCATCACTAACGGCATCACTAACGATACCACGCCAACCTTTAGCGGCACGGGCAACCCTGGCGATCTTATTTCTATCTACCTTGATGGCAACACTTCACCGCTGGGTACTGCGACCGTTGGCGCAGATGGCTCCTGGAGCTTTACGCCCACCAGCCCCATTAATCCGGACAATTATCAGGTCACCCTCACTGCAACCGATCCTGCTGGTAACGTCAGTCCACGTTCGGATGCTGTTGCCCTGGGGATTGATACGACACCTTCAGCGCCGCCGGTGATTATCGCCGCTAACGATAATGTCGGCGACGTCCAGGGCGATGTTGCGGCTAACGGCGTGACCGATGACACCACGCCAACCATTCGAGGTACTGGCACCGACGGGGATATCATTACGCTGTATAACGGCGGTACGGTGCTCGGCACAGCAACGGTGGCAGGCGGAACCTGGAGTATTACGCCCGGGACGGCACTGACCAACGGGAGCTACACGCTGATCGCCACCGCAACCGATCCGGCCGGTAACATCAGCGACAGCTCAAACAGCATTTCGTTTACGGTTAACAACACGAAGCTGACCCTACCGCTGGTCACGGATATTCAGGATAACGTCGGCGTCTTTACTGGTTCGCTAACCAGCGGCAGCGTGACGGACGATACAATGCCAACCATTAGCGGGACCGGCACGCCGGGCAGTACGGTGTTAATTTACGATGGCAACAATCCCATCGCCATTGCGACGGCTATCGTTGCCGCGAACGGCAGTTGGAGTGTCGAAGTTCCTCTTACGCCCAACGCTACTCACACATTGACCTTTGGTGCCCAGGATGGGGCAGGTAACGTACTGGCGGCAGATAATCCGCTAACGTTGATTGTCGATACGCAGCCTCCTGCCATTCCAGTTGTTACCAGCGTAGATCCTGATGGGACGAAAGTAAGCGGCACAGCAGAAATTGGCAGCACGGTAATTATCCGTAGCGGCAACACCGTTCTTGGTCAGGGAGTGGCTGACGGTTTAGGGAACTTTACTGTCACGATTTCACCGGCACAAACAACGGGTCAGGCGCTCACCGCTATTGCCCAGGATCCTGCAGGCAATCCGAGCGATCCTGCGCCGTTTAACGCCACCATCTCCAACGTGCCACATCCCCCGACTCTTGAGATTGTCGATGACATCGCGCCCATCATGGGGGTGATTGGCAACGGTAAAACCACTAACGACACCTTACCGCTGCTGCAAGGAACAGCTACCGCAGGGGCGACTGTTAATATTTATATAGATGGTGTTTTGCAATCCCCCCCGGTGATAGCCGACACCGTTTCTGGTGCATGGAGTTATCAGTTACCCACTGCGTTGACTAACGGCACAACCTATAACTTTACGGTGTCACAAACTGTAGGCGGCACCACCAGCGGTTTATCGCCCAACTACGCCATCACCATCGACACCACCGCTCCGCAGGTGCCAACTATCACCAGCATCATTGACGATGTTGCCCCTGGCACCGGATCGTTGGATAAAGGGCAAATCACCAACGATTCACGCCCAACATTCAACGGAACCGGCGAAGCAGGCGCAACCATCACGCTTTACGATAAAGGCGTTGCTTATGCCACAACCACGGTAAACAGCAACGGTTTCTGGAGCTTTACCCCGACCGATCCTCTGGGAGAAGGCGACCATCTCTTCACCGCTCGCGCAACAGATGCCGCAGGCAACCAGGGAGATCCGTCCAGTGACTTCCGGATCATTGTCGATACCCTGGCGCCGGATGCACCCTCCATTGTGACGGTCACAGACAACGTTGGTACAACTCAGACCCTGACCTCCGGACAGTTGACCAACGATAATACCCCAACGCTCGCGGGCACCACTGAAGCGGATTCGGTTGTGACCATCCGCGATAATGGCGCAGTGATTGGCACAACCACCAGCGATGAAAACGGCAACTGGAGCTTTACGCCTGCGCCTGCTCTCGGTGAAGGCAGCCACTCACTGACCGCCTCCGTCACGGATGGCGCGGGCAACACCAGCCCGGCCACGCCACCGTTTGTGGTCGTCGTCGACACGCTTCCCCCTGCTGCGCCAGTCATCACCTCGGTGATTGACGATCAACCCGGTAATACGGCGCTAACTAACGGACAGTTGACCAACGATGCGTTGCCAACGCTGAACGGTAAAGGTGAGATCGGCGCCATCATCACGATCCGTGATAATGGTAGCGACTTAGGGACAACTCAGGTGGATGCGTCGGGCAACTGGAGCTTTACGCCAGAAACGCCCCTGGGCCAGGGTCAGCATATTTTCACCGCCGTTGCCACCGATCGGGCAGGAAATACGGGCGGAGTATCATCATCGTTTACGATTGAACTGGACTCTATTGCCCCGTCAATACCGGTCATCAGCACGGTGCAGGACAACACCGCCCCGACAACAGGCCCAATAACAAACGGCCAGACCACGAATGAATCCCGTCCCGCCCTGAGTGGCACCGGTGAAATTGGCGCGACGATTACTGTCCTGAGCGACGGTCTGCCCATCGGCACTACGACCGTTGGCGCGAACGGTACCTGGAGCTTAACCCCAACGGCTGCACTCAGTAACGGGCCACATACGCTGACCGTCACCGCTACAGACAGTGCGGGTAATACCAGCCCTCCATCCAATGGCTTCGCACTTATCATCGACACGGTGTTGCCGGGGACGCCGGTCATTACTCAGGTTGCGGATGATGTCGGTCCGGCAACCGGTAATCTGAATAACGGCCAGGCCACAAACGATACACAACCCACACTCAACGGCACAGCTGAAGCCAATTCGACGGTCAAAATTTACGATAACGGAACGTTTATCGGTTCAACCACAGCGGATGGGACGGGCGCCTGGAGCTTCACGCCGCCAGCTCTGGGCAATGGCAACCACGCGCTGACAGCAACCGCGACGGACGCTGCCGGAAACGTCAGCCCAGCGTCCGCTGGATTTAACATCGTTGTTGATACCGTCGCTCCCCTGGCGCCAACCATTATTCAGGCTTTTGATGACGTGCTGCCGGGTACCGGAACGCTGTCGAACGGAGCCTTTACTAACGACACCCGTCCGTTACTCAACGGCTCGGCGGAAGCGGGCGCCCGAGTGGCCATCTACGATAATGGCACGCTGCTGGCGACGGTGACTGCGGCGATAGACGGCACCTGGGAATATCTGCCCGCCACGCTGGGCAACGGTCAGCATGTGTTTACCGCCATTGCCACCGACGCCGCCGGCAACGTCAGCCCGGCGTCGAGTGGATTTACTATTAATGTCGACACGCTTGCGCCAACTACCCCGATACTGGTCTCGGTGGTCGATGACGTCGCAGGCGGCGTGTTCAATGCGGCGCTCAGCAACGGGCAACTCACTAACGATGCGCGCCCAACGCTGAACGGCACCGCTGAAGCAGGCAGCACCGTCAGTATCTATGACGGGAGCACCCTGCTGGGAACGGCACTGGTGCAGAGCAATAACAGTTGGTCGTTTACCCCAACCACGCCGTTGGCGAGTGGATCGCACACCTTTACCGTCACCGCCACCGACGCGGCGGGCAATACCAGCGGCGCGACGGCCGGTTTTAGCGTCGTGGTGGATACTACCGCCCCGACGCTGCCTGCAATCAGCAGCATTATTGATGATGTCGGACCAAACACCGGCGCGATTGGCAATAATCAGCCAACCAATGACGCACGCCCAACGTTAACCGGCACCACCGAAGCCAATGCGCGGATCGATATTTATGATAACGGCATCTTCGTCGTCAGCGTGACGGCGGACGGCAGCGGCAACTGGAGTTACACCCCGCCCACCGAGCTGGCACAAGGTCCCCACTCCTTTACCATCACCGCAACGGACAGTGCAGGTAACACCAGCGGCACATCGGCTCCCGCAGCGATAGTGGTCGATACCGTCGCGCCAGGCATTCCTGGCGGACTTTCAGTAAACGCCAACGGCACGACGCTCACAGGCGTTGCCGAGCCCAACAGCACGGTCATCATTACCTCTAACGGCGGAACGGTGCTCGGTACGGCAACCGCGAACGCCTCCGGTAACTTCACCTTCACGCTGAACCCACCGCAAATCAGTGGGCAAACGCTGTTGGTTAGCGCACAGGATGCCGCGGGCAACATCGGTACAGCAGGCAACGTTCTGGCACCCTTTACCGGTGTACCGCCTGCGCCCGTTATTGCCAGCGTGTTCGATGACGTCGGCTCGGTCACTGGTCTGGTCACGGCGGGCAAAACCACCAATGACACCCTGCCAATGCTCAGCGGAACGGCGCAGGCTAGCGCCGTGGTCCGACTGTATAACAACGGGGTGTTCATGGGCGCCACGACCGCAGATGGCAATGGACTCTGGAGCTTTACCCCAACCGGCGCGCTCAGCGAAGGTAACCACGCGTTTACCGCCACGGCAACAAATGCCAACGGCACCAGCGGATTGTCCGGTTCGTTCAGCGTGATTGTGGATACCACCCCGCCATCCGCGCCAACAATACTGATCAGCGCCGATGGCGGAACCGTAAGCGGCGTCGCCGAAGCGGGAAGCACGGTCACGATCTCTCTACCCGGCGGCACCAGCGTGACGGCCATCGCCAACAGCAGCGGTGTCTATAGCGTCAACTTGCCGGTTCGCCAGATTGAAGGTCAATCGCTGTCCGCCACGGCGACCGATGCAGCGGGTAATACATCATCGCCTACAAGCGTTATCGCCCCGGTATTGCCGTTGCTGGCCGAAGACAACATTACCCGTCTGCCGCTACAGACTGATGTGACCGTCAGCACCGAGCATAAAAGCGATTATGGTTTCCTGTTGGTCAACGCGCTGGGTAATGTGGCGAACGTGCTGGGGGACGATACGGCAACCGTCAATTTTAATATCGTCTCTGGCGGCAGCGGATCCATTACGATCAATGCAGCCGCGACCGGCGTGGTCCTGTCACTGCTAAACACGCTGGAGATCGTGATCCAGCGCTTTGACAGCTCGCTGAATGCCTGGGTGACGGTAGTGGATACCGGCCTACCCAACTTTGCCAGCCTTCTCACCTTAGGCGCTTCTGGCGTAACGCTTAATTACAGCGGACTGACGGGGGGTGATTACCGTGTCGTAAGCTATAACACCAACCTGCTGGCAACGGGCTCTTACACCAGCCTTGATGTCGCGGTGGCGAAAAGCAGCGCCGGGACCATCATCGGCGGTACGACGGAATCTGGCAACATCATCACGGATATCGATCCCACCAACGGGCAGGATAACGCGCCGTCTGGCACGCTGGTCACCTCCGTAACCGACGGTAACGGCAACATCGTGAGCGTCCCGGCGGGCGGTATTGATGTGCAGGGGAAATACGGCATCCTGCATATTAATCAGAACGGTAGCTATACCTACACCCTGACCAATACGTCAATTTCAGTGTATGGACGCTCCGAAAGTTTCACCTATACGCTGACGCATGGCGCAGATAGCTCATCGGCAAAACTGGTGGTAACGCTGGGCCAGCCCCCAGCAACCAGTACAGTCACAGCAGCAGATGATATTGCCGCGCTGACTTACGGGACACAGGTCATTGCGATCGATAATGGAACGTCAAAACAAACCGGCTTCACGCTCGTTAACGTTGGACTGGGTAATGTGCTGGACGTCAGTCTGGTTAACGGCCTGACCAACCCTATCAAATTCAACGTGGATGATGGCGCAACCCGCACGCTGACCGTGCAGGCGAATGTTCTCGGCGTGACGGTGGGCGGTTTTGATCTCTACATTTATCGCTTCAATGAGTCTATTCAACAATATGAACAGTTCCGTGTGAAGCCCAATTGGGTCACCGCGGTGTTAGCCGGCGGCTCTACGGAATACACCATCACGCTGCCTGGCGGAGACTATCTGTTCCTGCTTAACGCTTCCGGCGGTCTGGCTCTGGCAACCACTTATACACTGGACATTAAGGCGGATCATACCTACGCCGTAGACAGCCTGAGCGCGTCGACCAACGGAAATCTGTTGGTCAATGACTCGGCTCCGGCCAATACCGTTATTACCGAGGTGAACGGAGTCGCCATTAACGGGACGGGCATCACAACCATAAACGGGCAGTACGGCACGCTGACTATTGATGCGAAGGGGAACTACACCTACACGTTAAAAAGCGGGCTGGGCGCGGACGGCATCAACACCCCTGACAGCTTCGTGTATAAGGTCCGGGCGCCAAACGGCGACACCGGCAGCGCGTCACTGAACATTACGGCAACCCCGCAGGCACTGGATGCCGTCAATGACATCAGCCCCCTGATGGCGGTCACCACGCAGGCGGATACATCCCGGTCGTTCACCGATAATAGCGTCGGTAACGCCAGTTGGAACGCCCAACTCTTGTCAGCAACGTCACAAAATGGCACAGGAACTATTGAGGTTGCAGCGGGAACGGCGGTGCAAAACGCCATCCTGCATTTTAACGTCGCTTCAGGTCTGACGCTGGGCGGACTAACCGTCACCTGGACACTGTACGACAGTAATAACGTCAAGGTGACTAACGGCTCGTTCAACGGCGGATTGCTGGTTGGCGGCAATATTGATATTGCCCTGAGCGGGATCGTACTGCATAGCGGTAACTACCGCCTCGACTACACCGGCAGCGTCGGGGCCCTGGGCTTGGGGAATATCACCATCACCCCAAGCGTAAAAGGCACGATAATCGATCTGCAAAACTTCGAGACCTCCGCCGCAAACAGCGTCACGGGCAATATCTATGACGGAGACCATATTGCCAGCGTGCATACCCTGCTGACGGTGAACGGCACTGGCGGTAGCACTGCCACATTGGATCCGCTTGGCAACACGACCAGCGCCATCATTAACGGTCTGTACGGCAAACTGACCATCGGCATAGACGGCCATTACACCTATGCCCTCAACAGCGATGTATCACTGGCCTCCATCACGACCAAAGAGACGTTCAACTACACCCTCAACGACCAGCAAGGCCATACCGATACTGCCACGCTGACCATCGACATGAATCCGCAGGTCGTGAGCACCGTGGATGCCGATCGTCTGACCGGCAGCGCATACGGCGATACGCTGATTTATCACCTGCTTAATGCCAACAACGCAACCGGAGGGAACAACAGCGACAGTTGGACCAACTTCTCGATGGCCCAGGGCGACAAGATCGATATCCACGAACTGCTGAGCGGATGGAACCATCAGGCTTCTACGCTTGGGAACTACGTACAGGTCACCACCAACGGATCCAACACCGTGATTGCCATCGACCGCGACGGCACGGGGGGAACTTATCAATCCACCAACCTCATCACCCTGGAGAACGTCAACACCACGCTGAATGAACTGCTACAGAACAACCATCTCATCACGGGTGGTTAATCCATAAAGCTCCGGGCGCCATGACGCCCGGAGCAACTGCCGTAACGGTTGTATTTTGAAAGGGATGAGATATGGGAAAAGTCATGCCCGTGGCATTACTGCTGGCATTAACACTGTGTTCCATGCGGGTGAATGCCGAAGATGAGCCGCAAGTTATTACGCCGGAAGGGTTGGCAAACAGCCAGATGCTTCCAAGCCTTGACGGCTCCGTCGCCGATCTGCCGCTAAGCCCTGCCGCCCCCGGTACTCTGACGCTGAACGATGCTGTGAATCGTGCCGTGAGTTGGCACCCTTCCATTCGTGAATCTATCGGCAAACTGCTCTCACAGAATGAGCAGATAGACGTAGCGAAATCGAAATATTACCCGCAGGTAACTGCCGGAATGAACAACGGCTACAGCAATACTTACACCGACCACGGTTTTAGCCCGGCCCTGGTTATTTCGGTGTCGCAAATGCTGTATGACTTCGGCAAAGTTGCCAGCCAGGTCCGCGCTGAAACCGCAGGATCCGCGCAACAACAGGCTAATGTGTTACTCAGTATTGATACCATCGCCCACGCGACCGCCAACGCGATAGTCCAGGTGCAGACGTGGCAGCAAATGGTGGACGCCGCCGAGGAGCAACTCTCCGCTCTGAACGACATTGGCCGATTGACCCGGCAACGCAATGATGAAGGCGCAACCTCACTATCAGACGTGGTGCAAACCGATGCGCGCATAGAGTCCGCACGTTCGCAACTGGCGCAGTATCAGGCCAATCTCGACAGCAGCAAGGCAACGCTGATGAGTTTTCTCGGCTGGAACTCGCTCAACGGCATCAGCAATGAATTTCCCGGCAAACTGGACAGCAGTTGTGATGTCGTTAAACCCGACGATAAGCTGGTTCCTGCCGTGCTCGCGGCGTGGGCGCAGGCGAATGTGGCGCAGGCCAATCTCGACTACGCCAACGCGCAAATGACGCCGACTATCTCTCTGGAGCCGTCGGTTCAGCACTATCTCAACGACAAATATCCCAGCCATGAGGTGCTCGACAAAACCCAGTACTCCGCATGGGTAAAAGTTGAAATGCCGCTGTATCAGGGAGGCGGACTTACCGCCAGACGCAACGCCGCCAGTCATGCGGTTGAGTCAGCCCAGTATTCCATTCAACGAACCCGGCTTGAGGTACGGCAGAAATTACTGGAATCCCGCAGCCAGGCGATGAGTCTCGCCACCGCTCTGCAAATTCTGCGACGCCAGCAGCGACTGAGTGAACAAACGCGCGAGCTGTATCAACAGCAGTATCTGGATCTTGGCTCTCGCCCGTTGCTCGATGTGCTTAACGCCGAGCAGGAGGTGTATCAGGCGCGTTTTGCTGAACTCCAGACCCAAAACCAGCTACGCCAGTTACAGCTGAACTGCCTCTACAACACCGGCTCGCTACGCCAGGCATTCGCTTTAAATAACCGCAGCATTCAATCGGTGGAGATACAGCTATGAGCGACGTCGATTCACATGCGGAAGAGGCCATTGGCGAACAGGCCCTGAGCCAGTGGGCGCAGGCGATGACGTATATTGCCAGCCACTATCGCGTTGCCTGCTCCCCCGGCGCAATCCAGGCCAACGCTCCATGGTTTGCAGGAAAAAACCGCACCCTCGCGCTGACGCAACTGGCGCGCCAGGCAGGCCTGTCATTTCACGCACTGGATACCACAAAGCAGGCGTTCAGCCAGTGGCGTTTACCGGTAGTGGCTGAACTGCGCGACGGCCAAATCATGGTGCTAGAACATTTCAACGGTGACGATGCGCTGGATGTTTTTATCATCGCCGAAGAGGGGCAGCGTAACCGGCTGACGGTTGCAGAGCTTGTGCCGGAGATCGTAAGCATTACCGCGCTGCGTCCGCTTTCGGCGCTAAAAGACAGTCGGGTAGACCGCTATATTTCTCGCTTTAAGCCCGACTGGATGCGCGAACTGGTTTTACAGGATATCCGCCCTTACCTGCCGGTGATGGTTGCCGCTTTTCTGATTAACGTTCTGTCGCTCGCCGGGATTATCTTTTCGATGCAGGTCTACGATCGGGTGATTCCGGCCCAGTCGTATCCGACGCTGTATGTTCTCTCAACCGGCGTTCTGGTGGCGGTACTGTTTGGCTTTCTGCTGCGCGAAGCACGTACCCACATTATGGATCTGCTGGGTAAACGCGCCGATATGCGCATTTCCGATCGGGTGTTCAGTCATGCCCTGCGGCTGCGTAATAGCGCCGTACCTCGCTCTACGGGGAGCTTTATTTCTCAACTCCGCGAGCTGGAGCAGGTTCGCGAGATGATCACCTCCTCGACCATGTCGACTATTGTCGATCTGCCTTTTTTCTTTCTGTTTATCGTGGTATTGGCCTGCATTGCCCCGCCGCTGGCATGGATAGCGCCCGTCGCCGCCCTGCTGATGATCCTGCCTGGTTTACTGTTACAGAAGAAGCTGGCGGTGCTCGCCAACCAGGCCGCACATGAATCAACCCTGCGCAACGCGGTACTGGTTGAAAGCGTTCAGGGGCTGGAGGACATCAAGCTGATGCAGGCGGAAAACCGCTTTTTACAGCAGTGGAACAGCTACATCCGCATTACCGGAGAGTCCGGACTGCGCACGCGCAAGCTGACTCAGGGGCTGATTGGTTGGGGCATGTCGGTACAAAGCCTGGTCTACGCCGCCATTATTATGTTCGGCGCGCCGATGGTCATTGAAGGCACGATGACCACCGGGGCCGTGGTGGCCGCCTCCATGCTCGGTTCCAGAATGATTGCCCCAATGGCTAACCTGTGCGGCGTGCTGGCCCGCTGGCAGCAGGTCAAAGCAGCGAAGATGGGGTTGGACAGCATCATGCAGCTCCCCACCGAAACGCAGTACGATGAAGATCGGGTACATCAGGAAATTCTTCACGGTCATTATCTCTTTGAAAACGCGCACTTTCGCTACCACAGCGACGATCAGCGCGTGCCGCTGCGTATCTCACGTCTGGAGATCATGCCCGGGGAACGAATAGCGCTCCTCGGTCGTAACGGCGCGGGGAAATCAACGCTGCTGCAGGCCATGGCGGGCGGCGTAGAGATTATTCAGGGCGAGGTCCGACTCGATAACCTGAGCCTGGCGCAAATCGATATGGCCGATTTACGCCGCAACATCGGTTTTCTCAGCCAGAATGCGCGGCTGTTTTTCGGCACCCTGCGTGAGAACCTGACCCTTGGCGCGCCGCATGCCAGCGACGCGCAGATATTCGACGCGCTGGAGGTCAGCGGCGCAGCGGCTTTCGTTAAACAACTCGCCAAAGGGCTGGCGCATCCGATTATGGAGGGCGGCAACGGTCTGTCCGGTGGACAGCGGCAGTCGATTTTGCTGGCAAGAATGCTGCTGCGCTCACCCAATATCGTGCTACTGGACGAACCCAGCGCTTCACTGGATGAACATACCGAGCGGGAGTTTATTCAGCGGCTAAACCTCTGGCTGGGCAACCGTACACTGATTGTCGCCACCCATCGCGTGCCGGTTCTGGAGCTGGTCGAGCGCGTGGTGGTATTGAAAGAAGGTCAACTGGTGATGGATGCCCCGAAAGCGCAGGCATTGAGTGCAAGTCGGGCACCTGTACCTACTCACGGTCGGGAGTGGAAAAATGAAAACCAATCCGCATGACGCCGCCATGGACGATCTGGATATCCGCCGCGAACACCATTTTTCCGGGGCCAGCCGCATTATTCTGCTCAGCACGCTGTTATTTGCCGTGCTGGGTATCTGGGCGTATTTCGGTAAACTTGATGAAGTCTCGACCGGCAGCGGGAAAGTGATCCCCAGCTCACGTGAGCAGGTATTGCAGTCGCTGGATGGCGGGATCCTCGCCGAGCTGACGGTACGCGAGGGCGATAAGGTGCAGGCCAATCAAATCGTAGCGCGCCTCGATCCTACCCGCTCTGAGTCCAACGTTGGGGAAAGCGCCGCCCGCTATCGCGCCTCGCTGGCTTCCAGCGCGCGGCTTAATGCTGAAGTTAACGATCTGCCGCTGACCTTTCCCGATTCACTACGCGCCTGGCCGGATCTCATCGCCTCCGAAACGCGTCTGTATAAAAGCCGCCGCGCGCAGCTTGCTGATTCCATGGCGGAACTGCAGGACGCGCTGGTCTCAGTCAATAAAGAGCTGACTATTACCCAACGTCTGGAGAAAAGCGGCGCCGCCAGCCATGTGGAAGTGCTGCGCCTGCAACGACAAAAAAGCGATCTGGGATTAAAAATCACTGACCTGCGTTCCCAATACTTTGTGCAGGCGCGTGAAGCGCTGTCTAAAGCCAACGCCGAAGTGGATATGCTGGCGGCCATTTTGAAAGGACGTGAGGATTCCGTCACCCGGTTGACCGTGCGCGCGCCCATGCGCGGCATCGTGAAAAATATCCAGGTCACCACCATTGGCGGGGTTATCCCACCCAATGGCGAAATGATGGAAATCGTGCCAATAGACGATCATCTACTCATTGAAACCCGTCTGTCGCCGCGTGATATCGCATTTATTCACCCAGGCCAACGAGCGCTGGTCAAGATAACCGCTTATGACTACGCCATTTATGGCGGTCTGGAAGGCGTAGTTGAAACCATCTCTCCGGACACTATTCAGGATAAAGTGAAACCGGAAATCTTCTACTACCGCGTGTTTATCCGTACCCATCAGGACTACCTGGAGAACAAACTGGGACGCCAGTTCTCCATCGTACCGGGCATGATTGCCACAGTGGATATAAAAACAGGTGAAAAAACCATCGCCGACTATTTAATCAAACCGTTTAATCGGGCTAAAGAAGCGCTACGCGAGCGGTAAATCCTTGAGGATTAGGGGTTGCGGGGGCTGGTCACGCGTGTCACAAGTCTGTTATACTTGCTCTAACACATTGGGGCTGATTCTGGATTCGACGGGATTCGCGAAACCCAAGGTGCATGCCGAGGGGCGGTTGGCCTCGTAAAAAGCCGCAAAAAAATAGTCGCAAACGACGAAAACTACGCTTTAGCAGCTTAATAACCTGCTCTGAGCCCTCTCTCCCTAGCTTCCGCTCTTAAGACGGGGATCAAAGAGAGGTCAAACCCAAAAGAGATCGCGTGGATGCCCTGCCTGGGGTTGAAGCGTTAAAACTAATCAGGCTAGTCTGGTAGTGGCGTGTCCGTCCGCAGGTGCCAGGCGAATGTAAAGACGAACTAAGCATGTAGTACCGAGGATGTAGGAATTTCGGACGCGGGTTCAACT
>NZ_SZWW01000055.1:0-220793 GCF_005280955.1 Citrobacter sp. wls717
GCCTGCTTTCGAGCAGGCTTTTTGCTTTTCAATTTTCTCATTCGTCTAATTATTCATGTTGTCCTCTGCGAGGGATATAATCGTTTCCTCTTCATGCCTGTCGCGGTAATCTCATAACGTCCGGTAATCTATCGGCTGCAATGTGTGTAACCCAACTCAAATACTAATAATTAAAAGACAGTACAGACAGGATAACTATGGATTCCACCCTCACCTCCACGGGTCCCCAACAGGACGCCTCTTCGCTCAACCGTGCCCGACGTGCTGCGCTTGGTAGCTTCGCGGGCGCCGTGGTCGACTGGTATGATTTTCTGCTCTATGGCATCACCGCTGCGTTAGTCTTTAACCGCGAGTTCTTTCCGCAGGTCAGTCCGGCGATGGGAACACTTGCCGCCTTCGCTACCTTTGGCGTCGGATTTCTGTTCCGCCCGCTAGGCGGGGTCATCTTCGGCCACTTCGGCGATCGTCTTGGGCGTAAACGTATGCTGATGCTCACCGTCTGGATGATGGGGATCGCCACGGCGCTGATTGGCATTATTCCTTCCTTTGACACCATTGGCTGGTGGGCCCCTGTTCTACTGGTGACGCTGCGCGCCATTCAGGGCTTCGCCGTGGGTGGTGAATGGGGCGGAGCCGCGTTGCTCTCCGTCGAAAGTGCGCCGAAAAATAAAAAAGCCTTTTATAGCAGCGGTGTACAGGTCGGGTACGGCGTCGGTCTGCTGCTTTCTACCGGCCTGGTCTCGCTGATTAGCTCTCAAACTACCGATGAGCAGTTCCTCAGTTGGGGCTGGCGTATTCCGTTCTTGTTCAGCATCGTGCTGGTATTAGGCGCGTTGTGGATGCGTAACAGAATGGATGAATCGGCCGAGTTCGAACAGCAGCAACAGGCGCCACAGCCCGAGAAAAAGCGGCTTCCGGTCATCGAGGCCTTAATCCGCCATCCGGGAGCATTCTTAAAAATTATCGCCCTGCGCCTGTGTGAACTGCTGACGATGTATATCGTCACCGCATTTGCTCTTAACTACTCGACACAAAACCTCGGCCTGCCACGCGAGCTGTTTCTGAATATCGGATTGCTGGTCGGCGGGCTGAGCTGTCTGACCATCCCCTGCTTTGCGTGGCTTGCTGACCGCTTTGGTCGTCGTCGCGTCTACATTACCGGGGCACTGGTCGGGACGCTAAGCGCCTTCCCATTCTTTATGGCGCTGGAGGCCCAGTCTATTTTCTGGATCGTGTTCTTCGCGATTATGCTGGCCAACATCGCACACGATATGGTGGTCTGCGTGCAGCAGCCTATGTTTACCGGTTTATTTGGCGCAAGCTATCGCTATAGCGGCGCAGGCGTTGGTTATCAGGTGGCCAGCGTGGTTGGCGGCGGTTTTACCCCCTTTATTGCGGCGGCACTGGTAACATTTTCAGGCGGAGACTGGCACAGCGTAGCTATTTATCTGATGGCGGGTTGTCTTATCTCCGCCACTACCGCGCTGTTGATGCGGGATAAGCAGCACGGTTAAACCCCCGGTGCGAGGGCCGTCCAGTCTTCGCACCATCTTCCTTAACGTCTGACTTTTGTTTCACATTCCTGTGACATACTATCGGGAGAGCGGTATATCTGTGGAACAAGGAGACAGACATGAACAATAAGGGCGCCAGCCTGACCCCGGCTCAGGCACTGGATAAACTGGACGCGCTGTACGAACAGTCGGTTAAATCACTGCGTAGCGCCATTGGTAAGTATATTGAAACAGGGACCCTCCCTGACGTAATCGCCCGCCAGAACGGTCTTTTTGTCTACCCGTCACTTCGTGTCACCTGGGATGGCAGCGCCACTAATCCGCCAAAAACACGCGCCTATGGCCGTTTTACCCATGCGGGTTGCTATACCACCACCATTACCCGTCCGTCGCTCTTTCGTCCTTATCTTGAAGAACAGCTCACGCTGCTGTATCAGGATTATGATGCGCATATCTCCGTTGAGCCATCGCAGCATGAAATCCCCTATCCCTATGTGATTGACGGTTCAGAACTGACGTTGGATCGCTCGATGAGCGCCGGATTAACGCGCCATTTCCCCACCACTGAATTGTCGCAGATTGGTGACGAAACGGCGGACGGGATTTTTCATCCGGCGGAATTTTCTCCGCTGTCTCACTTCGATGCCCGACGCGTGGATTTTTCGCTGGCGCGACTGCGCCATTACACGGGCACGCCGGTTGAACATTTCCAGCCCTTTGTGCTGTTCACCAACTACACCCGCTATGTCGATGAGTTCGTACGCTGGGGCTGCAGCCAGATCCTCGCCCCGGACAGTCCGTATATCGCGCTGTCATGCGCGGGCGGGATCTGGATCACCGCCGAAACCGAAGCGCCAGAAGAAGCCATCTCCGATCTCGCCTGGAAGAAACACCAGATGCCCGCCTGGCATTTAATTACCGCTGATGGTCAGGGGATCACGCTGGTGAATATCGGCGTCGGCCCGTCTAACGCCAAAACTATTTGCGATCATCTCGCCGTATTGCGCCCTGATGTCTGGCTGATGATTGGGCACTGTGGCGGCCTGCGTGAAAGTCAGGCAATTGGCGATTATGTTCTGGCACACGCTTATTTGCGTGATGACCACGTGCTGGATGCCGTACTCCCGCCGGATATTCCGATTCCGAGCATCGCTGAAGTGCAACGCGCGCTGTATGACGCGACCAAAGAGGTCAGCGGCATACCCGGCGAAGAGGTCAAACAGCGCCTGCGTACCGGTACCGTTGTCACTACCGACGATCGTAACTGGGAATTACGTTACTCCGCCTCTGCGCTGCGCTTTAACCTCAGCCGTGCGGTAGCTATCGATATGGAAAGCGCCACTATCGCCGCCCAGGGCTACCGCTTCCGCGTCCCCTACGGCACATTGCTTTGCGTTTCCGACAAACCGCTGCACGGCGAGATTAAACTGCCTGGTCAGGCCAACCGTTTTTATGAAGGCGCCATTTCCGAGCATCTGCAAATAGGTATCCGGGCTATCGATCGTCTTCGCGCCGAAGGCGATCGACTGCACTCCCGTAAATTACGTACGTTCAACGAACCGCCGTTCCGTTAAGGCCTGAGGTAACTATGCACAACTCAACTCCTCTTTCCGCCCTGCGTAACCTGCTGATAGCGCAGGGGCTGGATGGTATGATTGTCCCGCGCGCCGACGCTCACCAAAGTGAAGATTGTACGCCGCATGATAATAAGTTGGCCTGGCTGACTGGTTTTAGCGGCTCAGCGGGACTCGCGCTGGTCCTGCGCGACCGCGCATTAATATTTGTCGATGGGCGCTATCAGGTCCAGGTGCGCAATGAAGTCTCGCTGGATGATTTTGAAATTCACCATTTACACAACGAACCGCTGGCCGACTATTTGCAGTCTCACGTTGCAGCGGGTACACGTATCGGCTTTGAGCCGCTGCTGATGGTTAACAGCCAGTTTGAAGCGCTGTCGGCTACCCACTGCGAGCTGGTACCTCTGGAGCAGGATCCCTTCGACCAGGTATGGTTAGATCGTCCGGCAGCGCCTTGCGGCATCATTCGCGAAATGCCCCTCGACATCAGCGGTGAGAGCAGCGCACAGAAACGTGCCCGCGTCGTGGAGCAGCTCACTCAACATCAGGCCGATGTGCTGGCGATTACGCTGCCGGACAACATTGCCTGGCTGCTTAATGTCCGTGGTTCGGATCTTGCTATGGTTCCGGTTCCGTTCTCATTTGCCCTGCTCCATCGCAGCGGCGAACTGGAATGGTTTGTCGATAGCAATAAAACACAGCAACTCCCCGCATCGCTGTTGGATACGCTTACGCTGGCCCCGCAAGAGAGCTTCCTGGCTCGCTGCCAGCAGTTGGCAAATGGGAAGCGCTTTCTGGTCGATAAAGACTACGCTCCGGTGGCATTGCGTTTTGCCATAGAAGAACATGGCGGCCACGTCCTGTGGGCCCCCGACCCTATTACGTTAATGAAAGCGCACAAAAATGACATTGAACTGGCAGGCTATCGGGAATGCCATGAACAGGATGGCGCAGCCTGGGTTAACTTCCTCGCATGGCTGGCGCATGAGGTCCCTTTACGCGAAGCGGCGGGCAATCCAATCACCGAACTGGAAGCGCAGGCTAAACAGCTGGAGTTTCGCCAGCAGCAGCCGGGATTTATCGAGCAGAGTTTCAGCACGATTTCAGCCTCTGCCAGCAATGCGGCGATGTGTCATTACCACTCCAGCGAAAAAACCAATACGCCAATTACCTCGCAGGCCATGTACCTGAATGATTCCGGTGGTCAGTATCATAATGGTACCACGGATACGACGCGCACCCTGGCATTTGGCCCACAGGATCCGCAGCGACGCTTGCACTACACCGCCGTGTTGAAAGGCTTCTTGTCACTTATTTCACTGCAGTTCCCCAGCGGTACTCAGGGCCATCAACTGGATGCCTTTAGTCGGCGGGCGTTGTGGGATTTGGGACTGGATTTTGATCATGGAACCGGGCACGGCGTAGGCCATCAGTTGCTTATCCATGAACAACCTCATCGCATTGCCAAAAAAGTTAACCCCTGGCCTCTGGTGGCGGGCAATATCATCACCATCGAACCGGGTTATTATCTGGCCGGGCAATATGGGATCCGCATTGAGAATCAGGTGGAGATTATCAACAGCCGTCCGGGCTTCTGCCGTTTCTCAACGCTGACGCTGGTGCCGATTGATTTGAACCTTGTGGAACTGCATCTGCTGAGCGATGCTGAGAAACAGTGGATTGATGATTACCACCAGCAGGTCAGAGAGACATTGTCCCCACGCGTAAACGCAGAAGCCCGTCCATGGCTGTTCGCCGCCACTGCGCCCATTCGCGTTCAGGCCAATTAAGACAATAAAAAAGGCAGCCCGCAGGCTGCCTTAGTTCTCCCCAACGTCTTACTGCTTAGCTGTTACGGATGTACTCATCCATTTCAGTTTTCAGGTTATCGGACTTGGTACCGAAGATCGCCTGAACACCGGAACCAGCAACCACGACGCCCGCCGCACCCAGTTTCTTCAGGCCAGCCTGATCCACTTTGGCAACGTCAGCCACGCTAACGCGCAGACGAGTAATGCACGCATCGAGGTTAGTGATGTTTTCTTTACCACCGAATGCAGCAACCAGAGCCGGAGCCATTTCGCCGGACGCACCCGCTTTGCTGTCTTCGGTCGCATCTTCACGACCTGGCGTTTTCAGGTCCAGCGCTTTGATCAGCACACGGAAGATGGTGTAGTAAACAATCGCATAACCGATACCGACAATCGGGAACAACCACAGTTTGCTGCTGTTACCGGACAGAACGATAAAGTCAATCAGACCGTGAGAGAACGATGTCCCGTCACGCATACCCAGCAGGATACAGATCGGGAATGCCAGACCAGCCAGAATCGCGTGGATGATGTACAGGATCGGCGCCACGAACATGAAGGAGAACTCGATCGGCTCGGTAATACCGGTCAGGAACGAGGTCAGCGCCGCGGAGATCATAATACCGCCCACTTTCGCGCGGTTTTCTGGTTTAGCAGAGTGCCAGATAGCGATAGCGGCAGCTGGCAGACCATACATTTTGAACAGGAAACCACCGGACAGTTTGCCCGCAGTCGGGTCGCCCGCCATATAGCGAGGGATATCGCCGTGGAACACCTGGCCTGCAGCGTTGGTGTACTCACCGATCTGCATCTGGAAAGGAACGTTCCAGATATGGTGCAGACCAAACGGCACCAGGCAGCGTTCAATGAAGCCATAGATACCGAACGCCACTACCGGGTTCTGGTATGCAGCCCACTGGGAGAACGTCTGAATAGCAGTACCGATCGGCGGCCAAATAAAGGACAGAACCACGCCTGTGAAGATGGCAGCCAGACCAGAAATAATAGGAACGAAGCGCTTACCCGCAAAGAAGCCGAGATACTCAGGCAATTTGATACGGTAGAAACGGTTGAACATATACGCTGCAATCGCACCGGAGATAATCCCCCCGAGAACACCCGTATCAGCAAGGTGTTTAGCGGCGATCTCTTCAGCAGGTAAATGCAGAACCAGCGGCGCAACAACAGCCATGGTTTTAACCATGATGCCGTAGGCAACAACGGATGCCAGTGCAGATACGCCGTCATTGTTGGTGAAGCCTAACGCAACACCGATGGCAAAGATCAGCGGCATGTTCGCAAAAACAGAACCGCCTGCTTCTGCCATTACGTGCGATACAACGGCTGGCAGCCAGCTGAAGTTAGCGGAACCGACACCCAGCAGGATACCTGCAATCGGGAGTACGGATACCGGCAGCATCAGCGATTTACCGACCTTTTGCAGGTTAGCAAATGCATTCTTAAACATAATTAGGAGTGCTCCTGAGTATTTGTGCTTATACACTTCATCCTTCAAACCGCCTCAGCGTTGGCTGCGCTCATTCACTCCAGTCACTTACTCGAGTAAGCTCCTGTCATTCACTCACTTGCCGCCTTGATGCCGCTTGAATGATTTTGTGTATTCTACGTTCTCACGCATTGGCAAGGGGGGAGAGCCTCGCCGTGGACAGAGCATCTAAGTGCTCTTTATTTATTACACAGAGTAAAATAATTCAGTCTGTATTTGTTTGACGGCTATCACAATTCAGTTGTGAATGGCCGCAAAATTCGCACATTCCGATAAAATGAGTTTCTGAATGTGTCTAACTGGTTATTCACCGCCCATTTTGTGGCGGTGAACTTTACTCGCTTTAGTTATTAATTACGAGCTTTAAAAAAAGTCAGTTAACGGACTGATTGCAGGCGAGAAGCATCGATGTGAAACAGGCGGGCAAAGTTATCAGTGGTTGCCTGCGCCAGTTCTTCCACGGCAACACCTTTCACTACGGCCATATACTCCGCAACGTCACGCGTCATGGCAGGTTGGTTCTCTTTTCCACGATGCGGCACCGGCGCAAGGTACGGAGAATCCGTCTCAACTAACAAACGATCCAGAGGAACATAACGGGCAGCATCACGAAGTTGGTCAGCATTACGGAACGTGACGATGCCGGAAAACGAGATATAAAAGCCGAGATCCAGCAATTTGCCCGCCGTTTCTCTGTCCTCTGTAAAACAGTGTAGTACGCCGCCGCAATCCGTCACCTTTTCTTCGCGCAGAATTGATAACGTATCGGCTCGGGCATCACGGGTATGCACGATAACCGGTTTCTGTAACTCGCGGCCAATCTGAATATGGTGGATGAAAGATTCCTGCTGGCGCACCTTCGTTTCCGGCGTGTAAAAATAATCCAGCCCGGTTTCGCCCATCGCTACCACACCGTCTTCGGCGGCAAAACGACGCAGGTCTTCAACATCATAAGTTTCATCCTGATTTAACGGATGCACACCGCAGGAGAAAACCACGTTGTCACGTTGGCCAACCAGTTCACGCATACTGCGGTATCCCGGCAGGGTGGTCGCGACGGCAAGACAAAATTTCACATCGCGTGCGGCCGCTTTCGCCAACACGTCATCCACGTCCTTATGCAGAGATTGATAATCCAGGCCATCAAGATGGCAGTGTGAGTCGACTAAAAACATAATGTCTCTCTCAAAGATGAGGAACAGGCAGTACGGTGCCTGGTTGCAGGTAATGCTCAATACGGAGAATAAGATCGGTTAATACCAGTTCACGGTTTATGCCCGTCACGTTCAGCAACTGCTGACGACAATGACAAACATCACCGAGTATCGCCTGTATCTGGGCGACGGATAACCGCTCGGCGATAGAAGAGATGAGATCCTGAGCATCAGGATTGGTTAAATGGGAAATCCCATAAGAACGCTTTAAGGCATCCGTCAACAGCGTGGCCAGCCAGTGTAAACGAGCGGCAGCCTGATCGTGGTTGAGCGCCGCTAACAGGATATACCAGTCGCCTGATTGCAGGGTGTTCGCCAGCGCGGCGAGGAAATCTGTGCGGTGCGTCCAGCTTTCAGCCTGTAGCAACGTTAATGCCGCGCCAGGCGACCCCGCACTCAGACGTAATGCGCTCAACAATGCTTCCGGTGACGCCGTCACTTCACGGGTAAGCCAGGAAATAGCGTATGACTCTGCCGGTGGTGCAAGGTGATGTAACCGACAGCGGCTACGCAGCGTGGCCAATAAACGCGCAGGTTCGCGACTGGCGAGGAAGAACCAGGTCTGCGCCGGAGGCTCTTCCAGCGTTTTCAGTAACGCATTAGCGGCGGCATCAGTTAACTGGGCGGCATCCGGGATCCACACCACTTTCGCCCCGCCCAGGCGTGAATGCTCGTACAGTTTCTCACTGACTTCACGTACCGCATCAACGCCCAGCGTGCTTTTGCCTTTTTCCGGCAGCAGCGAATAGTAGTCCGGATGGGTCCCCGCCTGCATCAGCTGACAGCCGCGGCAGTGTCCGCAGCTTTTATGTCCTTCCGGCTGCTGACACATTAAATAGCGACTGAGCGCGTAAATCAGCGCATCGTCGCCCATGCCGGGTAACGCCTGAATCAGTAACGCATGGTGACCACGACCCGTCTGGTAGCTCGCTACCAGTTTTTCAAAATCAGGTCGTAACCATGGGTACCATTTCATGCGCCCTGCTCCTTCACCCACTGAGTAATGGTGTTGCGAATATCAGCCATCACAGCCTCCAGCGGCTGCGTAGCGTCAATAGTACGAATGCTGGCATCTTTGGCAGCCAGTTCAAGATAGCGCGCTCGGGTACGATTAAAGAAATCGAAAGATTCCTGTTCAATACGGTCCAGTTCGCCACGCGCACGCGCACGCTTCAATCCGACTTCTGGAGTGACATCCAGATAGAGCGTCAGGTCCGGGCGAAAATCTCCGAGTACCGCATCACGCAGCGTTGCCAGCATGTTTTGATCGATACCGCGGCCACCGCCCTGATACGCCTGGGTCGACAGGTCGTGACGATCGCCAATGACCCATGCGCCTCTCGCCAGCGCAGGTTTAATAACGGTTTCGACCAACTGTACGCGCGCGGCGTAAAACATCAGGACTTCGGCTTTGTCGGTAATGACCTCGTCACCTACCGACTTAATGTCCAGCACCAGGCTTCTTAGTTTCTCAGCGAGCTGCGTTCCACCAGGCTCGCGGGTAAAAACCATGTCACGAATACCGAGTTGCTCAAGTGTCTCTACCACCACATTACGCGCAGTGGTTTTTCCGGCGCCTTCCAGGCCCTCGATGACGATATAGTTACTGCCCATTTTTTTCCTTAAGCACTTTCAGGTAATCCTGTACTGACCGGTTATGGCTGACAAGATTGGTGTTAAATGTGTGGCCGCCTTTACCATCTGCCACGAAATAGAGATACGGCGTTTTTGCCGGATGTGCGGCAGCCTGCAACGAGGCCTCTCCCGGCATGGCAATCGGGCCAGGCGGCAGCCCGGTGATGGTGTAGGTGTTATAGGCGGTTGGCGTTTCTAAATCCACACGCGACAATTTGCCATTATACCGTGTCCCCATGCCGTAAATCACCGTCGGATCGGTTTGTAAACGCATGCCAATACGTAAGCGGTTAATAAAGACCGAGGCCACCTGGTCGCGCTCGCTGGCAACCGCAGTTTCTTTTTCAATAATCGAGGCCATTGTCACTAGCTGATTTTTATCCTGATAAGGCAAGCCATCAGCGCGCCCTTCCCAGACGGTATCCACCGCTTTAACCATCTTTTGATGCGCACGTTTTAGCAGTGCTACGTCGGTCGTATTGGCGGTATACATCCAGGTATCGGGCCAGAACCAGCCTTCCACCCACTGCGGGTTTTCCAGCTTCAGCGCCTGAGCGACAGTCTCGTAGTTATCGTCGCTCAGCGTATGTTTGATATAGGGAGCATCGCGCAGTTGTTTGAGGTAATCACTCAGGCGCATCCCTTCCACCAGACGTAACGGGAACTGGGCCTCTTTACCGCTTTCCAGCAATAGCAGCATTTCTCGCACCGTCATGTCGGGCGTCAGGCGATAGGTACCCGCCTTAAAATGCGACAGGTCAGGCTCCACACGCAGCAGCCACTGGAAGACACGCGGACGATTGATAACCTTATCCGCATACAGCTGTTCACCGAGGGCCAGGCGGCCTGTACCCGCTTTCAGCGTAAAAATGGTCTCTTCTTTAATCAATAACTTACTGTCCGCCAGATGGCGAACTTTCCACATGCCCACGCCCGCGGCAATGCCCAGCACAACCAGCAATAACAGGACAACGAGTAACAGTTTTTTCATGACTAATTCGGGTGCTCACAAAGTGGGGCTAAAAAATCGAATAACAAACGTGAAGACAACATCGTGTCGCCACAGGTACGCACGGGAATAACCGGCATTAATGCGTTACAGACGACGATTTCATCGGCTTGCATAATCTCCTCCAACCCGGCATACACTTCGACAAGACTGAACGGTGATTGTGCCAGCATACGGATACAGAATTGTCGCATAATGCCGTTCACTCCGGCCTGATCCAACCGGGGAGTGTAAACCACATTACCTTTACGCCAGAACAAATTAGCCGCACAGCATTCCGTAACCCATCCCTCGCTGTCAAGAACCAGCGCTTCATCGGCATCCGTCTGCTCAAGATGAGAGCGAATCAATACCTGCTCCAGGCGATTCAGATGCTTAAGTCCGGCAAGCATAGGGTTACGCCCCAGACGCACTGGGCTTAACGCCAGCGTAATCCCTTCATGGCGCCAACGATCGTAATGTTCGGGCCAGGCTGAAACAGAGAGAATACGGGTGGCGTTGTGACAATTTGCGCCGCTGTATCCCCGACCGCCGCTACCGCGGCTAATAATGACTTTCAATACGCCACGCGCGTGTCCTTGAGCCAGCATTTTCATTTCATCTTGCAGTTCTGACCACTGTTCAAAAGCGATCAGCAACTTTTGGCAAGCGTCTTGTAAACGCGCAAGATGCGCTGCAAAGAGGCAAATTTCGCCGTCGATAATTCGCGCGGTAGTAAAACAACCATCGCCAAATTGGGTCGCTCGATCGCTTACGGCCAGCAGATTTTGCTCGCAGCCATTAATTAAGAACATGGAGGCTCCTTATATCTGGTCCGCTAGTTTCGCAGGATGAGTAACACAGGACAAGGGCGAAAAACCGAATAAAAAAAGGCCCGACAAGCGGACCTTTTCAGTTTTATTTCGATGCTAACGCATCACCTGACGAGACTTAAATCTTTTTAAAGATCAAAGAACCGTTGGTACCACCGAAGCCGAAGGAGTTACACAGAGTATATTCCAAACCACTCACCTGACGCGCTTCGTGAGGAACGAAGTCCAGGTCGCAACCTTCATCCGGGTTATCCAGGTTGATGGTTGGCGGAATAGCCTGGTCGCGCAGCGCCAGGATAGAGAAAATAGACTCTACCGCGCCCGCAGCGCCTAACAGGTGACCGGTCATGGATTTGGTTGAGCTTACCATCACACGGCTCGCCGCATCGCCAAAGACAGATTTCACTGCCTGGGTTTCAGCTTTATCGCCTGCAGGCGTAGACGTACCATGCGCGTTGACATAGCCGATCTGACCCGCTTCGATAGCCGCATCGCGCAATGCGTTGACCATTGCCAGCGCAGCGCCTGCACCGTTTTCCGGTGGTGACGTCATGTGGTAAGCATCGCTGCTCATGCCAAAACCAACGACTTCAGCATAGATTTTCGCGCCGCGCGCTTTCGCATGCTCGTACTCTTCCAGTACCACCATGCCTGCGCCGTCGCCCAACACGAAGCCATCACGCTCTTTATCCCACGGGCGGCTTGCCGCTTGCGGGTTATCATTACGCGTAGACAGCGCGCGTGCCGCGCCAAAACCACCCACGCCAAGCGGTGTACTGGCTTTTTCAGCACCACCCGCAACCATCGCGTCTGCATCACCGTATGCAATGATACGTGCGGCGTGACCGATGTTATGTACGCCTGAAGTACAGGCGGTCGCGATGGAGATGCTTGGCCCTTGCAGGCCGTACATGATGGTCAGGTGACCTGCCACCATGTTAACAATCGTCGACGGAACGAAGAACGGGCTGATCTTACGCGGTCCACCGTTTACCAAAGAGGTATGGTTTTCTTCGATCAGACCGAGACCGCCAATACCAGAGCCAATAGCGGCGCCAATACGGTGAGCGTTCTCTTCCGTAATTTCGAGGCCAGAATCCTGCATGGCCTGAACGCCAGCGACAATTCCATATTGAATGAAGGCATCCATCTTGCGCTGTTCTTTGCGCGAGATAATGTCTTCACAGTTAAAATCCTTTACTAAGCCAGCAAATTTCGTTGCATAGGCGCTAGTATCGAAATGGTCGATCAGGCTGATGCCACTCTGACCGGCAAGGAGAGCTTTCCAGGTAGACTCTACGGTATTGCCGACAGGAGACAACATGCCCAGTCCGGTCACAACTACACGACGCTTAGACACGGTTGTCCTCCAGGGAGGGAAAATAATTCAAGTGGGATAAAAAGATAAAACTCAGGCGGTCGAATGACCGCCTGGAGATGTTCACTTACGCCTGGTGGCCGTTGATGTAATCAATGGCAGCCTGAACGGTAGTGATTTTCTCAGCTTCTTCGTCCGGAATCTCAGTATCAAACTCTTCTTCCAGAGCCATTACCAGCTCAACGGTGTCAAGAGAATCTGCGCCCAGGTCTTCAACGAAGGAAGCATTGTTGGTAACTTCTTCCTGCTTAACGCCCAGCTGTTCGCCGATAATTTTCTTAACGCGTTCTTCGATAGTGCTCATACTCTTAAATTTCCTATCAAAACTCGCTTTCGCGATGGTTTTCGTAGTGTATAAAATGTTGAAAAATTTGCAACTAAATCCCGGCAGGTCTTACCACGATTTTACGTTATTTTGAGGCCATTCCCCCTAATAACGCAAATATTTTTCAATCGTGGTTAAACCATGTACATCCCGCCGTTGACGTGCAAAGTCTCACCTGTGATGTAACTTGCTTCGTCAGAAGCTAAAAATGCAACCGCACTGGCGATTTCCTGAGCGCCACCAAGGCGACCCGCAGGAACCTGCGCCAGTATACCCGCACGCTGATCATCAGACAGCGCACGCGTCATGTCCGTTTCAATAAAGCCCGGAGCAACAACGTTTACAGTAATACCACGGGACGCAACTTCGCGCGCCAGTGATTTACTGAAGCCGATCAGACCTGCTTTCGCCGCAGCGTAGTTAGCCTGACCCGCATTTCCCATGGTACCAACCACAGAACCGATAGTGATAATACGCCCATGACGCTTTTTCATCATAGCTCGCATTACCGCTTTTGACAGACGGAAAACAGATGACAGGTTGGTTTCGATGATATCGTTCCACTCGTCATCCTTCATGCGCATTAACAGGTTATCACGAGTAATCCCGGCATTATTGACCAGAATATCGACTTCACCAAATTCTGCGCGAATATTTTCCAGAACAGATTCGATAGATGCCGGATCGGTCACATTCAACATCAGACCTTTACCATTTGCACCTAAGTAATCGCTAATGGCCTGCGCACCACTTTCACTGGTTGCAGTCCCGATAACTTTCGCGCCACGGGCAACGAGTGTTTCAGCAATTGCGCGGCCAATTCCACGGCTTGCACCGGTTACCAGCGCGATTTTTCCTTCAAAATTCATGGGCTTCCTCTTTTATTGCTCTAGCGCCGCAGACAGCGCCGCCGGCTCATTCAGTGCCGAAGCGGTCAGGGTGTCAACAATACGTTTCGTCAAACCGGTGAGAACTTTACCTGGCCCCACTTCATACAGGTGCTCTACGCCCTGAGATGCCATAAATTCAACGGTTTTGGTCCACTGAACCGGGCTGTACAGTTGACGAACCAGCGCATCGCGAATCGCGTCTGCGGTAGTTTCACACTTCACGTCGACGTTGTTCACAACTGGAACAGTCGGCGCGTTGAAAGTGATTTTTTGCAATTCAACGGCCAGTTTCTCAGCGGCAGGCTTCATCAGCGCGCAGTGAGAAGGCACGCTGACCGGCAACGGCAGCGCACGCTTGGCGCCAGCGGCTTTACAAGCAGCACCTGCACGTTCTACGGCTTCTTTATGCCCGGCGATAACCACCTGACCCGGCGAGTTGAAGTTAACCGGAGAAACGACCTGCCCTTCAGCAGACTCTTCACACGCTTTAGCGATAGAGGCATCGTCCAGACCAATAATCGCAGACATGCCGCCAGTACCTTCCGGTACGGCTTCCTGCATGAATTTGCCGCGCAGTTCAACCAGACGGACGGCATCGGCAAAATCAATTACGCCCGCACATACCAGCGCAGAGTATTCGCCCAGGCTGTGACCTGCCATCAGCGCAGGTGTTTTACCCCCCTGCTGCTGCCATACGCGATACAGCGCGACAGATGCAGCCAATAGCGCTGGCTGCGTCTGCCAGGTTTTATTCAGTTCTTCTGCCGGACCTTGCTGAGTCAGCGCCCACAGATCATAGCCCAGCGCAGCTGATGCTTCAGCAAAAGTTTCTTCAACAATTGGGTAGCTTGCTGCCATTTCAGACAACATCCCAACGGTCTGGGAACCCTGCCCCGGAAACACAAATGCAAATTGCGTCATGTTAAAATCCTTATACTAGAAACGAACCAGCGCGGAGCCCCAGGTGAATCCACCCCCGAAGGCTTCAAGCAATATCAACTGCCCGGCTTTGATACGCCCGTCGCGGACGGCTTCGTCCAGTGCGCACGGTACGGAAGCCGCGGACGTATTGCCATGTCTGTCCAGTGTAACGACGACATTATCCATCGACATGCCCAGCTTTTTCGCTGTCGCGCTGATAATGCGCAGGTTTGCCTGATGCGGCACCAGCCAGTCCAGCGCAGAACGGTCGAGATTATTGGCTTCCAGCGTTTCATCAACGATGTGGGCAAGCTCGGTCACCGCGACTTTAAATACTTCGTTACCCGCCATCGTCAGGTGGATCGGGTTATCCGGATTTACGCGATCGGCGTTAGGCAGCGTCAACAACTCACCATAACGACCATCAGCATGCAGATGCGTGGAGAGAATACCCGGCTCTTCGGATGCGCTCAGTACCACCGCGCCCGCGCCGTCACCAAAGATAATGATCGTTCCACGATCGGTTGGATCACAAGTACGAGCAAGAACATCAGATCCAACGACCAGAGCATGCTTCACTGCGCCAGACTTAACGTACTGATCGGCAACGCTCAGGGCATAGGTAAAACCGGCGCAAGCGGCCGCAACGTCAAACGCCGGACAGCCTTTGATCCCCAGCATACTTTGGATCTGGCATGCCGCGCTTGGAAATGCGTGTGTGGATGATGTGGTGGCAACCACAATCAGACCAATTTCGTCTTTGTCGATGCCCGCCATTTCCAGCGCACGGTTTGCGGCGGCAAAGCCCATCGTCGCAACTGTTTCATTTGGCGCTGCAATGTGGCGTTCACGGATACCTGTACGAGTGACGATCCACTCATCAGATGTCTCGACCATTTTTTCCAAATCGGCGTTAGTACGCACGTGTTCAGGCAGATAGCTGCCGGTACCAATAATCTTCGTATACATGTACGCTCAGTCACTTTTTGGTTATATACCGCCACGAGCAAAACGCTGGTACGCTGACAGCTTTCACAAACGCGCTATTATCTGTGCGGTCGTGAGTTTGCGCTTTCGCCACCGTCCAGCAGTTCGAATCCAGATGGGTATACAGATTCCAGGCGAGCGGCAATTCGCTGAGGAACTTGTCGCTGCACCGCCTGCACTGCCTGTTCAATCGCGACCTCAAATGCTCGCTGATTAGCCGCACCATGACTCTTAATCACCGTGCCGCGCAATCCTAACAGACAGGCGCCATTATACTGGTCGGGGTTGAGGTGACTAAATCGCCTTGTCAGGCTTTTTTGTAACCAACGTTTTAATAAAAGCAGCCACCACGACCGTTTTTTGCCCTCACCCTGAGATTTCAGCAGTGAAAGGAACATTCTGACAACACCTTCCATCGTCTTTAATGTGACATTACCTGTAAAGCCGTCACAGACCAGTACATCAGTTTTGCCAGTCAGTAACTCATTGGCTTCAAGATAGCCTATATAGTTAATGGAAGGGATTGTTTTTAGCACCGCAGAAGCATCCCGAATACTGTCGAGACCTTTAGTTTCTTCTTCGCCGATGTTGAGCAACGCAACGCGAGGATTAGCAATCCCAACGACTTCTTCTGCCAGCACGGAACCCATAACGGCAAATTGCACCAACATCGTGCTATCACAATCCACGTTGGCGCCTAAATCCAGCACCACCGTTTTGCCCTTTTGCTGATGCGGTAAAACCGTCACCAACGCAGGACGCTCAATACCCTCAAGGGGTTTGAGCAATAACTTCGCAAGTCCCATTAGCGCGCCGGTATTACCAGCACTCACACAGGCTTGCGCTCGACCTTCTTTCACGAGCTCCAGGGCAACACGCATTGAGCTTCCACGACTGGCGCGAATAGCCTGCGAGGGCCGGGCATCACTGGCAATAACTGACTGAGCAGGGACAATCTGCAGACGTGAACGTTGTTCGAAGTCAGCTTTGGCAAGTAATGGCGTGATTGTATCGGGATCCCCGACTAAAAGAAGTGTGAGTTGCGAATTAGAATTCAGTGCCTGCAATGCTGCAGGCACTGTCACGGTAGGGCCAAAATCTCCCCCCATGACATCTAACGCCAGGGTTAGATGTGTCAAGGTATCGTCGCTGCCCGGTTAGGTGTTTCCCCAGTTACCCGGGGAAAGCCTCACTAAGCTTCATCACGCGTGCGCTCTCTGTCTTTCTCACCGAAGCGGGAAATCCATTGAGTCATGCGTGATTACTTAGCGATTACCTTACGGCCACGGTAGAAACCGTCGGCAGTGATGTGGTGACGCAGGTGTTGTTCACCAGAAGTTTTGTCTACAGACAGGCTGGTGACTGCGGTCAGAGCGTCATGAGAACGACGCATGCCACGTTTGGAACGGGTTGGTTTATTCTGTTGTACGGCCATGGACCTTACTCCTCAATTACTTACGCTTTAAGCTGGCTAATACGGCAAATGGGTTTGGTTTTTGCGCTTCATCAGGCAATTCGCCAAAGACCATGTCCGCCTCGGACACTTCACAGTGTTCAGAATCATGCACCGGAACTACCGGCAAGGAGAGGATAATCTCATCTTCAACCATTGCAAGCAGATCGATTTCACCGAATTCGTTAACCTCAATCGGCTCATACGCTTCCGGGAGTGCTTCAGCCTGTTCGTCAGAACGGACAGGACTAAAACAATATGTTGTGTGAACATGAAGTGGGAACGGTTTCCCGCAACGCTGACATTCGAGCGTAACCGACACTTTCGCATCACCGGTTATCACGGCAAGGCGCTGGTTATCGATAGCGAACGACATGGAGCATTCCACATCACTGTCCACACTGACCACAGAATCGGCGACGCGCTCAACCAGATCAGAAGTATAGATACCTTCATAATCGAGGCGTTTTTGAGCCGTACGAACCGGATCAAGAGTCAGGGGTAATTTTACCTTTTGCATAGGGCGCGCATATTAACTTTGTAACGTCATATAGTCAAAGAAAAAGGCAGCCTGAGGTTGCCTTTTGCCAATAATTCGCACACATTGCGGGTCATCGACTTAAAATCGCTCAAGACAAGCCAATACAGCCAGCTTGTAGGACGAAGTCCATAGTTTAAAATGGCTCTCATCAATACGCTATATGCGAGGGGAAAAATATGCCTCAACTTATACTTGCCTCGACCTCTCCCTGGCGTCGCGCTTTACTTGAAAAACTGGCAATTCCGTTTGAATGCGCGGCTCCTGAGGTGGATGAAACGCCGTTACCCGGCGAAGCGCCACGCCATTTAGTCTCGCGACTGGCGCAACAAAAAGCGCAATCTCTCGCCCAACGTTATCCAGCGCATCTGATTATTGGCTCCGATCAAATTTGTGTTCTTGATGGTGAAATAACCGGCAAACCATTAACAGAAGAAAATGCGCGCCAACAATTACTCAAAGCCCGTGGCAATATTGTGACGTTTTACACCGGACTGGCGCTTTATAATTCAGCTACCGGACATTTACAAACTGAGGTCGAGCCGTTCGACGTTCATTTTCGGCATTTAAGCGAAACGGAAATTGATGATTACCTGCGCAAAGAACGCCCGCTACATTGTGCCGGCAGTTTTAAAAGTGAGGGGTTAGGTATTGCTCTCTTTGAGCGTCTCGAGGGGCGCGACCCCAATACGCTGATCGGCCTGCCGCTGATCGCATTGTGTCAAATGCTGCGCCGGGAAGAGATGAACCCGCTGAACGCCTAGTTAATCCACCTGATGGCGACGCGATGCGTCTTATCAGGCCTACGGCGCATAACGCGATTGCAGGCCTGATAAGCAACGCGCATCAGGCTTTGCTACGTAACACCTCAAGGCAGCGCTTCAACTGTTTATCCATTGGCGCTTCAACACGCATCACTTCGCCCGTCCCAGGATGGGTGAATTTCAACGCCGCGGCATGAAGGAACAGCCTGTTCAGTCCGGTATCCGCGAGTTGTTTATCGAACTCACGGTCGCCATAGCGATCGTCAAAGGCTATCGGATGCCCGGCATATTGGGTATGCACACGGATCTGGTGCGTGCGCCCTGTGACCGGGCTACAGCGCACAAGCGTGGCAAACGCATAGCGCTCTTCCACCTTAAAGCGTGTTTCCGACGGTTTGCCTTCCTGATTCACCCGCACGATACGCTCGCCGCTTTGCAAAATGTTCTTCAACAGCGGCGCCTGCACGGTTTTGACATGCGACTGCCACTGGCCTCTCACCAGCGCCAGGTAGTCTTTTTGCATCCCTTTTTCACGCAGCTGTTCATGTAACGAACGTAAGGCTGAGCGTTTTTTAGCAACCAGCAGCACACCGGAGGTATCGCGGTCCAGGCGATGCACCAGTTCGAGGAAACGCGCTTCCGGACGTAACGCGCGTAAACCTTCAATAACACCGAAGCTTAATCCGCTTCCGCCATGTACGGCCGTTCCTGAAGGTTTGTTAAGCACCAGAATATGATCATCTTCATATAAAATGACATCAGTCAGCGCCGCAACCTTCTGCAGATTTGGGGAAATAGTCTCTTCTTCACGTTCAGCGACACGCACAGGTGGAATACGCACGATGTCCCCATCTTCGAGTTTGTACTCGGGTTTAATGCGCTTTTTATTCACCCGCACTTCGCCTTTACGCAAAATGCGATAAATCATACTTTTCGGCACACCCTTAAGTTGAGTGCGTAAAAAGTTGTCGATGCGTTGCCCTGCTTCGTCGGCAGTGATAGCAACTGTTTTTACGGCTGGAGTCTCTGTTTTCATGGGGGCCGATTTTAAATAGCCATCAAGATTCGCGCCACACATTTTTCTATGCTTATATTAACTGCTATACCCTATTACTTAAGTTTGACATAACCGATTTGGTGGTTATTAAACCAATCACTACGCGGAAGTGAAAAAACTGTGAGTAACCGGGTGATAAATGGCAAAAGTCATCTTGCTATAACAAGGTTAGCAGTGGAATAATGAGGTCGTCTCCGTGTTGAATCTTGTTAAAACAAGACCTTTTCCGGAATGACCCAATTTTGCCCGACCGATCATCAACGCAGCAATGGCGTAAGACGTATTGATCTTTCAGGCAGTTAGCGGGCTGCGGGTTGCAGTCCTTACCGGTAATAAGGAAGCTTTTCTGGAGAGTAACACCCAGACTGTTCCCCTGATAATTGCGCTGTGTTTCCGTATGAAATACAGGCAACCGACACTCTGCGCCTCTTTGAGCTGACGATAACCGTGAGGTTGGCGACGCGAATAGACACGAGGCCATCGGTTCACACCCGGAAAGGCATTACTCTGCCCGCAGCTTAGTCGTCAATGTAAGAATAATGAGTAAGTTACGATGAAAAGAATGTTAATTAACGCGACTCAGCAGGAAGAGTTGCGTGTCGCCCTTGTAGATGGGCAACGTCTGTACGATCTGGATATCGAAAGTCCCGGACACGAACAGAAAAAAGCCAACATCTATAAAGGTAAAATTACCCGTATTGAACCGAGTCTGGAAGCTGCTTTTGTTGATTACGGCGCTGAACGTCACGGTTTCCTTCCGTTAAAAGAAATTGCCCGCGAATACTTCCCCGCTAACTACAACTCCCATGGTCGTCCCAACATTAAAGATGTGTTGCGCGAAGGTCAGGAAGTCATTGTTCAGATCGATAAAGAAGAACGCGGCAATAAAGGCGCTGCGCTGACCACCTTTATCAGCCTGGCGGGTAGTTATCTGGTTCTGATGCCGAACAACCCGCGCGCGGGCGGCATCTCCCGTCGTATTGAAGGCGATGACCGCACCGAATTAAAAGAAGCGCTGGCAAGCCTGGAACTGCCTGATGGTATGGGGCTTATTGTGCGTACCGCAGGTGTCGGCAAATCCGCCGAAGCGCTGCAATGGGACCTGAGCTTCCGCCTGAAACACTGGGAAGCCATTCAAAAAGCCGCCGACAGCCGCCCTGCTCCGTTCCTGATTCACCAGGAAAGCAACGTCATCGTCCGCGCATTCCGTGACTATTTACGTCAGGATATTGGCGAAATCCTCATTGATAACCCGAAAGTCATGGAGATGGCGCGTCAGCACATCGCCGCGCTGGGTCGTCCGGATTTCAGCAGCAAAATCAAACTGTACACCGGTGAAATCCCGCTGTTCAGCCACTATCAAATTGAATCTCAGATTGAGTCCGCGTTCCAGCGCGAAGTGCGTCTGCCGTCCGGCGGCTCCATCGTCATCGACAGCACTGAAGCCCTTACCGCTATCGATATCAACTCCGCACGCGCGACCCGCGGCGGCGACATCGAAGAAACCGCATTCAACACCAACCTGGAAGCAGCCGATGAAATTGCGCGTCAGCTGCGTCTGCGCGACCTCGGCGGCCTGATTGTCATCGACTTTATCGATATGACGCCGGTTCGCCACCAGCGTGCGGTTGAAAACCGCCTGCGTGAAGCCGTGCGCCAGGACCGAGCGCGTATTCAGATCAGCCATATTTCTCGCTTCGGCCTGCTGGAGATGTCCCGCCAGCGTCTGAGCCCGTCTCTGGGTGAGTCCAGCCATCACGTCTGCCCGCGCTGCTCCGGCACCGGTACCGTGCGTGATAACGAATCTCTGTCGCTGTCTATTCTGCGTCTGATTGAAGAAGAAGCGCTGAAAGAGAATACCCAGGAAGTTCACGCTATCGTTCCTGTGCCGATTGCCTCTTATCTGCTCAACGAAAAGCGTACTGCGGTCAACGCCATCGAGACGCGTCAGAATGGCGTGCGCTGTGTAATCGTGCCAAACGATCAGATGGAAACCCCGCACTATTCCGTGCTGCGCGTCCGCAAAGGCGAAGAAACTCCAACCCTGAGCTACTTGCTGCCGAAGCTGCACGAAGAAGCAATGGAACTGCCGTCAGAACAAGAGTATGTCGAGCGTAAACAGCCAGAGCAACCGGCACTCGCGACCTTTGCTATGCCAGACGTGCCGCCAGCACCAACCGTGCAAGAACCCGCTGTTAAAGCCGCAGCGCCTAAAGCTGCTGCCGCCACCGCAGTAACAGCCTCTCAGCCTGGTTTGATTAGCCGTTTCTTCAGCGCACTGAAGTCTATCTTCGGCGGTAACGAAGAAGCGAAACCGGTTGAACAACCTGCACCGAAAGCTGAAGAGAAGACGGAACGTCAGCAGGACCGCCGTAAACCACGTCAAAATAATCGTCGCGATCGTAACGATCGTCGTGATAACCGCGATAACCGTGGCGATCGTGATAACCGTAACGAACGTGCGGAAAACGGCGAAAATCGCGATGACAATCGTCGTAACCGTCGTCAGGCCCAGCAGCAAAATGCGGAAGCGCGCGATAATCGCCAGCAATCCAGTGATGTCGCTGACAAAGCGAAATCAGGTGATGAGCAGCAGACCCCGCGTCGCGAGCGCAACCGTCGCCGCAACGATGACAAGCGTCAGGCGCAGCAGGAAGTTAAAGAGCTGAACCTGGCTGAACAACAAGCGCAGGATACCGAGCAGGAAGAGCGCGTACGTCAGCCTCAGACCCGTCGTAAACAGCGTCAGTTGAACCAGAAAGTGCGTTATACAGACAGCACGGCGGTTGAAGCCGAAGTGGCAACTACCGCTGCGGCAGCTGAGGTCGTTGTCGCTCAAGCCGTTGAGCAGTCCGTACCGACTCCGCGTACCGAACTGGCGAAAGTTGATCTGCCAGCCGTTGTCGCACCTGAGCAGGAAGACAACAGCGAAGCGCGTGACTCCAACGGTATGCCACGTCGTTCCCGCCGCTCCCCTCGCCATCTGCGCGTAAGTGGACAGCGTCGTCGTCGTTATCGTGACGAGCGTTATCCGGCTCAGTCGCCAATGCCGCTGACCGTCGCCTGCGCTTCTCCTGAATTGGCGTCCGGTAAAGTATGGATCAGCTACCCTGTCGTTCGTCCGCAGGATCAGCAGGTTGAAGAACAACGCGAGCAGGAAATTCACCAGGAGCAAACTGCCTCTGTCGCAGTAGAGCCTCAGGTTGCTGCGGCTGCCGTTGAGCACATTGCGGACACTCCTGCGCCGGTTGAAGCCGTGCAGCCAGAGGAAGTTGTAGCGGAACCTCAGATTGCCGTTGTTGAAACCACGCATCCGGAAGTCATTGCGACCCCGGTTGAAGAACAACCGCAAATTATCGCTGAATCTGACGCACCTGTAGCTGAAGAGATCGCCGCTGAAGCTCAACCGGTCGCTGAAACCCCGGCTGAAGAGCCTGCGGAAATCGTTGTCTCCCGGCCGGAGGTGGTTGAAGAAATTGCACAAGTCGCGCAAGCAGCACCTGTTGTGGAAGAAGTCGCTGCGCCGCAGGAAGTTGTTGCTGCGCCGGTTGTAGAAGCTGAAGTCGTTAAGTCTGACGTTGTCGCAACAAGCGTTGACGCCGAGCACCTTCACAGCCATGCGACTGCGCCGATGACCCGCGCTCCCGCGCCGGATTATGTGCCAGAAGCGCCGCGTCATAGCGACTGGCAGCGCCCGCCATTCGCCTTTGAAGGCAAAGGCGCCGCCGGTGGACACAGCGCCACGCATCAGGCCACTGCGCCGGCAACACGCCCGCAGCCGGTTGAATAAGTCATAATCAACATCAAAGCCGACCTTAGGGTCGGCTTTTTTATATCGGCTCTACGCGTTTCATCCCGGTTAACTGTGGCATCACATCCTTCATTAACGCTAAAAATTTGCGCAACCGTGTCGGATAGTAACGCGCCCAGGGATAAACCAGATGCACCGGCAACGAGGCTGCCCGCCACTCGGGTAGCAGCATAACTAAACGTCCGTTGGCGATATCTTCTTCAACCATCCAGCTTGAAACAATCGTCACCCCCAGCCCCGCCAGCGCGGCATTTCTTGCCACATAAATACTGTCAGTACTTAATCTGGGTGAAATAGTCAGCGTGACAGGTTCATTACGCGCCTGGTGTAGCAACGAAACGCTATGCTGAAAAAACGTGTTCACTGCAATCCACGGCAGCGCGGATAACTGCTCAGGGTGCGAAATTTCGCCATATTGCTCCAGCAATACAGGACTCGCCACCATGCTACGGGGAACTTCAGCCAGTAAAACGGAAACCGTGGCCGGATCGACTTCCGCGCCAACCCGAATCGCGCAATCAATATTATCGCTCAGGAAATCAACGGTTTTGTCGTTAAGCATCCACTCCACCGATAACTGTGGATAGCGCGAAAGAAACTGCAACAGCGGCTCAAGGAGCTGTTGCTGTCCAAACGCATGCGGCGCCCGTACGCGCAACGTCCCCACCGGTTCATCTTCCGTGACATTAAGTCCATCTTCCAGCGCCAGCCAGGCATCGATGATATTTTTGGCGTGCTGGTAACCGCGCTCTCCATCGTCGGTTAATTTCATCGCATGCGTGGTACGCATGATCAGTTTCACACCCAGCAGGGTTTCCAGGGATTGCAACCGTCGGCTTACCGTCGCTTGCGTTGTCCCCATCTGTTTTGCCGCTGCCGAAAGCGACCCTGCTTCAACGATACGCACAAACGTGCGCATCAATTCCACCCTATCTATACGTTCAGTTTTTATCATATCGGTTTCTTCATACGCCCGGCGTATAACTGTTTTACCACTGCGCTCGCTACCGCACCACCCGCAGAAGGATAAAAATAGCCGCACATCCTGTGATTGAGGAATCATTTGTGAACACACACACCGCATTTTCCCGTTGGGTCATTTTCGTTCTGGCATTAGGAGCCGGATTCAGCGTTGCCGCTATCTACTATGCCCAGCCCCTTCTGCCTTTAATGGGTCAGGATCTGGACTTAAGTATTACTGGCATGGGACTGGTTCCTACGCTGACCCAGGCGGGATATGCGCTGGGTATTCTGTTTTTATTACCATTGGGCGATCGTTATGACCGCCGGACATTAATCCTGCTGAAAAGTATCTCTCTTGCCGTACTGCTTCTGGCATGCAGCTTTACCGGGCAGTTACATTCACTGCTAATAGTGAGCCTGTTGATGGGCATGGCGGCAACAATGGCGCAGGATATCGTTCCCGCGGCGGCTATTCTGGCGCCGGAAGGCAAACAGGGAAAAACGGTGGGCACGGTGATGACAGGCGTGCTGTTGGGGATTTTACTCTCGCGTACCGTTAGCGGACTGGTGGGTGAAGCGTTTGGCTGGCGTGAGATGTACCAACTTGCCGCCGCCAGTATTGCCATGATTACCGTAATTATGTGGAAGGTACTGCCTCGCTTTACGGCCCATTCTACGCTGAGCTACCCGTCATTGATGCTCTCTATGGCGCAGCTCTGGCAACGGTATCCCGCATTGCGCCGCGCGGCGCTGGCACAGGGCTTTCTGTCCATAGCCTTCAGCGCTTTCTGGTCCACGCTGGCGGTGATGTTATCTGAACATTATCACATGGGTAGCGCTATGGCGGGCGCGTTTGGTATCGCGGGAGCCGCCGGTGCGCTTGCCGCGCCGTTGGCGGGTCATCTGGCCGATAAAGTGGGCGCAGCAAAAGTGACGCAGTTAGGTGCTTTGCTGGTAACCGTCTCTTTCGCACTGATGTTCTTGTTACCCGCCCTGCCAGTACAGGGGCAGTGGCTGCTGATTGCTGTTTCGGCGGTCGGTTTTGATCTCGGATTGCAATCCAGCCTGGTTGCCCACCAGAACCTGGTTTATGGCCTGGAGCCTCAGGCCCGGGGCCGTCTGAATGCGCTGCTGTTTACTATGGTGTTCATTGGTATGGCGCTGGGTTCCGTTCTCGGGAGTCAGGTCTATGCGCTGGCAAACTGGGAAGGTGTGGTGACGCTGGCAACCATCAGCGGTGCGCTTGCGCTGGTAATAAGGCTGACGGGAAATCTGTCGCTTAGCAAAACAACGGTAGCCTAAAAAAATGCCCGCTCCTGGGTGTTAAGGGAGCGGGCAGACAAACATACCCAGTTTCAAGATATGTTCAAAAAGAGTTTTTACCGATTAAGCTGGAACAACGACATTCCCTGCATATCGGTAAATGCTTTATAAGAGGCCTGAAGTGCGGCCTGTTGCATGACGTAGGACGAAATCGCCGCATTCCAGTCGACATCCACCAGGTTGCTCATCTGTTGGGTTTGGCCTAACGCACGATCGGCTCCCAGTGAATCCAGTGAGCTCAGTTCACTCAGTTGGGTACCCAATTCTGCGCGAACGGAAAGCACGTTATTCAGTGAGTTTTTCAAGCCACGATTGGTTTTATCGATAGCGGCTGCGGCCTTATCCTTTGCCACATCATCACCCGCAATAGGAATTTTTAGCTCTTCAATCGCGCTGTCCAGCATTTTGAACAGGTTCTTTTCCTGGGTGCTACCCGGTGGTTCCGGTACGGCGTTGCTGGTCAGGCTGGCGAAGATTTTGTCGCCCGTGTGACCAATGACCATGGTACGGGAAGCATCAACCTGCTGGGTCACATTTGTTGTTCCACCGCTATAGGAACCATCAGCCTGGGCAAACGGGGCCGATTCGGTTTTATATCCGCCAAAAATGTAGCGCCCATTACCGTCGGTGCTGTTCGCCAGGTTCATCAGCTGATCGCGGATACCCTGCAAATCAGTGGCCAACGATGCACGGTCATCATCACTTAATGTACCGTTACCGGCATAAACAATTTTCTCCTGCGCAGCCTGAATAGCCGTTGTTACCTGGCTCAGTACGTTCTCTTCCAGCGAGACTTTCTGCGTCGCGAAGGTGCGCGCCAGCGTGTACTGGCTGTTCTGCGCCTGAGCCTGAGAAAGCACTACGGCCTGCGACGCGGCAATCGGATCGTCAGACGGGCTGATCACGCGTTTGCCGGTCGACATCTGCTCGCCGAACTTCATCCATTCAGCCTGAGAGTTAGTGATGCCACGCATATTCTGCTGGTACATCATCTGGGTGCTGATACGCATTGTGTCCCTCTCCCTTAGCGAATATTAATCAATGCATCAAACAGCGCATTCGCAGTTTGCAATACCTGTGCGTTAGCCAGGTAATACTGCTGATAACGCTGCAAATTACCGTATTCTTCGTCGAGGTTTACCCCGGAAATCGACTGCTGCTGGTTATAAAGCTGCTTGACCACATTGTTTTGCGTGGTACTGCTGGTTTTCAGCGTCGCCGTTTTGTTGCCCACGTCGCTCACCAGAGTGGCGTAAGCGTCATTAAAGGTTTTATTACCAACAGTTGCCTTGGTTTGCAGATCCAGCAGTTTCTGACCGTTACGGTTATCGCTTGCACCTGTATCTGCAGCAGGATCAGTGCTTTTCTCTGACGCCATGGCGATTTTCGACTCGTCTGTCACCATGACTTTCATATCAACGATAGCGTTGCTCACGGGTTTCAGAATAAAGCTGTCGTTATCGTTAGCGCCGGTTGGATTAGCCTTAACCGTTACCTTCAGACCATCAATATCCAGTTTACCGTTCGCATCAGGTTTAGCTTCAAACGTGGTGTTATCGGCCAGACGCGTCACCTGCCATTTGCCGCCGCTAAACACAACTTTATAGTCGGTAGCCTGCACTTTCGAACTGTCATCAACTTCAGCACTTAATTCTGCTTTACCGGTATTTTTAGCGTTACTCAGTACGGACGGGCTGCCGATAGCAAAGAAATCTTTACCCGCATCGCCGTTAGCATCAAAACCTTCTTTATGCTGGGTGTTAAACGCATCGGCAAACGCCAGCGCCAGTTGGCCCAGCGTGTTACGCGTTTGATCCAGTTCCTGCGAACGGAAGGTGAGCAGTCCACCCAATGAACCGGTATTCAGCAGTTTCTCAGGGATCTCAACCGCTCCGGCAACGCCATCCACATACGCAACGGTTGTACGCGAAGGATCGTCACTGGAAGGCACTGCCGCCAGTTGGCGCGCATTGCTGCCCTGCACCAATGAATAACCGTTCGCCATGGTTACGTTGTAAGTACCGCCGTCCTGAACGCTGACTTCCACGCCGACAAGCTGGTTCAGTTCACTGACCAGTTGGTCGCGCTGATCGAGCAGATCGTTAGGGGATGCCCCCGCCCCAACACCGGTCAGACGAGAAATCTGGTCGTTAAGGCTGGCGATTTGTTTCGAGTAGTTGTTGATCTGATCGACGCTGGCTTTGATAGCGGTATTAACCTGCTTATCCTGATCGCGCAGATACTGATCGGTCGTTTTAAACTGATTCACCAAACCGTCAGCTTTACCGATCAGCGCCTGGCGTGCCGCCGGATCTTCGGCGTTACTGACCAGCGTTTGCAGACTGGTAAAAAAGTCCTGCATTGAGGTCGAAATCGAACTGGTTTTGCTGGACAGCAGGTTGTCGATTTTCGACATTTGCTCATAACGGGTCGTCAGACCGCTGCTCTGGTTTTGCGCTGCCCGCAGCTGATTGGTGATAAACGAGTCATACTCGCGCTGCACGCCAGAAACATAGACGCCATTGCCTACCCAGCCCCCCGCACCCAGCGTGCTGTTCGCTTGCGCCATAATTGTCGTTTGTCGGGTATATCCGGCGACGTTATAGCTGGAGATGTTATTACTGGCAGTGTTCAACGCGGCCTGCGCTGCGCTGAGTCCACTCATCGCGTTATTAATCAAGCTGGACATGGAGGTTCCTTGTAATCCTTCAATACTCGTTATTATCGGCAGCAGGTCGGTAGACTTGAGCTATTTAAAAGAGATTATCGATGTTCGTGCTGTAGGTTTTGCTCACCTTTTCACTCATCGATTTCAACTGCTGGATCATGCTGGTTAATTTCCGCGCATAGTTAGGGTCGGTAGCGTAACCGGCATTTTGCAGGGCCTGCGCGCCCTGCTCAGCGGTTGCAGCTGCGGTCACCGCCGCATAGCGCGGGTTACGGGAAATCAGCCCGACATAATCCGACAGCGCCTCAAGGTAAGAGCTATAGACGCGGAATCTGGCTTTCACCTTTTTCGCCTCGCCGTTTTCATATTCGGTGGTGGTGATTTCGGTCGTTGGTCCCTTCCAGCCTCCCGAAGCCTTCACGCCAAAAATGTTGAAGCTCGGTTCACCGTTTTCCCGGCGAATTTGCCGCTGACCCCATCCGGACTCCAGCGCCGCCTGCGCCAGAATCAGATGATGCGGAACGCCGCTTTGCTGACTCGCCAGTTTTGCCGGCAGCGACAGCTGGGCGAGGAAGTCTTTACTGTCGCCCGACAGCGGCTCATCATTACTTTCCGTCGTCCTCGGGATGGCTTTGCGCACCAGTTGCGTCAGCGCCTGGTTTTGATAGCTGGTCACCGTTTCCAGCGGAAACTTCATCGGTACCTGTGGCGCATCATCAGCAGGTTGCGCTTGTCCTTGCGTCATCTGCTTAACCATCATTTCAGCCAGTCCCAGACCTTTGCCTGCGGTCATCTGCTGCGCAATTTGTTGGTCATACATGCTGGTATACAAACGCGTTGAATCGCTGCTAAACACACCATCTTTCGGCAACGCTTCACGCATGCTTTTCAGCATCATCTGCACGAACATCCCTTCAACCTGACGGGCCACGGGGCGAATATTCGCCGCCGGATCCTGACCCGCTTTCGCTTTCAGTTCGTTCAGTGCTTGCGCATCCCAGGCGGCGCTGGTCAGCAGTTTGCTGTCGCCAATCATCAGATGATTTCCAGTTTGGCGCGTAAGCAACCCGCGCTCTGCATCGATTGCAGAATGGACATCAGATCCATCGGCGTCGCCCCCAGCGCATTCAGCGCGCGCACGACGTTGTTCAGATTGGCGCTGGAACGTACGCTTTGCAGCGAGCCGCCGCTCTGGCGCAGATCGATCTGCGTTTGTGGCGTCACTACGGTCTGTCCGCCGCCAAACGGCGTATCCGGCTGGCTGACGTTTGCCTGGCGGTTTACCGTAATCGACAAGTTACCCTGCGCCACGGCACAGCTATCCAGCGTGACTTCACGGTTCATGACTACAGATCCCGTACGCGAGTTGATAATGACCTTCGCGTCCTGCGGCGTGACGTTCACCTCCATATTCTGGATGTCGGCAAGGAAGCGTACCTGTGAACTGTTGCCGCTTGGCACACGCACTTGTATGGTCCGGGCATCCAGCGCCGTCGCGCTGCCAAAGCCACGCGAGCGGTTAATGGTGTCGGTAATCTGCTGCGCCATAGTGAAATCTTCATTATTGAGCTGCAGATTAATAGTGTTGCCGCCGCCGAACTGGCTGGGCAACTCACGTTCGATGGTCGCGCCGTTGGTGATGCGTCCGCCATTGAGCTGGTTAACTTGCACGCTACTGCCACCCGCAGCCGCGCCCGCACCGCCAACCAGAATATTCCCCTGCGCCAAGGCATACACCTGGCTATCGACCCCTTTCAGCGGGGTCATCAGCAGCGTTCCGCCGCGCAGGCTTTTGGCGTTCCCCATGGAAGAGACCACCACGTCAATGGTTTGCCCCTGGCGACCAAAAGCCGGGAACTGCGCGGTAACCATCACCGCCGCCACGTTTTTCAGCTGCATATTGGTGCCGGTTGGTACGGTGATCCCCAACTGCGACAGCATGTTATTGAGCGTTTGCGTCGTAAACGGCGTCTGTGTGGTCTGGTCACCGGTACCATCCAGCCCGACCACCAGCCCGTAACCTATCAACGAGTTTTCCCGCACGCCCTGCACGCTGGTCAGGTCACGAATACGGTCGGCATGCGCAAAGGCGGTTGCCAGTACCAGTACCATTCCAACAAGAGATTTAAACACCGGGTACCTCGCTTACATCGGCGACAAGTTAAGGAAGAAACGCTGCAACCAGCCCATATTTTGCGCTTCATTGATGTAGCCGTTGCCGACGTACTCAATACGCGCATCCGCAACCTGAGTTGACGGTACGGAGTTGCTGCCACTGATGGTGCGCGGGTTAACGACCCCGGAGAAGCGAATGAACTCAGTGCCCTGATTAATGGCGATCTGTTTTTCACCCACGACATGTAAATTGCCATTCACCAGGACCTGATCGACCGTTACGGTCAACGTCCCGCTGAAGGTATTGCTGGCGTTCGCGCCGCCTTTACCGTTAAAGGTGTTCCCACCGGAGGCTTCTACGTCGGCACGTTCGTTACCAAACAGCCCTTGCAGATAGCGCGGTACGGTATCAAAACCAAAGTTGGTCTTGCCGTCGCGACTGGCGTTTGCCGAGGAGCTTTTGCTCGCGCTGACGTTTTCCTGCAATACGATGGTCAGCGTATCGCCAATATTGCGCGGACGGCGGTCTTCGAAAAGCGGCTGATAACCGTAGTTAATCGGCTGTGCCGACTGGAAGATTGAGCCATTCGCCACCGGCGTCGGGCCTGGAACCGGTTGAGCAGATGTCGCGCCCTGCACGAGCGGCGTGGCTGGGATCCAGGCGCACCCTGTCAGTGAAACCACCAGCAGAGCTAAAATTGGGTATGGGTGAAGCGCGTATTTTCGCATTGCGGTCATCTTCAAAATCAGTGTGCCGGTGAGGTTCTCACCCCACCGGACTCCACTTTAGAGTTGCGTCAGTTTTTGCAGCATCTGATCGGTGGTCGATACCGCTTTACTGTTGATTTCGTAAGCGCGCTGAACCTGGATCATGTTTACCAGTTCTTCCGCCACATTGACGTTAGAGGTTTCAACATAACCCTGGTACAACAGACCCGCGCCGTTCAGCCCCGGCGTGCTCTCATTCGGCGCGCCGGATGACTGCGTTTCGGTGTACAGATTCTCACCAATACTTTCCAGGCCGGTGTCGTTCATAAAGGTGGTCAGGTTAAGCTGCCCGACCTGAACAGGCGCAGCCTGACCCTGTTGGGTCACACTGACAATACCGTCACGTCCAATGGTGATGCTGAGCGCGTTAGCCGGGATGGTGATGGCAGGCTGAACCTGAAAACCACCCGCCGTCACTAACTGACCGTTCTGATCCACCTGGAAAGAACCGTCACGGGTATAAGCTGACGTACCATCAGGCAGCATGACCTGGAAAAAGCCCTGGCCTTTAATCGCCACATCTTTACTGTTATTGGTTTGCGACAGGTTCCCCTGGCTGTGTAAACGCTCGGTTGCCACCGGACGCACACCGGTACCAATCTGCAAACCAGACGGCAGTGTGGTTTGTTCAGAAGACTGGGCGCCAGGCTGGCGAATCGTCTGATACAACAGATCTTCAAACACCGCACGTTGGCGCTTAAATCCGTTGGTGCTGACGTTTGCCAGGTTGTTGGCAATCACATCCATGTTGGTTTGCTGCGCATCCAGGCCGGTTTTGGCGATCCATAATGAACTGATCATAAAATGTCCTGTGTTAACTCATCGACAGCAGTTGGTTAGCGCGGCCCGCGTTATCATCCACGCTACTGATAATCTTCATCTGCATTTCAAAGCGGCGGGCGTTGGCAATCATGTCGCTCATCGCGGCAACCGGCTTGACGTTACTACCTTCCAGCACGCCCGACATAACGCGGATGCTCGGATCGGCCTGTAACGTCGCGCCACGGGTAGCCTGTGCGGCCTGAGTCAGACGAAACATACCGTCATCACCACGTTGCACTTCATTCCCCGTCGCCTTCACCAGCTTCAGACGCCCAACGGGCGCAACCGTATTGGCAGGATCGCCTGGGTTAAGCGCCGAGATCGTCCCGTCAGCCGCAATGGTGACTTCGGAACCTTCCGGTACGGCTATCGGCCCGGCTTCACCGATTACCGGATGCCCCTGAATAGTGAGTTCACCCGTAGGGCTTACCTGAATGGCGCCATTACGGGTATATCCTTCGCTACCGTCTGCGGTCTGGACAGCCAACCAGCCGTCCTGTTGCAACGCCACGTCCAGCGGGCGTGAGGTATAGTCCATCTGGCCCGGCGTCATGTCGGCCCCCGGCGTGGAGGCCACCACCAGCGTACGCGTCGGTAAAGACAAACCTTCAACGGGAACCGCACGCAGCGCATTGAGCTGCGCACGAAAGCCCGGCGTGGAGGCGTTTGCCAGGTTGCTGGCCGTCACCGCCTGTTGATTCAGCGTCTGACTGGCCGCGCCCATAGCGGTATAAATTGCGTGATCCATTAAGCCATCCCGTCAGGCGCTTAGCGCAGGTTGACCAGCGTGTTGAGGATCTGATCCTGGGTTTTGATGGTCTGCGCGTTCGACTGATAGTTACGCTGAGCGACGATCATATTCACCAGTTCTTTACTCAAATCCACGTTTGAGGCCTCCAGCGCGCCGTTGGTCAGTTTGCCGAAGTTACCTTCGCCTGCGGTACCCAGCAGCGCCACGCCGGAAGCCTGTGTAGCCGCCCAGACGTTGTCGCCCTGAGACGCCAGACCTTCATTGTTGGCAAAGTTTGCCAGCACGATCTGGCCCAGTACCTGTTGCTGTTCGTTGGAGTAATTACCGACCACGGTACCGTCATTGTTAATCTGGTAGCTCACCAGATCGCCCGGCTTGTAGCCGTTCTGATTCGTGGCGACGATGTTGTTGGCACCGGTGTTCTGCTGCATGGAGTTCAGGAAGCTCAGGGAGAATTTTGCGGTATCTGCACCGTTAATTTGCCCTGTTTCGATGTTGATGTCCGTTCCTGCTGGCGTACCGGTTGCCGTAGCGCTAATCCCTAAAAACGCACCATTTTCGTTAAACTGCATAAACCCGGCTGATTTTGCGGGGTCGCCGGTTGAGGCATCCTGTGTGTGAATTTCCCAGGTGTTGCTCTGCGCGTTTTTGACATAAAAAATATTCATGTCATGGGCGTTACCCTGACTATCGAAAACGGTAACAGTGCCTTTTTTGTTGTAGGAATCCGCATCGTTTGGATTAAACGGCGTTTTGCTTGGCACCTTGTCAGTGGAGTTCAGGTTGATCTGCATTGACGCGGTAGTCGTGGTTTTCGCCGCCATCAGCGTATTCGGAATAGTGATCGGTGCCGGGTTAGCACCTTGCTGTATTGTCGGCGGTGTACCGGTAGCAGGATAACCTGTCAGTTGCAGCCCCTGCATGTTAACGATATTGCGGTTTTCATCGAGCTTGAACTGACCGTTACGGCTGTAGAATACAGAGCCGTTGCTGTCTACCATACGGAAAAATCCGTTCTGGCTGATAGCCACATCCAGTCCGCGTCCGGTATTGGTGGTAGTACCATCGGTAAAGTCCTGAGTAATACCCGCAACTTTAACCCCCAGGCCCACTTTAGAACCGGCGAACATATCGGCAAAAGAAGCCGTACCAGATTTAAAACCGTAGGTAGCGGAGTTGGCGATGTTATTACCAATGACATCGAGGTTGGTCGCTGCAGCGTTCAGACCGCTGACCGCTTGAGAAAAGGCCATGACTTACTCCTGATAAGTGTGAGGGCTTAGATTATTTGCCGTACTTCGTCGAGGGTGGTGGTTCCATAGGTGCCCAGGTCCAGCGTATTACCGCCGTTACTGCGAATAACACCCTGCACCAGCGCAAACTGAAGCGGCTGCGCCACCAGTTGCGTTCCGCCATTGCTGGCAGCAATTGAGACGTTATAAGAACCGCTTGGCGCATCCGTGCCATCGGTCATGGTGCCGTCCCAGGTAAAGGTATGAACTCCTGCTTTCAAGCCGCCGATATCAATAGTGCGTATCACTTTGCCGTCTTTATCGGTAATCGTTGCAGTGACCTTATCTGCTGGCTGCTGCAGCTCAACGCCAAACGGCGTGGTGGTGGTTTTCGCGCCCTCTTCCGTACCTTTACCGGTCAGGATGGTGGTGCCGGGGATCATGACGCCGTGACCAATCAACGTACTGGCCTGCAGCGACTGACTGTTGTCGATCTGCCCGGAAATAGACCCCAGCGTGGTGTTCAGTTTCTCAATCCCACTCACGGTGCTGATTTGCGCCAGTTGGGTGGTCAGTTCGTTGTTTTGCAGCGGGTTGGTTGGGTCCTGGTTTTTCAACTGTGCGACCAGCAGCGTCAGAAAACTGCTTTGCAGGTCAGCGGCATTACTGCCCGTCAGGGAGCTATTCCCGGTAGCGGCTTTAACGCCTGCATTGCTCGGGTCATTCATGGTTACAGCAACAGACATGTGCGTCTCCTTTACTGGCCTAACGTAAGCGTTTTGAGCATCAAGCTTTTCACGGTGTTGAGCACTTCGACGTTTGCCTGGTAGCTACGCGAAGCGGACATGGTGTTGACCATCTCGCCGACGACGTCCACATTCGGCATTTTTACGTAGCCGTTCGCATCGGCCAGCGGATTACCCGGCTCATACACCAGCTTATCCGGCGCCTGGCTTTCAATAACGTCAGCCACTTTTACGCCGCCTGTAGCCGCCCCTGGCGCGGCATCAACCTGAAAAACAACCTGTTTGGCGCGATACGGCTGACCGTCGGGTCCGGTGACGCTATCCGCATTCGCCATGTTGCTGGCCGCCACGTTCAGACGCTTAGACTGCGCCGTCAGCGCAGAGCCTGCGATATCAAAAATATTTAACAGCGCCACGAATTAGTTCCCTCCTTGCAGCACGTTCATCATGCCTTTGATTTGTCCGCCCAACGCGGTCAGCCCCATTTGATATTTGAGGCTGTTGTCTGCAAATTGCGTACGTTCCCGGTCCATATCTACCGTATTACCATCCAGAGACGGCTGGTCAGGAATGCGATAGAGCAATTCCGTAGCGGGAGCAGAAGCGGTTTGGGCCGGAATATGTTGTGCAGAGGTCAGCGTCAACGAGACGCCGCCGGTTTGTTCCCGTCCACGCACCATGACTTTTTTCAATTCACTGGCGAAATCCAGATCGCGCGCCTGATACCCCGGCGTGTCGGCATTGGCAATGTTGGCGGCCAATATTTCCTGGCGCTGGGCGCGCAAATTCAGCGCTTCCTGTTGAAAACGTAAGGCGGCGTCGAGCTTATCGAGCATATCTCCTCCGCAAATGACAAAATTCAGCCGACAGCTTAAATCCCATTACGCGCGCGTTATCGCCGGAATAAACGCAAAATGCGTCGCTATTTGTTGCGTTGATGACTGCGTCACACAGGTAAAATCCTGCCACTACCTGAAAAAGCGCGAGGTTTTGATGCAAACGTTTAAACGTGGAATAGTTGTGGCAGCACTGCTGTTCAGCCCTATGACGCTGGCGCAAGACCTGAATTCACAGCTGACGGCATGGTTTTCCCAACGTCTGGCCGGATTTAGCGATGAGGTGGTCGTCACTATCCGTACGTCGCCTAACCTACTGCCCAGTTGCGAGCAACCCGCATTAAGCGTGTCAGGCAACGCGAAACTGTGGGGGAATGTGAACGTGCTGGCCCGCTGCGCCAACGAGAAACGTTATTTGCAGGTGAATGTGCAGGCCACAGGAAACTACGTGGTTGCCGCCGCGCCCGTCGCCCGGGGCAGCGCGCTAACCCCGACCAGCGTGACGTTAAAGCGAGGCCGGCTGGACCAACTGCCGCCGCGCGCCGTGTTAGATTTGAATCAGGTGCAGGACGCGGTGAGTCTGCGCGATCTGGTTCCCGGTCAGCCGATACAGCTTTCAATGTTGCGCCAGGCCTGGCGGATCAAAGCTGGCCAACGCGTACTGGTTATCGCCAATGGCGATGGCTTTCGGGTGAATGCCGAAGGTAAAGCGCTGAACAATGCCGCCGTCGCACAGAATGCGCGAGTGCGGATGATTTCCGGCCAGGTGGTGAGCGGCATCGTCGATTCTGATGGGAATATTCTTATTAACCTATAATAGGTTAAAGATTTTTTAGCGTGTGCCGATAGATAAACAACCAATGATTACAGCGGGCCGCTATAGCGTACCCCCTCGATGAGGATAAACAAAATGAGCATTGATCGTACCTCACCATTGAAGCCAGTCAGTACCGTTCAGCCACGTGAAACCAGCGATGCGCCGGTACAAAAAGCGCGGAAGGAAAAAACCACCGCGACCACCAGCACCAGCGTCATGCTGAGCGACGCCCAGGCCAAACTGATGCAGCCCGGCACCAATGACATCAATATGGAACGCGTCGAAGCATTAAAAACCGCGATCCGTAACGGTGAGTTGAAAATGGATACCGGAAAAATTGCTGACTCGCTCATTCGCGAGGCACAGAGCTACTTACAGAGTAAATAAAGTATGACTCGTTTGTCAGAAATACTTGATCAGATGACAACCGTCCTCAATGACCTGAAAACGGTAATGGATGCTGAGCAGCAGCAGCTTTCCGCCGGATATATCAACGGCAGCCAGCTACAGCGTATTACAGAAGAAAAAAGCTCTTTGCTGGCAACCCTTGATTATCTGGAGCAGCAGCGCCGTCTGGAGCATGACGCCACGCGCAGCGCCAACGATGAGATTGCTGAACGCTGGCAGACGATCACTCAAAAAACGCAGCATTTGCGCGACCTCAACCAGCACAACGGATGGCTGCTGGAAGGGCAAATTGAGCGTAATCAACAAGCGATTCAAGTGCTGAAACCGCACCAGGAGCCGGCGCTGTATGGCGCAAACGGTCAAACCTCTGCTGCGCACCGCGGCGGGAAAAAATTCTCTATTTAATGCCAGCCTGATCGCTCGCAGCTTTCAGGCCAGCGCGTTCTGCAGGCCGGATCCGGCGTAACGCCGCCATCCGGCAATTATCGGTTACGCCGTCCGGCGCACAAACTCTTTCACTTTAAAGCCCAGCACAGCAAGTGCGGCGAAGTAAGCTGCAATCCCAGCCACCACGACGGCCATCAGACGCAGTAAACGCCACAACATCGTTCCCTGCGACCAGTCCGGCATGATATAGAGCATCCCGAACAGGACCGCTGACATCACCACGACGGAAATCACCAGACGCGCCAGAAACCAGGCCCAGCCCGGTTGCGGGGTAAAGATTTTCTGTTTACGCAACTGCCAGTAAAGCAGTGACGCGTTCAGACATGCCGCCAGACCAATCGACAGCGACAGCCCGGCATGCTTCAGCGGGCCGATAAACGCCAGGTTCATCACCTGAGTCATAATCAGCGTCACAATAGCAATTTTCACCGGCGTTTTAATATCCTGGCGCGAGTAAAAACCAGGAGCCAGAACTTTCACCACGATCAAACCAATCAAACCGACCGAGTATGCCACCAGCGCGCGCTGGGTCATGGCGGCATCAAAGGCGGTAAATTTACCGTACTGAAACAAAGAAACCGTCAGCGGTTTTGCCAGAATACCCAACGCCACAGCGCTGGGTAATGCCAGCAGAAAACACAGACGCAGCCCCCAGTCCATCAGACGACAATATTCATCATGATTACCGCTGGAAAAGCTTTTTGATAGCGATGGCAACAGGATAGTCCCCAGCGCCACGCCAAGGACGCCGGACGGGAACTCCATCAAACGGTCGGCGTAATACATCCAGGAAACCGAGCCGGAGGCCAGAAATGAGGCGAAAATCGTATTGATGATCAGTGAAATCTGGCTGACGGAAACCCCGAGGATCGCCGGTCCCATTTGCTTGACGACGCGCATCGCCCCCGCATCGCGGAAGTTCACGCGCGGCAGCACCAGCATGCCAATTTTCTTCAGATGCGGCAGTTGATACACCAGTTGCAGCACGCCGCCAACGGTCACGGCCCATGCCAGCGCCAGTACCGGAGGATTAAAATAAGGCGCGGCAAACAGCGCAAAACCGATCATGCTGATATTCAAAAAGGTCGGCGCAAACGCCGGAATAGAAAAGCGGTTCCAGGTGTTAAGGATTGCGCCGACCAGCGAGGCCAGTGAAATCAGCAGGATATAAGGAAAGGTGATCCGCAGCAGTTGGGTAGTCAAGGCAAATTTGTCGGCGGTGTCGGCAAACCCTGGCGCAGTGACTAAAATCACCCACGGCGCAGCCAGCATCCCGGCAACCGTCACCACGGCCAGCGCCAGCGTCAGCAGCCCTGAAACATAGGCAACAAACACGCGGGTAGCATCCTCACCCTGCTTACTTTTGTATTCAGCCAGAATAGGCACAAACGCCTGAGAAAATGCGCCTTCAGCAAAAATTCGGCGTAGCAGGTTAGGAAGTTTGAAGGCCACAAAAAAGGCATCGGTCGCCATCCCTGCGCCAAAGATTCTGGCGACAATCGCATCACGCGCAAAACCCAGCACACGTGAAAACATCGTCATCGAGCTGACGGCTGCCAGCGACTTTAATAAATTCATCTATGTTGTATTCCAGACCCTGAGGCAAAACCCCGTATAACCAACATCGCCATCCGGCAATGTCACTGTGCCTGATGGCGACGCCGCAGCGTGTTATCAGGCCTACAAGCCAGCCTATGGTTGAAAAGAGGTGTTATTTTGAGTTGGCATATAGTACCTGGATTACAATGAATTACTACCGCCAGATGTTACAGGCGGTTATTCAGCCATCGCCTCCCGCCATAGCTTTTCGACAACACGCTGGGCCAGTAGCGCCTGCTCGCCTGCCGTCTGAGGAACCGTCTGATTTTGCACACACTCCATGAAATGCCGCGCACATCCGGCAAAACCTCGCTGTTCTAAGGTCGTTTGCCAGCCTGCTACCGGCTTGTGTACGACACCTTGCCCACGTTCTTCCCGCCATTCCCGCATATCTGTGACGTCAATCAGTCCCCCATCGGTCACCGCCTGAACGCACTCCCGCTGGCTACCGGCACGCCGATGCATACTGGTTGTTATCTGTAGCTGATCGACAGAAAAATGGTGCTCGGCGTAGAGCATCGCGCCAGCGTCATTAGTCAGCAAAGTACCGCTATTTAACTGCGCCTTCCCTCCTGCCAACCACAACGCAGTATCGACCACGTGCAGATAGTCATCCAGCAGAGTGAAACGCAGGTCATGCGGCCCCACGCTGTCCGAACGATGCTTATCCATACGCACAGACGCTGCGTTGCCCAACTGGGCTTTGAGATCCTGATACAGCGGCGCAAATCGGCGGTTAAAGCCGACCATCAACGCCAGTTTTTTCCGCGCGGCCAGCTCGACCAGTTGTTCAGCCTCACGCAGGTTTTCTGCCAGCGGTTTATCCACACACACATGGACCCCGGCATTCAGGAGTTCACTGACCACCGCAAAATGCGTCGCGGTGCTGGAATGGACGAAAACCGCGTCGCAGGTTTTCGCCAGATTCACCAGGGAGTCAACGTAGGGTATGCGCCAGGTCTCACAGACACGCAGCGCTTTTTCCCGCGAAGGTGAAAACGCGCCTTGCAGCGTCCAGTCAGCGGAACTGCCCAGTACGGGCAGCCAGGCTTTTTGCGCAATGCCACCCAGACCGACAACACCGATACGTAATTTATTCACGTTAGTCTCCCAGGTGCGCCAACAAAGAATCCAGCCGCTGCTTAAGTTCCGCGACTTCTGTTTCCAGGGCTTCAACGCGCGCCTGCAGATCGCCAGACGCGACCGGGAGTTCATCTGCCGCAGCGATGGGCTCATCAACATCACCGCAAAACAGGTGCATATAGCGACTTTCGCGTTTACCCGGCTCGCGCGCCAGACGGATCACATAAGGGCCATCTTCACGGGTCGCCAGTTTTTCCAGCGTCGACTCCACTTCAGCCATATCGCGGAATTCGTACATTCGCGAAGCACGGCTTCGCAGTTCGCCCGGCGTTTGCGCGCCGCGCAGCAACAGCGTGGTGACCAGCGCCACCTCGCCTGCGCTGAGTTTCAGATTGCCAAATTCAGAGTTGCAGAAACGCTGCTCATATTTCGTGACGCGATTGCCAAAGCCGCTCACCGTACGCAGAAAATGCCGCTTCACCAGGTTATCAAGCTGATCCTGCACTTCCGATTCCGACAGATTCATCACCGGTTCACGATTCGTTTTTTGATTGCAGGCGGTGACGACGCCATTGACAGAAAGCGGATACTGTTCGGGCGTGGTGACCTGTTTTTCCAGTAAACAGCCAATCACGCGTGCTTCGGTGGCGGTTAATTCGTATTTCATCGTCTTCTCCATTATTCAGGCTAACCTGAAACTTAGCGGCCAGGGGTCCATTCTGATGTGGTCAACGCCGTCAGCACATGATCGCGCCACTGCCCGTCAATCAGCAGGTAATCTTTGGCATACCCTTCTTTTTCAAAACCGAGTCGCGCCAGCAAGTCACCACTACGTTTATTGTGCGGCATATAGTTCGCCATAATGCGGTGAATATGCTGCGTGCGCTGCATATAACGAATGGCCGAGGTTAAAGCTTCGTACATCAGCCCCTGCCCCTGCCACTTTTGCGCAATGGAATAACCAAGATAACAAGCGTGGAAAGATCCCCGCACCACGTTCGAGAAGTTCGCGACGCCGATAATCTCTTTTTCTTCCGGATCGAGCAGCGCAAAATAATACGCGGTGCCTTGTTTATGAAACTCAGAGATCATACTCAGACGCGCCTGCCAGCCGGAGGGATAACAGTGGCTTTCATCGCGAATAGGTTCCCAGGGTTTTAAGAAATGACGATTTTCTGCGTAATAATCTGCCAGACGCCAGGCATCACGCTCGTGCACTAAACGCACGACCAGGCGGTCCGTGGTTAAGCGCACTTTTGGCACGTTACTGCGATAGCCAAACATTCTATACCTACTCCTTCCCGTAACGTCTTCAATACGCTATTCGCGATACTATACCTGTGCAAATATGCCCTTTGAAAAGAGCAAATTGCCATTTTTTGAATTATTCACACATTTTGATGAAAACTCTCTATCAAGACGGACTTTTGATAAAAAAATATTGTCCCGCCAAGGGTGGGAAAAGCGATGACGACACCGCAGAATAGGAGATGCTTATCTTTTAAACTCTAACCAGAGTGACGAGTTTTTCCCGGGAGGGGAAATGTCGCAAGTCTCGCAGGCAAGGAACCTGGGTAAATACTTCCTTCTCATCGATAATATGCTGGTCGTGCTGGGCTTCTTCGTCGTTTTCCCGCTGATCTCAATTCGCTTCGTCGACCAAATGGGCTGGGCTGCCGTTATGGTCGGGATCGCGTTAGGATTGCGTCAATTTATTCAGCAGGGTCTGGGTATTTTTGGCGGCGCTATTGCTGACCGTTTCGGCGCAAAACCGATGATCGTCACCGGTATGCTGATGCGCGCCGCCGGGTTCGCCACCATGGGTATTGCCCACGAGCCGTGGCTGCTGTGGTTTTCCTGTTTTCTTTCCGGGCTGGGCGGCACGCTGTTCGACCCTCCCCGTTCGGCGCTGGTGGTCAAACTGATCCGCCCTGAAAAGCGCGGGCGTTTTTTCTCTATCCTGATGATGCAGGATAGCGCAGGCGCCGTGGTTGGCGCGTTACTTGGCAGTTGGCTGTTACAGTACGATTTCCGCCTGGTCTGCGCGACAGGAGCCATTTTGTTTGTTCTGTGCGCGGCGTTTAACGCCTGGCTACTCCCGGCATGGAAATTGTCGACGGTGAAAATTCCGGTACGTGAAGGGATGGGCCACGTGATGCATGACAAACGTTTTGTCACCTATGTGCTGACGCTGGCGGGTTATTACATGTTGGCGGTACAGGTCATGTTAATGCTGCCAATCATGGTGAACGACATCGCTGGCTCGCCTGCCGCCGTGAAATGGATGTATGCCATCGAAGCATGCCTCTCATTAACGCTGCTCTACCCTATTGCCCGCTGGAGTGAAAAACGTTTTCGCCTGGAACATCGCCTGATGGCCGGTCTGCTGGTGATGTCTCTGAGCATGATGCCCATCGGTCTGGTCGGCAATTTACAGCAGCTATTCACGCTGATCTGCACCTTCTATATCGGCTCGATCATCGCCGAACCGGCGCGTGAAACCCTGAGCGCCTCGCTGGCCAATGCACGGGCGCGAGGAAGTTACATGGGCTTCAGCCGACTTGGGCTCGCCATCGGCGGCGCAATTGGTTATGTCGGCGGCGGCTGGCTGTTTGATATGGGCAAAGCCCTGGCGCAGCCTGAATTGCCATGGATGATGCTCGGTATTATCGGCTTCATCACCTTCCTGGCTTTGGGCTGGCAATTCAGCCACAAACGCCCGACGCGCGGCATGCTGGAACCCGATGCCTGATAGCTAATCCGGCGCACGAGCACTTTTCAGTTTTTTCTGCTGGTGCCCGGGGCGCTGGTACTCGATGATGCTTTGTGTCACGATTACGCCATATGCATCATGTTGAGGACTCCCATGAAAAAGCTTTTTTTTGCCGCTGCACTGATTGTCGGCGGCCTGTTGGTTGGTTGTAATCAACTCACGCAATATACGGTTAGCGAGCAAGAGATTAATCAGGCGCTGGCGAAGCATAATAACTTTTCAAAAGATATCGGTTTGCCCGGCGTCGCTGAAGCACACATCGTACTGAGCAATCTCGCCAGTCAGATAGGGCGTGAAGAGCCTAATAAAGTGACTCTGACGGGTGATGCCAATCTGGACATGAATTCCCTGTTTGGCAGTCAGAAAGCCACCATGAAGCTGAAACTTAAAGCGCTACCGGTCTTCAATAAAGAGAAAGGCGCGATTTACTTGCAAGAGATGGAAGTCGTGGACGCGACCGTCACACCTGAAAAAATGCAGTCGGTGCTACAAACGCTGATGCCGTATTTAAACCAGTCGCTGCGTAATTACTTTAACCAACAGCCTGCCTATGTTCTGCAGGACGACAGCAGTCAGGGTGAAGCGCTGGCGAAAAAACTGGCGAAAGGTATAGAAGTGAAACCGGGCGAAATCATCATCCCATTCACCGACTAATAAACCAGAGGGCGCTGATGCGCCCTTTTTTTTCGTGCAAACGAAAACGTTTCCGCTTATCCTTTGTTTCCGGCAAAAAAGACAATCCTCAGCCGGAGCATATTGATGACTGCACCATCCCAGGTTTTAAAGATCCGCCGCCCAGACGACTGGCATCTTCACTTTCGCGATGGCGACATGTTAAAAACTGTCGTGCCCTATACCAGCGAAATTTACGGCCGCGCCATTGTCATGCCGAACCTGGCACCGCCCGTCACCACAGTTGATGCAGCTATCGCTTATCGCCAACGCATTCTTGATGCGGTACCTGCCGGACACGACTTCACGCCCTTAATGACCTGTTATTTAACGGATACATTGGATCCCAATGAGCTGGAGCGAGGTTTCAACGAAGGTGTGTTTACCGCCGCGAAACTCTACCCGGCGAATGCCACCACCAACTCAACGCATGGCGTAACCTCTATTGAAGCCATCATGCCTGTGCTGGAACGGATGGAAAAATTGGGTATGCCGCTATTGGTGCATGGTGAAGTGACACATGCGGATATCGATATTTTCGATCGCGAAGCACGCTTTATTGAGACGGTGATGGAACCGCTGCGTCAGCGGTTGACTGCGCTGAAAGTCGTGTTTGAACATATCACCACTAAAGATGCTGCCGAATATGTGCGGGATGGTAACGAGCTTCTCGCCGCCACCATTACGCCACAACATTTGATGTTTAACCGCAACCACATGCTGGTCGGCGGCATTCGTCCGCACCTGTATTGTCTGCCAATCCTTAAACGTAACGTCCACCAACAGGCGCTACGTGAGCTGGTCGCCAGCGGATTTAGCCGTGCATTCCTTGGTACCGACTCAGCGCCGCATGCCCGTCATCGCAAAGAATCCAGTTGCGGCTGTGCCGGGTGTTTTAACGCCCCGACCGCGCTGGGCAGCTATGCCACCGTATTTGAAGAGATGAATGCACTGAGCCATTTTGAAGCCTTCTGCTCACTCAATGGTCCGCAATTCTATGGTCTGCCGGTGAATGAGACTTTTATTGAGCTTGAACGCGTGGAGTACCATGTCCCGGAGAGCATTACGCTGGCAGATGACTCGCTGGTGCCTTTCCTGGGTGGCGAAACGGTACGCTGGTCAGTAAAAAGCTAAAAAAAAGTGTAGCCAGCTGATCTGAATAACTGTATAAATAAACAGTATATTCAACAGGGGGCTATTATGCGTATTGAAGTCACTATTGCCAAAACTTCACCTTTGCCTGCCGGTGCGATTGACGCATTGGCAGGTGAACTCTCCCGCCGTATTCATCATCATTTTCCGGATAACGAGGGTAACGTTACCGTCCGTTATGCCGGAGCTAACAATCTGTCGGTAATTGGCGCGACCAAAGAGGACAAAGAACGCATCAGCGAGATCTTGCAGGAGACCTGGGAAAGCGCGGATGACTGGTTTATCAATGAATAAATAATGATATGCAGTGATGTTTGTTTGCCGGGTCGCCCCGGCTTTTTTTTACACGCAGTTTTAAAAAAAATGCAGACTCCCCCTGGTGGCCATTTAATTTAATATTAATTCCCTGGTTATCTTTTAACCAGAACGACAAAATAATTGTGCAACTTGCTAAAAAAAAATGAATGACATGTTGCTTTATTAGTCAGATAACGCTGAAAACTATAAATTTATGCGCTGCCCTCTTTAAATTTTCAATGAATACCCTTATTTATTGATATACTGAAGTTGCTTCAGAAAAAAAATGCATTGAACCTCGAAAACCGTTGTCTAGTAACACGAATTAGGGGGCATGATGGAAAAGAATAATGAAGTCATTCAGACTCATCCGCTTGTAGGATGGGACATCAGCACCGTTGATAGCTACGACGCGCTGATGCTGCGTTTGCACTACCAGACCCCGAATCGACCGGACCCGGATGGGACTGAAGTTGGTCAAACGCTCTGGTTAACCACTGATGTTGCCAGGCAATTTATTTCGATATTAGAAGCAGGAATCGCCAAAATTGAATCCGGCGATTACCAGGTAAATGAGTATCAGCGCCATTAAATCTGATACATCCAACCATCAAAAGGCACCTTAACGGTGCCTTTCTTATTTCCCGGTTGAATATTCCAGGTCAGTTATTTACCCTGCTACTATCGCGATTGCAGAGAGAAGCGGATGAAATACGACTTAATCATTATTGGCAGCGGTTCCGTGGGTGCCGCAGCCGGATACTATGCCACTCGCGCCGGTCTGAACGTTCTGATGATCGATGCGCATATGCCACCACATCAACAGGGCAGCCACCACGGCGACACACGATTAATTCGTCATGCTTATGGCGAAGGTGAGAAATACGTTCCGCTGGTGCTGCGCGCGCAGACATTGTGGGATGAACTTTCCACTCAAAATGAAGAACCGATTTTTGTACGCACCGGGGTTATCAATCTGGGCCCGGCAGATTCAACTTTCTTAGCTACCGCAGCGCAAAGCGCGAAACAGTGGCAACTCAACGTCGAACATCTTGATGCCGCCGCCATCATGGCTCGCTGGCCCGAGATTCGCGTACCTGAAAATTATATTGGTCTGTTTGAAGCTGAGTCGGGCTTTTTGCGTAGTGAGTTAGCGATTAAAACCTGGATTCGTCTGGCTGAAGAAGCTGGCTGCGCACAGCTGTTTAAATGCCCGGTCACGGCTATTCATCATAGTGAAGATGGCGTCACAGTAGAAACCGCCGACGGTGACTACCACGCCAAAAAAGCCCTGGTCAGCGCCGGGACATGGGTACAGGCATTAGTACCGGAACTGCCGATACAGCCAGTGCGCAAAGTGTTCGCATGGTATCAAGCCGATGGCCGCTATAGCGTTAAAAATAACTTCCCGGCCTTTACCGGCGAGTTGCCAAATGGCGATCAGTACTACGGTTTTCCGGCAGAAAACGACGAACTAAAAATTGGTAAGCACAACGGCGGACAGGTAATTCACGCAGCCGAAGAGCGCAAGCCGTTTGCCGCTGTAGCCAGCGATGGCTCCGAAGCTTTCCCATTCCTGCGTACAGTTCTGCCCGGCATTGGCTGTTGTCTGCACGGTGCATCCTGCACTTACGATAATTCGCCGGATGAAGACTTTATCATTGATACGCTACCTGAACATGACAATACCCTGATCATCACCGGACTGAGCGGGCATGGCTTTAAGTTTGCCTCCGTACTGGGGGAAATAGCCGCGGACTTTGCGCAGGACAAACCGCCAGCCTTTGACCTGACGCCATTCAGGCTGAGTCGCTTTACGCGATAATGATTAATGGCCTCGTGGTGAGGCCATTTTTAATGACAGGAATAACATCGATGCGGCGCATCTTTCACTATCTGGTTAATAATATTCGTGAGCATCTTATGCTCTACATTATTTTATGGTCGCTGCTGGCAATTATGGATGTGATATATATTATGTTTTTCTGACCAGATCGCACTGACACTAATTGACAAAAACTGATATTTACTTAAATTTCATTGCAATAAACTGAATAAGAAAACCCTATCAACACCGTGTAATGATGCCCACCTTTTGCTCATTCTCTCTAATACCTTGATGATGACATCAATATTCAATCAATTTTATTGAATATGAAAATAAATATCATCATCATTGTTATTTATTAGTTGCATTAATGTCTTTTACGCGCCATTTTCATTTACTCCTGAAATATCTAACGGTGTACTTATGCAATTCACTAATAGTCCACAGCGCTATGGCGTGGTGTCTGTCGCATTGCACTGGCTGATGGCGATTGCTGTATATGGCATGTTTGCGTTGGGTTTATGGATGGTCACGCTCAGCTATTACGATGGCTGGTATCACCAGGCCCCTGAACTGCATAAAAGCATCGGGATCCTGCTCATGATGGGACTGGTCATTCGCGTTGTCTGGCGGTTGTTCTCCCCTCCCCCAGCTGCGCTGACAAGCTATTCCCGCTTAACCCGCATCGCAGCGGCAATGGGTCACCTTGCGCTCTACGCCCTGCTCTTTTCGATTGTTATCAGCGGTTATCTGATCTCGACCGCAGATGGCAAAGCGATAAGCGTATTTGGTTGGTTTGATATTCCCGCCACCCTTGCCAACGCGGGCGCTCAGGCCGACCTTGCCGGCAGCCTGCACCTGTGGCTGGCATGGACCGTGGTGGTTTTATCGCTTCTTCATGGGCTTATGGCCCTGAAACATCACTTTATCGATAACGACGATACCCTGAATCGCATGTTGGGAAAATCGTCATCTGACTATGGAGCTTAAAATGAAAAAAAACCTGCTGGGATTGACACTCGCCTCTCTGTTATTCACGACCGGATCGGCTATGGCGGCAGATTACAAAATTGACAAAGAGGGACAGCATGCCTTTGTTAATTTCCGTATTCAGCATCTGGGTTACAGCTGGCTGTACGGCACCTTTAAAGATTTCGACGGTACGTTCACCTTTGATGAAAAAAATCCCGCAGCCGATAAGGTTAACGTCACCATCAACACCAACAGTGTTGACACCAACCACGCCGAACGCGACAAGCACCTGCGTAGCGCGGATTTCCTTAACGTGGCTAAATTCCCGCAGGCGACCTTTAGCTCCACCAGCGTGAAAAAAGAGGGGAACGACCTCGATATCACCGGTAACCTGACCCTGAATGGCGTCACCAAACCAGTGACGCTGGACGCGAAGTTGATCGGTCAGGGTGGCGATCCATGGGGTGGTACGCGCGCCGGTTTTGAAGCGCAAGGTAAGATTAAACTCAAAGACTTCAATATCACCACCGATCTCGGCCCTGCTTCACAGGAAGTCGATTTAATTATCTCAGTGGAAGGTGTGCAGCAGAAGTAACGCATAAATGTTGCCGGATGAGGCGATAGCCATCATCCGGCAACATTTTTATTGCGCGGGATCCGGAATACCCAGTTTGGTATTCAGACGACCGCGGGATTTATTAAAGATTTTGTTGCCATTTTCACGCCCGGCGCGACGACGTCGTTGCTCTTCTTCCGGCAACTCACTCTCTTCGCAACACAGCTCACTACAGCAGCCTTTATACTTCTGCGCGCAAGCCGGGCACTGAATAAACAGCAGATGGCAGCCATCATTTTTACAATTAGTGTGGCTGTCGCATGCGGTTCCGCACTGATGACAATGCGCGATAACATCTTCAGAGATCCTTTCGCCCATACGCTCATCAAAAACGAAATTTTTGCCGATGAAACGTACCGGAAGCCCCTGTTCACGCGCCTTGCGGGCATATTCAATAATCCCCCCCTCAATGTGCCAGACTTTGCTAAATCCGTTATGTTTCATCCAGGCGCTGGCCTTCTCACAGCGGATCCCGCCCGTGCAGTACATAACTATTTTTTTATCTTTATGCGCCTGCATCATTTCAACCGCTTTCGGCAACTGGTCACGGAACGTGTCTGCCGGGATCTCCAGCGCATTCTCGAAGTGCCCCACCTCATATTCATAGTGGTTGCGCATATCAATGAATACCGCGTCAGGATCGTCCAACATGGCGTTCACTTCTGCCGCCTTCAGGTAATCACCCACGTCGCTGGCGTTAAAGTCAGGATCATCAATGCCATCCGCCACAATACGTTCGCGGACTTTCATGCGTAGCACCCAGAATGATTTTCCGTCATCGTCCAGGGCGATATTAAGACGTAATCCATCCAGTGCGGGATTGAACGCATACAACTGTTGGCGGAATGCATCCACGTTGCTTTGCGGCACGCTGATTTGCGCGTTAATGCCTTCATGGGCAAGATATACACGCCCGAACACATTCAGCGCAGTGAACAGTTGGTACAACGCATCACGCGTATGTTGCGGGTCATCGATGGTGAAATATTTATAAAACGAGATCGTCGTGCGCGGCTCAGTCTCGGCCAGCATTTTGGCTTTGAGCGCGTCGTTCGAAATGCGGTTGTGTAACACTGGCATGGTGTACGTATCCTGCAAATAGGGAGTAAATGAAAATCGGCGGCATCATAAAGCAAACATCGCCAATTTACATCCACACATTTTACGCTACATTTCTTACTTCACGATAAAAACGCAACAACAATTGCCGATTTAATCACCGTTCTCCCGTCACAAATTTTTGATACGCGCGAAAAAATGCGACAATACAGGGAATTGGTCGTTTGAAGACAGGATAGACATGACGAATTTACCCAAGTTTTCGGCTGCGCTACTGCATCCACGTTATTGGTTAACCTGGCTGGGTATTGGCATCCTTTGGTTAATCGTACAGTTGCCCTACCCGGTACTTTATAAGTTGGGCTGTGCATTAGGTCGTCTGGCGTTACGTTTGATGAAACGCCGGGCAAAAATCGTTTCACGTAATCTGGAGCTGTGCTTCCCGCAGATGAGTGAGCAGGAACGCCAGCAGATGGTCGTCAGGAACTTCGAGTCCGTCGGCATGGGCGTAATGGAAACCGGGATGGCCTGGTTTTGGTCCGATAAGCGCATTTCACGCTGGACAGAAGTGATCGGGATGGAACATATCCGTGACGTTCAGGCGCAAAAGCGGGGGATCCTGTTAGTCGGTCTGCACTTTCTGACCCTGGAACTGGGTGCGCGTCAGTTTGGTCTGCAGGAGCCTGGTATCGGTGTGTATCGTCCTAATGACAATCCGCTGCTCGACTGGTTACAGACCTGGGGACGCATGCGCTCTAATAAATCAATGCTTGATCGTAAAGACCTGAAAGGAATGATTAAAGCGTTGAAAAAAGGCGAAGTGGTCTGGTACGCGCCGGATCATGACTACGGTCCTCGCGCCAGCGTGTTTGTGCCGCTGTTTGCCGTTGAACAGGCCGCCACGACCTCCGGGACCTGGATGCTTTCACGCATGTCGAATGCGTGCCTGGTGCCATTTGTTCCTCGTCGTAAGCCCGACGGGAAAGGGTATCAATTGATTATGCTGCCGCCAGAATGTTCACCGCCGTTAGACGACGCGGAGACCACAGCTGCATGGATGAATAAGATCGTTGAGCAATGCATCATGATGGCCCCAGAACAATATATGTGGCTGCATCGTCGCTTCAAGACCCGTCCTGAAGGCGCCCCTTCCCTGTACTAAAACCCGGTTGCAGTCCAGTGGGCTGCAACCCTCTCCTGACTCGCTTTAGGTTTAACTGCTATCCACATTGCAGCAACTATCAACCGGGCGCATAATTAGTCTGCTTACTTATATTCAATCGATAGCGCATACAGCGCATCACACTGCGGATCGTTATGTCACCCTCAGATGCCCCCATAAACTGGAAACGCAACCTCACCGTTGCCTGGATAGGTTGTTTTTTAACCGGCGCAGCATTTAGCCTGGTCATGCCCTTTTTACCCTTGTACGTTGAGAGTCTCGGCGTCACGGGGCATAGCGCCCTGAACATGTGGTCAGGTCTGGTCTTCAGCATCACCTTTTTGTTTTCAGCCATCGCCTCCCCTTTTTGGGGTGGCCTTGCCGACCGCAAAGGGCGAAAAATCATGCTGCTGCGTTCCGCGTTGGGTATGGCTATTGTGATGCTACTGATGGGCCTGGCGCAAAATATCTGGCAGTTCCTGGTTCTGCGCGCGCTGCTCGGTCTGCTCGGCGGTTTCATTCCCAACGCCAATGCGTTGATCGCCACCCAGGTTCCACGCAATAAAAGCGGCTGGGCGCTGGGAACGCTCTCTACCGGCGGTGTCAGCGGCGCACTGCTAGGGCCGCTGGCAGGTGGACTACTCGCGGACCATTATGGATTGCGTCCCGTGTTCTTCATTACCGCCAGCGTACTGCTGTTCTGTTTTATCCTGACGCTATTTTTTATCCGCGAGCGTTTTCAGCCGGTAAGCAAGAAAGAGATGCTGCACATACGCGAAGTCGTGGCCTCGTTAAAAAACCCCAAACTGGTGCTGAGCCTGTTTGTCACTACCTTAATCATTCAGGTGGCGACCGGTTCTATTGCGCCAATCCTGACGTTATACGTGCGGGAGTTAGCCGGGAACGTCAGTAATATCGCGTTCATTAGTGGGATGATTGCCTCCGTACCCGGCGTAGCAGCGTTAATCAGTGCCCCAAGGCTTGGCAAACTCGGTGACCGGATTGGCCCGGAGAAGATTCTAATCGTCGCGCTGATTATTTCCGTGCTACTGCTGATCCCGATGTCATTTGTACAAACTCCCTGGCAATTGGGCGTTCTGCGTTTTTTATTGGGTGCTGCCGACGGTGCTCTGCTCCCGGCGGTGCAAACGCTGCTGGTTTATAACTCAACCAACCAAATAGCCGGGCGTATTTTCAGTTATAACCAGTCATTTCGCGACATCGGCAACGTAACGGGACCATTAATGGGGGCGGCAATATCCGCCAACTACGGCTTTCGCGCGGTCTTCTGCGTGACCGCGGGGGTTGTACTGTTTAACGCGATCTACTCGTGGAATAGTCTGCGCCGTCGCCGGAGTGCCGAGCTCGCTGGATAATTTGTATATATTGCCTGAACCCGAAGAGTAAACTTTGCGTTTTCAGGCAGTATTCATTTTACTTTTAATGATAGTAGTAACACACCTTATTTCTGCCAGAGTTTTTGGCGTCATACAGCGCAGCATCCGCATAAGAAACAACTTTATCCGCTGAGTCATCATCAACTTTAGTACAATATACACCGATGCTGATCGTCATCTTTTCTTTTAAATCATATGCATTAGGTATAGTCGTTCCATGCTCAACATTTCTTCTGATTCGTTCTGCAACGACAATAGCTTCATCTTTATCCTTGCACTTAAGAAGAATCGCAAACTCCTCGCCGCCGATGCGCGCAAAGATATCCGAATCTCTAACTGACTTGTTGATTATATCAACAATACTAATGATTACCCGATCCCCCTCCTGATGCCCATAGGTATCGTTAATGCGTTTAAATTTGTCGATATCCAAAACCATTACGCAAACCACGCCTTTCGCTAGCGATGCTTTTAACGATCTATAGAACAGTTTCCGGTTGTATATTTTGGTCATGGCATCTTTGATAGCCGAATCCGTTTCTTTTTTTAGAATGATAAAAGTGTTATACATTAAGATCGATATTATACAAAGGGTACTGATCACCTCAATCCCTCTGCTGATATACCAAATATACATACTATATTCATCTAAACTTAATAGCAGCACATTGGTTAATATTCCTGAGCAACACAGTAAGCCGATACTTTTCCATAAGATATTATGCGTTTTGGTTTTAATGACCAAATAGAGTAGAACCAATCCCCAGGCAACAATCAGAGAGTAAATGTAGCCAATATGCCAGTGTACGGTTATGTTGTCGGGTTTCAAGCTCGTAATCTCAAGGGTCATGCCCGGGTTATAACTGGCCAGGCTATGTGCCAGGACAGCGATAGCCAACATGATCAAAAATGCTACCGCTATATAGCATGGTTCTCTTTCTTTGGTTTCAAGGATTGTCGAAGATGCTTTATAAGATTTCAAGGATACAAATAATAAAGCAATAAAACTCAGCTGGCGAAAATAATAGAATATAGCGATATCGTTAGTTCTTTTTTCTATCGAAGTGTGATCATTGATTAAATCCTGAACGATATAGATAGTTTCCACAAAGAAAATATTATTGCTAAGAAATGCCATACCTAAGACTATGAGACATGTTAGATCTTTTCTGCATAAATACTGAAACAACATAAACAGGAAAATAATTCCATATAAAAAGAATAAACCTACTATGATAATCAAATATATTGTTTGCGGAACACTTTGTATTGTTAATTTAAACTGTGTAAGACATAACCCACCAAGAATATAGCTGATTAAGCAAGTTATATAGAACGCCATCAACTTCCTGTTATTTGAATTACTGTTTTCCATAACATCCTTAGGAGTATTCTTGAGTTGGCATTTTATATAATAAAGCATAAGCATTTGCAATCTATATAGCCGTACAACTTCAGTGATATTTATTCATTTATTATTTAATGATTTTTTATCCATTTATAACACCTGGTATTAATCATCTATTATTATGTGTCCTTTTTTAAAACGCCTCACGCCATTAACAGATGTTGCACATAGCGGATACTTAGTCATTACCTTTCCGGCTCTTGAGTTCAGTATCTCTCAATAATTACCTCTGTGATTTTTTCACATTAATAAATATTTTTTCCTTTATTTTAATAAGGTTAGACATCCCCTCATCAGTACAATGGGCATTACCGCAAGCAAAAACACGAGTAAATACGTATTAAATCTGAAGATTCATTTATATAACAGTATCGTTTATTTATTTGATTTTCATTACGCCACTGCTAACCACACACATTACCTTTTTTTCTCAAATTCGCGGTCGTCCATTACGCCAACTTCAGTATCTCGCATTGTAAATTTTTCCATACCAATCGAAGACGTCATCATAAAACCCTGTCGTCGCTACCAACGGCTGGCATTCATTTAGGTTAGCTCTGCAGTCAATGGGTTTGACGCTCCGCGGATCGAGGTCTATAGATTGAATCATCACCATTTATTGTTCACCTTAGGAGAAGATTATGGCAAAGAATGACATGTATTTTTATGCCACGCTGGAAGAGGCTATTGATGCTGCTCGTGAAGTGTTTCTGGCAGATAACCCAGGTCTGGAGGCTGACGATGCCAGTGTTCAGCAGCTAAGCGTACAAAAATACGTGCTACAGGATGGCGACATTATGTGGCAAGCAGAATTCTTTGCCGATGAGGATGATGTCGATGGCGAATGTCTGCCAATGCTAAGCGGTGAAGCGGCGCAAAGCGTTTTTGATGGTGATTATGATGAGATTGAAATTCGTCAGGAGTGGCAGGAAGAAAACACGCTTCACGAATGGGACGAAGGTGAATTTCAGCTGGAGCCTCCCCTTGATACCGAAGAGGGTCAGACCGCAGCTGATGAATGGGATGAACGATAACTACTCGTAAGGCCCATGGTGAATGTCGAGCGGTAACAACAGCGTATCAAACACCAGCGAAAACGGCAGGTCGAGGATGGTGACGTAGCGCCATGCGGAATCCCGGACATCCCACTGTACGCCCGGATAGTATTGGTTGCCATGCCCTTGTCCTGGGATGGTCCGGCTAATGATGCTGCCGCATCCGCTCAGGAACAAGACCATTATCGCCACTGCCACTATTCGCATCTGGTACCCCATGACTCTTTTTATTCAGTATAAAAAAATACCGGCACCAGGCCGGTATTTTCACATTACAGAACGCTTATTTTTTCCTGAGCGCTAACGGATTCAGGGTCAGCCCCTGATAGTAATTCACCCACGAAGAATACTTATCAGGTGAATTCCAGACGCGATAATGCAAACGCGCCATGGTCACCGGATCGCTTAACAGCACAAGGCGACGATCGCGATTCAGTTTCTCCGGCGTTTCGTTCAGCGCCTGCTCCACATGACGGTCGCGTGCAATCTCAAGTACGTTACTCACACGGTGGCGAGCAGTCGCCATTGCCGTAGCCAGCGCGTTAAACGACGGGTTAAACACAGCATGCATAAAACCGTCGTCCAGCGTACGATTACGGTTCATTACCAGATAGGTATCTGTATCCACCAGCACCTGCGGCGGAGAGTACTCTTCCGGGATCAGGAACAGCTTCCAGCGTTTGGTTCGTAACCCAACCGTAGAACGACTGGAAATTACGGAAACAAACGGCGAGAGGATCAGCGAGAAGACAATCGGCGCCAGCCAGAACAGAAAACGCAGATCCAGCCAGGCCATACCCACAGCCCACACCAGCCCCAGCAAGAGCTGAGAACCGTGACGCATAAATGCTTCCCCCCACGGGGTGGAATCGTCATCACGCTGCGGCGAATTCCACACCACTTCCCAACCGAGGAATGCGCTCACCACGAAAACGGTATGAAACAGCATACGCACCGGCGCCAGCAGCACGGAGAACAGAACCTCCAGCAGCAACGACAGCGTGACGCGAATAAATCCGCCGTACTCTTTCGTCCCTTTACACCAGATAAGCAAAATACTCAGCAGCTTCGGCAGGAACAGCAGCACCATGGTGGAAGCAAACAGCGCGATCGCCAGTTCAGGACGCCACTGCGGCCAGACCGGGAATAGCTGCCGCGGTTGCAGGAAGTACTGCGGCTCCGTCAACGCATGGACTACCTGCAATGCGGTAGACAACGCGAGGAACATGAACCACAACGGCGCTGACAGATAGGACATAACGCCGGTCAGGAACACCGCGCGGTGAACCGGATGCATCCCCTTAACCAGGAACAGACGGAAGTTCATCAGGTTGCCATGACACCAGCGACGGTCACGCTTGAGCTCATCCAACAGGTTTGGCGGCAGCTCTTCATAAGAACCCGGCAGATCGTAAGCGATCCACACGCCCCAGCCGGCACGACGCATTAATGCCGCTTCCACGAAGTCATGGGAGAGTATCGAGCCTGCAAATGAACCTTCGCCAGGTAACGGCGCAAGCGCACAGTGCTCAATAAACGGCTTCACGCGAATGATGGCGTTATGCCCCCAGTAGTGCGATTCACCCAACTGCCAGAAGTGAAGCCCGGCGGTAAACAACGGGCCATAAACACGGGTCGCGAACTGCTGGCAACGCGCATACAGCGTATCCATACCGGAAGCCTTCGGTGAAGACTGGATAATCCCGGCGTTAGGATTCGCTTCCATCAGACGAACCAGACCGCTCAGACAGTCGCCGCTCATCACGGAGTCAGCATCCAGCACCACCATATAGCTGTACTGATTCCCCCAGCGGCGGCAGAAGTCATCGATGTTGCCGCTTTTGCGCTTCACACGACGACGACGACGACGGTAGAAAATCTGCCCTTCGCCCTGCACTTCGGCAATCAGTTCCATCCACGCTTTTTGTTCCGCTACGCAGATATCAGGATTGTAACTGTCGCTCAGGATGTAAACATCAAAATGCTCGGCGTTGCCCGTGGCTTTAACTGACTCCCACGTGGCGCGCAGCCCCGCGAATACGCGGTCAACGTCCTCGTTACAGATAGGCATAATCAGTGCGGTGCGGTGTTCAGGATTCAGTGGTTCGTCCCCGACCGTTGAGGCGGAGATACTGTACTTATCTCGCCCAATCAGCAGTTGCAGGAAGCCCATCAGCGCAGTCCAGAACCCTGCAGAGACCCAACAGAAAAGCACGGCAAACAAAATCAGGATCCCGGTCTGTAGCATATAGGGCAGCAATTGCATAAAGGAGACCCACAGGTCCTGCCCCATCATGTCGACCGGATTTATGAATGCCCAACCCTGATACGGAAGGATCGTCTTCATATACCAGGTTGCTACCACCGTTTGCGCCAGCGTTAAGATCAACAGCGTATAGCGGCGGATTGTGCCAACGGTACGCCATTTTTGCTCGCTCTCTTGTTCTTCTTTCGTCAAACGCGAAAGATAACGCGGAGTCACATCACGTCCACGCAGACGATCCCAAAAACGACCAACCGGGTTGGTACGCCAGGGATCGGGGAACATTGAGGTACGCGTTGCTTTAGGCATTGCCTGAAGCTGATCGCGTCCTTCATCGTCTTTAACCAACTGTTCTTTCGCCAGAGAATCTGGCCATGCTTGCTCAAGACGAGCTTTCACAGAACCCTGCGGTGAATCATCTTCGCGCGAGTAAGTACGATGCTCGGCATCCAGCGCCTGATGAACGGCGCGGATGTCAGTTTTCGGCAGGGCCGCTTTTTCGATATCCGAAAGCGGCATTGCGTCAATATACTCAGTAGTCTTATTCATTGGCAGGTAACTGGTAGCTCCAGGTTTCACTCAACGTCTGATCGGCATTGACCAGGGCTGCTCGCATTTCAGTGGTTTTCTTCACGTCTTTCACCTTCACACGCAGCATCAAACGCCAACCTTTAGTGACCGGGTTGTAACGCACGGTGTTTTCAACGATCTCGCCGTTGTCGCCAATGCTGGTTTGTGCGGTAACCGGGGTATCCTGTGGCAGCTTTTTCATGTCTGCGCCGGTAAAATCCACCACAAACGCGATAGTACCGTCTGGCTGACGAATCAGATTGGATTGTTTAACATCACCCGTAGAACGACGAGTCTGTTGTACCCAGGCATTTTCCGGCGCATGAAGCTTGTCTTCATCACGCGTGAACGTCAGGGAGTACTTGAAGTTCATCTCTTTGCCCGCTTCAGGCAGTTGATCCGGCGTCCAGTACGCAACGATGTTATCGTTCGTTTCATCGTTAGTCGGAATTTCAACTAACTCAATTTTACCTTTGCCCCAGTCACCTTTTGGCGTGATCCAGGCGCTTGGACGCAGGTCGTAACGATCGTCAATATCTTCAAAACGCGAGAACTGACGGCCACGCTGCAACAGACCGAAACCTTGCGGGTTTTCCATGGCAAAGCTGCTCACCGCGAGATGTTTCGGGTTGTTCAGCGGCCGCCAAATCCATTCGCCGTTGCCAGCGTGGATAGACAAACCATTAGAGTCATGCAGTTCCGGACGATAATTCGTTGCCGGAGAAGGCTGATTTGGGCCGAACAGGAACATACTGGTTAACGGCGCCACGCCCAGCTTGCCCACTTTGTCGCGCAGGTAAACTTTGGACTGAACATCAACAACCGTGTCGCGACCCGGAATAATGACAAAGCGATACGCTCCGGTTGCGCGCGGAGAGTCCAGCAAGGCGTATATGGTTAAACGTTTGTCAGTCGGTTTCGGACGTTCGATCCAAAACTCACGGAAGCGGGGAAATTCTTCACCAGAAGGGAGAGCGGTATCGATCGCGAGACCGCGCGCAGACAGACCGTAGACCTGGCCTGCGCCGAGAACGCGGAAATAGCTGGCCCCGAGCATGCTGACGATTTCATCGTTTTTATCTTTGCTGTTGATCGGATACAGCACTTTGAACCCGGCGAAACCGAGATCTTTTACCGTGTCTTTATCATGCTGAACATCGCCAAAATTAAAGTAATCCGGGCTATATTTGATTCTTTTCACCGCAGTGGCGGTAACTTCGTTGATTTTGACCGGCGTGTCGAAGTACATACCCTGGTGGTAGAATTCGAGCTTAAATGGGGTCTTGAGATTGCTCCAGTAGGCTTTATCGCGATTAAACTGGATCTGCTGATAATCCGCATATTTCATGTCGCGGAAAACGGAGGGCAAGTTACTTTTTGGCGCCTCATAGCCTTTACCGGCTAAGGATTGAGCTTGTTTTGCAACATCATCAATGCTGAACGCCCAGCTCGATGATGTGTACAGCGTTAACATGACTGCTGCACCCAACCAACGCATTTTCATCATTTGTAGTTTATGTTTCATAATTAGTAAGCACTTCCCCCTTTGTGTGCTTATATTGATCCGATCCATTTTAATGGATAATCGGGTATTCCGACAACTGAATCCCTGTATTGTTCGCGCGCTGGCTCATGCTTTAAGCAGCTTTGTCTGCTGTTTTCACTTTGCGTGCTTATCCTGGAGACAGGTTGTTGGACTTCGTGTAGGGTTGGCCTCGAATGTAACCATTATTCGTCTTAGGGATAAGACGAAAAGTCTGAGAATACGTAACTGTCTATGAGCCCTGTATCACCACCACGTGAATATTTTCTTGACTCCATCCGTGCCTGGCTAATGTTGTTAGGGATCCCCTTCCATATTTCTTTGATCTACTCCACTCATACATGGCATGTGAACAGCGCAGAGCCGTCATGGTGGTTGACCCTTTTTAACGATTTTATCCATGCATTTCGCATGCAGGTTTTCTTTGTTATTTCGGGTTACTTTTCGTACATGTTATTTTTGCGCTATCCGCTAAAGCGGTGGTGGAAGGTGCGTGTCGAACGCGTGGGAATCCCGATGCTGACGGCGATTCCATTGCTTACGCTGCCGCAATTTATCATGCTGCAATACGTGAAGGGCAAAGCAGACAGTTGGCATACTCTCAGCGGGTACGAAAAGTACAACACGCTGGCCTGGGAGCTTATTTCCCATCTGTGGTTTTTACTGGTTCTGGTGGTTTTAACGACCGTAAGCATGTGGGTATTTACCCAGATGAAAAATAAGACGATGCGTAGCGAAGGTGCTAACCCCTCTGCTGTGTCGATGACCAAATTAACGCTGATTTTTATTTTATTGGGTGTCGGTTATGCCACCGTCAGAAGGACGATTTTCATCCTCTACCCTTCAATTCTCAGCGATGGCATGTTTAATTTTATTGTTATGCAAACGCTGTTCTATATACCTTTCTTTATGCTCGGCGCGCTGGCGTTTATCAACCCTAATCTGAAAGCGCTGTTTACCAGGTCATCGCGTGGCTGCACGATAGGCGCCGCATTGGCGTTTGTCGCTTACCTGCTCAATCAACGTTATGGCAATGGCGATGCCTGGATGTATGAAACCGAATATGTCATCACCATGGTCATGGGACTGTGGATGGTGAACGTCGTCTTTTCGCTTGGCCACCGTTTGCTGAATTTCCAGTCGGCCCGCGTGACCTATTTTGTCAACGCGTCACTGTTTATCTATTTAGTGCACCACCCTTTGACGCTGTTTTTTGGCGCGTATATCACACCGCATATCTCATCGAATCTACTGGGCTTTTTGTGCGGCCTGCTGTTTGTGGTGGGGATTGCGGTGATACTGTACGAACTCCATTTGCGCATACCGGTGCTGAAGTTTCTCTTTTCGGGTAAACCGGCCGTTAAGCAAGATAAAAATAAAGCTGTCGCTGGTTAATTTTTCTCTCATTGCGTGGTTCAGAGCAGCCACTCAATGGGTAACACCGACGCAAGCTTCACCAGAACCCGCTTCCAGAATCCTGTGGCGGGTTCTTTTTTTAGTACCTGTTCGCTGCCGGAAACGCGATCCACCCAATTAATTCTACCCCAGCGGTCGAGGCGCAGTTGCCAAGCCATGTCACGCTGGCTCTGCATAAAACGTTTATGGATCACTTCAGCCAGCACTTCACTCTCAATCACAAACCCCATTTCCGTATTAAGCAGCGTTGAACGGGGATCAAAATTAAGCGAGCCGATAAATACTTTTCGACCGTCAATACTGAAGGTTTTAGCATGCAGGCTGGAACCTGAATTACCGGTTAATCCGCGATCGTGGACCACCGAAACGCGTTCGCGGGTAGGTTTAAGTTCGTATAATTCTACCCCGTAGCGCAGCAGTTTTTTTCGCCATCGCGCATAGCCCGCATGAACGATAGCCACATCATTTGCCGCCAGCGAATTGGTTAAAATCGCAATCTTGACGCCTTTCCTTACCATTCTCAACAGCTGCGCCACCCCAGCCCGAGTCGGCACAAAGTAGGCGGAAATAATATCAATGCGTTCGCCCGGCGACCCCATCACATCAAACAAACGCTGCGGTAATAACGAATGGCGCGGCGCTTTCCCTTCACCTTTGACAGGATCATCACTCAACAAACGCGTTTTCGCCCAAATCAGCGGCAGCGACTGCTGATCGAGGCTGGTCATAAACTGGCTGGTTTCCAGCTTATGCAGATAGCGACGAGTAATATCATCGTTATACCAGGATTCAGGCAGCTCGATACGCTGCGAAGAATCTGACTCCGACATCTCAAGTACGTTTTGTAACGTTGAAACAGAACGGCAGTGCCAGTAACGCTCAAAATCATCCGCAACATCTTTGACAACGGGACCAATAGCCATGACGTCCAGATCGGAAAACAACGGTTGCTCACCCGCCCCAAAATAGGCATCACCAATATTACGCCCACCCACGATGGTCACCACGCCGTCAGCGGTATAACTTTTATTGTGCATTCGCCGATTTAGCCGGGCAAAATCGGTCAAATAGCCCAGGGCGCGCAGGATGCGAAAGGAAAAGGGATTAAACAGACGAATTTCTATATTAGGATGGCTATCCAGCAGCCGCAGCGTGTCATCAAGACCCGGCGTGTTGTTGTCATCCAACAGCAAGCGAACCTTCACTCCACGTTTCGCCGCCGCCAACAGAACTGAAAACAGCAACAGACCGGACATGTCGTTCTCCCAGATGTAGTACTGCACATCCAGTGTACGTTCCGCCATTTCTGTTAGTCGATAGCGAGCAGCAAAGGCATCCAGGCTGTCATCCAACGTAAGAATGCCACAGTCTCCAGGATGGTTAGCACAAAGTGGCGTGATGGCCCGCTCAAGTCGCGTCATATCAGTCCGTGTTCTTGTCACCTTGCCGGGAAAGTAGTCTCTTGTAGAGTTGAGCGTTTTCTTCGTCAAAACAAACAAAGTATATTTGATCGGGAAGCGTACGACGGGTAATAAATTTTAACACCGTATTTACCGCTATTTCTGCCGCTGCGGCGCGGGGATACCCGTAGACTCCGGTACTGATCGCCGGAAAAGCAATGGATTGATACCCATTGGCCAGGGCCAATTGCAGCGAATTCAGATAGGCGTCTTCAAGACGTTCAGCCTCATGATGCCCTCCACCTTGCCAGACAGGCCCTACGGTATGAATGACCGCTTTTGCCGGAAGCGCCCCCGCCAGCGTGATAACGGCATGCCCGGTCGGGCATTCTCCCTGTTGCTGGATAACCTGTTTGCAGGCCTCCAGCAATGCGGGGCCGGCGGCGCGATGGATTGCTCCATCAACACCACCACCTCCCAGTAGCGATGAATTCGCCGCGTTGACGATCACATCAACAGCGATCGTCGTAATATCGCCGTGTAACACATGCACGCGTGAATGCATAAATTCCCCCTGACAAAACACGATTCATCAAGTGTACAGCAGGGATTTCCTTGAAATCTCACTTTTTAACCACAAGTTTGCATGTCTAAGCCAGAATGGTTCATTTATATTCAATGTTAAGGATCGCCATGTTTTTCTGTTCATTGAGGTAATGCATTTTCACAGTAGCAATTTGCTGCACATTCTGAGGGGCAGCCGTGACCTGTTGATGATTATAGAGACTATTACGGGTGGTGCCATTGCGCATACAAGACAATTCGACCTGTTGTTGTTGGGTGTTAACGTCGCAGGGTGCTTCAACTATTGCGCCGCGAAAATGGATAACGCCGCCGGGCGAGATCTGTTGCGCCATTATGGGAAAAGTGAAAAGAGATAACGTACATAAACTGGCGCTAAAAATACGTTTAAAAAATGTGCACATAAGGGTTCCTCAATGATTAGTCATCCTTGAGGGATCTGAATGATCCTTCACCACTGCGAGTTACGATCAAATAAAAACGCTGTACGTTTCTATATTCATAGAACAGCGCCGCATTCCCAGCCACACCCTTAATGCAAATACAGCAAAAATTATGGCTGACTGGTTGAGTCAGGCCATTGTTGTGACAAATGCAGAGACTGCCCGTCCGAAACGGTAACGATAATTTTGACCGAATCCCCCGGTGAAATATTAAAGCTCAGTTTGGTTAGTTCAATCGGCCGATTAGCGGGGACCGAAAGGCTTGTTTTCTGCTGCGATTGGCTTTGTCCTCCCTCCCCCTTACGAACGGCAAGGACCTGGACCTCACAAACGCAGGGTTGGGCTAACGTCACCTGAGGAATAATGGTGTACATATCGCCTTGTTGGGTCGTATTGAATGTTATTTGATTTGTCAGCGCGGCAATGAGTAATAATGTATGCATCATATTCTCCCGAAAAAAAAACAGGGCTCACGCCCTGTTTATTATCAGTCAGAAAACTGAATTAGTGTTGGTTAGCTGTTGCATTGTTGCCAAAACCAACTTGCTGAATCAGCACATTGGAGTCAGAAGCAGTCTGATTAACCAGCGCGCCGTTGCGGCCACCGAACTGGGTCACACTAATATCAGCATTTTTTGCATTCCACTGATCGATGGTGGCATTGTTCTGGAAGCCAGTCTGTTTCAGGCTAATAGTACTGTCATCAGCCCCCTGGCCTACGACCGCGCCATTACCACGCCCATGTTGGGTGATGGTGACATCTGATTTACGCGCATCGCTTTGCAGAGCATTCGCAGCGTTGTTTGAACCATATTGGTAGATACTCAACGAAGAGTCTGGGCCATAGTTGCTACCGCCGCCATGATGATTACCGCCCCATTGCGGAACAACACCTGCCAGAGCACTGCCAGAAACGACGATTGCTGCGAATGCTGCCACTTTTAAAAGTTTCATGGTAAACCCCCATCGGATTGATTTAAACGTCGATAATGGATTAGCGTTGAGTTACGCGAATTGCCATTTGCGACTGTCTCTGCACCACAACTGCTGTTTTTTGTGTACCATACTGGGTAATATTCGCTTTATTACCAGAGCCTTTCTGGATAATTACAGCTGTATTACCATAAGAACCTTGTTTAATACTCGCGTCATTGGAACTACCCACCTGATCAATATATGCAAAGTTATATGATCCCGTCTGGTCCGTATTCGCCCGGTTACCAGAACCTTCTTGCGAAATGACCGACAATAGCTTCGAGCCCCCCTGACGAGTATTTGCACTGTTCGCAGTGCCAACCTGACCAATAATGGCTGCCTGATTAAATGAAGACTTACTTAATTCATTTACCGCAAAGTTATATTCTGAATTAGCTAAATCATAACTTGTTGCGGATGCAATCCCAGGCACACCCAGTATTGTAAACATCATAAATAACAACTTGTTTTTCATGTTGTCACCCTGGACCTGGTCGTACATGAAGTTAAATTAGTTACCACTCAAATTGTTGTTAACATGACTTACATTTGTTAACGTCACGTTACGATGAAGAGTATGTCCGTTGAAACATTTTAAATAACTCACCCGCCAGTGGTATTTTTATATCCTGATTCACACCAAAGTATTAATTAACAGTAAAAAACACGGTTGCGACAACAGGTTCTATTTATTTTTTAACCCTGCAAGTGAATTTCTATGCAGTAACAAAAAAGTGCATTTTCCGCGATTTCCGGGCCTCCCAGCTTAGTGCTGCGATAGGCATAGGTACAAGTCGTGACAAGCATCATTTTTTTCTATCTAAAATTGTCCAACTTAAATCCAGGCGAAACAATCCGAATTCATTAGGAATGTAAAACTAACAAACTATAAATTTATTTATTTAATATCAATGATATAACATAATTTGTATGATTTTTTAAATCTATGCAATAATGCTGAAATGTACAACTTTACTATCAAATCTAAACTCAATTAAAACCCAAAAATCACATTTTAATATATAAATTTACATTATGTAACATGTTTAACACTTGCTTTAAGATTTGTAATAGCTAGATTGAAAACAGTTGAAGTCCATTTGTTTTAATATTTTCACCCCGTTGGGTCGATATTTTATTTCTACACAGCAGTGCAACATCTGTCAGTACTTCTGGTGCCTCTATTTTAGTAGCGGCAGCTGTCAGGTGTGCGACTAAAAAGTGGAGTTTCATCATGTTTAATGAAGTCCATAGTATTCATGGTCATACATTATTGTTGATCACTAAACCTTCTCTGCAGGCAACTGCGTTATTACAACATTTAAAGCAATCACTGGCGTTAACCGGAAAACTACATAATATTCAACGTTCTCTGGATGATATTTCCTCCGGCTGCATTGTTTTAATGGATATGATGGAGGCAGATAAAAAACTGATCCATTACTGGCAAGATAATTTAAGCAGAAAAAACAACAATATAAAGACTTTATTGTTGAATACCCCTGATGATTATCCCTATCGGGATATTGAAAACTGGCCGCATATCAATGGTGTATTTTACGCAACCGAAGATGAACAACGTGTAGTCAGCGGCTTGCAAGGTGTGTTGCGCGGTGAATGCTACTTTTCGCAAAAGCTCGCCAGCTACCTGATCACGCATTCCGGAAATTACCGTTATAACAGCACGGAGTCGGCACTACTCACTCACCGTGAAAAAGAGATCCTTAATAAACTGCGTATCGGTGCCTCAAATATTGAAATCGCGCGTTCGCTGTTTATCAGTGAAAATACCGTGAAAACGCACCTTTATAATCTTTTCAAAAAGATAGCTGTCAAAAATCGTACGCAGGCGGTCTCGTGGGCCAATGATAACCTCAGGCGATAAAGCCATGAAACGCTATTTGAACTGGATTGTGGCAGCAAATTTGTTCTTTGCTGCCGGGAATCTACACGCGGCTGTAGAGGTGGAGGTTCCCGGACTGTTAACTGACCACACTGTCTCTTCCATTGGCCATGATTTTTATCGCGCCTTTAGTGACAAGTGGGAAAGCAAGTACACAGGAAACTTAACCATTAATGAAAGGCCCAGTGCACGTTGGGGAAGTTGGATTACGATAACGGTTAATCAGGACGTTATCTTCCAGACCTTTTTATTCCCGACGAAAAGAGACTTCGACAAAATAGTGGTCTTCGCATTGGCAGAAACTGAGGAAGCATTAAATCGCCGGCAAATAGATCAAACACTATTAAGCACAAGCGATTTAGCGCGTGATGAATTCTAAAACATGATTTTGTCCGGAGGCTTTCATGCGTGTCAAACATGCAGTGGTTTTGCTCATGCTAATTTCACCATTAAGTTGGGCCGGAAACATGACGTTCCAGTTCCGCAACCCTAACTTTGGTGGTAATCCAAACAACGGCTCTTTTTTGTTAAATAGCGCTCAGGCGCAAAACTCATATAAAGATCCGAGCGCTGGCGACTACGGGATCGAAACCCCAACAGCACTGGATAACTTTACCCAGGCAATTCAGTCGCAAATACTCGGCGGCTTACTCACCAATATCAATACAGGTAAGCCGGGGAGGATGGTAACCAGTGACTTTATCGTTGATATCGCCAACCGGGATGGGCAACTGCAATTGAATGTCACTGACAGGAAAACGGGAAGAACTTCGACTATTGAAGTGTCAGGTTTACAAAACCAGTCAACCGATTTCTAAATGAGAGCCACGAAAGGAAAATATCATGCAGCGCTTACTTATCATGGTGGCAGTAATTTTACTCAGCGGATGCTTAACCGCCCCGCCTCAAGAGGCCGCTAAGCCGACATTAATGCCCCGAGCCCAAAGCTATAAAGATTTGACGCATCTGCCCATGCCTACAGGTAAGATATTTGTGTCGGTATACAACATTCAGGATGAGACTGGCCAGTTTAAGCCTTACCCGGCAAGTAACTTCTCTACCGCCGTCCCGCAAAGCGCCACGGCTATGCTCGTCACCGCATTGAAGGATTCTCGTTGGTTCGTCCCGCTGGAACGTCAGGGGTTACAGAACTTGCTTAACGAACGAAAAATCATTCGTGCGGCACAGGAAAACGGTACGGTTGCCATTAACAACCGGATCCCGCTCCAGTCTCTGACCGCTGCAAACGTCATGGTGGAAGGGTCCATTATTGGTTATGAAAGCAACGTAAAATCAGGTGGTGTCGGCGCGCGCTATTTCGGTATAGGCGCCGATACGCAATACCAGCTTGACCAGATAGCGGTAAACCTGCGTGTGGTTAACGTCAGTACCGGTGAGATCCTCTCATCGGTGAATACCAGCAAAACCATTCTGTCTTATGAAGTACAGGCAGGGGTGTTCCGCTTCATTGACTACCAGCGTCTGTTGGAGGGTGAAATTGGTTATACCTCTAACGAACCGGTTATGCTCTGTCTGATGTCAGCAATTGAAACCGGCGTTATCTTCCTGATTAATGACGGAATAGATCGCGGGTTGTGGGATTTGCAGGATAAGAAACAAGTTGATAATGACATCCTGGTTAAATACCGCCATATGTCGGTACCGCCAGAATCCTGATGGGTCGTTACAGCATAAAAAGCGTGAGGGAAGCCTCACGCTTGTTTTATTTACTGGTCGGGGTTGGCGATATCCTGTTTTCACGGCGTGACGCCAGCCACAAGCCGCTATTTTTCATCGCATAGCCAAATACCAGACCCAGCGCTAAAGATGGCACGACCAGTCGCCAGTCCCCCTGCCCTGCAAACGTTGCACAAGCCCCAATAAACGTGCCTGGCACGAATGAAAGCAACCATTGCTTTGCCTGAATACACATCAAAAACGCGACAATTCCCGTCATGACATAGCCGACAATATCCATATGCGGGGCAAGCGCACTGCCGTTAATAATCACCAACGCCCACACCACACCGCTTAGCAGCGTACACGCCGAGATCCACAACCCTTTCAGCCCACCTTGCGGACAGGCAAAGTAGGCAGTGCAGCCCAGAAACCCAGCCCAGCTGAGTAAACCGAGAGAAACGGCCACCCATCCCCAGATCCCGGAGAGAATGCCCGTTGTGATTGCAATTGAGAGAAGTATGTTCATGCCGCGCATCTTAGCAGAAAAACGGCATTGGAATGAGATCGCGCACACAAATTATGCAAGTTGATAAATTGCGTTGCAGCTTAGTGTGATTTAAATCACATTTATTCGTCTGTCTCTTCCTGTAATTCGTCCCACATCGCACCAATCGCATCACGTGTCAGGGGCGCAATAGTACGCCAGAATGGCGTATTCGCATGCGCTTCAACTTTGCCCAGAAACGTGCCGCACCAGGGTAACAGGTAGTCCACAAACAAGGTTTCAAGCGCTTCGCTTTCATCTTCCGCAGACTGGTCTTCAAGCCATGAAGCCGCCAGCAACAGCGTGCCAATATGATCTGCCGGCGTATCTGCCAGCGGCATTCCCCGGGCAGAAAGGAATGCACGCACATCCGATTCTTTAGCCCCTTCTACCCAGGCGCTGCGATAAGGCGGCACCGCGCAATCGTCTCCCACAAATAACGCGTTGTAATCCGCAGCCAACTGAGGCATATCGCAGCTCTTCTGCAGACGAGCCAGCAGTTCGTCCTGTTCCAGCGGCCAGTTGGCGGAGAGTTTACCTTCGCTAATCAGGGTAAACAGAGGAACCAGTAAAGGGTCCTGCGGTTGGCGGTAAAACAGCGAGCCCAGTACACGACACAGGATAGAAAACTCGTTCATTAATATATTCCAGTTAGTAACAATTACAGTTCAGCAAATTCCGCGATCGGCTCCATGCCTCGCGATTCCAGAAACGTCAGCAAGCGCTTTGGTGTAACGTTTAAAATTCGGTCTTCCGGGAAATTCACATCATCGAGTATTTTACGACATTCACCGAAATCTCCTAAGGTGAAAGCGGTATGTGAATCTGACCCTAACGCGACCCAGCCGCCGGCATCACGCACAGCCGCAGCAACAGCGCGGCAATTGTCCTCACTGCCCTTACGCGAATGCAAAAACGAAGAGTTGTTGATTTCCAACGCAACCTGGTATTTTGCCGCTGCCTGAGCAATGGCAGTGATATCGACGGGATATTTGGGGTTACCCGGGTGGCTGATGATATGGACGTTGCCACTGGCCATAGTGGCTATCATCGCCTGCGTATTCGTCTCTTTATCGTGTGGCGCAAAAACCGGCTCATGAAAGCCTGCGATAATCAGATCCAGGGAAGTGAACATCGGACCTGAACAGTCAATTTCGCCTTCAATATTTTTAATATTCGCTTCAATTCCGCGCAGGATCCCTATGCCGTCCACGACACGAGGCCAAATGCGCATATTAATAAAGTGCCAGTGGTGAGGCGCATCCGCCATGTCCGGTCCATGATCGGTAATGGCAAACAGCTTGATGCCTTTGCGACGAGCTTCAGCGATGTAATCACTTAAGGTGCTGTAGGCGTGGGTGCTGGCGACGGTATGCATATGCAGGTCAACGGGATACATAACTCTCTCCTGTAGTCATTTTCCGTCAAGGATAGCAGGTATCGCCGCCATTTATTAGCGGAAACCCGGCACTTGCCGGGTTGGCATTAGTATCCCCGTACGCGATCGACCTGACCCGTAACGGCTTTGCCACTTTCCAGACTCAAAATCGTACGGGAGATATAATCCACCGCTTCCGGCGGACGGGTAACAGCGGCGATGTGCGGTGTCATCGCCACTCGCGGATGTTTCCATAGCAGGCTGGTTTCCGGCAGCGGTTCACGGCTATAGACATCCAGCATGGCGCCTTTCACCTTGCCGCTGTCCAGCGATGCCAGAAGATCGTCTTCATTGAGATGAACGCCACGCGCCAGGTTCAGCACATAAGCGCCATCTTGTAACTGGCTAAGTAAACCAGCGTTAATGATGCCCACGGTTTCTGCCGTATTGGGTAGAAGATTGATAAGCACGCGAGTTTGACTCAAAAACGCACCCAGCTCTTCGGTACCGGCAAAGCTTTCCACGCCAGGCCAGGATTTACGCGTACGACTCCAGCAGCGCAGCGGGAACCCCCATGACTGCAAACTCTCGGCAACTTTCGCACCCAGGACCCCGGCCCCCATGATCCCGATGGTGAACTCATCGCGGGTATACTCTGGCAATGGTTGCCATTTCGCCTGATTTTTTAACGCCTGGTAATCATCAAAGCGACGAAACCAGTGCAACACCTGACTTACCGCATATTCCTGCATTTGCAGGCCCATACCCGTATCTTCCAGACGGAAAAGCGGGATCGAGGTATCCAACATTTCCGGGTGAGCGTTTAGCTTACTGAGAATGGAATCGACGCCAGCACCCAGCGCAAATACGGCTTTTAATTTTCGTCCCGCGAGCATTTCAACCGGCGGATGCCAAACCAGCGCATAGTCAGCATGCGCATTATCACCCGCTTTCCACTCACGGACGTTCGCGCCTGGTATTGCTTTTGCCAGCGCATTAATCCACCAGGTTGTTTCGAATGTTGGGTGATAAAAAATTATATCCATTTTGTCTCCTGAGCATTGCTATGCGGAACTTTCTCGCACTTATTATCATCATTTTTCGAGGGATCCTCAGAGTAGCAAATTTTAGGATGCTGGCAAAAAAAACAATTCCCGCTTATTTAAGCTCCAGATTGTTTGAAGTTTGTGTAAATGCACGTTTTTTTCAAAAAGTTGATTGACGCCGGGACGGTATTTCCCTAAATTAGCGCCCGTTCCGGTAGCGCAGGAACAACAATATGGTGAGGTGTCCGAGTGGCTGAAGGAGCACGCCTGGAAAGTGTGTATACGGCAACGTATCGGGGGTTCGAATCCCCCCCTCACCGCCATATTTTAAGAAGAGCTCGTACGCAAGTACGGGCTTTTTTTTCGCATATTGCACGCCCGTGGGGTTCGACTGCTGGCATAGTGAGAATTAAAAGAAACGGCCCCTCTCACCACTGGCAAGAGGGGCCGTTCGTTATAACCGGCTGTCGATTATGCGCCTACTGGCACATTATGCGCGGTATTTTGCAGCACCGGTCCGGTATATTTCTCGATCTGCAACTGTGACATCTGCCCGCAGTTCCCCTGCGCCAGGCTGGAGGAACCGACGTCAAAGGTCAGGCAGTTGACGTTACCGTTCTTACACAGCGAACCAGGCTGTGACGGATCGGCCGGGTCAAACCACGCTCCTTCGCTGATCCGCACCACCCCTTCACGGACGTTATCGGTAATCACTGCCCCAACCAGGATCTGCCCGCGATCGTTAAAGGCACGAACCAGATCGCCCGCACTAATGCCACGTGCGCTGGCATCCTTCGGATGGATCCAGATAGCCTCACGGTCGGCTACTGCATACTTCTTACGTAGCGGCGTGTTGTCGAGCTGAGAGTGTAGACGGTTAATCGGGTGACCGGTATTCAGCGACAGCGGGTATTTCGCTGCTTCCGGCCCGCGATACCACTCGTGAGGCGGCATCCAGGTCGGGATCGCTTTACAGTCCTCGTAACCCATTTTGGCAATGGCATCAGAATAGATTTCGATTTTGCCGGACGGGGTACCCAGTGGATTAAGCAGCGGGTTCTCGCGGAAATCAGCGAAGCGTACCCACTGTTTATTCTCTTCCGGAATCGGGAAGCGGATATAGTTGTTGGACGCCCAGAACATATCAAACGGCGGCAGCGCCACGCGTGCGTTACGCGCCTGGGCTTTCATGTCGTCATACATGCCTTTTAACCATAACATCTCATCTTTACCTTCGGTAAAGGCGTCGTGTACGCCGAGGATCTCGGCAATACCGGCAAAGACGTCAAAGTCATTTTTCGCTTCATGCTGCGGCGGCACACACTGGCGTAGCGGGAAGACGTAGAGCTGCGAGTAGTCGCCGCCCATGTCCAAATCGTTACGTTCATAGGTCGTGGTAACCGGCAGCACGATATCAGCATGTTTCGCTGTTGCCGTCCAGTAAGGTTCGTTGACGACCACGGTCTCCGGGTTCTGCCAGGCTTTGACCAGGTTATTGGTATCCTGATGTTGGTGGAAGGTATTCCCCCCCGCCACGTAGACCATTTTAATATCCGGGTAGGTCACTTTCGTGCCGTTATAATCAATGGTCTTGCCAGGGTTCGCCAGCGCATCGGCAATACGCGCTACCGGGAACGGTGTAATGTCTTTTGCCGCCGGAGAGGTTGGGCTACCCGCCGAGATCCCGGCGAGAATGCCGCCGCGCGCGGTCGGACTACCGCCTGAAGAGTAGTGATAGCTAAAGCCGAAGCCGCCGCCAGGCAGACCAATCTGCCCCAGCATCGACGCCAGGGTCACCATCATCCAGTGCGCCTGCTCGCCGTGATGTTGGCGCTGAATGCCCCAGCCGCCCATGATCATGGTGCGGCGTTTTGCCATATCGCGCGCCAGCTGTTTGATCACCTCGGCGTCAACACCGCTGATGTCCGCCGCCCAATTGGCGTCTTTCACAATACCGTCGTCCTGACCGGTCAGATACGCTTCAAACTTATCGAAGCCGACGGTATAGGTTTTCAGGAAGTCAGCGTTATGCAGTTTTTCCACCAACAGCGTATGGGCAATCCCCGCCATCAGCGCACAGTCGGTATAGCTGTGCGGGCCAATCCACTCGGCACCCAGCATGCGGGCGCTGTCGCTGTGCACCGGATCGATACAGATCATCCGGGTGCCTTTTTTCTTCAGCGCTTCAAAACCAGTCTGGCTGACGTGATCCGGCAGGTTCCAGCTGTTTTTAAGCGTGATCATAGGGTTACAGCCAATCATCACCACCAGCTCGGTGTTTTCAATGACGTTCGGCCATGCGGTCTGCTGCTCGTAAACCTCAACAGAGCCCACTACATGCGGCATAATTACCTGTGCGGCACCGGTCGAGTAGTCGCCGGAGTAGCCGACAAAACCGCCTGCCAGGTTCATCATGCGCTGCAGTAGCGTTCTTGGGTTGTGGAACATCCCCACGCTTTTCCAGCCATAAGAGCCCGCATAGATAGAGGACGGTCCGTGCTCTTTCTGCAGACGGCTGATTTCACCGGCCACCAGATGCAGCGCCTTATCCCAGCTCACGCGCACCCACTCATCGCGGCCACGCAGCTCTGGTTTACAGTCTTTCGCGCCGCCTTCCAGCCAGCTTTTACGCACCATCGGGTACTTGATGCGGTTTTCGGCATATACCTGATAAGGTGCCATGGTAATCAGTTCGTTCGGATACGGATCGTCTTTCACCGGACGAACGTCAACCATTTTGCCATCGCGGACAATCGCTTCAAACGCGCCCCAGTGGGCACCGGTCAGAATGCCGCTTTCCGCCTGGCGTAACGCTACAAACTGCGGCAGGGCCTGGCTTATCGCTTCGGCCAGCGCCGAGCGTGGCCACATTCCCGCCAGCAGCGGCGCCGCCATTAAAGCTCCGGCACCAGCCAGAAAACGGCGACGAGTCAGATTCATACCTGCTTCCTGGCTCTGCTCCGCCATGTCATGGTCATTATTCTTTTTCATCATGGCTCCTTATTTTTTGTCCTGATCGGCTGCTGCGGGCATGTCGCTCGCGTGTTTTTGTACGTACTGGGTCAGAAGACGAACCTGTTCCTGCGTCAGCGACGTACGACCGGACATGCCTTTAACCACCCCAATCCACTGGTTGGCGTTAAAGCGATTCAACTCGGTAAGACCGTGGCAACCGGTACAGTTGTTAGCCATGAGTTCGGAAGCATAGCTCCAGATTTTTTGTTGATCGCCAATCAGACTTTTCGCCGGCAGCCAGACCTGCAGATCGACTTCATGCCAGACCTGTTTCGTCTCTTCATCGGTTACCGTGCTGTTCACTTTCAACGCTTTACGCGCTTCCTCACCCAGCAGGGCGCTCATGATGCGTTTACCACGCGCGGCGTAGAACGCCTCGGTGACGCCATCCTGCTGCCAGCCTTTGACGTCAGCCAGTACCATATCACCGTCACGTTTCACTACCTGCACTTCGGTGGAAGCCATCAGGTTACCGTCGTTATGATCGGTTGTTTTCTCACTAAGCCAGAACGGTTGGGTTTGAATGGTGTACAACGTGGTCGCCGTTGCCGGCGTTTTCGCTGCCGCATTCGCCAGTTCGCTCGCCCCTGCTGCTGCCAGGCCACTCATGTTCGGTAGAATGTGTGCGACGCCTTTATGACAATCGATACAGGTTTCACCCTCTTTGATCGCCACCGGGTGCTGCTTACGGGCTTCAGGCGTTTGCGCCAGTATATCCATCGCTTTGTAGTCGTGGCAGGAACGACAGGTTGCCGAGTCGTTCTTCTTCAACCCATCCCAGACGCTCTGGGCCATCGCGAGCTTATGCGCCTCGTATTTTTCTGGGGTATCGATTTTGCCGGTCATTTCACCCCAGACATCTTTCAGGGCGCCAATTTTGGTCAGCATATAATCGATCGGTTGGTGGGGAACGTGGCAATCGGCACACTCGGCGCGAATACCTTTATTGTTCTGGAAATGCACACTGCCCTGATATTCCGCCAGAGGTTGTTGCATGGTATGACACGACACGCAGAATTCAGTGTCGCTGGTTTTATGCATGATAGTTGCCGTACCCGCCAGCAGCACGACACCAATAATGATCCCAACCAGCAGGGCGATAAATATAATTTTTCGCCTACCTGAACGTTCCAGTGAAAGTTTTCTCATCTTATTATTTAACCCTTTTCCTAAAATAAAGACGCAATAGTCCTTGCCACATGACAATCGCTATATAAAAATATTTATAGCGATTACCGTCATCTTCTACTCCAACAATGCTTATGGAAGTTTGATTCTGCGGGCTAATCATCAGAGGTTGATTAGCCGATAATTTCAGCGTGGTATCACATTGCAAATCGAACAAACCTTCGCGCAAATGTTGATATATTTTGATTATTTCAGTGTAGCGATTTGTTCTTTTTTCGCGCGGTCGATACTACGAATAATGATCTCTCGTTGGCTATCGTCCGGCGGTAACAGTTTCAGCATCAGTTGCCATGCTGCTATCGCTTTATCATATTGTTGATGCTCAAAGGCGTTAAACGCCACAAGGCTGAGTACCCGTACATCGTTATGGTTATTTTTAAGCAACGTATCAAGCAACTGCTGGGCTTCACGGCTATCATTCGGATCCGTAGAGTGCAGCAATGCTTCGGTATAACCCAGTTGCGCATCCGCATTTCCCGGCGCCAACTGTCGCGCTTTATCAAACGCCTGTAACGCAGCCCCGGGGTTATTCAGCACCAGTTGTAGCCTACCGAGCATCGTCCAGCTTAGCTGGTCTGCCGGATATTGCTGCAGACGAGTACGTAGCCCCAGCGCCAGGCGAAACAGCTCTTCTTCCGACAGCGGTTTCCCCTGGGGATCCATCACGCGCTGCATCAGTTGCGGCGTTTGCTGCACGACCTGCTGCCACTCAATTACACGGGGGACGTAACTCGTTCGGACGAATACCCCTACGCATAAAGAGGTTAGTATAATAACCCCGAGAATATACACCCAATAGCTACTATTTTTGTTATCCGTTTTTGGCGACTCAGGCAAATCTTCCAATAAATTCAAGCGTAAATCGTCAACCAACTGCTGTTGCTGAGCCGCATTTACCGGAGAAATGTCTTCATCAAGCTCCTGAAGACGCGCACGAAAAATCATATGATTCATCGTATTACGATCAACGCGCTGTCTGCCTGACCAGGGAATAAACAGCAGTGCCGCCGTCCCCAGCAGTAAAATCATCATGATAAGAAAAGCGACGATCATTTCAGGGTCCTTTTGTTTTCATCGAGAAGCGCTTGCAAACGCGCCTGCTCATGCGGACTAAGTTCCTTTTCCCGCGCTGCCCGCGGGCGACGGCTTAAACGGAAAATGACCAGCGCGCCGCCCAGTACAAAACAGGCGGGCAGCAGCCAGAGGATCAGCGTCGCCAACGTTACCGGCGGCTCATAGGTGACGAAGTTACCGTAGCGCGCCACCATATAATCGGTAATTTGCTGATTGCTTTGCCCCTCCTCCATCAGTTGCCAGACTTTTTTACGCATATCGGCGGCAATCATCGAATTGGAGTCGGCAATACTGTTGTTTTGGCATTTCGGGCAGCGCAGTTGCGCGGTCAGTTGACGGAACTGTTGCTCCTGAGCCTCATTTTTAAACGGATAAGTGTCAATCGCCGCCAGCGCCTGAAACGATAGCAGCGCCGTCAGCAACGTCATTAGCAAAAATCTCACGCGCTGCCCTCCCGACTGTATTTATTCCACAACGGCAGGATTTCCTGCTGCCATACCTGTTCGTTCAGATCGCCTGCATGGCGGTAGCGAATAATGCCTTTGCCGTCGATAAGAAAGGTTTCCGGCGCACCGTAGACACCGAGATCCAATCCCAGCATACCGTCACCATCAAACACCCCCTGCGCGTACGGATTACCCAGCTCCTGCAGCCAGTCCAGCGCCTTCTGGCGATCGTCTTTATAGTTAATGCCCACGATGCGAATACCCTGCGCCGCGAGGGAACGCAGGTATTGGTGCTCCGCGCGGCAAGTTGGACACCAGGTCGCCCAGACGTTAAGCAGCACCGGCTTACCATTGATAATACTGGACGCGTCCAGCATCATGTCAGGCTTCTCCAGCGACGCCAGATGAAACGCGGGGAGCGGTTTGCCAACCAGCGCCGACTCCAGCGCCGTCGGGTCATCGCCGTCGCTATTGCGCAGCAGTTGCCACATCAGCGCCGCCACCAGAACCAGAAAGATAACCAGCGGCAGATAAAGGACTTTGCGGTTCATTGTGCGTTCTCCGGCAGCGATTTACGTAAGCGGTAGCGCGGGTCCAGAATGCACAATACGCCACCAAGCGCCATTAACATTCCGCCAAACCAGATCCAGCGAACAAACGGTTTGTAGTACAGGCGCACCGCCCAACTGCCGTCATCCAGTTCTTCACCCAGCGCGGCATACAGATCGCGCACCAACCCGCCGTCGATGGCGGCCTCGGTCATCTCCATCCGGCTGCTGCTGTAGACGCGTTTTTCTGCCCGCAGCGTGCTGATATGCCGCCCGTCCTGCGAGACGTCAATCACCGCTTCACCGCCAAAATAGTTCGGGCCGGTAATGTCCTGAACGTCGCGGAAGACAAAGTGATATTGATGAATATCGACGCTATCGCCCGGCTTCATACGCACATCGCGCTCAATGCTATAGTTCTGGCTAAAGGCGATGCCAATCACCGTCACCACCAGCCCGACATGCCCAGCCACCATCCCCCAGTGGCTGCGCCCCAGGCGAGTTAGCCCGCGCCAGAAGGTATGGCGATCGGTAGCGCGTTCCACTACCTCCATCACTGTCAGAACCAACGCCCACAGCGACATCAGCAGACCAAGCACGGTCATCGCCTTAATACGGTCCTGCATCAGCCACGGCAGCACCACGGCCAGCACAATCGACACCAGCGCCGCAACCAGCAGCCGCTTACGCAGATTATGCAATTCATCGCGCCGCCAGCGCACCAGCGGCCCAATCCCCAACAGTAGCGAGAAGGGAATCATCAGCATGATAAACAGCGAATTAAAGAATGGTTCACCAATTGAGATACTACCCAGCCCCAATAATTTATGAATCAGCGGCAGTAATGTGCCCAACAGCACCACCAACATCGCGGCGATCAGCAGGACGTTATTCCCCAACAGCAGCGACTCGCGCGACCACAGCTCATGACGTACCCGAGAGCGCACCTTCCCGCCTTTAATGGCAAACAACAGCAGCGAACCGCCGATGGTAATCACCAGCAGCGTCAAAATAAACAGGCCGCGCGTCGGATCGGAGGCGAATGAGTGTACAGAGATGAGCACCCCGGAACGCACCAGGAAGGTGCCGAGCAGGCAGAGCGAGAAGGCGAGGATTGCCAGCAGCACGGTCCAGGATTTGAAGCTACCCCGCTTCTCCGTTACTGACAGTGAGTGAATCAGCGCCGTACCGGCCAGCCACGGCATCAGCGAGGCGTTTTCGACCGGATCCCAGAACCACCAACCGCCCCAGCCCAGCTCGTAGTATGCCCAGGCAGAACCCAACACAATGCCCACCGTCAGGAAGCTCCACGCCGCCAGCGTCCACGGACGCGACCAGCGCGCCCAGGCGCTGTCCAGACGCCCGGTCATTAACGAGGCGATGGCAAAAGCAAAGGCGACGGAAAAACCCACGTACCCCATGTACAGCATCGGTGGATGAAAAATCAGTCCAATATCCTGCAGCATCGGATTCAGATCGCGGCCCTCAATCGGAAAGTCCGGCAGCGTGCGAACAAACGGGTTCGAGGTCAGCAGGATGAACACCAGGAAGCAGAAGGAGATCATCCCCATCACCGCCAGCACGCGGGAAGATGCTTCCAGGGGAATGTTGCGGCTCAGCGCCGCCACGGCAAAGGTCCAGCCGCTCATCAGTAGCACCCACAGCAGCAGCGACCCTTCGTGCGCCCCCCAGGTAGCCGCCACGCGATACCATACCGGCAGCAGCGTATTCGAGTTGCTGGCGACATACTGAACGGTGAAATCATTCACCACAAAAGCATAAACCAGTATCAGGAATGACCCGAGGATCGCCGCAAACATGGCAAACGACAGCGGTTTCGCCAGCGCCATCATCCGCGTATCCTGGCGCATCGCGCCCCAGGTCGGATACAGCCCGAGCAGGCAGGAAATACCCAGCGCCAGGCACAGCAGAAAATGCCCAATTTCAGGGATCATTGCGCGGCTCCTTGTTGATTCCCGGCAGGGTGATGATTTTCATCCATCGCCTCTTTAATCTCCGGAGGGGTATAGTTTTCATCGTGTTTCGCCAGCACCTCTTTGGCGCGGATATGGGTACCGTCTTGCAGTGTTCCTTGTGCCACCACTCCCTGCCCTTCTCTGAACAGCGCTGGCAGGATCCCCGTATAGCTCACCTCTACCACGCCGCGCGCATCGTAGAGCTTAAAGGTCACGTCCAGCGTTTTATCGTCACGCTTCACGCTGCCGGGCATCACCATGCCGCCAATGCGCAGGCGCTGTCCCGGTTCCGGCTTCTGGCCATTTTCCCGCTTGCCGTAAATGATTTCCCCCGGCGTATAGAAGAGATCGATATTTGCGCTGAGCGCATACATCACCAGTCCGACCGTCAGCGCCAGTCCTCCCAACACGCTACAGGCAAGCCAGAGTCGTACCTTACGCCGCGGATTCACAACGCCTCTCCTTTTTTACGCGCCGCCTGCATCCGGCGCTCGCGCGCCATTTGACACTGTACGTCAGCCAGCAGCGCCCTGCGCTGCCAGCAGGCATGCCAGACCACAACCAGCAGCGAGAGCGCCGTCACGGCAACCGCCAGCCAGACATAAAAGGCGTAGCCGCCCATCTGCCAGAAATCACTCCAGGAGTGGAAAGCGCTGGTCATGAATTAACCTCGCTCTTGCGCCCGGAAACCAGCTGCGCCACCCATGGGCGACGACGTTCCTGCAGCAGAATCAAATTACGCATACGCATTAATGTCAGAGTAATAAAAAGGAATAAGAAGCCGAAAATCGTTAAACGCAACGGCATACGCATAGATGGATCGATGGTTTTCTGCATATTGGTCGACCCCTGATGCAGGGTGTTCCACCATTCAACGGAAAAATGAATAATCGGCAAATTGACTACCCCGACCAGAACGAGGATCCCGGCGGCGCGCCCGGCCAGGCGGCGGTCGTCAAAGGCGTGATACAAGCCAATCACGCCGACATATAAGAACAGCAGCACCAGCTCGGAGGTCAGACGCGCATCCCACACCCACCAGGTTCCCCACATTGGTTTGCCCCAGGCCGAACCGGTGACCAGCGCGATGAAGGTATAGACAGCGCCGGGAAGCGCCATCGCAATCACCGCGTTGTCCGCCATTTTCATTTGCCAAATCAGGCCCACAAAGGCGGTCACCGCCATCGAGCCATAAATCCCCATCGACCAGATAGCCGCGGGCACATGCAGATACATGATGCGATAGCTTTCGCCCTGCTGATAATCCGCTGGGGCGTAGACAAAGCCCCAGATGCAGCCCACCACCAGAAACAGCGCGCTCAGGAGTGCCATTGCCGGAATAAATCGCCCGCAGACCTTATACAACCGCTCTGGAATGGCGAGTTGGTGTAACGCTTTCCACATTTTTTCTTTGCCTCATATTCCCGGAGATGACGGAAGTTATTGCACGCTGATTCGTAACGCTGCCGCAGTGGCGAACGGACTTAAGGTGGCGCTTCCTGCCAGGAAGGCCCCGAGAATCGCCAGATAGCCGTCAACCGGCAGCAGCATCTGCGCCGCGCCCACGGCGGCGGTTGCAAAAATTAATAAAGGGATCATCAGCGGCAGCACCAGCAGGCTGAGCAATACGCCGCCGCGCCGCAATCCGACGGTCAGTCCGACGCCAATCGCGCCAATAAAACTTAGCGTGGGCGTACCCAACAATAGCGTAAGCGCCAGCACTTGCCACTCCGCAACGGAGAGGCCGAACAGCGTGGCGATAAGCGGCGAAATGATTAACAGCGGTAGCCCGGAAACCACCCAGTGCGCGGCGACTTTCGCCAGCACCACCAGCGAAAGCGGGACTGGCATTAGCATCATCTGCTGCAACGAACCGTCCAGCCAGTCATCACGAAACAGCCGATCCATTGCCAGCAGCGAGGAGAGTAGCGCTGCTACCCAGACGATGCCGGGGGCAATTTGCCGCAGCAACTGCGGCTCCGGGCCAATACTGAGTGGAAACAGCGTGACGATAATCAAGAAAAACCACAGCGGGTTGATAATTTCGGCACAGTTACGAAAGGCAAGACGCAGGTCGCGCCAGAAAATCTGCGTGATCATGCCATAGCCGCCTCATACTCATTGAGCGTAATCGTGCGCAACGGGACGCAGAGAGGCCGTAAAGGTTGATGGGTTGTCAGAATAACTGCGCCGCCATGGACGACATGCTGCTCCAGTCGTGTGGTCAGTTTTTGCACGCCAGCCACGTCCAGCGCAGTAAAAGGTTCATCTAAAATCCAGAACATTGCGCGGCTGAGCCACAGCCTGGCCAGCGCTACGCGCCGCTGCTGCCCGGCAGAAAGCTGAGCCACAGCCACATCTTCAAAACCGACCAGTCCGACCTGCTCCAGCGCTTGCCAGCGCGTCTCAAGCGACGCCTGCGGGTGATAAAAACGCAAATTTTCCTCCGCCGTCAGCCCCCCTTTTACGCCAACCTGATGGCCAAGCCACAACAGTTGACGATGCCAGTCGTCACGCATCCGATGCAGCGGTTTTCCCTGCCACAAAATCTGCCCTTCGCTCGGCGTTGATAATCCGGTTAGTAGCTGTAATAAAGAGGTTTTTCCTGCCCCATTAGGCCCCGATATTTGGACAACTTCGCCGGGTTGAATAGAACATGATAGGCGGCAAAAGAGCAGACGTTCATCCCGCAGGCACGCAATATTTTTTAATTCAAGCATTAGAAGGCGGATCCAGTTCGGGAGCGCAGCGTATTCAAGGATCTACAGTATAGCGAAAGTATGCGTTTCAGTTTGCCAAATATGTTAAAAAATATAAAACGCTCATGATCTGGAACATTATCGTAATATTTATCTCATCACGAATGTTTCATGATTATTAATAATAACTCGCCAATTAAGCGATAGCCGCCATTTTTTCGCCAGCCATCAACCATGCCAACCCACCCGCACCCTACAAGTGTACAATTAACAGACATAAATGCTGCATATGCATTTTTAATATTAAAACTTAGGAAGGACAGTGCTGATATTAATCTTTTCTCTCCCTGGTTGTATGCTACGTTAATACACTTTCAAAAAGCAGGGACAATAAAATGAGTGTTATTTATGTTGTTGTTTTAACCTATATAAAACCGTTGAATGACGTTGATAGCCTACTTCCTGCCCACGTGGATTGGCTGCAAAAAGGCTATGCGGAAGGTTTATTCCTGGCATCAGGCCGCAAAATTCCACGTTCCGGTGGTGTGATATTGGCAAAATGTGATGACGATGAGAAATTAGAACACTATCTGAGTCAGGATCCCTTCCAGCAGGCTGGCGTCGCGAAAGTTGAGTTGATCCCATTTGAAGCGACCATGACGACTGCCGCCTTAAAAGATATTCTGTAATACCGCAAAAACAAAGCCCGGTTTCCCGGGCCTTGAAGACGGCGTACTCATCAGTTGTAAGCGTTGAGCGTTCGCTGACAGAGCGCCGAGCGAACGCAATCATCTTTATTGAAACGAACGATCCCAACCATTTCATCTTCTTCGAAACGGGCCAGCGCATCGCTTAGCCCTGAGCGAACGTGGGCGGGTAGATCGCACTGGGTTACATCCCCATTCACAATCACCGTCACATTTTCCCCGAGGCGAGTCAAAAACATCTTCATTTGCGCAGCAGTAACATTCTGAGCCTCGTCAAGAATGACCACGGCATTTTCAAATGTTCGTCCACGCATATAGGCGAACGGCGCGATTTCCACCTTACCAATCTCAGGTCGCAGGCAATATTGCATAAAGGAGGCTCCCAGACGTTTCACCAGCACGTCATACACCGGGCGGAAATAGGGAGCGAACTTCTCGGAAACATCTCCAGGTAAGAAGCCTAGATCTTCATCAGCTTGCAGAACCGGACGGGTTACAATAATCCTGTCCACATCTTTGTGGATCAGCGCCTCTGCTGCTTTTGCCGCGCTGATCCAGGTTTTACCACACCCGGCTTCACCGGTGGCGAAGATCAGCTGTTTACTCTCGATAGCATTCAGGTAGTGCGCCTGAGCCTCATTTCGCGCCGTGATTGGCGTGGCATCGCGACTATCACGCGCCATTCCGATCGCTTCTACGCCGCCCATCTGCACAAGCGAGGTGACCGATTCATCTTCACGTTGCTTATGGCTACGCGAGTCCCGCCTCAGCACCCGTTTTGCTTCGCGACGAGCTTTGATCACTGCTTTTTGTCTTCCCATGGATAGCACCTTGAGTTGTAGGTATACATCACACGCGCCGTTAGCGGCACGATTATGCGCACGAACATCTGAGGGTTGGCTTCCTTGTAAGCCATTGCTTGCTTTTGGATAAGACGCCACCCACGGCTACGCGCACCGTACAGGGCGTCAGTTACAAGGATAAAAAGTGAAAGGGGGAGAGATTTAGCGGTGACGAAGTGGCTACCGGAAGAGAAACGTCCGCGTAAGGTACTGCTGTTACTGTGAAAAACGTGTCCAGTACAGGACTTTTCCATTCGCGATCTCCATAGTGAACAACTATCACCGCCGGGAACTACCGCTGTTACTTATAAGTACATCATAATCTTTCGCTAATGCAACAATATTTTTACTTGCCATTAACTTGATTTTGACTTGTCGCTACAGACAGTCTCTTGCAGAAAGATGACAAAATTATTTCATTCACAGACCGATCATAAAAAATAATTCGTTCATTCATGAAGATGTCAGTAAAAGCCCCGCCGCGCTGCGGGGCATAGATATCAAGCTTCGAGCAGACTCTGTCCGAGATAATGATCTGCGGTTTTGACACCCGGCAACGCAAAGAAGTAACCGCCACCAATTGGTTTGACATACTCCTCAAGCGCTTCACCGTTCAGGCGTTTCTGCACTGTCAGAAAACCTTTTTCCAGATCGTGCTGATAGCAGACGAACAACAGTCCCATATCAAGTTGACCGGAATTGGTCACGCCGAGCGAATAACTATAACCGCGACGCATCATCAGGCTGGACTCGGTCTCCTTCGTACGCGGGTTTGCCAGACGGATATGGCTGTCGAGCGCAATCACCTCACCTTCTGGATCGCTGGCATAGTCAGGCACATCGTGCTCATGCTGCATACCCAGCGGCGCACCGGTGTGTTTATCGCGACCAAAAATCGTTTGCTGTTCTTTCAGCGGCGTGCGATCCCAAAACTCCACGCGGAACTGAATGAGCCGCACGGCCTGATAGCTGCCGCCTTGCGCCCATGCAGGTTCGCCCTGCCCGTCCGTAACCCACACCACGTTTTGCATCAGCTTCGCATCTGTAGCGTCCGGGTTCGCGGTACCGTCCTTAAAGCCAAGCAAGTTGACCGGGGTCTCTTTCCCTTTACTGCGCGCGGCGTGATCGGAAATAAATCCTTCACGTTTCCAGCGAACGCTGAGCAGATCGGGCGTATGTTTGATGATATCGCGCAGCGCGTGGATGACGGTGTCCTGTGTGTTGGCGCAAATCTGCAACAGCAGATCGCCATGGCACAGCGCTGCATCCAGAGAATCATTCGGGAAGCGCGTCATTTTTTGCAGCTTTTTCGGCATCTGCGGTGTCAGACCATAGCGCTCGTCAAACAGCGAGGATCCGACCGACAACGTGATCGTCAAATTGTCTGGTGCGATGTATGCGCCAAGGATACCGGAATCCATCGGCGGTAACCGCGGATTCGGCGTATCCGGCGCAGGCCCACCGGTAGTCAGAAACGCAAAACGACGGGTTAGCAACCGGAACAGACGTTCAAGATCGGCCTTATCGCTGGCGAGAACATCGAACGCCACCAGCATCATGGATGCCTGCTGCGGCGTCAGGATCCCCGCCTGATGTTGGCCATAAAACGGCTGCACTTCACTGCGCGCATCAGGAGACAACGTTCCCGGCGCGCTTTGCGGTTTTTGCGCATGGGCAACCGGGCATCCGCCGGCCAACGCCAGCGCGCCGCCCAAAGCGCCCATCCCTTTCAACAAACGTCGGCGTGAAGGTTCGCTCACGCCGTTTTCATTATCTTGCTGCATAGTGCTTAATCCAGACCCAGAACACCGCGTAATTGAGACAAGTCTTCCGCCAGCGTCGTGATTGGCCCTTTCAGCGCATTGCGATCGGCATCGGTCAGTTTGTCATAGGTTTCAAAACCGTCTTTGGTACGGTACTTGCTCAGAATGGTATCGACTTTTTTGAAGTTCGCATCCACCTTCGCTAACAGTTCAGCATTGGATTTTTGTAACTGAGAACGCAGGAGATCGACAATTTTCTGCGCGCCATCAACGTTGGCCTGGAAATCCCACAGATCGGTATGGCTGTAGCGATCTTCTTCCCCACTGATTTTGCTGGCTGCCACTTCTTCGATCAGCCCTGCCGCGCCACCTACCACTTTAGACGGTGGGAAGGCCAGCTCGCTAATACGCGTTTGCAGGTCAAGGACATCGTGGTTTAACTGGTCGGCATACTTGTCCATCCCTTTGGTGGTATTGTCACCGAACAGCGCTTTTTCCAGACGGTGGAAGCCGGTAAATTTCGGATCGGCAGCTTTTTGTTCGTAATCATCTTCCCGCGCATCAATGCTGCCATCGAGATCGGAGAACAGTTCGGCAATCGGTTCAATACGCTCGTAGTGCTGACGCGTTGGCGCATACAAGGATTTTGCTTTTTCCACATCGCCGGCTTTAATCGCATCGGTGAAGGCTTTGGTACCCGCTACCAGTTGCGCGGTTTCTGCCGTCACGTAGGCTTTGTACTCGGTAATCGCGCCGCCCAGACTCAACAGAGCATCACTGTGCGCGGCATCCGCTGTAGCGCTTCCTTTTACGATCAATTTGCCTTTCGGGTTGGTCAACAAACCACAGGTCATATCATATTCGCCAGGCTGCAGGTTGGCCGTCATTTTCTGGCTAAAGCCCGGCGCAATGTTTTCGCGCTCTTCAACCACCATAACGCCTTTGAGGATCTCCCACTCCAGCGCTTTCTGGCTGTGGTTCTGGATGATGAACTGCGTTTTCCCGGCGTTAACCGTGATCGTCATCGGCTCACACTGTTTATCGTTAACCGTGACTTTCACCTGCGGAATATCGGCGGCTTGTGCAGAAAAAACGGATGCAAACAGCGTGGCAATACCCAACTGCAGCGCACTACGGCGAAAATGAAACGTCATAACATGGTCCTTTGAATAAGTATGTTGTAACTAAAAAGTATTCCGCATCGCGTTTTTTTTAAGGTGCGGTACGCGATGCCGTAGTGCCTGAACGCGGCGGTAGCGCAAAAATAATGAATGCCGGAATCAGGTAGATAAACCAGACAGCCACTTCACTCACGCTTGGCGCCTCCTGATAGCCGAAGATTCCTTCCATCAACGTGCCAAACAGCGAGTGCGTCGAAAGTACGCTGCTTATGTCAAACGCCACATCCTGAAAATGATTCCATAACCCGGCTTCGTGGAAGGCGCGGATGGCTCCAGCAGCGAGTCCGGCGGCCACCAGCAAAATGAACAGACTGGTCCACTTGAAGAATGCCCCGAGATTGAGACGAATACCGCCGAGGTAAATCAGGTAACCCAGTACCACCGCGGTGGCCAGCCCCAGCATCGCGCCCAGCGGCGGCCAGATGCCGACATCCTGCTGAAACGCCGCCAGCAGGAAGAACACCGACTCCAGCCCCTCGCGGGCGACGGCAAAAAAGACCATCATCACCAGCGCCCAGCCGTGATGGTTGCCGCGCTGTAACGCGTTATCGACAGCCTGTTCAAGCTGGACTTTGACATTACGTGAAACTTTACGCATCCAGAACACCATCCAGGTGAGGATCACCACGGCAATGACCGCCACGATGCCTTCGAACAGCTCCTGCTCTTTTTGCGGAAATTCCCCGGTGGTTTCGTTGATGAAAATCCCTAACGCCAGGCATAACGCCGCCGCCAGCAGCACACCAATCCACATCACACCAATCCAACGACCACGCTGAGTCCGTTTCAGGTAGCTGGCAATCAGGCTGACAATCAGCGCGGCCTCTAACCCTTCGCGCAACATAATTAGAAATGGAACAAACATGCGAAGAACCCTTAAACGTTATTCTCAGTCAATTGATGCAAAGAAAAGTAAATTACAGTGATAGTGATTATCATTACAGGAAAGAAAAACTCAAGCAGAATGTTTTGAGAATGATGACTGAATGTAAAAGGTTAGGCAGGTAATGGTTATAGCGAGCTTGCAGCGTAGGTAATAAAAGCCCCCCACATGCGTCAATGTCATTAAGTTAACGCCTCTATATCAGAAAGCATCAACCTGTATTCGCGAAGGTAATGAACATGCTATTTCAGGGAAAGGATTCCGTTCACCTCATGTACATCGTTTCTCTGAAACACCGATTCCTGTGAACGTGTAAAGGGCGTTCTCCGCCACGCCCTTTACAATCCCGACTCCCGGCGGGAAAATTGCCGCTCCGCGGTTCCCTCTGCTTATTCCTTCAGGCTACCGGTCCGGGCGCGAGGTAGCGTCCCTGCAAAGCGCGCCCTGAGCCAGCATCCATGCTGGCTCTCCCGGCCTTACGGAAACACGTCGGCAATTTTCAGCCGGACCAGCCCACACCTCACCATCTGCGTTTTTGGTCTGAACAGCAAAACAGATTTAACTGGAAGTCAGAGCATTGAAGCGATGACTCCGGTCCGGCTGAAAATCGATGAGGCGTTGACGGCTGACCGGGTCTGTCCGCAGGGATGCGGACAGAGGGGACGGCCTGCAGGGACACAGGCTCGGCCCCGACCCGACAGGCAGACGGCATAAGACGAATAGCTCGCGCAGCGACGATTTTCCCGCCGGGAGCCTGGGATGCAAGGGAGGCGGCGGTGAGCCTCCCTTGCACGTTCACAGGTATAGCGATATCAGAGAAGCAATGCACATAAGGTGAACGGAAACTAATTCAGGGTAAAACGTTCTCCATACATGCTTAACCGAACGATATTGCGCACGCGGCGGGCCTGAGGACAAAGGTAGATTATTCTGCCTGTAAACGAGACGGCGGCGCGGAGTGATAATGCGCGTCAGCCTCGGCAAAACGTTGCTGCATTGCGGTTGATGGCGCTTTACCCAACAGACTAAAGACGACAATACCGATGCTGCCGAAAATAAAGCCAGGGATGATTTCATACAGACCCAGCCAGGCAAACTGCTTCCAGACGATTACCGTCACCGCGCCGATGATCATCCCTGCCAGCGCGCCGTTGCGGGTCATGCGCGACCACATTACCGAGAACAGAACCACCGGACCAAACGCCGCGCCAAAGCCTGCCCAGGCGTAGCTTACCAGACCCAGTACACGGTTCTCCGGGTTGGCCGCCAGCGCGATGGACACCAGGGCCACAACCAGCACCATGATACGACCAATCCACACCAGCTCTTTCTGGCTGGCATTTTTACGCAGGAACGCTTTGTACAAATCTTCGGTGATTGCGCTGGAACACACCAGCAACTGGCAGCTCAGGGTCGACATCACCGCCGCGAGGATCGCAGACAGCAGAATACCGGCAATCCACGGGTTGAACAGGATTTGCGCCAGTTCAATAAACACACGCTCAGCGTTCTGGTTAACGGCACCTGCCAGCGACGGGTTGTTATTAAAGTAAGCGATACCGAAGAAACCAACGGCTACTGCGCCGCCCAGACACAGGATCATCCAGGTCATGCTAATACGACGTGCATGCACAATACTATGGTGAGAATCTGCCGCCATAAAGCGCGCCAGAATATGCGGCTGGCCAAAGTAGCCCAGGCCCCAACCCATCAGAGAAATGATGGCAACAAAATTCAGCCCTTTGAACATGTCTACGTTCTCAATGCTCTTTTGTTTAATCACTTCCAGCGAATCATCGAATCCACCCACGCCGATAATGACCATGACCGGCGTCAGGATCAGAGCAAAGATCATCAGGCTGGCCTGAACGGTATCAGTCCAGCTTACCGCCAGAAAACCACCGATAAAGGTATAAATGATCGTCGCAGCCGCCCCCGCCCACAGTGCTGTTTCGTAGCTCATGCCAAAGGTGCTTTCAAACAGACGCGCCCCTGCCACAATCCCTGAAGCACAATAGATGGTGAAAAACAGCAGAATAACCAGCGCGGAGATAATCCGCAGAATGCGGCTTTTATCTTCAAAGCGACCGGTAAAGTAATCCGGTAAAGTCAGCGCATTGTTATTGTATTCGGTGTGTACGCGTAAACGTCCGGCCACCAGCTTCCAGTTGATCCATGCGCCCAAAATAAGGCCGATGGCGATCCAGCTTTCTGAAATCCCCGACAGGAAAATCGCGCCTGGCAGCCCCATCAGCAACCAGCCACTCATATCGGATGCGCCAGCGGATAACGCGGTCACGAATGGACCCAGACTGCGTCCACCCAGAATGTAATCGTCAAAGTTTTTGGTTGAACGCCATGCAATAAACCCTATCAATATCATGCCGAAAATATAGACACAGAATGTCACTAACATCGGTGTGCTAATAGCCATCAAAACTCTCCAAAATTATGTATCAGCAATGCCGTGGCTTGCCGTTTTATTACCCTGCCGGAACGTGGCAAAGATATCTATGTTTACCAGGCGACCGTATCCTGCCGGAAGCGATGGTCATTCACAATCGATTTAACACACCATTTACATCAAAATTGATCCAGAGTAGATAGCATTTTTCTGTAGGTTGCACTCTCTCACACTTTTCTTGGTTGCACCTTTGAAAAGTGTTAACTACCGCAGAGAAAAAGATTCCGTAATTTTTATTCGCCCTGTCACGAACACCAACTTTATTAACATTTCATTCATTTTCAAGCTTGCAAACCACGTCACATTTAACACGGTTGCACAAAGTTGCAACATAGTGGATATTTCTCGGTAACTATCAGACCCGTATTTCAGTACAACAGGAGTAAACGGCATGGGAACCACCACGATGGGGGTTAAGCTGGATGACGCCACTCGCGAGCGTATTAAAACAGCCGCATCACGAATCGATCGCACACCGCATTGGCTGATTAAACAAGCCATCTTTAATTATCTTGAAAGACTGGAAAACGACGATGCGCTTCCTGAACTGCCGGCACTGCTGGCAGGCGCGGCGAATGAGGGCGAGGAGTCAACCACGCCGCAGAATGAAACGCATCAGCCTTTCCTGGAATTTGCCGAACAAATTCTGCCGCAGTCCGTTTCCCGTGCGGCAATCACCGCCGCGTACCGCCGCGCCGAAACCGACGCCGTGCCGATGCTGATGGAGCAGGCACGTCTGCCGCAACCCATCGCCGAGCAGGCGCATAAGCTGGCGTACGATCTGGCCGACAAACTGCGTAACCAGAAGACCGCCAGCGGTCGCGCCGGAATGGTACAAGGTTTATTGCAGGAGTTCTCCCTTTCTTCGCAGGAAGGCGTGGCGCTGATGTGTCTGGCGGAAGCCCTGCTGCGTATTCCCGATAAGGCAACCCGCGATGCGTTGATCCGCGACAAAATCAGCAACGGTAACTGGCAGTCGCACATTGGGCGTAGCCCGTCTCTGTTCGTTAACGCGGCGACCTGGGGACTGTTGTTTACCGGTCGTCTGGTTTCTACGCATAACGAAGCCAGCCTCTCCCGCTCGCTCAACCGTATTATCGGCAAGAGCGGCGAACCTTTAGTGCGTAAAGGCGTCGACATGGCGATGCGCCTGATGGGCGAACAGTTCGTCACCGGGGAAACCATCGCCGAAGCGCTGGCTAACGCACGTAAACTGGAAGAAAAAGGTTTCCGCTACTCCTACGACATGCTGGGCGAAGCGGCGCTAACCGCCGCTGATGCTCAGGCTTATCTGGTTTCTTACCAGCAGGCGATCCACGCCATTGGTAAAGCGTCTAATGGACGCGGCATTTATGAAGGGCCCGGTATCTCTATTAAGCTGTCGGCGCTGCACCCGCGCTATAGCCGCGCGCAATATGACCGCGTGATGGATGAACTCTATCCGCGCCTGAAATCGTTGACACTGCTGGCCCGTCAGTACGACATCGGTATTAATATCGACGCCGAAGAGGCTGATCGACTGGAGATCTCCCTCGATCTGTTGGAAAAACTGTGCTTCGAACCCGAACTGGCGGGCTGGAACGGTATCGGCTTTGTTATCCAGGCCTACCAGAAGCGCTGCCCATTTGTTATCGACTATCTGATCGATCTCGCCACCCGCAGTCGCCGCCGCCTGATGATCCGTCTGGTTAAGGGCGCATACTGGGATAGCGAAATCAAACGTGCGCAAATGGACGGTCTGGAAGGCTATCCGGTTTATACCCGTAAGGTGTATACCGACGTTTCCTATCTGGCCTGTGCGAAAAAACTGCTGGCCGTACCGAATCTGATCTACCCGCAGTTCGCCACCCATAACGCCCACACGCTGGCAGCGATTTATCAGTTAGCGGGGCAAAACTATTATCCTGGTCAGTATGAGTTCCAGTGCCTGCACGGTATGGGCGAACCCCTGTACGAGCAGGTTACGGGCAAAGTCGCGGATGGCAAACTGAACCGTCCATGCCGTATTTATGCACCGGTAGGTACACACGAAACCCTGCTGGCGTACCTGGTGCGTCGTCTGCTGGAAAACGGCGCCAACACCTCGTTCGTCAACCGCATTGCTGACACCACTTTGCCGCTGGACGAACTGGTTGCTGATCCGGTCGAAGCTGTGGAAAAACTGGCGCAACAGGAAGGCCAGACAGGTTTACCGCATCCGAAGATTCCCCTGCCGCGCGACCTGTACGGTAAAGGCCGGGAAAACTCAGGCGGACTGGATTTGGCTAACGAACATCGTCTGGCCTCGCTGTCCTCTGCCCTGCTCAATAGCGCGCTGCAAAAATGGCATGCCAAACCGATTCTCGAGCAGCCGGTTGCTGACGGTGAAATGACGCCGGTCGTTAACCCGGCCGAGCCAAAAGACATTGTCGGCTACGTGCGTGAAGCGACTCACAGCGAAGTGGAACAGGCATTACAAAACGCCGTTAATAATGCGCCAATCTGGTTTGCGACGCCGCCACAAGAGCGCGCCGCTATTTTGCATCGCGCTGCCGTTCTGATGGAAGGCCAGATGCAGCAATTAATTGGCATTCTGGTACGCGAAGCGGGTAAAACCTTCAGCAACGCCATTGCAGAAGTGCGCGAAGCGGTAGACTTCTTGCACTATTATGCAGGCCAGGTACGCGATGACTTCGATAATGAAACCCACCGTCCGTTAGGCCCGGTAGTTTGTATCAGCCCGTGGAACTTCCCGCTGGCCATTTTCAGCGGACAGATTGCCGCCGCGCTGGCCGCAGGCAACAGCGTACTGGCAAAACCAGCGGAACAAACCCCGCTGATTGCCGCCCAGGGTATCGCTATTTTACTCGAAGCGGGCGTACCGCCAGGCGTGGTACAACTGCTGCCAGGCCAGGGCGAAACCGTCGGGGCGCAGCTCACTTCCGATGAGCGCGTACGCGGCGTGATGTTTACCGGCTCGACGGAAGTCGCCACGCTGTTGCAACGCAATATTGCGACCCGCCTTGATGCTCAGGGCCGTCCAATCCCACTTATCGCCGAAACCGGTGGCATGAACGCGATGATCGTCGACTCCTCAGCGTTAACGGAACAGGTGGTGGTCGACGTGTTGGCTTCTGCTTTTGACAGTGCCGGACAGCGCTGCTCCGCGCTGCGCGTCCTGTGTCTGCAGGATGATATTGCCGACCACACGCTGAAAATGCTGCGCGGGGCGATGGCGGAATGCCGCATGGGTAATCCGGGTCGCCTGACTACCGATATTGGGCCGGTTATCGATGAAGAAGCCAAAGCCAATATTGAGCGCCATATTCAGGCCATGCGCGCCAAAGGACGTCCGGTATTCCAGGCCGTGCGTGAGAACAGTGACGATGCGCGGGAATGGCAAACCGGTACCTTCATCGCCCCGACGCTTATCGAGCTGGAAAGCTTCGATGAATTACAAAAAGAGGTGTTCGGTCCGGTACTGCATGTCGTGCGTTACACCCGTAACAATCTGGGCAGCCTGATTGAACAAATTAATGCCTCCGGCTATGGCCTGACGCTGGGCGTCCACACCCGTATCGATGAAACCATCGCTCAGGTCACGGGATCTGCACATGTGGGGAACCTGTACGTTAACCGTAATATGGTTGGCGCCGTCGTCGGGGTGCAGCCATTCGGTGGCGAAGGCTTGTCAGGAACCGGACCAAAAGCAGGTGGACCGCTGTACCTGTACCGCCTACTGGCTAACCGCCCGGAGAATGCGCTGGGCATTACGCTTGCCCGTCAGGATGCAGACTACCCTGTCGATGCGCAGCTCAAAGCGGCTCTCGTGCAACCGCTGGAAGCACTCACCGAATGGGCCGCCGATCGTCCGTCGCTGCGTGCGCTTTGCCAGCAGTTTGGTGAACTGGCGCAGGCCGGAACACAACGTCTGCTGCCAGGACCAACCGGCGAGCGCAATACCTGGACACTGTTACCGCGCGAGCGCGTACTGTGTATCGCTGATGACGAGCAGGATGCGCTGGTGCAGGTTGCCGCTGTGACTTCGGTGGGAAGCTTGATCCTGTGGCCGGATGATGCGTTCCATCGTGAACTGGCAAAACGTCTGCCAGTTGCAGTCTCCGGGCGAATTCAGTTTGCCAAAGCGGACAACATCGCCACGCAGCCGTTTGATGCCGTGATTTTCCATGGCGATTCCGATCAGCTTCGCGCGCTGTGTGAAGCGGTGGCGGCCCGTGAAGGAGCGATTGTGTCGGTTCAGGGCTTTGCCCGCGGCGAAAGCAATATCCTGCTTGAAAGGCTGTATATTGAACGCTCCCTGAGCGTCAATACCGCCGCCGCCGGAGGCAACGCCAGCCTGATGACAATCGGCTAAGGTTGTGGTTAATTAAGGCTCCGGTAACGGGGCCTTTTTTATAAAGTCAGAGGGAAACATGAAACGAATTTTACTGACATGTGCAGCGCTGCTGCTGAGCGGCCAGGCGCTGGCAGATGACTGCGCCAACGCGAATAATCAAGCTGAAATGAACACCTGTGCGGCAGAGCAGTTTAAAGCGGCCGACGCCAAACTTAATGAAACGTATCAGAATGCGCTGAAGCGCGCCGCCCCGACCCAGCGCGATTTACTGAAAAAAGCGCAAACTTCGTGGATAACCCTGCGCGATGCAGACTGTGCGTTAATCAGTTCCGGTACCGAAGGCGGAAGCGCCCAGGCGATGATTTCCAGCCAGTGTTTAACGGATAAGACCAACGAGCGCGAAGCGTTTCTCGCCTCGCTTTTACAGTGTGAAGAAGGCGATTTAAGCTGTCCGCTACCGCCTGCCAGCTAACGCACGCGGATCCCTTCGATAATCATCCGCTGTACGCTCTCAACGGTCTGGTTAAAAAAGGCTTCATCACGCAGCGTTGCGCCCGTTACCGCCTCTACCTGTGGGGCAAAGTCTGCATAATGCTGTGTTGAAGCCCAAATCATGAAAATCAGATGGTGCGGATCGACAGGAGCCAGTTTCCCACTGCTGACCCATCCGGCAATCAACGCCGATTTCTCATCAATCAGCGTTTTAAGATCGCCCGTTAATTCAGCCATCAACAATGGCGCGCCCGCCAGCATCTCCATGCAGAATAACCGGGAAGCCTGCGGGTAATCGCGCGACACTTCCAGCTTCAGGCGAATATATTCTTTAATGGCCACCAGCGGCGCAAAGTCTTCGCGAAACGCCTTTAGCGGTGCCAGCCAGATGTCGAGGATTTGCCGTAAAACGGCAATATAGAGCACCTCTTTTGACGGGTAGTAATAGAGCAGATTCGTTTTTGACACCCCCGCCTGCTCTGCTACCTGTTCCAGACGCGTACCGTGGATCCCATATTGGGAGAAGATATTTAATGCCGCGGTTAAAATAGCCTGACGTTTTGCACTGACGGCCTGCGAGCGTTTACCGTTTTTTTTCTCTGCGCGTTGGACCATGCGCCCTCTCCTTCTTGTGAGGGCGTCAGCATACCAAATCACACGGTGAATGGTTAAATTAAAGCGATTCAGGAGGCGCCGCCTGCGGCTGCGCTTTTTTCTTCTTGAACTTCAGTTCGCTGACCAGCACGCCAACAATAATGAATGCCGCGCCTAACAAAGCCAGTAGCGGTAGGCGTTCACCCGCCAGACGACCAAAGATCCCCGCCCACACCGGCTCTCCGGTGTAGATGACCGTCGCCCGCGTCGGCGAAACGCTGCGCTGCGCCCAGTTCATGGTGACCTGAATAATCGCGCTAAAAATTCCTAATCCCAGCGCGACCACCAGCAATCCTGTCGACATCGGCGGTACAGACTCTCCTGCCGGGGCCATGGCAATAAACGCCGCCACAGAAGCGGTTGCCAGTTGCACCACCGTTACCCGACGCACATCTACTTTTCCCGCCCACGCGCTAATCAGAATAATTTCTGCCGCAATCGCCACCGCGCCCGCGAGCGTGATCCACTCACCGTCACCCAGCGCCAGTAAATTTCCCCCCGGCCCGGCAAGAAAAATCAACCCGATAAAGGCCAGTACAATCCCGACACACGGCATCAGGCCAGGCATACGCCCCAGGCACAGCCATTGCAACAGCGGCACCAGCGGTACGTACATCGCGGTAATAAACGCCGATTTACTGCTGGGAATAAACTGCAAGCCCCAGGTTTGCAGGCTATAGCCCAGCGCTATCGCAATGCCGATCGCCACGCCAGCTTTAAACTCCAGCCAGGTCAGCTTATGCAGCGTTCGCCACGACAGAAGCGCAACGGCCAGCGCGGCAGTAGCAAAACGCACACCGACAAAGAAAAAGGGCCCGCTCAGAGTAACGGCATATTGCACCGCCAAAAACGTTCCACCCCAGAACATGGTGATCACAATGAGGATCGCCTCCTGAGGTTTAACCGAAAAGGAATAACGAGAAAGTAAAGACATGAGACACCCGATTAACAGAATGTCATTCAGTCTGCGTTGCGTTTTGTTACAGTTCAACCTTGCTGACAAAAAAAACCGCCGGATGATCCCGGCGGCGGTGGCTTCGTGACGGCTAAGATGAAACACGAGACCGTCACGACATAACTAACAGGCAATGCAATAATTACGATTTATTGTTGCCGTGGCTATTTTTGCCCCCTTTCTTGCCTGCTTCTGAAGCGCGTTGCGGGTCATTCTTGAAGTTGCCCCCGCTGTGCTGGCCACCTTTTCGACCTGCTTCTGATGCTCTTTCGCGGTCTTCCGCAAAGTTACCGGAACCGCCTCGATGGTTTGCCATTACTGACCTCCGTCATTGATTAGACATCATATTGCATAGGTACTGAGGAGTGATACCTCAACGCAGCGTCTGGGCGAGGCCCTTGTTTTCACTGCGTGGAATTAAGCTTAGCGAAGACCGGCCTGTTGACCAGCAAATTGTAATATCCTGCAACAGGATCCGCTGCATGATCAAAATAATAACAAGAAGAAATCAATAAGCCTTTCTTATGACTGCCAAATTTCGCACGGTTAAATATGTATCATTTTGCAACAAAAGAGGATGTTATAAAAATTGTTATAAATCAAAGAAGTGTTTGTGAAATTTGCACTCCTGACAGTACGTCATATCTTTATAGGTAGGTAGCGAATCGCTACGGACACGGTTAACTCGAGGAGTAGTGTAAAATGGCAAAAGTTCTGGTGCTTTATTATTCCATGTACGGACACATTGAAACTATGGCCCATGCAGTTGCAGAAGGCGCGAATAAGGTAGACGGCGCGGAAGTCATCATTAAGCGTGTACCGGAAACCATGCAGCCTGAGATTTTCCTCAAGGCGGGCGGTAAAACACAAAATGCACCAGTCGCCACCCCGCAAGAACTGGCTGATTACGACGCCATCATTTTTGGTACCCCCACACGCTTTGGCAATATGTCCGGCCAGATGCGTACCTTCCTTGACCAGACTGGCGGGCTGTGGGCTTCCGGCGCGCTGTACGGCAAACTCGCCAGCGTATTCAGCTCAACGGGGACCGGCGGCGGTCAGGAACAAACCATTACCTCAACCTGGACGACGCTTGCCCATCATGGGATGGTGATTGTGCCGATCGGCTACGCAGCGCAAGAGCTGTTTGATGTCTCACAGGTTCGCGGCGGTACGCCTTACGGCGCAACCACTATCGCCGGAGGCGATGGATCCCGTCAGCCAAGTCAGGAAGAGTTGTCTATCGCCCGCTATCAGGGTGAATATGTCGCAGGTCTGGCAGTAAAACTCAACGGCTAATCTTCAACAGGAGGATTCGAATGCCAACTCAAGAAGCGAAAGCCCATCACGTCGGTGAATGGGCAAGTCTGCGCAATACATCGCCGGAAATAGCCGAAGCCATTTTTGAAGTCGCGCATTATGACGAGAAACTGGCGGAAAAAATTTGGGAAGAAGGTAGCGATGAGGTGCTCATCAAAGCCTTTGAGAAAACAGACAAAGATTCGCTCTTTTGGGGTGAACAGACTATCGAACGCAAAAACGTCTAGCGCTCTGACTCCCCCGCTCGCACGGGGGAGTTTTTCTTTTACTTCGCCGCCTCATTCAACACGCTATCGAACTTATCGATTGGGCAGAAGCCGTTCGCATCTACCGGACACCCTTTCAGCTCCAGCGTCACACGCTGCGCCGGGGATTTCAGCGTCAGGACATCCGCATTACGCAACTGCTGCGAGCTTTGATAGACATATTCGATTTTCATCAGATCACGATTCGCCTTGCTGTCATGCCAGCGCTGGAAGACAATCTTCCCGCCGATCGGCGTACGCTCGTTCTGGTCGTGAAGCTGATACGGTTTGAAATCCAGCGCGGTAAGCAGCGAAGCAATGTTTGAGTCATGCCCCACCAGCACGGTTATTTTCGGTGCTTTCATGCGTTCGGTGACCAGCGCATTATCAATATATTTCACCAGCGGTTTGGCGACGTTCTGCGCCACTTCCGGCGAGGTGAACAGGCTGTCCTGATAGCCATTTTTCAGCTTCGACAGCACCTTCCACTGTTGATCGGACTTAATTTCCCCCCAGGCGACCTGGTCCATCGGGAATCCTTCGTAATATTGCAGCGTGAAAGCATCGACCAGCGAGTTCCCCACCTTTAATGGTCCTGACACCCCCGGCTCCTGCTGGTATTTGGCGCTAAACGTATCTTTGGCGTCGCTCAGGGAAAACTGCTGTTTTTCTTTGCAGGATGGCGAGTCTTTGTAGTCTGTCATTTGCTCAAGCAATTGATAGCTGTCGCTGAGCTGCATTTTGCTGCGCTCTTTTTCCATCGCCTGGACAGCCTGCTGGCTGAAGGCGGCAGAATCATCGGTGATCACCGGGTTAAAGGTGGGATCCATAGTGCCCATTTTTTCCTGATGATGAACTGGAACATCGCACCCCGGGAATGCGCCGGTGACAAAGAACTGCGCCGTAGCAACCGTACGCTGTAGGCTATTCGCATAGGTATAGACCGTGTCCGGAGCCGGACATTCGCCCGTTTTTACCATCCCTTGCTCTGCCAGCCACTCACGCATGTAGTGACCCATATAGACTTCCAGCACGCCGCCTTTGGTGGTGAGTTGCCCGCCAGGAACATCCCATTCCGGCCATTGTTTAGGCGTGGACTGCTCAAGAACGCTGCCGTTATTGGCTAAAGGTGCACGTAAGTTATGCCGACTCATCATCAATACTTGCTGAAGCTGGTAGCCTTCCGGCGCGGTCTGCGCGTACGCGGCGCCTGACACTAATACAGCCCCTGCCACGGCTGCGGCGATTAACGATTTATTCATCCCTACGACCTCTTGTTGTTATCAATCACAACAGAGTGTGACAGAAACAGGACATTTTTCCGGGAACGCTTTCGCAAAACAGGGCATCTACCGTGTTGTTTTAATACCGAACTCGCTATTGAGTTTGCGGATCCCTGGTGGGGTAAAGGTGACATGGCGACTACCGGTCTGCGTTTTAATCCACTTTTGTTCGGTAAACCAACGTAGCAGCGTTGCGCCAAGCACGCCGCCAGGATGGTAACGTCGCTCACTCCAGTCCAGACAACCGCAGGCTAATTTCCGCCGTGACGAACCGGTAAAGAGGACGATCCCCATTTCCGTCAGTTTTTCCTGCCCAAGTTCAGTTAGCGTTTCACCATCCGGCGTTAACCACTGACGGGAAACGAACGTATCAAACAGTCTCACCGCCACTTCTCCGGCGAGATGGTCGTAGCAGGTGCGGGCATGCCGCAAACTTAGGGGCGTGGTGATTTTTCGAGGGGGAGATGTCGCCCACGCCACCCCCATCAGTCGTTCCAGCAGTTCAGCAATCTCCGCGCTTGCGAGGCGAAAATAACGATGCCTTCCCTGAGCGAGCGCCACCACAAAATGTTGTTCGCACAAACGCGCCAGATGCGCGCTGGCAGTCGAAGCAGACACATCCGCTACGGCGCTAAGTTCGGTCGCGGTCCAGGCGCGGCCATCCATCAGCGCACACAGCATACGCGAGCGCGATTTATCGGCCATGACTGCCGCAGTGAGCGCCATGCGCGACTCCAGCTCGCCCTCTTCTTCCTTTAACATTACGGATGCCATAGTGACCTCGTTGGCGCTAAATATCTGAATTAACGATGCCATGAAAACGCGCTAAAGTCACCGAAGGGTCACACCGCACGCACCATCATCTCCACACCCAGTCCAAGCAAACACAACAGAAAACAGCGTTTAAACACCAGCGGAGATATAACCCGTCGCACACGAGTCCCCATCCACTGACCAATCAGCGCAGGCACAATGGCCAACGCCGATAAGCTCAGCGACTGTGCGGGCAGCGCATTGTGCCACCACAGTCCGAGCGCCAGCGCCAGCGTTGAAAATGTGAAAGAGATCCCCAGCGCCTGCACCAGTTCATCTTTCTCAAAACCCAGGGATTGGATCCAGGGCACCGCAGGCATCACAAATACGCCGGTTCCGCCGGTCAGCAAGCCGGTAACGAATCCAACAACAAGGGAGTATGGTTTTTCACGGTGCGCGGCCACCGCGATCGTCTTACCCGCCAACGTCCAGATGGCGTAAGCCACCAGCGCTACGCCGAGCGCAAACTGGGTACGGGCCGTGTCGCCGCCGGTAATCCAGGCGCTGGCAAGCAGGGTCGCCACCACTACCGTCAACAGCATTGGCCACAGCCGTTTGAGCAATCTGCGTGTATTACCGCCGCCGCCAAACTGGAACAAATTACTTATAAGCGAGGGTAAGAGCAGCATTGCCGCCGCGGCAACCGGCGAAATAAGCGATCCGAGGATCCCCATCGCCACGGTGGGTAACCCCATACCGGTGACCCCTTTCACCATGCCGGCGAGGACAAATGTGGCGGCAATCATCATTACCAGAGAAGGTCCAAACGCTACAGAACTCGTCATGTTGCACTTTCCTGCAAAGAGAAGGTGACCTATTCTGAACACCAATCACCCTGCTTGCTTCGCCAGACAACGAAATATGTCCTCCCGTTTTAGCGGCGGCAGCATAAAAAATGCCGGGTTTCCCCGGCACGAATATCAGAACGTTTTCGCCCTCCACAACCGAAGCTTCATGCCCCAGTAACTGGTCCAGCCGCTGGTTGTAGACACCACCCGGCCTTGCGACATTACCACCAGCGTGGGCGTGACGCTGATTGCCCAACTGCGGGAAATTGCCCCGTTTGCATCATTGATGACCGGAAAGTCCACGCCTTTTCGCGACAGCCAGCGGGATACCTCGGCTTCATTGCCGGAGCGTAGCGCAATGGTCATCACGTTTTCCCCTTGCGAACGTAGCCTGGCGACTTCCGGCGTCGTGAAGCGACACACGCCGCACCAGCTGGCCCAGAAATAGAGCAATACTGGCTCGTGTTGACTCAGCGCCGCCAGCGTGACGGTTTCACCATCCAGCGTTTGTAAAGGTGTGCTGTCAAAAGAGGCAGGGAGCTGCGGGGCACGCCAGGCATCCATCAGCAGCATCACACCGGCCAACAACGCCAGTAAGATCAGCCCTTCGCGCAGCCAGCGGCGCAGTTTACTGACCATTGGCTGCCGCCAGTTTTTCTTTTACGACTTCCTCAAGCGTTTCCCATGGTACTGCGCCCGGAATGAGTTCATCGCCAATAATCGTTGCAGGAGTACCTTGCACCCCGACCAGTCGCGCCAGTTGCAGATTCGTACTCAGGGTTTCAGCGCTTTGCGCGTCCAGCGTCACCGGATTGGCACCCGCTTTTTCCTGGGCCTGCTTGATACTCACGTCAGTATGATAGCCCTTCTTCTGCATCAGCTTTTCATGCAGCGCCAGAAACTGCTGCGGATGCTGATGCCAGGTAGTCAGCACGGTCCGCGCCGCCAGTTCCGAACTTTTCCCTTTAAATGGCAGCGGTTTAATGACCACCGCCACGTCAGGGTATTTCTGCACAATTTTCTCCAGCATCGGATCGAGCTGTTTGCAGTATGGACAGTTGTAATCGGTAAAGTTTATCAGCGTCAGTTTCGCCTGCTTTGCACCAATTCGTGGACTGTTAGGATCGTTAAACAGGGCTTCCTGAATAAGCGCTTCGATTTGTTTTTCCTGCTCCGGGGTAAATGGCGCAGGCTCTTTCGCCACGCTGACGGCGGAAAACAGGCTTAACAACAGAACAATCATCATCTTCATGGGGTGACTCCTTTAGCATCATTCAACATTTGCAGTACCGCATCGCGGGTTAACAACGTTGGCAACGCCTGACCTTCCGGCAGACCGGGGCCATAAATTTGGTTATACGGCACAGCAACCTGGCCGCGTTTTTTCAAAAATTCGGTGATGGCTTCAGAAGGGAGCGTCCAGTCGCCGCGCAGCGCCACAACATCCGGCTGCTGCAGCGCGGCCTGGACGTCATCTTTATGCAAGACGTTGTATTTATTTACCTTACAGGTAATACACCAGTCCGCCGTGACGTCAATAAACACACGCTTGTGTTGCGCCAGCGCCTCTTCAATCGCCTGCTCGCTAAGCGGTTGCCAGTTCACGCTCTCTTTAGCGCTACTTTGCCCTGCCAGCCCTAAATGCGGGAGCAGCAATGTCGCAAGCCAGATAGCCGAACCCAGCATCATCACGCCAAGCAAACGCCGCAGGATATTCATCCAGCGCCCCGGTCGCGGCAGGCGCAGCGCCAGACCGGGACGCAGGGCCACCAGCAGCCACGGCAGGCTCATCCCCAGACCTAGCGCGATAAACAGTCCCCACAGCGTCGGCAATGAGGCCGTCAGCGCCACCGCCACAGCCGTGCCCAGAAACGGGGCGCTGCATGGCGTGGCGAGCAGGGTCGCAAATGCGCCTTGCCAGAAATGTCCCGCCAGGCCGTTGCCGCCATGAGTCGCCAGCGTGGTGGTCATCGCTGAAGGCAAGCGGAACTCAAACCACCCGAACAGGCTGGCGCTGAACGTCAGCATCACCAGTACCATGACACCGATGAACCACGGATTCTGGAACTGGATCCCCCAGCCAAGCGCCTGATTGGTTAACCGCAGTACCGTCATCAATAGCGCCAGCGCCATAAAGGAGACCAGTATTCCGGCTACCGATGCGAGGAATTGACGGCGAATCTGGCGGCGGCTTTTTTCCTCAACCAGTAAAATCGAACCCAGCTTCATACCCAGCACCGGTAACACGCAGGGCATCAGGTTGAGAATCAACCCGCCCAGTAACGCCATTAGCGCCACCTGCCACAGCGGAAGCGAAGCGTTATCGATGGCTGGCGCTTCGCCAATCGCAAGACGGCTTTCCTGCGCCACGCCATTATCAGCCAAAACCAGCGTGACCGACTTACCGCGCAGATCCGGCGCGCCTTCCCCCCAGCCATCATGTACAGGTACCGTGGCGCGTAGCGTTTCCCCGTCAACCTGGATTTGCGGCATACCAAAATCCGCATCATCTACGGCATCCAGATACAGCCCTGGTGCAGTCCAGCCTCCGGCGCGCTGCGCCTCAACGACCAGTTCTCCAGCACGCGCCCCGGCATGAAGAGAATCAGTCAGGCCACTGGCGAGCGGGATCTGCCCCATCGCCTGAGCATAGTCATGCGCAAAAGTCGGATCCTCGGCGGTGGGCGTCACGGAAAAAGGAAAATCCGTCAACAGGCAAACGTTGCTACAGGTAGATAGTGTCAACACGCCGCTAAGCGTGGCGGGCGATCTGCCGCGCACCATCATCGGGAACGTCACCCGATCGTGATACCCCTGGGTGGTGATATTGGCGACCTCAAAACGCGCAGGGGTTGGCCAGAACCAGTCGACCGTCGGCATTTCGCCCTTCCAGGCGATAGACGGCGCAACGCCCCCCTCCCCCGGCGAACGCCAGTAGGTTTTCCAGCCATCTTCCAGTTTAACATCCAGCAGCAGACGGGTTTCACCGGCGGCTGAGGTATCGGCGCGTAATCGCACGCTGGCGTGATCGTTATCGGGTGAACGTAGCCAGCCGGGGTCAGCCGCCCAGGATACGGGCAGCCAGAGTAATAACAGACAGAGCAGCGCCTGCCTGAAAACAGTCATCATAGTTTTTCTCCGTGAATAATTATCTAACAGTCAGCAACGGCTGTTCTGTCATTCACGGAAGACGCAAAATCGGAGATGTACCCTGAGAGTGGGCGGCGAGATGGCTCGCAGTGGGAAAAAAGGTAAACGAAACGCCCGCACTGGCGCCAGTAGCGACAGCAGCAGACACAGCGCCAGAATAATGCCCTCAAACAGTACCGGCGGCGCAGCCAGTAACGACTTCGCGCTCAGTTCACAAGGGGTAACCGGGGCAGCCTCATCAGGTTGCGCTTGTTCGCTTGTGACAACGCTGGTGGCAACGGTGTTCATCTGCAACGCGTGCAGGCCCGCCATGCGTTGCGCGGTGCAAACCATCACCACAACACATGCCAGACAGAGGAACCACCATCCCAGCCGTTGACGTTTCGCCATTCTACCCTCACTGATTGATGCGGGTTATCTTAACCACTCGCCAGGTTTTAGCAACCTTTGCGCTGTAAAGTTATGTCCTGTTATTTGAAGGTCATACACGCCCTCGCGCAATAAAAACGCTATATGTGAAATGATTATTCATCATATTTTCAGCATTCCTTATTACAATATAACATTGCGGATTAAATACCCCCTTAAAATGTTACGCCAGTTATTATTCATTATTTATAAAGGGTACCCGATAATATTTAACACCAGCACAAAAAAGACACGTCGAATGTACTGCCATGTATTGATGCGTAAATGAAAGTAAGGGTCAGCACATTTTCAATGTGAGTATCGTATTATAGCGTAACGTAATGGACATCCGTTCATTTCAAGAACAACATGTTTAATAAATGTTATTTAGAGTATATGGAAATGAAAAAATATTTATTACCCCTGATTGGATTACTTTTCACAGTCAGCGCTCAGGCAGCAACATTTACCGACGGCAAAGAATTTATCTCACTGGAAAAACCCGTCGCTACTGCACCAGCAGCGCTGAAGTTTTTCTCGTTTTACTGCCCTTCATGCTATCAATATGATGAAGTGTTTAAAGTGACTGATAACGTAAAAAAAGTTCTGCCTGCTGATGTCAAACTCACCGAGTATCACGTCGATTTTTTAGGCCCTTTGGGGCAAGACATGACGCATGCCTGGTCAGTCGCCATTCTCCTGAACGTGGAGGACAAAGTGAAACCATTGCTTTTTGATGCCGTGCAGAAAAAACAAACGATTAAGACAGCAGACGATATTCGTAACGTATTTATCAACGCCGGCGTTAGCGCCAGCGATTATGATGCTGCGTGGAATAGCTTTGCCGTGAAATCACTCACCGCCAAACAACAGGAAATGGCTAAAGCGGTGGATTTAAAAGGTGTACCTGCCATTTTTATTAACGGTAAATATATGATCAATCCGAAGGGACTGAAGTCAGATGACCTTAATTCTTTCGTACAGAACTATGCAGACACGGTCCGCTTCCTGATGACCAAATCCTGATATTTCGCTAATCCGACTATTCGCACCACACAACAGACGCCACAACCTTGCAACGCGCTGTTGGTGGTGCGACGCCAGCATCGTTTATACCGATATCCTTTCTTCCCGGTTGGCATTCGCCGTTATCAGGATTACCCTAAACTTAGCGGTGACACCTTTTGTCAGGGTTCACCTTCTGCAAGTGTTGATTTACACGAGAGAACGCTATGGAATTAAAGGATTATTACGCCATTATGGGCGTGAAACCGACAGACGATCTCAAGACAATCAAGACCGCCTATCGTCGACTCGCCCGTAAATACCATCCTGATGTCAGCAAAGAGCCTGACGCAGAGGCCCGGTTCAAAGAGGTCGCTGAAGCCTGGGAAGTACTGAGTGATGAACAGCGACGCGCCGAGTACGACCAGTTGTGGCAGCACCGCAACGACCCTCAGTTCAACCGTCAATTCCAGCAAGGAGAGAATCAAAACTACAGCGCCGAAGATTTCGACGATATTTTCTCCTCCATTTTTGGTCAGCATGCACACCACACGCGACAGCGCCATGCCAGTCGCGGACACGATATTGAAATTGAAGTTGCCGTATTCCTCGAAGAAACGCTCACTGAGCACAGCCGCACTATCAGTTACAACCTGCCGGTTTACAATGCCTTCGGCATGGTTGAACGGGAAATTCCCAAAACGCTCAACGTGAAAATCCCGGCAGGCGTGGGCAACGGTCAGCGTATCCGTTTGAAAGGCCAGGGTACCCCTGGTGAAAACGGAGGGCCGAACGGTGATTTGTGGTTGGTGATTCATATCGCACCGCACCCACTGTTTGATATCGTCAATCAGGATCTGGAAGTTGTCGTTCCCGTAGCGCCGTGGGAAGCTGCTTTGGGCGCGAAAGTGACCGTACCTACGCTGAAAGAAAGCATCCTGTTAACCATCCCTGCGGGCAGTCAGGCCGGGCAGCGGTTACGCATTAAAGGCAAAGGTCTGGTGAGTAAAAAACATACCGGCGATTTGTACGCGGTGATCAAAATCGTGATGCCGCCGAAACCTGACGACAACACAGCCACCCTGTGGCAACAGCTGGCAGATGCACAAAAGACCTTTGATCCGCGCAAAGAGTGGGGGAAAGCATAATGGCTAACGTCACTGTCACCTTTAGCATTACCGAATTTTGTCTGTACACCGGTGTATCAGAAGAGGAACTGCATGAGATTGTCGGCTTAGGGGTGATTGAACCCCATGAAGACGAGACCTTTGACGATCATGCCCTGACCGTAATGCGACGCGCAATGCGCCTGCGCCAGGAGCTGGAGCTTGACTGGCCGGGAATCGCCGTTGCGCTGACATTGTTAGAAGAGAACGCGCAGTTGCGTCAGGAAAACCGCGTGTTGCGCCAACGGCTGTCTCGCTTTATCAGCCATCCTTAATACGTCGGGGTCAGCATCGCGCTGGCCCTGCTCACGTTTAATGACATTACTCAACAGATGGCATACAGTCAGAACAAGAAATATCTCAAACCATAAGACGTTAGGCCATGCAGCTAAAACCCCTTACCAAAGGTCGTTTTCACAATATCTGGCAGCAGGATGATGCCTTAATCGAGAAAATATTCCTGGAGTTGCTCTCTGAAACCCAGATTATCCAGGAAGATGAATATCTCTATCGCCAGGGACAAATTGTTGATCGCCTGATTATGGTGCAGTCGGGCAGAATTTCTTTGCGCTACAGCGCTGAGAATGGGCGTCGTTTTCAACTGGGCGCAATGGAATGTGATGAGCAACTGTTTGGAGAAATGGAGTTTTTTACCGGTTACCGCTGCCAACTGGATATCGTAGCCGAAGAGCCGCTGACCGTTGCGGTGTGTAGCTGTGAACGCCTGGAAGAGGCGCTGAACCAACACCCCAGACTGGCGATATTTTTCGCCAGCGCGATGGCCGTTGACTATCAGGATATGTTAGAAATTTTCCTGCACCGGATGCTCTACCCGATCGTACACAACGTCGCGTACGACCTGTATCGCCAGCATCAGAACAAGCAACCGATGGATGGTTTTCATAAAAAATATCAGGAAGCGGAGCGATTCGGCACCACCGACAGGGTATATCGACGGGCGGTAAAAGCGTTGACGGATGCCGGGCTGGTAACGCGCACGAAACAAGGTCTGGAAATTAAGGATCTGGAAGGTTTACGCCAATTTCTCGGCAACGACATCATTGACTGACACACCAACCATTCTGAGTGTTGGTGTGCCGTCGGGTCGCTATCAGAACTTATAGGTGAGATTGAAATAGTGACCAAGACCGGTGGTGCGCCCTGCTCCACCATGGTTTTCCATCAATGCCATATTGCGGAAATACTTCAATCCATAACCTACCGCGTAGTGCTCTGAATGCCAGTAAATGCCGTTATACCATTCAATCGCGTTATTACTGTATAGCGGTTGGTTAGCAATCTTGTTAGCGGCAAACTGATAGTCAAAGTATCCTTGATAATTGAGATAACTGCCGTTGGCGAAGGTATAGAATGGCGTCGACCAGTTGGTCGAGAACATGTAACCATCCCACTTACCTTCGTTATCCGCGCCGTAGTTTTCACGAACATAGTGTGCATAGATGTTCATTCCCATCATACCAAACCATGGAACCTTAACATCCGTACCTAAACCAACGTAATGTTCAAACAATTCCCGATCGCCAATGTTATTCACCGTCGCGATATAGAATTCGTTAAACGGCCCCACGGATAAATCTTTATTAAAAATAGCATCCAGGGAAAACCGCGGGGAAATCTTGGCGAAGAAGTTATCACCACCGTGACGGTCGTCCTGCTTGCTGTCTAAAATATCAAAAAAATCGACATAACCATACAGGTCGATAATCCCGGAACGTGCACCGAACTCCAGTTCCAGATAGGTGTCATTACGAATACCATACGGTACTTTCGCATCCACACTTTGCATTAAATTCAATTGCATCCAGTTAAAATCATTTTTGCGAATATTGCCATCAGTATAATCAGCCGCAAGGGCTTGCGTGCAGCTGATAGCAAATACAGTACCCAGAACTGTTTTTTTAAGCATTGATATATTTTTCTTCAGCATTTTCAATTCCTTTGAGTAAGGTTGTGAGTCGCCCCACCCGATAAAGGGTGTGGCGGCTGGCTATCTAATTAAGGAGGTAAGCGTTATTACTGTATTTATTTACGTTTGAGTTTGAGTTTGAGTGTCCCCATCAGCATGACGAAGATAATTAAATACAACACCGGTATTGCATACATAATTTTCTGCAGTCCCATCGTTTTTTCCATCAGGGCGCTGATCGCCGGACTAAACATGGCCCCGGCACTACCACTAATTAAAATATATGAAACGTTCTGACTACTCGCGCGCTTCACAAAAGAAACACCATAAGCAATAAAGGAGTTATACAATGCCGCACAGACAAACCCATAACTGTAGGCAAGATAATCAAGCCCAGAGATCTGTTCTTTCGTAACGATAATAGTGGTAATCACACACGCCAGCAGAATAATACTGAGCAGGAAATAATGGATCTTCACCCGGGCAACAATCACGGTAGAGACTAACGCCCCCACCAGCGCAGCCCCCCAGTATTGGGTAATAATATTCCCGGCCTCTTCAAACGGAATACCAAACTTGTTCTTCACAAATAACGGTGCCCAGGTGAGGAAGGTGTACAGCGCCAGCATGCCTAAAAACAGACCTATACCGCCGCTAATAATCCCAGGATTCCACTCTGATTTCACTGCGTCTGTGCGATCCGCCTCAGGAGCCGTTTCACAGGCATTGAAGCGGGTTAGCATCACACCTCCCAGCGTGAGTAAGGCCACTATGCCAACGCTAAGGTAGCTATAACTCCACGACATATTATGCGTCAGGGCAAAGGTAGTGATCAGCGGAAAAACCACGCCCGCCACGTTAAAGGTGGCATCCTGTACCACCAGCATTGTGCTCTGAATGCGATCCTGCCAAACCGAAACCACGATCGTTCCCGCCACGCACAGGCCAATCCCCCCACAGAATCCCACTAAGGCCATGGCGACCATCACCGGCCATAAGCCGGGGCTTACGTGCATCGCCAGCGCGCAGAGGAACACTATCGAGTAGATAATGAGCGTCATACGCTTCACACCAATTTTTTCTATCAGGAAAAAGGCGGCGATAGTCCCGGCTAATGCTCCGCCATTGAGTAACGAAAATATCGAGGCGACAGTATTTACATCGGCACTGTAGCGTACTGCAATCGGTTCAATCAGCATGCCGAACTGACTGGCAAACCCTGCCATTATAAAATTTGCCAGAAAACTAATCAGCGTAAGTGCTATTTTATTCTTCATATAATGCCATCTCTGATTGGTTCAATTAGAAGTCAGGGCTAAGCCGTAACGGCAGTATTTAGCGCCAGCTCAATCATATTTTTAAAGGTTAACTGTCGTTCTTCTGCCGTCGTTTCTTCTCCTGTCAGGCAATGATCGGATACGGTTAAAATAGCCAGTGCTTCAATACTAAACTGATGCGCCAGGGCATAGAGTCCTGCCACTTCCATATCCACCCCCAGTACACCGAAGTTTTCCAGTGCCGGAATTAAATTTTCGTCAGGGTCATAATAAAGATCGCCACTGAAGACGTTACCGACCTTAATATCGATTCCGGCCTTTTGTGCCAACGTCCACGCCTGCTGTAATAGTGGAAAATGCGCAGACGTCGCCATTGCGTAGCCCGCGCTACGTTTTAAATTTGTAACGGAATCCGTTCCGGCAGCGACGGCAAGGATAATATCGCGCATTTTGACATGATGTTGTGTCGCCCCCATACTACCGATGCGAATAATTCTCTGCACACCAAAGTCATGTACCAGCTCATGGGCATAAAGCGTCATTGAAGGAATGCCCATTCCGTGCCCCATTACCGAAACGGGTTGTCCAAAATAAAGACCGGTATAGCCCAACATATTGCGCACATTGGTAACTTCGCGGTAATCCATTAAATAGTTTTCGGCAATAAATTTCGCGCGTAGCGGATCGCCCGGCATAATCACAGTTGGCGCAAAATCACCCGGTTTAGCATTAATATGTGCAGTCATAACAATTCCTGAATTATGGGTATTGAAAATATGCAGGGATTGTAACCAGACGTTTGCAGGGGATTGAGGACAAAAGTCCTGCTCAGAGGATCGGCCTCTCATTTCTGAGAGTTAGTGTTGCAGTCTTGTGGCTCAGCGGAAAACCGCGCCCCCGGCACAGTCGCTCGGAGGTATCGCAAAACAAGCCTCTGCGAAAGGTCAAAGTCGAGGTGTCGATCTCGTTTTGCATCAATGTTAAACTCGCACACTTTCTATTAGACCTTTCTTAATTATGATAAAGCTACTTTCACGCTACATTTCCGTTGGGATTGTAAACACGGCATTACATTGGGCGGTGTTCGGCATCATGGTATACATCATGAAAAATGACCAGGCCGTGAGCAACGTGGTGGCGTTTTTGATAGCTGTGACATTTTCATTTTTTGCCAACGCAAAATTTACATTTAGTGCAAAAGCCACCAGCCGGGGGTATGTGCTATTTGTTGGATTTATGGGGCTACTGAGCTTTATCTCTGGTCAGGTATCCGATCACTACAACATTTCCCCTCTCATAACGTTGATAGAGTTCTCCTGTATCAGCCTGGTATGTGGCTTCTTATACTCAAGGTTCATTGTTTTTAGGGATCCGAAATGAAAATCTCTCTGATTGTGCCGGTGTTCAATGAAGAAGATACTATACCTATTTTCTACAACACGGTGCGTGGGCATGAAGAACTAAAAAAATATGATGTCGAAATTGTGTTTATCAACGACGGTAGCAAAGACGCTACAGAATCAATCATTAATGCTCTCGCCGTATCTGATAAGCTCGTCGTCCCCATTTCATTTACGCGCAACTTTGGAAAAGAACCAGCAATTTTTGCAGGCCTTGAGCGTTCCTCTGGTGAAGCAGTTATTCCGATCGATGTTGACCTACAGGATCCAATCGAAATAATTCCATTGATGGTCGATAAGTGGCTTGCGGGCGCAGATATTGTGCTGGCAAAGCGTGCAGACCGCTCCACGGATGGAAAACTGAAGCGTAAAACCGCTGAGTGGTTCTATAAATTACACAATAAAATAAGCGATCCGAAGATCGAAGAAAACGTTGGTGACTTTAGACTTATGTCCCGCGATGTAGTTGATAACATCAAACTCATGCCGGAACGTAATCTCTTTATGAAAGGTGTGCTTAGCTGGGTCGGTGGCAGTATTGATGTTGTTGAGTACACACGAGCAGGACGCATTGCTGGTAAATCAAAATTTAATGGCTGGAAATTGTGGAATCTTGCCCTGGAGGGTATTACCAGTTTTTCAACGTTCCCATTGCGGATATGGACCTACATTGGTTTTTTTGTAGCCGCCGTATCCTTCTTGTTCGGTGCATGGATGATTATAGACAAGATTTTTTGGGGAAATCCGGTTGCGGGATACCCATCTATTATTGTTTCAATCCTTTTCCTGGGTGGGATTCAGTTAATTGGTATCGGTGTGCTCGGTGAGTACATAGGTAGAATCTACATCGAAACCAAACAACGGCCACGCTATATAGTTAAAAAACAAGACAGGATTTAAAATGTTCTCCAGATACGATAAAAAAGCATTGTTTATTTACTCAGGATTAGCCCTGTTGTTTATCTATCCCTTAATCCAGGCAGGCATATATTATAGAGATGACTTAGATAGATCTATAACTGGATATTACGGCTGGCGTGGTTTAGGTCGACCTTTTGCAGATATTTTAACAAGGTTTTTTTCTGCCAGTGGGCACTATAACCTTGACCTGTTTCCTTATACAATGCTCGCATCATGTATTTTTTTAGGTGCATCTTCGCTTGCACTCAGTAAGCACCTGTTTAAATCAGACATTTCGAACGCAAACATGGTGGCAGCACTTTTAATATTCAATCCATTCATTTTGCAGAATATTGCGTACAGATATGATAGTCTCGGAATGTCGATTGCCTTTTTCCTTGCGGTGATTGCATATACCTATAAAAATAAAAACCAGAGGATAGAGATTGCAACAAAATTAGTAGCTGGCGTATTATCTTTAACCTTATATCAACCATGTGCCAATATTTTTATTGGCTTGCTTGCAATTGATGTAATCATCATCGCAACAAAAAAAGATATAAAGATCAAGGAATCGATATTTTTCTTATGCAAGAAAACAATTTTATTCGTATCATTTTTTCTTATCTATATGCTTTTCTTCTCGCCCAAAAATAACTCTCGAGCAGAATTAATACATCCAGACCAGAGTGGATTGGGGCATCTGGCCAAAACATTAATTGCCTTAAAAGAAATGGTTCTTTCTTATCTCTATCACCCGGTTTACATTTACTTCGCAATCCCAATACTTATCAGTTGCGTGTTTATGCTCATTGCTTACCGTACTAATATTAAGCAAATAGCAACATTTATTTTGTATGGAGCTATCTCCTTTTTAATATTCATTATTTCACTTATGGGACCAACATTATTACTTCAGGACGCACCAGTACTTCCCCGTACTTTAGTCTCATTTTCAGTTATACTGGTTATAATTGCTATACCGATTATGCGTTTCGCTCCTCGTTTTAAATACGCTGCACTGATCCCAGTCATTGCTTCGCTTGCTTTTAGCGCTCAATTAAGCAACGCTATGAAGTCACAACAAGAATATGAAGATTTTGTTTTTAACATGATTGCGCAAGACATTGCCACTCATAAAGACATCGCTTCCATTGGTACTGTAGGCCAATTGAATAAAAATGAAAGAGCAAAATTATTAATAGATAATAAACCACTTATAGGCTATTTCGTTTTTCCCGCCACTGAGTTTTTAGCGTCATATCAATTGGTCAACAAAGGGTTCACGCAAACCCTTCATGGTTATGGGGATGAGCAAGAAAACAAAAATAGACTATCTGATATGATAAAAAAAGGTATTAAGCCGGTATCATCAAATGAATATTATACATTATTCATTTCGGACAATAACGCCATCGTGTTTTTAGGAAAATATAACAATTAATTATTACCAGCCCTCACACTTAATGTTGAGGGCTTTATTTTCGAAGAGTCAGCAGCAATCATATCCAGCGAAAAAGAAGTTACCCAGAGCTCGCCTGAGCTGAAGTGGTAAGTATGATGGTTACTCGGTTATGCCCTTCAGTTACCAATTCCAGGCGACGTAACATTACCAACTCTCACAGTAACAGTTTTCGCATTTCCCTTATAAGCAAAAAGGGGTTACCTTTCGGTAACCCCTTTTCATGTTTGGCGGAAGCGTAGAGATTCGAACTCTAGAACCCTTTCGGGTCGCCGGTTTTCAAGACCGGTGCCTTCAACCGCTCGGCCACGCTTCCAATGAGGCGCACTATAAACATCCCGAACGGACCTGTAAAGTACCAATGTGTTCGTTTGCCTGAAAAACAGCCAAAATAGTGTTAATCGACTGAAATAAAAACAAATTGGCCATTTATTCAGCACAAATAGCGGCTACCACGCTTAATGTTTTTTGATGTACATATCTTTGGTGTAGTAATTTCCGCGGTTATCCGGCGCAAATCCTCCTACCCACGGCTTCACCAGATGAGTGCGAACATAGTGATAAATCGGAATAGCAGGTACATCCTCACCTAACAGATCTTCAGCCTGCTGGTAGTCTTTACCTCGCTCTTCCAGTGAACTTGCTTTCGCTGCATTATGCATCGCTTCATCAAAGGCGGGGCTACTGTACCCGGTGGTATTCTCACTGTCCCCGGTGCGGAAAATATTGAGGAAACTAGAGGCATCGTCATAGTCGGCTATCCACGCATAGCGCACAATGTCAAAATTACCGGTGTGCATAGTATCCAGCATGGTTTTCCATTCCTGATTTTGCAGCTTCACCTCAACGCCAAGATTTTTCTTCCACATTGACGATGCGGCAATCGCAATACGCTGGTGCGTTTCGAAGGTGTTGTAGAGCAGATTTAAGCTCAGCGGATGGTCAGGACCATACCCGGCCTCCGTGAGCAGTTTTTTAGCTTCAGCAATGCGTTTGTCGAGTGGCCACGACGCATACTCTGGCGCATGCAGTTGTACTCCACCTATTTCAGGCTGGCTGATAACCCACGCCGCACGTTGCCCCTGGCCCATCACCTTTTGCGCAATGATGTCTTTATCCAACGCCATATTCAGCGCCCGACGCACGCGCGGGTCATTAAAGGGCGCTCTGGTCGTATTGAACTGATAGTAATAGGTTGAAAGCTGAGGCGAGACATGGAGTTCATCGCCCATGGTCTTTTTCAACTGTGCAAACTGATTGACCGGTACGCTATACACAATGTCAATCTCACCCGCCTTATAGCGGTTCACGTCAGCAGACTCTGAACTAATGGGCAGGTAAGTGACTTTATTAATGACCGTGTGCCGATCGTCCCAGTAATGCGGGTTACGCTCGGCAACGATGCGCTCATTGACCACCCACTGCGATAATTTGTACGCTCCGCTGCTGACAATATGCTCTGGGCGGGTCCACTTATCGCCAAAACGGCCAATCAGCACTTTATCGAGCGGGACCAACGACGGGTGCGCCAGCATCGCCAGAAATGCCGCCGTCGGTTGCGTTAAGGTAATTTCCAGCGTGGTATCATCCAGGGCCTTGACCCCTAGCGTAGCGGGATCTTTGTTACCCTGAGCAATATCGACCGCGTTCGCCACGTGCATATTGCCCAGATACGAGGCATATGGTGAAGCCGTTTGCGGCGAGACCAGGCGCTGCCAGCTCCAGACGACATCCTGTGCGGTGATAGCCGATCCATCCGACCAGGTTATGCCCGGACGTAAATGAAAGGTCCAGACGGTGTTACCTTTATTCTCCCAGGAGGCGGCAAGACGGGGTTCAATAGACCCATCCGGCTTAACTGCCACCAGACCGTCGAACATATCGCTGATTAAATTAAACTCCACGTTGCTTTCGACTTTATGCGGATCCAACGACGCCGGTTCGCTGCCGTTGTTTCTGACCAGTTCCTGTTTTTCTGCAAGTACTGTTCCTGCCGGAACATTTGCCGCCCTCGCCGCGCCGTTTACCGACATCAAACAGACAGCCAACAGCGTAAATGTAAATCTCTTCGTTTTATCTTGAGTCATTTCCTTTACCTTATTGCTCTGTTTATGATGACACCGCTGTCACTGTCAGAGAGAAACGGGAATTACGCAATATTTTTCAGTAACCTGGCCGATATCTAACAGGCATTTTTACACATACAGTGCTAACATCTGATTCGGGAGCTTTTGCTGAAATAATATGCTTAAGCCTGGCGGGTTAAACTGCGTAAAGATGGGTAAAACCGCTGTGTCATTCCCCTTGATTTCATTATCCTTCATCATTAATTACATCTGTCATAAGAGAGTGACTCATGGATCGTATTATTAGTTCTTCGCGCGATCGTACATCGCTACTCAGCACACATAAGGTGCTGCGCAACACCTATTTCCTGCTCAGCCTGACGCTGGCGTTTTCGGCGATCACCGCAACCGCCAGTACGGTGCTGATGCTGCCTTCTCCGGGACTGATCCTGACGCTGGTGGGTATGTATGGTCTGATGTTCCTGACCTATAAAACGGCGGATAAACCCGTTGGTATTCTGTCAGCTTTCGCTTTTACCGGCTTCCTGGGCTACATTCTGGGGCCAATTCTGAATACCTACCTGTCTGCAGGTATGGGTGACGTTATCGGCATGGCGCTGGGTGGTACGGCGCTGGTCTTCTTCAGTTGCTCTGCGTATGTGCTGACCACACGGAAAGATATGTCCTTCCTCGGCGGGATGCTGATGGCAGGTATCGTGGTTGTGCTGATCGGTATGGTTGCGAATATCTTCCTGCAACTGCCGGCACTGCATCTGGCGATCAGCGCGGTGTTTATTCTGATTTCTTCAGGCGCAATCCTGTTTGAAACCAGCAATATCATCCGTGGCGGTGAAACCAACTACATCCGCGCCACTGTTAGCCTGTACGTTTCGCTGTACAATATCTTTGTCAGCCTGCTGAGCATTCTGGGCTTCGCCAGCCGCGATTAAGCAGCATCACTGATACGAAAAAAGAGAATGCCATTGGCATTCTCTTTTTTTATACCTTATTCACTCCGGCAGATATAGGTAGGATAACGCCGGTCCTGAATCAGCCACACGGCGGGTGAAAGTTCCGAAATCGTCAGGTAGTAGCGAGCGGTCGGCCAGGCAAAGCTTCCCCACTGGGCATCGGGGGTGTTGTCATTGTGTCGACGCCAGGTTTTGGTGTAACTCAATACAATGACGTTGTCATCGTCCCGCCGCTCCCACGTAAAGTCTACATCCCTGTCAATAATCAAATTTTGCCCCCCAGCTCTTGCCGCACCTTTGTAGGTGGTCAAGCCTGTACCGTCCCGATGAAAATAGAACTGGGCAATGGTATTGACCTTCACTTCACTTGTTTTTCCCTCATTGCGCGTAAAGTTAAATTCAGTGCTGCAGGCCAGCACATCGCTTTTGCCGACCGCGCCGCAAAAGTAGAACAGCGCCAGCGCGCCGCCAACCACAGCACCGCCCAATCCAAAAAGAAGCCTTATTTTCATTTTTCGGCCCCACTTTTATAGCGAATAGTCTTGCACAGGCTGGTTTTACTGACCGGGCAGGCACCGATGAACATTTCATCGGCGGTGGCGAGCGAAAAACGAGCGCTGAAATAATAAATATCGTACTCCTCGCGCTCACAAGCCACGTTATTGGCCTCCAGTCGCTCAGCTAATTTCGAGAGCACTAACGGTCGTCCATGATCGTTGATAATCCAGACACTACAACGTGCGATTTTTTCCTCGACCGGCTTTAATTTCGCCGGAACGGTTATCTCCTGCGGGCGGCTAAGGTAAATGCCCGCCCCCAACGCTGCGACGATCAATGTCGCTATAATCAACCACCTTTTCAGGTAAGTGCGCCGGGGCTGTATGTCTGGTTGCATGGAAGGGGATTGCGGCTCAGCGGTTTGAATGTTCTCACCAAGCTGAAAAATCACATCGGCATCAAAACGGAATCCATAGCGCGGGACAGTGACGATAAATTCGTGCCCCTCTCCCAGAGACTGGAAGCTTTTACGCAGTTCGCTCACCGCTTTATTAAGATTATTTCCGGATGGCGTAAAGCCAAACTCTTCCCATACGCGAGTGATCAATTCCTCCCGGCTCAGGTCGCGTCCTCGGTGTTTAATAAATTCCTGTAAAAGACGAACGGCTGGCGCCGAAAGTGTTAATACAGTCTCAGGTTGTCCAACAAGGCTTATTGCATGTGCTTCAGGATCAAATAACAACGAATTATTGCATATAAAAAACATCTTTTATTCTCGGCTGTAACCGCATGCTTTTTATTCCCTGGTACATCGACATGAAAACCACCTCCTGATCTGCTTGTTTTTTCATCAGAAGGAATTTTCTTCCCATCCTTGGCCGCGGTATTTTCGCTTAACTATACAACCTTAAAGCCAAAAAAGCAGGATAAAAAACTGTATATAACGAGTTAACTAATACAAATTTTCACAAACCGCTGTTCTGGTTAAAGTTTCCCTGCCCTGAAGCGATACGAAAGCAGACGGTGTCCTGGTGTTAACGCGCCGCCTTTAAACTCAGAGCAGGCAGACTGATTGTGAAACAGAAAAAAAGAGTGAGCATGACAACCGCCTTTTATGTCGCCGCGCTGTCATTGCCATTTTTCTCAGAAATGACAATGGCCAATATGAGCGTGTATCCCATGGAACTGAATGTAGACAGTTCCGGTGCGGCACAAATTAAGGTGGCTTCAAAAACGGATGATATTCAGTTCATTCGGGTGAGGCAAAAGAAAATTCTTAATCCCGGCACAGCTCAGGAAAAAGAAATTGACGTGGCGTCATGGAAAGAAGATGGCGTGGTGGTTACGCCCGAAAAATTTGCCCTCGCGGCCGGCGCGATGCGCGTAGTTCGTCTGGTATCACTTATGCCTCCGAAAAAAGAGACCACCTGGCGCGTCTATTTTGAAGGGGTAAAACAACCAGACAGCATTATTCCGGGCAAGGCAGAAAGCCCTGCCGCGATGGCGACATTGGGCGTCAACGTGATTTGGGGCGCACTGGTCCATATTGCTCCAGAAGAAAACGTAATTTCACTGTCGTTCGACCCTCGCCGCGGGACGTTAAAAAACAATGGCACGCTGCGTGTACCGCTCAGAGAGATTGGTATTTGTGATGCAAATTCATCGTGTAAATGGATAAAAGAAGACGCGACGATTTATCCGGATACTGAACGGAAATTAAAAACACTCACAATGAGCCATGGCCAGAAATATAAATTCCGCTACTTCAACTGGGTAAATAAAACCGCTGAAGAAGCTGACTTACCCGTCGTGCAATAACACGACATCACAGTAAAAACCCACGTAGTTCGTTGAAAGAGCCAAGGTGCTCATTTGTAAATATGGAGATATCAATGCGTAAGTATATTAAACCTCTGATGATCGTTGCCGCGATGACCTCGTCCTTTAGCGCGCTGGCAATTCAAAAAGATATTACCGTTAACGCCAGCGTTGACTCACAGTTGGATATGACCCAGGCCGATAACACGCCGCTGCCGGCCAGCATCGACATGCAGTACCTGCCTGGTCGTGGTCTGGAAAGCTACCGTCTTAACACCAAGGTGTGGTCCAACTCCGCCACCAGCAACGTCAAAGTGCGCCTCGTTAGTGCGGCAAAACTCACCAACACGGATGGTGACCAGATTGTACCAATGACGGTCATTCTGGGTGATAAAACACTGTCTACCACCGATGCTGAATTTACCGGAACTGAACTGTTCCCTGGCAGCATTGAAAACGGTTCCGCAGTACTGCCGCTGACCATTTCGCAAACCACTAAAGGCATTCTGAAAACCGGTCAGTACAGCGGCGTTGTCAGCCTGATGCTGACGCAGGCGACAACCACGGAAGGCGGTGCGTAACACCACAGTACCTAAGGAATAACGTCAGAGGGTGCCCACCCTCTGACGTCAGGATGATGTCGAGGCTCGGTCATGGCGTTTCACAGAAATACTCTCCTCTTAGTTGCTTTGTTACCCGCATCCATCCAACTCGCCTGCGCAGAGATGGCCGTCCCGGCAGGTTTTGAAGATCTGGCGAAAACACAGCGCCTGTGGACAGAAGTCAATCTCTATGGCGAGTCGCTTGGCCTTTTTGAAACGGATATCACGCTTGAAACAGTAAGTTTTGTCACGCCTGAAACCGTGGTCACGGCCATCAAACGGCAGTTTAATGACGATCCTGCCCTCATTGCCACCGTGTCTGCAGCCCTGGCCGTTCCACTGGCCCGTAACGGCAATCTGGCATGCAGCAGCAATGGCTCCGCAACGGGGTGCGATTACCTTGATACCCAGCGCGCGGCCATTATCTATGATGAAAATAACGCCCGTATTAATCTTTTTTTCGACAAGAAATTTCTGCCTAAACAAACCACTGAAAGCCAGTGGTATCAGCCCACGCAGGACACCGAGAATGCGTTAATCCATCAGCAGAATATCAATTTTGTTGCCGACAGGGATTACCAGTCAGCCACCGTTCAGGGCAATGGCGCACTGGCACTCACCCAGGACGGCTACTTTAACCTCGACTGGACCTGGATGGGGCAACGTTCGAAGCACCAGCAGCAACAGGAGATAACCGTCAACAATGCCTGGTTTCGTCAGGATATCTGGCGCCAATACTATGTTCAGTTGGGCGAGATGGACACTCGCGATCTGTTCAGCAATGCCGGCGGGAATATCAATCTCAGCCAACTGCCGCTGGGTAAAATTCGCGGCTTGCGCACAGGCTCAACAAGGGCATGGATCAATCCGGTTCAGCAGTCAAAGGGTACGCCTATCACCGTATTGCTTTCTCATGATGCGCGTATTGACGCCCGCCGGGGTAATCAACTGCTGGCCAGTTTTTATCTGAATGCCGGGGCGCAGACCCTGGACACCCGTTCGTTCCCGGACGGGAGCTATACCGTGACGTTGTCCGTCTATGAAAATAACCGGCTGACGCGCACCGAGCAGGTACCGTTTACCCGAACCGGCATTACACCTTTCGATCGCGTCGAGTGGTTCCTGCAGGCAGGCGAAACTGACAATAACGATCAAAACGACAAACGCAGCGCGGTCGCGCAAGCGGGCATCCGCCTGCCCGTCACTCCAACGCTGGCGCTGACCAGCGGCGCAACAATAAAAAAAAACCAGCGTTTTCTGGAAAATGCGCTCGACTGGAGCCGCGGTTTCAACACCGGCCCGATCGATGGCGTGCTAAGTACCCGCTTTAGCTACCTATACGGCACCGAAGGTCAACGCGGCAATATTCAGCAAATCAGCTATAACGACGGTTTTTCACTGAGCTTCTATCGCAACGCGTTATCAGCAGAAAACTGCAATACCCGAAGCGCAGGGTTTGACGCCGTGAATGGCTGTTACCGAAGCCTGTCGGTCATGTTCTCCGTCCCTGTCGGCACCTGGTACGCGAGTCTGGGGTATTCAGATAACCGCAACGAAGGACGTTACGTTGCTCGTCGGGAACTCCCGGACAGCGACGATCGCCACGATGCGGGCTTGCCATGGGAGTCGGTTTATATGACCCGCTCGCGCACGCGGGCCTGGCAGGGCGGCTTAAGTACAGCTTTCAACGCTCGCGGCCTGAACATCAACAGCAGCATTAACCTTTTCATGCGAAACGATGACTCCCGCGCAGGTAGGGATAAAGGCGGCTACCTGAGCGTAAGCCTGTCAATGGCGCATAACCGTCAGGGCGATGCGACGAGTTATACCTCTCTGGGCGCGACGTGGCAGCACCAGCAGCATGAAAAAAACCAGCTGAGCTACAACGTGGCGCACAACTGGTATGCCGATGCACGTGGTGAAAATGAGTATGGACTGAGCGCGTCAGGCATTAACAGCGATTCGCTCAATGCCTCTGCCTATACGCGCCAGGGCGGACGCTATGGCAACGGTAGTCTGACCGTCAGCGACGCCTGGGATCGTCAGGATGGGCGTCATACTCTGAGCAGCAGCGGCAATTACAGTTCAACGCTCGCGCTATCTCGCTCTGGCCTGTGGCTGGGCCGTTGGAGCGACGGACGCCCTGCTTCAGCCATCGCAGTTAACGTTGCCACGCCGGAAGATTCCCAGGATCCGCGCGTCGCTGTGTCGCTGGATAACGGCGGCAGCGCAGATATCCCAGGCAATAGCCGCGCCCTCTTCGCCGTGCCTGGCTATCAGCAGACGACGTTGACGATTAACGAATCGCTGGATGTCTCCCGAGGTGCCAGCAGTGAAATCACACAAGGTTCCGGCAGTAGAACATTGTTTATGGTGCCAGGCAAACTGCTCCGTCGGCACGTGCAAACCACCGCAAGCTACACATGGCTCGGCCAGTTAACCGACGAACAACATTCGCCGTTTATTGGCGGCGTGCCCCTGAACGTAAACGGCTGGAGCGACCTTGGCAACGGCGGGTTTAGCGCCCAAAGCAACGCTCTGCTGCATAACCTCTACCTGGTGCGTCAGCAGCAGTTTTATCAGTGCGCGCTAAACGTGAAGAGTATGCGCGACATCGTGCGTTATGTCGGGTCGATCCCTTGCCGGGAATTAACCTTCTCTGCCCTGCCGGATACGGTCCAGCAACAGGCGCAGCTAATGCTCGCCGGACGTAGCGTGCCGACCGGCCCGACTGCCATGAACGCAGACAACCTCACTAAAGGGAAATGATGTGAACAAAAGCCTTATTATTTTACTTTTCCTGCTCCTGTGGGCTGGCCAGACGCTGGCCGGCGTCCCGGCCGGAAGAAACTCCAGCGTCGGTATAAGCTACGATCGCATGGCACCGCCCGCGCGTTTCGATATCTGGCTTCATGAATCAGGCGGCTATGATGCCGCCGATCCGCAAAAGTGGGGACGCAATACCCTGACCTGCTTATCCCGTACCGATACCACCTATGGCGCCTGTATGACCGCCCCGGTGTGGTTCTCGGCGAACCCGGCCGCGCCTTATACCATCAACTTACGTTTTACGCATACCCTTACCAACAAAACGGTGGATATTAAGGTGTATGGCGATCACTACCTGTTTATCAATAACAAAGTCTTTACCTTTGCCAGTTTTGTCACGGGGGGGACAACTACTATTGCAGCCTGGAACAGAGAACCCTACTTCGATTTCTATATCGTGAAAAGCGAACTGGAAAAGCTCGCTCTGCCGGGTATCTGGACCGCCACGCTGAAACAGAATCTGCGTGAGTGGGGGAGCGCCGACTGTGGCGGCGACTACAATGACGTGAATGTCGGATGCCCGGGCTATCTCACCCTCGCCAACTGGCAGGCAAATATTCGCATTGAGGTGGTCGATCCGGGTAATCAGCAGATTTATCTGCCCGCATTTCCACACTCAACGCCTGTCGTAAACCTCAACCTCACCAACTTCCCGGGGCGGCCCGGCGGCAGCGAGATCCAGGGGGAAAACACGCTGGATATGTGCTTGTACGACGGAAAAAACAGTACCAGCACTCGCACTTATCTGCGGTTTGAGGACAACGAGCTCAACGCTTCAGGCCGTGCCGAAGGCGCGTTTTCAATCCGGCGACGTGGCGGAAGTCAGACCGATGCGCGGGATCGTCTCGACTATCAGGTCTTTGTCACCAATCCCATCACTGGCGCAACCGAAACTGTCGCTAACGGTAAAACCGTGGTCTGGCAAGGCACCAACGATCCACAGTATCTGCGTCAGGTCGTGCTGCCCGGCGGGCGCGAGGGCGTACTGTGCGTACCCGCCCCTATTATCCTGAAAACGCCTGCCTTTGCCGCCAGCAGCAAAAATGCCGGGGATTACACCGGTACGCTACGCATTATTTACACGCCCAGTACGTTATAAAGAGGCCGCCGTGAATTACGTCATTCTTGATAATAATCGTTTTTATGCCGAAGGGTTGCGCTATGCCCTTCTGCGTCGTAACGCGCCGACTCAGGTGAAGTGCGGCACGGTAAAGTGGCGTCGTTCGCTGCTGGCCTGCGACACCCTCGTTGTACGTTGCCGCTTTTCCGTCACGAGAACGCATCTGGCGCTGGTCGACATTCTGCTGCAACTGGAGGCCAGGTGCTGGGAGGGAACCGTTTATCTGGTGTGCAATGAAAAAGGCTGGGCACTGGCAACGCATTTGCGAAAGCGTTTTACCACGCTGACCTTGTATATCATTGATGACCGAATTGCCGTCGTGGATGCGGCGTATATGTTTGCTAAAGAGCCCCGTCGGGTACGCAGCCTGAATTGTTGCCTGACAGGCATGGAGTTCAATGTTCTCGACAGGCTGGTTAACGGACAATCGGTAAAACATGTTGCGCATATGACGCAGATTAGCGAAAAGCAGGTATCGACGTATAAATGTAACGCGCTGAAGAAGCTTAATGCCAACAATCTGCTACAGCTTCTTCTGTAGGGCAAGGTTTCTCACGCCGCCCCTTATTTGCTAGACTAGGGGCGGTTTTTACTTTATCGACAGAGCACTATGTTCATTTTTGCAGGCCAGGAAATTGAGACCGATAGCGAAGGCTATCTGAAAGATACCACGTTGTGGAACGAGCCGCTGGCGGAGAAAATCGCCGAAAACGAAGGTATCGACCTCTCCCCTGAACACTGGGAAGTGGTGCGTTTCGTACGCGAGTTTTATCTGGAGTTTAATACTTCCCCCGCTATCCGCATGCTGGTAAAAGCGATGGCCAACAAGTTTGGCGAAGAGAAAGGCAACAGCCGTTATCTTTACCGTCTGTTCCCAAAAGGTCCGGCCAAGCAGGCGACTAAAATTGCCGGCCTGCCGAAACCGGTCAAATGTATTTAATAACGGATACTAAATCCCTTTAGCTCGTCGCCAGGGCGGTGTGGCTCACTGAGAACCCGTTCTACCCTGGCGCTGCTCGGGCCTCCGGCTTTTAACCACTTCATTAGCTGTTCCACCCGATCGCTTTCGCCGCAGGCGACAACCTCTACGCTGCCGTCATCCATATTTTTAGCGTATCCGGTCAATCCCAGTCGTTGCGCTTCATGCTGCGTGGTGTAGCGAAATCCTACCCCCTGAACCCGACCATAGACCCAGGCGATTATGCAGACTTTCGACATTGCGGTTCTCCTAATCAACATAAATGAAGGAACAGTTACAAGGCCTCAGCGCACCTGTTTCGGCAGGCATCCGTAATGCTGGCGGAATCTTGCGGTAAATCGTGAGCCTGACAGATAGCCACAGCGTAACGCAATTTCGCCAATCGGCAGCGTGGTCGATTGTAGTTGAGAGAGCGCGCAGGACATGCGCACCTCTTCGACTATCTGCCGGTAACTCTGCGATTCCATCTGTAATCGTCGGCGTAATGTTGAAGTACCGATGGACAAGTGACCGGCAATCTCCTGAGCTGTCCATAGCTTAGCAGGGGATAACATAATAAGTTGTCGCACCTGTTCAGTCAGATTAAACCGTCGCTCGATAAGCAGAGGCCCCGCCACACCATCATGCAGTAGCGCCAGCAATAATCCCATCGCCTGATGCTCCTGCAATTTTGCAGGTAAGTCCTGGCGTACAGCGTCCAGCAGGCTTTCCCACATAAATGCCAGTCCGTTACTCATGGGCGTGCATAGCGACGTCAATTTTGCCGGAGGGAAATCCTTGACCCAGTTATTTTTAAACGTGCTAATGATGCTCGTCGACAGCAACAGCAAATCCGAGCGAAATGCTCCCTGCTCCGGCTGATTAATAATCTCCAGAGGCGTATTCGCCGGGATGATAATCAGCTCACCCGGCCCTGCAACCAGACGATTGTCATCCTGAATAATGACCTTACTTCCCTGCGTAATATGGCAAATAGCAGCAGAAAACAGTTTAACCTGGTGCAGGCGGTGCAGATGGCCGGAACGCACCTCAGCGGTGGTAAGGTTGTTATGGCGAAAATGGACATCCTGCACCAGTGTATCCTCTTTATTTTCTTGCGTAAGTGGCGGTTAATTCCGCTTTGGCGATCACGTGGCTGTTCAGCATAAAACCGACCAGCGCACCGCTGGCGTTACTGTCAATTGGCAACGCGTCGGTATTTAACGCCCACACGGTAAACTGATAGCGATGAGGTTTATCGCCCGGTGGTGGACAGGCGCCGCCAAATCCAGCATAACCGAAATCATTGCGTCCCTGAACTGCTCCAGCGGGTAACTTATCCATGCTGGCTCCGCCAGGAAGCGTGTGGACCTGAGCCGGAATATTTACGATGGTCCAGTGCCACCAGCCGCTTCCCGTTGGCGCATCAGGATCAAACAGCGTAATGGCAAAGCTTTTGGCATCAACTGGCGGATTTTGCCAGCTCAGCTGCGGGGAAATATTGTCGCCACTGCAGCCAAACCCCTTAAACACTTGTTTTTGAGTTAATTGCAGGTTAGCGGGTATATCGGCGCTGCTGAGGCGAAATGTCGAGGCGGCAGAGGCATCAAAACTCAACGCGACAATAGCGGCGGTAGCCAGAGAGTAGACAGCTTTCATTACATTTCCTTTTTCTGATTAAGAAATAGCAATGTAAACGGTGGGTATAAAAGAAACTGTGCCTCTGTGATAGCGTTTTGTGCCGAAACGCCCAGCGCCATACGCTGATGATTGACCTCATCATCTGTGCTACTCTACGCGCCATTTTATTTTAATGGTTTCAGGTTGGTACTTTACTCCAGCCCGCGTCACTGTTTGTGAGAGGTTGCTCCGCATGACTGAATCTACAATTCCACATTATCCTCGTTTAGTGTTAGCCAAAGGGCGCGATAAATCATTACTGCGCCGCCATCCGTGGGTATTTTCCGGTGCTGTCGCACGTATGGAAGGTAAAGCCAACCTCGGTGAAACCATCGATATTGTTGACCATCAGGGTAAATGGTTAGCACGCGGCGCGTACTCACCTGCGTCGCAGATCCGTGCCCGCGTCTGGACATTCGACAAGTCTGAATCCATCGATATTGATTTCTTCACCCGTCGTCTGCAACAGGCGCAAACATGGCGCGACTGGCTGGCGAAAAAAGACGGGTTGAACAGCTATCGTCTGATCGCAGGAGAATCCGATGGTCTGCCGGGCATCACCATTGACCGCTTCGGCAACTTTCTGGTATTGCAACTGCTCAGCGCCGGTGCTGAATATCAACGCGCCGCGCTGATTAGCGCTCTGCAAGTTGTGTTCCCGGACTGCGCTATTTATGACCGTAGTGATGTGGCCGTGCGTAAAAAAGAAGGTATGGAGCTGACCCAAGGGCCAGTAACGGGAGAACTGCCGCCAGCCCTGCTGCCTATCGAAGAGCACGGGATGAAGCTGCTGGTTGATATTCAGCACGGTCACAAAACCGGTTACTACCTTGATCAACGCGACAGCCGTCTGGCCACACGTCGTTATGTAGAAAATCAACGGGTTCTGAACTGTTTCTCTTATACCGGCGGCTTTGCGGTCTCGGCATTAATGGGCGGATGCCGTCAGGTGGTCAGCGTCGATACCTCTCAGGAAGCGCTTGATATTGCCCGCCAGAACGTAGAACTGAACAAGCTGGATCTGAGCAAAGCCGAATTTGTGCGTGATGACGTATTCAAACTGCTGCGCGCTTATCGCGATCGCGGTGAGAAATTTGATGTCATTGTGATGGATCCGCCGAAGTTCGTCGAAAACAAAAGCCAGTTAATGGGCGCCTGCCGCGGCTATAAGGACATCAATATGCTGGCTATTCAGTTGCTCAACCCCGGCGGCGTATTGCTGACATTCTCCTGCTCCGGACTGATGACCACCGATTTATTTCAGAAAATCATCGCTGATGCCGCAATAGATGCTGGTCGTGATGTACAATTTATAGAGCAGTTCCGTCAGGCCGCCGATCACCCGGTGATCGCTACCTACCCGGAAGGGCTGTATCTGAAAGGGTTTGCCTGTCGCATCATGTAACTTGAAAAGTGGAATATTACCCTTACATAGAGGGTATCTATTTCCCGGGAGGTGACTATGATTGCCAGCAAATTCGGTATCGGCCAGCAGGTCCGCCATTCCCTGTTAGGTTACCTCGGAGTGGTCGTGGATATCGACCCGGAATATTCGCTTGATGAACCGTCAGCCGATGAGCTGGCGGTTAACGACGAACTTCGCGCCGCTCCCTGGTATCACGTGGTGATGGAAGACGATAATGGTCTGCCGGTGCATACGTATCTGGCCGAAGCACAGCTGAGTGGCGAGCTACAGGAAGAACATCCGGAGCAACCGTCGATGGATGAACTGGCGCGAACAATCCGTAAACAGCTTCAGGCTCCGCGTCTGCGTAATTGATGCGAACACAAGCCCGATGGCAATTCGCGTATCGGGTTTATGCTGCTCATCCGCCCAGCAACACGGGCCGGATGAGCAACGTGCCTAAGGCAACAACACAACCTTACTTCGCCAGTCCCAGCCGTGGGATCTCAATCGCCGGACAGCGATCCATGACCACCGCCAGCCCCGCGTCACGTGCCAGTACGGCTGCCTGCTCGTTAATTACGCCAAGCTGCATCCATAAGGTCTTCGCACCGATGGCGATAGCCTCCTGAGCAACGCCCCACGCCGCTTCAGAATTACGAAAGACATCAACCATATCCACTTTCTCCGGCACATCCGCCAGCGTCGCGTACCCCTGCTGCCCCAACAGCGTTTTCCCGGCAACTTTTGGCGAAACGGGGATAACGTGATAGCCCTGATCGAGTAAATACTTCATTACCCGATAGCTTGGACGATCGGGTTTATCGCTTGCACCAACCAGTGCAATCGTACGGGTAGATGTCAAAATGCCAGCAATATCGGTCTCTTTCATCGTCTTCCTCCAGGCTGTTTAACAAAGTGTACGACAAACCTGGCCTTGCAACCATTCATCCCATACTGGCGCATGAGAGCTAAACTCAAAAATATGTCTATATGTTAGTAAACGTGACCAGTGAAAAAATTAGATACATCTGATGCAGATATTTTCTGGACAGGAGAAACCTATGAAAGCCGGCATTATGACAGCCTTGATTGCTCTGTGTTTGCCGGTAACTGTTTTTGCCACCTCTTTGCGTCTGTCGAGTGAAATTGATCTTCTGGTGCTGGATGGAAAAAAAGTCTCCAGCTCATTACTGCGTGGCGCCGACAGTATTGAGCTGGAAAATGGTCGGCACCAGCTTGTATTTCGCGTAGAAAAAACCCTTCGCCTGTCCAGCCACGAAGAACGTCTGTATATTTCCCCTCCGCTGGTTATCAGCTTTGATACCCAGCTCGTCAGCCAGGTTAATTTTCACCTTCCGCGTCTGAACAATGAGCGGGACGCATCACATTTCGATGATGCACCGCGTGTGGAACTGCTGGATGGGGACGCCATGCCCATCCCCGTTAAGCTGGATATTCTGTCAATCACCTCCACGGCGAAAATCGTGGATTATGAAATGGAAACTGAGCGCTATAACAAAGCGGCTAAACATGCGTCATTGCCACAATTCGCCACCATGATGGCCGACGACAGCTCGCTGCTTTCTGGGGTGTCTGAACTGGATCGGGTGCCGCCTCAGTCGCAAACGCTGACCGAGCAACGATTAAAATTTTGGTTTGAGCAGGCCGACGCCCAAACGCGAAGTAACTTTCTGCAATGGGCCCAGAAACAGCCTTCTTCATGACATTTATGTTCACAGACGCATTTTTTTTGTCTTTCTCTTGCAGCGTCAAGTGCTTCCAGTACTCTGTAACAAGGTTAACTTGGGAGCTGTACTATGGAATTAACGACTCGCACATTGCCAGCGCGTAAGCATATTGCGCTGGTGGCACACGATCACTGTAAAAATATGTTGATGAGCTGGGTGGAACGCCACCAGCCGTTACTGGAAAAACACGTTCTGTATGCCACGGGAACAACAGGAAACTTAATTCAACGCGCGACAGGAATGGACGTCAACGCAATGCTGAGCGGTCCAATGGGGGGTGATCAGCAGGTGGGCGCGCTGATTTCAGAAGGGAAAATAGATGTGCTGATCTTCTTCTGGGATCCGCTCAACGCCGTTCCCCACGATCCTGATGTCAAAGCTCTGCTGCGCCTTGCCACAGTCTGGAACATTCCGGTCGCCACCAACGTGTCGACGGCAGATTTTATTATCCAGTCGCCAAACTTCAACGATGAGACGGACATACTGATCCCGGATTACGCCCGTTATCTGGCAGAACGCCTCAAATAATGCCCAGGCAGGCGGCAACTACCGCCTGCGTTTCAGGGTTTCCTCGTCACCGGGACATCCAGTCGCTTAAGCTCATCAACAAAACACGATGGTGTTTCTTTATTGAACAGCAGCCACACCCGATGACGTGCGCGCGTTAGTGCCACATACAGCAACCTTCGCTCTTCGGCATCCGGAAAATCTTCAACCGCCGGGAGCAGCGCCTCTTCCATAATCGACTCGCGGGCTGGCGCGGGAAAGCCATCATTACCCTCATGAAGACCGACGACAATAACGTAGTCCGCTTGCTGTCCTTTACTGGCATGGATAGTCATAAAATCCAGCTGTAGCTTAGGCCAGCGGGTAGCCGCTTTCTCCAGACTGGCCGGTTTCAGATGATGGTATCGCGCCAGGACCAGAATTCTCTCTTCTGTTTTCACAAAACCCGACAGTTTATCCAGCAACAGATCCAACTGGTTTTCATCAAGCAAGGTGACGGCTTTTTTATCCCCTGTCATCAGGCTGTTGAGCGGTTTCGTAAGCTGGTGGGGATTCTGCTGGATAAACTGATTTGCGACTTCACCAATACGGCTATTGAAACGGTAAGTCGTATCCAGATTACAGCGATCGCCCTCGCCAAAGTTTTGCTGGAATGCCGTGGTCAGCGAAAGTTGCGCCCCGCTAAACCGGTAAATGGCCTGCCAGTCATCGCCTACGGCAAACAGCGTAGTCTGCGAGTTTTGCTTGCGTAGCGCGGCCAACAAGGCGGCACGCTGAGGAGAAATATCCTGAAATTCGTCAACCAGAATATGCTTCCAGGGACTGATAAACCGCCCTTTTTCCAGAATAACAATGGCCTGATGGATTAACCCGGAAAAATCGACGGCATTCTCGTCCTTCAGGGCGCTCTTCCAGGCTTTGAGCAGGGGCGCCATGAGCTTTATGCGTTTACTGAACAGGTCGCGTATCTCCTCCGGAGCATTGGCAATCATCTCCGCCTGCGCTCCGCCATGCATACGCATCAGGCTAACCCAGCGATCGAGCCGGGAGGCCAAACGCCGCTGTAACTTTTCGTCGTCCCAGAAGTTACCTTCGGGTACAGGCCACTGCATCTCTTCTTCTAACCATTGTCGCCAACCTTTGGCCTGCGCTTTTTTCTCGCTGCACTGCTGACGCCAGGTAGTAATGAAGAGTTTGCTGCGCGCAACGGCGTCATTTTCCAGCTTGCTAACTGTCGGGACTTTTTTGCTGCCCTGCGAAATGATATGCAGCGCCAGTGAATGAAACGTCCGCGCGGTGACCTCATCCGTATGCAGACGTTCACGGATGCGGTCATCCATCTCCTGAGCCGCTTTACGACCGAACGCCAGCAACAGAATTTGTTCTGCCGCCGCCTCGCCTCGCGCCAACAGCCAGCCCGCACGGGCAACCAGAACCGATGTTTTGCCGCTTCCCGCCCCGGCAAGTACCAATAAGGCTTGCTCACCATTCACCACCGCGCGCGCCTGGGCAGGGTTCAGCGGCGAAGATTCAATGTGCTGGAAAAACTCGGCATGCTCTGCCAGCATCGCATCGGTATAGGTCTGATTGTGCTGTAAACGACAGGCCTCAATATCCTGCAACCATGCCTTGCATTGGCGTAACGCTTCACGACAATTTTCAAATTCTTCCAGCCGCTTCAGCGGTAGCGGCAACGCCGCAAAGGCACGGAGGATCTGCTGTTGCAATCCTGAGGTTTGGCTACGTGTCAGCCATTTATTTTCACTTGTCCGGGCTGCAATCGCATCCAATTGTTGCTGTAACACTCCAGCAGCCACCTCACTCATTTCCTGGCTCCACTGCTGCCAGAGCGTATTTAAATGGTGATGGAAGCGTTGGGTTTCCGCCCATTCTGTGCCGTGAAGCCGTACCACCTTATCATCCGGAAGCACAAACTCCAGCTCTCCCCACACCAGGCCGCGTTTGCAATGAATAGCCAATAACTGGTTGAAGGGAATAAGATACTCGTGACGATCGCCGGAAACTTTAATCCCGGCATTGAGAATAACGGCCCGATCGTAAGGGTGTTGCGCCAGACGTTTTCCAAGAGAAGTTGCTTTCAGTTCCATAAGACTCAAGCGGATCCACACGAAGAGGTTTGCATATCAGTGTAACCGCCAGAGAAAACGTGCTCCAGCCCAAAAAAACGTTACAATTGCCGAATTCACAGAAAACCAGAGTTAATCGAGGGTTTATGCGTACTGTTCTGAATATTTTAAATTTTGTGCTAGGTGGGTTCGCCACCACCTTAGCCTGGTTATTGGCTACGCTGGTCAGTATTGTGCTTATTTTTACTTTACCCTTGACCCGGTCATGCTGGGAAATAACCCGACTCTCGCTATTTCCCTATGGCAACGAAGCGATTCATGTCGATGAACTTAATCCGGCAGGGAAAAATGTGCTTCTTAATACCGGTGGCACATTGCTCAATATTTTCTGGCTGATTTTCTTCGGTTGGTGGCTGTGCCTGATGCACATTGTCTCCGGCATTGCCCAGTGCATTTCGATTATCGGTATTCCGGTGGGCATTGCGAACTTTAAAATTGCCGCTATTGCGCTCTGGCCGGTGGGGCGTCGGGTGGTTTCAGTCGAAGTTGCCCGCGCTGCGCGTGAAGCCAATGCGCGCCGTCGCTTTGAATAATCAGGACTGATGGCCTTTATGTTAAGTCCGCTGTTTAAACGCTATACCTGGAACAGCACCTGGCTGTACTACGTAAGAATTTTTATCGCGCTTTGTGGCACAACAGCGCTACCCTGGTGGCTGGGCGATGTTAAGCTGACCATCCCGCTCACGCTGGGTATGGTCGCTGCTGCGCTGACCGATCTGGACGATCGCCTCGCTGGCCGACTGCGCAATTTGATCATTACGTTGATCTGCTTTTTTATTGCCTCAGCCTCCGTAGAATTGCTCTTCCCATGGCCATGGCTGTTTGCCATTGGGTTAACGCTTTCCACCAGCGGCTTCATTCTGCTGGGGGGCTTAGGCCAGCGCTATGCAACCATCGCCTTTGGTGCGTTGTTGATTGCCATTTATACTATGCTGGGAACGTCGCTTTACGATCAGTGGTATCAGCAGCCGATCCTGTTGCTCGCTGGCGCTATCTGGTACAACCTTCTGACGCTGACCGGGCATCTTCTGTTCCCCATCCGCCCACTGCAGGACAATCTGGCGCGTAGCTACGAACAGTTAGCGCACTACCTGGAACTGAAATCACGCCTTTTTGATCCCGACATTGAAGATGAAAGCCAGGCGCCGTTGTATGATTTGGCCCTCGCTAATGGGCAATTGATGGCGACGCTAAACCAGACAAAGGTATCGTTACTGACTCGCCTGCGCGGCGACCGCGGTCAGCGCGGAACGCGTCGCACGCTACATTACTATTTTGTAGCGCAGGATATTCACGAACGCGCCAGCTCCTCCCATATTCAGTATCAAACGCTACGCGACCATTTCCGTCACAGCGACGTGATGTTTCGCTTCCAGCGCTTGATGTCGATGCAGGGGCAAGCCTGCACCCAGTTGTCCCGCTGTATTTTATTACGCACGCCTTACCAGCACGATCCGCACTTTGAGCGCGTCTTCACGCATATAGATGCCGCCCTGGAGCGTATGCGTGCGAGCGGTGCGCCTGCAGACCTGCTCAACACGCTGGGATTTTTACTCTCAAACCTGCGAGCTATCGACGCCCAACTGGCCACCATCGAGTCAGAACAGGCTCAGGTACTCTCGCGTAATGAGTCTGAAAATCAGCTTGCCGATGACAGTCCGCATGGGTTCAGCGATATCTGGTTACGTCTGAGCCGTAATTTTACGCCTGAGTCAGCCCTGTTTCGCCATGCAGTACGCATGTCGCTGGTGCTTTGTGTCGGCTATGCCATTATCCAGATTACCGGGATGAACCACGGATACTGGATCCTGCTGACCAGTCTGTTTGTCTGTCAGCCAAACTACAACGCCACCCGACATCGCCTGGCGCTAAGGATTATCGGTACATTGGTAGGAATCGCCATTGGTTTACCTATCCTGTGGTTCGTTCCCTCTCTGGAAGGTCAGTTAATACTTTTGGTGATCACTGGCGTACTGTTTTTTGCCTTTCGCAACGTCCAGTATGCACACGCCACGATGTTTATCACGCTGCTGGTACTGCTGTGCTTTAATCTGCTCGGTGAAGGTTTCGAAGTTGCGCTGCCGCGCGTTATCGATACGCTGATAGGGTGTGCCATTGCATGGGCTGCCGTGAGTTTCATCTGGCCTGACTGGCGTTTTCGTAACCTGCCGCGTGTCATTGAGCGGGCCACTGACGCAAACTGTCGTTACCTTGATGCTATTCTCGAACAATATCATCAGGGTCGTGATAACCGTATGGCATACCGTATCGCCCGTCGTGACGCACACAATCGTGATGCAGAACTTGCCTCCGTGGTGTCGAACATGTCGAGTGAACCGGATGTCACGGCCCAAACGCGAGAAACAGCATTTCGCTTGCTGTGCCTCAATCATACGTTTACCAGTTACATTTCTGCCCTTGGCGCACACCGCGAACAGTTAACCAACCCGGAAGTTCTGGCATTACTGGATGATGCCGTCTGCTACGTTGATGACGCGCTTCACTATCAACCCGCAGACGAACAGCGCGTCTACCAGGCGCTGGAGGGGCTAAAGCATCGAATTCAGCATCTTGAGCCACGTCCGGATAGTAAAGAACCGCTTGTTATACAGCAGGTTGGGTTATTGATCGCCCTGCTACCGGAAATCCGGCGATTACAACAGCAAATTGCCGTGCTGCCTTCTAATACCCCGGCTTCGGCGTCAGTGAACTGACCCACTCCACCAGTTCCTGGCGACGGACCGCCGGGAGCGCAGCTTCATGCACGCCACCGACCGCGCCTTCAAGGGCATAAAGTATTTTTACCGTCAGGGCTGGATTATTTTGCCGCAGTTTCAGCCAGCACATTTGGGCGCCCAACGTTCGCAATGTTCCCTCATCTTTAATTCCTGCTTCATTTAGCAGGGTCTCCAGATGAAACGTCATATTTGGTAGTTCCCGCAGACGATGTTGAGCAAAGCGACTCTGTTTTTCCTTAACAGCAGCATCTAATGAGTACCGCGATAACGACACCAACTGCTGCTGGTTTTGCCACAGCGCATCATTCACCTGATAGTAGTTGAGTACCACCGGACGCCCGCGCTTTATAAATGTCAGCCAGACAGGCGAATTTTTTGCACAGTACTGTACGCTCTGTTCGCAGGCCCGAAGATATAACTCACCGCTGGCGACCATAGCAAAGACCGTATCCCCAACCGTCAAACTGTAGCTGCCAAATAATGAGCGATAGTGAATTGTTCCCAGAGACGCCAGATATTCTTGTGATTTATAGATCTTTGCATAAGAAAGCTCTTTCATAAAAATCCTTTTAAATCATAACGTAAGCAAATGATTTTCAATAACAGATCCGTTAATGACGAAAATAGGCAACTTATTCGCACGGGGCAAGATGAATTTTATTTTTCCCGTAACTACGACTAAAAATTGCGAACCTGTTTCCGAAAATAAGGTTGATCTTTGTTGATAGCAGGGTTACTGTATATTCATACAGTAACTCACAGGGCTGGATTGATTATGTACACTTCAGGCTATGCAAATCGTTCTTCGTCGTTCTCTTCCGCATCAAGCAACATTGCGCGCGTTTCATCAGAGAACGCAACCGCTGGGCTTATCAGTGAAGTGGTCTATCGCGAGGACCAGCCCATGATGACGCAACTACTGCTGCTTCCCCTGCTGCAGCAGTTAGGGCAGCAATCACGCTGGCAACTGTGGCTGACGCCTCAGCAAAAATTAAGCCGGGAGTGGGTACAGTCGGCCGGGCTTCCATTGACAAAAGTGATGCAGATTCGCCAACTCTCCCCCTGCAATACACTGGAATCGATGATCCGTGCGCTGCGCACAGGTAATTACAGCGTCGTTATCGGCTGGCTGGGAGAAGAGTTAACGGAAGACGAACACGCTGAACTGGTTAAAGCGGCTGAAGAAGGAAATGCTATGGGATTTATCATGCGTCCTGTTCGCGCACAGTCACTTGCGGGGAGACAGCATTCCGGGCTAAAAATTCACTCGAATTTGTATCATTGAGTAAAATTAGGATTTATCCTGGAATTTTTTTTCATGCTTCAATTTGCCTTTGAGCTTTAACGCGTTTTTCGTGCGAACGCCTGTCTCAAGCGGTTTTCAGGAAATCTCCAGTGCATTTAGACATCAATAAATGTTAAATATTATGTATACAAGCCTTTTTTTTTCATATGCCTGACGGACTTCACACTTGTAAGTTTTCAACTACGTTGTAGACTTTACATCGCCAGGGGTGCTCGGCGTAAGCCGCAGATATCGGTAGAGTAACTATTGAACTGGTCCCCGGGTGAAGGATTTAACCGTGTTATCTCTCTTCGGAGATATTCATGGCGAATTTTGGATGATAACGAGGCGCAAAAAATGAAAAAGACAGCTATCGCAATTGCAGTGGCACTGGCTGGTTTCGCTACCGTGGCGCAGGCCGCTCCGAAAGATAACACCTGGTACGCTGGTGCTAAACTGGGCTGGTCTCAGTACCATGATATTGGCAACAACCAGATCAACAACGCCGGCCCTACCCACGAAAGCCAACTGGGTGCTGGTGCGTTCGGTGGTTATCAGGTTAACCCGTACGTTGGTTTCGAAATGGGTTATGACTGGTTAGGCCGTATGCCGTACAAAGGCTACACTGACCAGACTCACAACAACGGCGCTTTCAAAGCTCAGGGCGTTCAGCTGACCGCTAAACTGGGTTACCCAATCACTGATGATCTGGACGTTTATACCCGTCTGGGTGGTATGGTTTGGCGTGCAGACGCTAAAAACAACACCGGCTTCAAAGACCACGACACTGGTGTATCCCCAGTATTCGCTGGTGGCGTAGAGTATGCAATTACTCCTGAAATCGCTACCCGTCTGGAATACCAGTGGACCAACAACATCGGTGACGCGAACACCGTTGGCGGTCGTCCGGATAACGGTCTGTTAAGCGTTGGTGTTTCTTACCGTTTCGGCCAGCAGGAAGAAGCAGCTCCAGTAGTTGTTGCTCCAGCTCCGGCTCCAGAAGTACAGACCAAGCACTTCACTCTGAAGTCTGACGTTCTGTTCAACTTCAACAAAGCAACTCTGAAACCAGAAGGCCAGCAGGCTCTGGACCAGATGTACAGCCAGCTGAGCAACCTGGATCCGAAAGACGGTTCCGTAGTGGTTCTGGGCTTCACTGACCGCATCGGTTCTGAAGCTTACAACCAGGGTCTGTCCGAGAAACGTGCTCAGTCCGTTGTTGATTACCTGATCTCTAAAGGTATTCCTTCTGACAAAATCTCTGCACGTGGCATGGGCGAATCTAACCCGGTTACTGGCAACACCTGTGACAACGTGAAAGCTCGCGCTGCACTGATCGACTGCCTGGCTCCGGATCGTCGTGTTGAGATCGAAGTTAAAGGTATCAAAGACGTTGTAACTCAGCCTCAGGCTTAAGTTATCGTCTTATAAAAAAACCCCGCATCGCGGGGTTTTTTTTCATCTGTGTTTTAATCAAAGCACACTACTACGTCACCCATTAAACCACCCTGCCACTACTCTTTTCCCAGCAGTGCCTGTAAATCCTGTTTTAATGTCGACATTTTATTTGCGTACTTCTCTTTATGCTCCGCATCTTCAATCAGTTGCACAATGGTTTCAGAAAGCGTTTTACCGCGCCGCTGCGCAAGGCCTGCTAAGCGTTGCCAAACCATGAATTCCAGATCGATAGATTTCTTTCGTGTATGCTGATGCTCAGCATTAAAATGCCGCTTGCGCCTCGCCCGTATGGTCTGTTTCATACGATTGAGTAGCGCAGGGTTCATGTGTTCTTCAATCCAGGTATTGACCCGAACCGGTTCATTTTCGAGGGTTAGCAATAAATCAACGGCTTCTTTGGCAGCGCTGGCCTCTACGTAACGGGTTATTAATTCCCCCTCACGATGCTTCTTCACCAGGTACTTCCACTTCCAGCCGCTTTCAAGATTTTCAAGTTGTTGATATTTCATTGCGATCTCAATGTTACCGTGTAACTCTTATCAGAATATCAGCTTTTTGAGCAACTGAAGAAAAGAATATCCAGCCTGTGAACTGCCGCGCGTCATCACTTCCGTTTCGCGGTGCTTTCCAGGTGTGTAGTGATGAGGGTTACGGTATAATCTCGTTTTTAACAACAGACTAAAAAACATCAACTTTGACCATTACGAAACTTGCATGGCGTGATCTGGTTCCTGATACCGACAGTTATCAGGAAGTATTTGCACAGCCGCACGTCACTGACGACACCGATACCTTACTTAGTGATACTCAGCCACGTTTACAATTCGCGCTAGAGCAGCTTCTGCAGCACTGGACGACGTCCTCGTTCATGCTGGTAAAAGCACCGGAAGAGCTTGAATACCTTAACCTTATTGCAACTGCTGCACATACACTGCACACGGACGCAGGACGCCTGACTGGGGGTCATTATGATATCTCTGGTCACACTATCCGCTATCGTACAGCGGAAAAAGCAGAAGACAATTTTGCGACGCTAACTCAGGTGGTCAACGCTGACTGGGTTGAAGCCGAGCAACTGTTTGGCTGCCTGCGTCAGTTCAATGGCGATATTTCCCTGCAACCAGGTCTGGTGCATCAGGCGAATGGTGGGGTGTTGGTTATCTCATTACGCACTCTGCTGGCACAACCGCTGTTGTGGATGCGTCTGAAAGCCATTGTCAGCCACGAGCGCTTTGACTGGGTAGCTTTTGATGAGTCTCGCCCATTGCCCGTTTCCGTTCCGCCGATGCCGCTTAAACTGAAAGTGATTTTAGTCGGGGAGCGTGAATCACTGGCAGATTTTCAGGACATGGAGCCAGAACTGGCTGAGCAGGCCATCTACAGCGAATTTGAAGACAACCTGCAGATAGTCGATGCCGAAACCATGACACAGTGGTGCCAGTGGGTAACGCATACCGCCACGCGCAACAATTTGCCCTACCCCGCGCCTGATGCCTGGCAGGTTCTAATCCGCGAAGCGGTGCGCTATACCGGCGAACAGGATACGTTGCCGCTTAACCCCTTGTGGATCATCCGACAGTTCAAAGAAGTGGCCCCGCTATGCGAGAGCGAAACCTGCACAGCGGAACAGTTCAGCCTGATGCTGGCGCAGCGCGAATGGCGAGAAGGATTCCTGGCCGAACGTATGCAGGATGAGATCCTGCAAGAGCAAATCCTTATTGAAACGGAAGGCGAGCGAATTGGTCAGATCAACGCCCTGTCGGTCATTGAGTTTCCGGGTCATCCTCGCGCGTTTGGAGAACCATCACGTATCAGCTGCGTGGTGCATATTGGCGATGGCGAATTCACAGATATTGAGCGCAAAGCCGAGCTGGGAGGAAATATTCATGCCAAGGGGATGATGATTATGCAGGCGTTCCTGATGTCTGAACTCCAGCTTGAGCAGCAAATTCCCTTCTCGGCCTCGCTGACCTTTGAACAATCATACAGCGAAGTTGATGGTGACAGCGCGTCCATGGCGGAATTGTGCGCATTGATTAGCGCCCTCGCCGACGTCCCTGTGAATCAAAGCATCGCCATTACGGGTTCTGTCGATCAATTTGGTCGGGCGCAACCTGTCGGCGGTCTTAACGAGAAAATTGAAGGTTTCTTCGCCATCTGCCAGCAGCGTGAGCTGTCAGGTACTCAGGGCGTTATCATTCCATCAGCTAATGTCAGACACCTGAGCCTGCAACCGGCCCTGCTACAGGCCATAGAAGAAGAAAAATTCACTATCTGGGCGGTGGACGATGTAACCGATGCATTGCCGCTATTACTAAATCTGGTGTGGGATGGCGAAGGCCAGACAACGCTGATGCAAACCATCCAGGAACGTATTGCGACAGCAACGCAACAGGAAGGCCGTCACCGTTTTCCATGGCCGCTACGTTGGCTGAACTGGATTATTCCGAACTGATCGGACTTGTTCAGCGTACACGTGTTAGCTATCCTGCGTGCTTCAATAAAATAAGGCTTACAGAGAACATGGTAGATAAACGCGAATCCTATACAAAAGAAGACCTTCTTGCCTCTGGTCGCGGTGAGCTGTTTGGCGCAAAAGGCCCGCAACTGCCTGCACCAAGCATGCTGATGATGGACCGTGTCATTAAGATGACCGAAACCGGTGGCAACTTTGACAAAGGTTATGTTGAAGCTGAACTGGATATTAACCCGGACCTGTGGTTCTTCGGATGCCACTTCATCGGCGATCCGGTGATGCCAGGCTGCCTGGGTCTTGATGCCATGTGGCAGCTGGTTGGATTCTATCTCGGCTGGCTGGGCGGCGAAGGTAAAGGCCGCGCGCTGGGCGTAGGCGAAGTGAAATTCACCGGTCAGGTTCTGCCGACTGCGAAGAAAGTCACTTACCGCATTCACTTCAAACGCATCGTTAACCGTCGCCTGATCATGGGCCTGGCTGATGGCGAAGTGCTGGTTGATGGTCGTCTGATCTACACCGCAAACGATCTGAAAGTGGGTCTTTTCCAGGACACTTCCGCGTTCTAATCGCAGAGATCAGGCGTTGCGTCGTTGTCGGATGACAGCGTGAACGCCTTATCCGGTCTGCAAAAAGGCGAAACCTCCGCTCTGCGGAGGTTTCTTTTATCTAAAGAGACAGAATCAGGCCATTAAAACCCTATCCCCCATGGCTTCTCGCCAGCCTCCCAGCCAGTATGATCTCTGATTCAGCGCCTGATAGGGACACATTTCTTTTGAGCGTCCGGCAATGCCGGCCTGATATCCACGTTGATGTGCCCGTTCCAGGCGATCTCGTTTTTGTCTCTTCATGCCTCGTTTCCCTCATCTTTAGTTCTGGTGGAAAAGAAAACAGTGATTACTAAGTGTGCAATCACACTAAACGAATACCCCTAAACATCAGGCTCGTCAATGCGCAAAATTCACGCCAGTGTCATATTTGTGAGCTACCCGCGAAATCATTTGTACAAAAAAAATCAGACAGAACAGTTATCTCCGCGGCTAAAAAATAAAAAAAACCGCCCCGGGCGGTGAACCAGGGGCGGCATAATTTACAATTATTTAAGCTTAAGGGATGCGTTTCAGCTCTTGAGCTATGGCCGTCGCTTCCTGACTCCAGGCGTTGGCGAGAACCTTCACCATCTCATCGTAGCCGTCCCTGGTCTGCACTGCCTCGATGTGGAACGGACGCTTGATCAACTGCCCCTGGTGATTCAGTAACCATTCTCCGCTGACAATAACCTTCCCATCGTACCTACCGTGGAAGCCGGTCACAGTGACGTTCAGCGTGTCCTGTGTGCTTCCCAGCGGCTGCGAAGCGACAACCCAGCCAGGTAATTGCATACTGAGGTTCGTCACCAGCGTATTGCGCAATTGCTGATCTAAAGGACTGGCCCAGAGATTATTATTCGCTATCACATATTGCACATCGCTGGTCTGGTAAACCACTCCATTACCCGCCAGATAGTCCGGCACCGCAATCTGCTCAACCCACAGCAGCCGGTTACCCTGGTTGGCGGAGCTTTGGACGCCCCCTTGCGCGATAGGAAGCTGGTAATAGCTTTTATTTTCTCCGCTGGAGCTGCATGACGTCAGCCAGACCGCCATCATCACCACTAGCCACTTTTTCATTGTTTCGCCCTCTTCGGCTCTGGATCTTTTTTGTCCTTCGCTTCAAATACCAGCGCATTGCTCTTATCGTTCAACGTTTTCAGTACCGGTTGCAGTTCGCGCAGTACCTGATCAAGACGCTGCATATCCGCCACCATCTTGTTGTAGGCTGCCGAACCCGGCTGGAAGCCCTGCATGCTACGATTAAGTTCACGCAACGTATTTTGCATATCCGCCGGAAGATCCTGCATTGACTGGCTGGATGTGATCTTATTCATATTATCCAGCGTGGTTTGCAGATGCTTCATCGTACGCTGGCTTTCTGACAACGTATTGGTCGCCTGCTCAATCATCGGGTTCAACGGCAGATTATTAATCTTATCCAGCGCTTCCATCAGGCGCTGCTGGATCTGCGCTAAACCGCCACTCACCGTCGGGATAATCTGATAACCATTAAATTCTCGTACACCGCTAATCGGTGGTTCTTTCGGGTAGAAGTCGAGATCGACATACAGCGCGCCGGTCACCAGATTCCCGGTTTTCAGCGATGCGCGTAATCCGCGTTTGAGCAATTGCTCCAGATGAGCGCCAACATCAGTGTCCTCGCCCAGCTGTGCTTTCAGGCGCTCAGGCTCGATGCGTACCAACACCGGAATGCGGTAATCATTGTTAAATACCTGACGCATGTTCGGTGAGAAGAAAGGTACTTTACTCACCGTCCCCAGACGAATGCCGCGGAATTCCAGTGGCGCGCCTGGCTGCAGGCCACGAATCGAATCCTTAAAGAACATCAGGTAGTCAATATGATCGGTATACAGGGAATCCTGAATACTTTTTTGATCGTCATAAAGATTAAACGCGGACTGTTGCCCAACCGGCTCACCTTGTTCTAAACCTTCTGGCACATCAAAACTTACGCCACCGCCAAACAGCGTGGAGAGCGATCCCATTTCCACACGCATACCTGCGGAGGTAAGATCCACGGCGATCCCACTGTCTTTCCAGAAACGCACATTGCTGGTCACCAGACGATCGTTAGGCGCATTAATGAAAAGCTGGTAGCTGATAGTACGCTTTTGCGCATCGAAGGTGCTGGTCTCAACCGATCCCACACGATATCCACGGAACAATACCGGATCGCCTGGGCTTAACTGCCCGGCTTTTTTACTGTCCAGTATCACGCGGATCCCTTTCGCATCTGGCGGTGCCAGCGGCGGTGAATCCAGTAGTTGGTAATTTTCCAGCTTATTCCCTTTATTGCCGGGCTGCAGTTCAATATATGCCCCGGACAATAGCGTGCCCAGACCGCTGATACCTTCACGACCAACCTGCGGCTTCACCACCCAAAAAACAGAGTCTTTATGCAGCAGCTTTTCCATTCCGGAGTTAAGACGAGCTTTAATCTCCACATGGGTCAAATCATCCGTCAGAGTCGCGCTCTCGACGATGCCGACATCCACGCTGCGGCTTTTAATCGTCGTTTTGCCTCCTTCAATCCCTTCGGCATTGGTGGTAATCAGCGTGACTTCCGGCCCCTGATGGCTGTAATGATAAAACAGGACCCACGCGCCAATAAGCGCAGTAACGATCGGGAATATCCACACGGGCGACCAGTTTTTCACCTTCTGCACTTTGGCTTCCCCACTTTTAGATTCCATGCTGTCAGGACTCCTCATGATCTGGTTCTGGTTCACGGTCCCACGACAGACGCGGATCAAATGTCATCGCAGAAAACATTGTCATAATGACGACTAAAGCAAACATCAAAGCACCCATTGCAGGATAAATGTTCATTAACCCTCCCATGCGCACCAGCGCAGAGAGTACCGCAATCACAAAAACGTCGATCATTGACCAGCGACCGACAAATTCCACCACTTCATAAATCAAGTGCATACGTTCACTGTCACGTTTGCCGTGCCCCTTGGCATCCCAACATAGCCAGGCAATGGCAATCATTTTCAACGTCGGCACCATAATACTGGCGATAAAGATAACCGCCGCCACCGGATAAGAGCCCTCGCTCCAAATCAAAACCACGCCTTCAAGAATCGTTGACGGCAACTTGGATCCGAGCAAATCGGTAATCATGATCGGCAGGATGTTGGCAGGAAGATAAAGCATGATTGACGTGAACAATAACGCCATCGTCCATTGCAGACTGTTTTTGCGACGCACGTAGCCTTTCGTCTCGCAGCGCGGGCACACCCGTTCGTCAGCGGGAAGAATCGCAGTGCAGCAGGAACAAGAACGCAACCCCTGCCGGATGCCGGGCACGCCTGGCTTTAATTCCTGGTTAATGACAGGCATTGGCGCAATATCATCCCACAGCCAACGGCGGTCAACGCACTGAAACGCCCGTAGCTGTAGTACACAAAAGAAGCACCATGGGATGAAACTGCTGCCCACGCCGATATCACCATAAGCCATCAGCTTAACGAAACTGACCAGCACTCCGGCGAGGAAGATTTCCGCCATCCCCCAGCTTTTCAACTGGAACAGGACGCGCGCAAGCCGGGCCTTTAGCCAGCCAGGCATTTCGGCACGGTTCACCAGCAGCAGAATAGTCAGTAAACAAAACGCGGGAACTAACTGGACGAATAATAAAAAAAACGTGCCGAGGCTGGCGTAATCTTCAGAGAAGAGCACGCTGGGGATTTCCAGCAACGTCACTTCGCTGCTTACCCCTGCGACGTTCATATTCACAAAAGGGAAGAGGTTTGATAAAAGCAGCATGAACAGCGCTGCTAAAACATAGGCAGTAGGACGCTGCCTCGGCGCGTCCCACTCAACCGTTAACGTAGTGCCACATCGTGGACATGCCGCTTTCTGACCATGCTCAAGGCGCGGTAACGCCACCAGCATGTCACACTGCGAACACAAAATATGCTTCGCGGCATGGTGATGTTCGCACATATGTGCTCCTTTAAATTATGCGCCATTCTTCAAAGATTCAAGATACTCCCAGCGCTCAAAGGCTTGCTCAAGTTCTTGTTCCGCTTCGTTCAGATTAGCTAAAACTTGTTGCGTTTGCTCGTGCGGCTGACTGAAAAAAGCGGCGTCAGCAACCTGAGCTTGTAATGTTTCCAGCTTAGCTTCCAGTTCTTCAAGCAATGCGGGGAGCTGCTCCAGTTCGCGCTGCAGTTTATAGCTTAGTTTGCTCGTGCCACGTTTGACAATTTCTGCTTTAGGAGCAACAGCTTCCTCTGTTTTTTTCACAACGGGCTGTTTAAACGCCACATGCTGCGCTTGCTGGCTGCGCGCGTCATGGTAACCGCCGACATAACGACCAATTTTACCACCGCCTTCGAAGATCCAACATTCCGTAACGGTATTATCCACAAACTGACGGTCGTGGCTCACCAGCAGTACGGTGCCCTGATAGCTGTCAATCAGCTCTTCAAGCAGTTCCAGCGTTTCGACGTCAAGATCGTTCGTTGGTTCATCGAGAATTAAAAGATTACTGGGTTTCAGGAACAAACGCGCCAGCAACAGACGATTTCGTTCCCCACCGGAGAGCGCGCGTACTGGCGTCATCGCCCGTTTCGGGTGGAACAAGAAGTCCTGCAGGTAGCCCAGCACATGGCGGGGTTTACCGTTAACCATCACCTCTTGCTTACCTTCGGCCAGATTGTCCATCACGGTTTTATCCGGATCCAGTTCAGCCCGGTGCTGATCGAAATAAGCCACTTCCAGCTTGGTCCCAACATGAATACGTCCACTGTCAGCCTGCAGTTGGCCTAGCATCAGTTTGAGCAGCGTCGTCTTGCCGCAACCGTTAGGGCCAATTAACGCAATTTTGTCGCTGCGCTGCACCTGCGCGGAGAAATCTTTTACCAGTTGCTTACCATCAACCTGATAATCCACATTCTCCATTTCGAAGACAATCTTGCCCGAACGGCTCGCCTCTTCAACCTGCATCTTCGCCGTGCCCATCACTTCGCGACGTTCACCGCGCTCGCGACGCATCGCTTTCAGGGCGCGCACACGGCCTTCGTTACGGGTACGACGCGCTTTGATACCCTGGCGGATCCAAACCTCTTCCTGCGCCAGCTTGCGATCAAACTCCGCGTTTTGTAACTCTTCTACCCGCAGCGCTTCTTCTTTCTCCAGCAGATACTGATCGTAGTTCCCCGGATAGGTCACCAGTTTGCCGCGGTCAAGATCAACAATACGCGTCGCCATGTTGCGAATAAATGAACGGTCGTGGGAAATGAAAATGATTGTCCCGTTGAAGGATTTCAGGAACCCTTCCAGCCAGTCGATTGTTTCAATGTCCAGATGGTTCGTCGGTTCATCGAGCAGCAATACGCGCGGATTACTCACCAACGCGCGGCCCAGCGCCGCTTTACGCAGCCAACCACCAGACAGCGACGAAAGCGCGGCGTTAGGATCCAGCCCCAGTTGCGCCAACACTTCATTAATGCGACTTTCGAGCTGCCACAGATTGTGGTGATCGAGCATTTCCTGAACCCGCGCCATCTCATTCAGATTTCTGTCGCTGGGATCGGTCATGACAAGGCGCGAAATATCATGATACCGCTTCAGGTATTCAGCCTGTTCCTCAATACCTTCGGCAACGAAGTCATACACGCTGCCCTCGACGTTACGCGGCGGATCCTGTTGCAGACGCGCGACGACCAGATCCTGCTCATAAATAATACGCCCATCGTCAAGACCCTGTTCACGGTTCAGGATCTTCATCAGCGTCGATTTGCCCGCGCCGTTACGGCCTACCAGACAGACGCGTTCGTTATCCTCGATATGCAGTTCCGCATTATCAAGAAGGGGCGCATCGCTGAACGACAGCCATGCACCATGCATACTGATCAATGACATTTACTTATCCTTTCAGGCTGCGGTAATCAGCCAGCAATTGTGGATCTGACGGTTACGGGCAAAGTCCTGGGAAAGCGTTTTTTGGGTAATTTCTTGTGCTTTCAATCCCAGCTCAGCCAGACCCTCGAGATCCATACGGAATCCACGTTTGTTGTTGGAGAACATGATAGTCCCGTCTTTACGTAACAGACGTTTCAGATCTTTCATCAGCGCCAGATGATCGCGCTGCACATCAAACGAATCTTCCATGCGTTTAGAGTTAGAAAACGTTGGCGGATCGATGAAAATCAGATCGAACTGTTCATTGGCATCGCGCAGCCAGCCCAGACAATCGGCCTGAATTAAACGGTGAGCGCGACCACTCAGGCCGTTCAAACGCAGGTTGCGTTCCGCCCATTCCAGGTAGGTACGCGACATATCAACCGTCGTGGTGCTCCGCGCGCCGCCCAGTCCGGCATGAACGCTGGCGCTACCGGTGTAGGAGAACAGATTGAGGAAATCCTTACCTTTACTCATCTGACCCAGCATGCGACGCGCAATGCGGTGATCGAGGAACAAACCGGTATCAAGATAGTCAGTCAGGTTCACCCACAGACGTGCGTTGTACTCGCTTACCTCAATGAATTCACCCTTCTCATTCATCTTCTGATACTGGTTCTTGCCTTTTTGACGTTCACGGGTTTTCAGCACCAGTTTATTCGGGGCAATCTCAAGTACCGAGAGCGTAGCGGCAATGATGTCGAACAGGCGTTGACGCGCTTTCTGCGCATCGACCGTTTTCGGCGGCGCGTATTCCTGCACCACGACCCAGTCACCGTAGCGATCTACCGCCACGTTGTATTCCGGCAGGTCGGCATCGTACAGGCGATAGCATTCAATACCTTCCTGACGCGCCCATTTTTCCAGCTTCTTAAGATTCTTACGCAGGCGGTTGGCATAATCTTCCGCGACCGTGACAGGCTTACTGTCGGCGGTGGTTTCTGCAACGTGATAGTTCTTCTGCACGCAATCCAGCGGACCATTTTTCGCTTTAAACTGCTTATCAGCACGTAATTGCAGGCTGCTGAGCAAATCCGGCGAGGCGCTAAACAGGGACAGATTCCAGCCGCCAAACTGGTTTTTCATTGTGCGCCCCAGCAGGCTGTGCAGGGCAATCAGCGCCGGTTCACTATCCAGACGTTCGCCGTACGGCGGGTTGCTGATAACCGTCCCGTACGGTCCTTTCGGTAACGGGTTGCTCAGTTTGGCGACATCTTTAACTTCAAACGTCATCAGATCGGCAATTCCGGCGCGACGGGCGTTACTGCGTGCTTTTTCAATTACGCGAGCATCGCTGTCAGATCCATAGAAGTGCGAGGTGTAGTCTGCGAGACCCTTACGCGCGCGCACCTGCGCTTCGGCTTTAACCTCTTGCCACACAGCGTCATCGTGCTGCGCCCAACCGCTAAAGCCCCAATAACCACGGTGCAGACCAGGCGCACGATCGGTTGCCCACATCGCCGCTTCAATCAGCAGTGTACCGGAGCCACACATCGGATCGAGTAACGGCGTGCCCGGTTGCCAACCTGAACGCATCACAATGGCGGCAGCCAGCGTTTCTTTAATCGGCGCCTGACCTGCGCGATCGCGATACCCACGCTGATGCAGGCCATCACCGCTCAGATCGAGCGCAATACTGGCGGTATCTTTATTCAGCCACACGTTAATGCGCAGATCCGGAGATTCACGATCCACATTCGGACGCGGCAGATTTTTACGGGTAAAGGCGTCGACAATCGCATCCTTTACCTTCAGCGCCCCGTACTGACTATTACGAATGGTTTCGTTCAGGCCGCTAAAATGCACCGCAAATGTAGCGCCCGGATTAAATATCTCTGTCCAGTCGATTGCCTGAACACCGAGGTACAGATCAAGATCGCTGTAGACCTTGCACTCTCCCATCGGCAGGATAATGCGCGAGGCCAGGCGGCTCCACATCAGGCTCTGGTAAACAAGCCGCGTGTCGCCCTTAAAATGGACCCCACCCTGAACGACCTGACACTCCAGCGCGCCAAGGTTTTCCAGTTCAGTTTTTAACAGCTCTTCCAGCCCGCGGGCCGTACTGGCAAACAGAGAATTCATAATGTCACTTTTACTCCGAGAAAATTGCTGCGCATTATAGCTAATATGGGCGGTATGTCATAAAGTTGAAGGCTTATTTTCGCTCGAGGGGCTGTACAGTGGTCACGTTAACCCGACTTTTTATTCATCCGGTTAAATCAATGCGCGGTATTGGGCTTACCCACGCTCTGGCAGACGTTAGTGGTCTCGCCTTTGATCGCATATTTATGATTACCGAACCCGACGGGACGTTCATTACCGCCCGACAGTACCCACAGATGGTGCGTTTTACCCCTTCCCCTTTCCACGATGGATTGCATCTTACGGCGCCAGACGGTAGCAGCGCGCTTGTGCGATTTGCCGACTTCGCCCTGCAGGATGCGCCGACGGAAGTGTGGGGCAACCATTTTACCGCGCGTATTGCGCCAGCGGCTATCAACCAGTGGCTGAGCGGTTTTTTCTCCCGTGACGTGCAGCTTCGCTGGGTTGGTCCGCAGCTGACGCGCCGAGTGAAGCGCCGCGATGATGTTCCTTTATCCTTTGCCGATGGTTATCCCTACCTTTTAACTAACGAAGCGTCATTGCGCGATTTGCAGCAGCGCTGCCCGGCAAGCGTAAAAATGGAGCAGTTTCGCCCCAATCTGGTGGTTTCAGGCGCTGCCGCCTGGGAAGAAGATACCTGGAAAGTGATCCGCATTGGCGAGGTTATTTTTGACGTGGCTAAACCTTGTAGCCGCTGCATTTTCACCACCGTCAGCCCTGAGAAAGGTCAGAAGCATCCGTCCGGCGAACCGCTGGCCACGCTGCAAAGCTTTCGCACTGCGACGGATAACGGCGATGTCGATTTTGGTCAGAATCTCATTGCGCGTAACAGTGGCGTGATTCGCGTCGGCGACGAGGTTGAAATTCTGTCCACCGGTCCGGCCAGAGTATATGGCGCGGCAGAAACCGATGATACTGCCCCGGTGCAACAACCCGATGCCACGGTGCTTATCGAGTGGCAGGGACAGACCTTTCGCGGAAATAATCAGCAGGTATTGCTTGAACAGCTGGAAAACCAGGGTATCCGGGTTCCCTACTCATGTCGGGCGGGAATTTGCGGATGCTGTCGAATTCGGTTGGTAGAAGGCGAAGTGAGCCCGCTGAAAAAATCAGCGATGGGAGATGACGGGACAATTCTGTGCTGCAGTTGTGTGCCCAAAACGGCAATCAGGCTGGAAAGTTAAACCGCCTGCTCAAGGCTGAAACTGTCAACCATTGTCTGCGGTTTCAGTCTGTCATTCATGATTTTAATTGCGTCGCCAAGCTGCATGGTGCGTCCGGCAATCACCACGCCCGGTTGCGCCAGCAGACAAAGCGCGGCGTTTTCACCCGGCTCAACCACTAACAGGTTTACCTGTTCATCGGTATCGCTTAAATCGACACAGGCAGCGTCCCCTGGCACTGGCGTCCAGTTAATGCCGTGGGCGACAAAGTGCCAACTTTTTGGCATCTGCGGCTTAAGATAACGAATAGCCACCAGCGCATTGAGCACCAGTTCCGCTTTTTGTTCTTTCGCTAAATCCAGGTAGCGGCATTTTTCTTCAAAGGAAAAATAAAGCGCGGCGTCATCAACGCAAAATCCGGAAGGAGTAAAGGCATCAGGCGTGAGCATTTTACGAGCAAAACGCGAACGGAATAACATACCATTGGCTAAATCGAGCATCATACGATCGTGCTCTTCATCATAATACCAGCGCCAGTTATCGTCGGGTTTAATTCGCATCAGTTTCTCTCCTTTCCTTAATCATCGCCGTTACGACAGTATCCTTTTGCCGCTTCGTTTATTGCCCTAATAATAAAAGCTCAGAATGTTTAAATAAGCAACAGTAAAGGAATATAAAACAACCAGGGCTAGAAATAAAGCCCTGGATTGTGATTAAGGTAGCATTCAGATATTGGTGACGATTTCTTTAATCAACGGCGGGCCTTTAAAAATAAAGCCCGAATAAATCTGTACGAGGGTTGCGCCGGCGGCTATTTTCTCGCGCGCGGCAATCACCGAGTCAATACCGCCAACGCCAATAATTGGCAACTGACCATTTAATTCCTGAGACAACTGGCGAATAATTTCTGTACTTTTTAATTGTAACGGACGACCGCTCAGTCCCCCCATTTGATCGCAATTTTTCATTCCCTGTACGAGAGAACGATCGAGAGTGGTGTTAGTTGCAATTACACCATCAATATTATGCCGAACTAAACTGTCGGCAACTTGGATCAGTTCTTCGACGGAAAGATCCGGCGCGATCTTTACGGCCACCGGAACATATTTATGGTGGATCGCTTGCAGATCGTTTTGCTTATTTTTAATTGCCGTCAGCAGATCATCCAGCGCTTCACCGTATTGCAGCGTGCGTAATCCCGGCGTATTCGGTGAAGAGATATTAATCGCGATATAACCGGCATAAGCATAGACTTTCTCCATACAAATCAGATAGTCATCTTTGCCGTTTTCTACCGGAGTATCTTTATTCTTACCAATATTAATGCCGAGAATGCCGTCAAAATGTGATTTCTTAACGTTCTCTACCAGGTTATCAACACCCAGGTTATTGAATCCCATGCGGTTGATCAAACCTTCCGCATCCACCAGACGGAACAGACGTGGTTTATCGTTCCCGGGCTGGGGGCGTGGCGTCACGGTACCAATCTCAATTGAACCGAATCCCATCGCACCGAGCGCATCAATGCACTCCCCGTCTTTATCCAGTCCGGCAGCAAGCCCGAGCGGATTTTTAAACGTCAGCCCCATACAGGTAACCGGTTTTGCGGGTACTTTCTGGCGGACAAGCGCTTCGAGCGGCGTGCCGGTAATGCGACGTAACTGCTGGAATGTCAATTCATGAGCGCGCTCAGGATCGAGCTGGAAAAGGGCTTTACGAACGAAGGGGTAGTACATGAACTCTCCTGGATTCCCGGTGTGCAAACCGGGGGCGTATTATGTGCGATCGCGAGCAAAAAGGGAATTGACCTGCGGCAATAAATAGCAATCGTTTTCCTACTTCTGCCGTTTTATTCATTTTTCAACTTTTCTATCCCGTATAAATCATTTCGATAAACAAAATCTCTCTGCCAGACTGCACGAATTGTTATCAATGTTAAATAAAAGCGAACAATTAGTTATAAGGGGAGATTGAAATTATGCGCGTCATTACTCTGGCGGGAAGTCCACGCTTCCCCTCTCGCTCCAGCGCCTTACTGGAATACGCCCGGGAAAAACTGAACGGCCAGGATGTCGAAGTCTGTCACTGGAATCTGCACAACTTTGCCCCAGAAGACCTGATCTATGCGCGCTTCGACAGCCCGGCGCTGAAAACCTTTGTCGAACAACTGCACGACGCCGACGGATTGATTGTTGCAACGCCGGTCTACAAAGCAGCTTACTCCGGAGCGTTGAAAACGTTGCTCGATCTGCTTCCCGAACGCGCACTGGAAGGCAAAGTGGTTTTGCCGCTGGCAACAGGCGGTACCGTTGCGCATTTACTGGCCGTTGATTACGCGCTTAAGCCGGTGCTGAGCGCGTTAAAAGCCCAGGAAATCCTGCACGGTGTTTTTGCTGATGATTCACAGGTCATTGATTATCAGCATAAACCGCAGTTTACGCCCAACCTGCAACTGCGTCTGGACAATGCGCTCGACACCTTCTGGCTGGCGTTGCATCGTCGTGATGTCCAACTTCCTCAATTGAATGCTCTGCGAGGTGCCGCCCATGCTTAATCTGCTCAAGCGTCACACGCCGTGGTTGGCGTTGACCGGATTGCTGTCACTTTCAACGCTCGTCCATGCCGCAGAGTCTGCACCAGACGCGCTGCGCATAGGCTACCAGAAAGGAAGCGTCAGTATGGTGCTGGCAAAAAGCCATCAGTTACTGGAGAAACGCTACCCACAGACCAAAATCTCGTGGATTGAGTTTCCGGCAGGGCCGCAAATGCTGGAAGCACTCAATATTGGCAGTATCGATCTCGGCAGTACCGGTGACATTCCACCGATTTTCGCCCAGGCCGCCGGAGCCGATCTGGTTTACGTTGGCGTCGAGCCGCCCAAACCAAAAGCCGAAGTGATTCTGGTGCCCAAAAACAGCCCGATCCAGAGCGTTGCGCAGCTCAAAGGGCATAAAGTCGCCTTCCAGAAAGGTTCCAGCGCCCACAATTTACTGCTGCGAGCCTTACAACAGGCCGGGCTGAAATTTACCGATATTCAACCAACATATCTGACACCCGCAGATGCCAGAGCAGCCTTCCAGCAAGGTAACGTTGATGCGTGGGCTATCTGGGATCCTTACTATTCCGCCGCGTTGCTGCAGGGTGATGTGCGCGTGCTAAAAGATGGCTCAGACCTCAAACAGACCGGCTCCTTTTATCTCGCCGCGCGTCCTTATGCCGAGAAAAATGGCGCGTTTGTTCTTGGCGTGCTGGATACCTTTAGCCAGGCTGATGCGTTAACCCTCAGCCAGCGCCAGCAAAGTATTACCCTGCTGGCCAAAACCATGGGACTGCCAGAGCCGGTGATTGCGTCTTATCTTGATCACCGGCCGCCAACGACCATCTCACCCGTCAGCGCCTCGGTTGCCGCCCTGCAACAACAAACCGCCGATCTGTTTTATGACAATCGTCTGGTGCCGAAAAAAATCGATATTCGCCAGCGTATCTGGCAACCCACTCAGCAGACAGGAGCAAAATTATGAGTCTGAACATGTTCTGGTTTTTACCCACCCACGGGGATGGCCACTATCTGGGGACGGAAGAAGGCTCGCGTCCGGTCGATCAAAGTTATCTGCAGCAAATCGCGCAGGCTGCCGATCGCCTGGGATTTACCGGCGTTTTGATCCCAACCGGTCGCTCCTGTGAAGATGCCTGGCTGGTAGCCGCCTCCATGATCCCTGTTACTCAGCGGCTCAAGTTTTTGGTCGCGCTGCGTCCAAGCGTAACCTCGCCAACGGTTGCCGCACGCCAGGCTGCAACGCTCGACAGACTCTCTAACGGTCGGGCGCTGTTTAACCTGGTGACCGGCAGCGATCCGCAGGAGCTGGCTGGCGACGGCGTGTTTCTTGATCATACAGAGCGCTATGAAGCTTCTGCTGAATTCACCCAGATCTGGCGTCGGCTGTTACAGGGAGAAACGGTGGATTTCAACGGCAAACATATGCACGTCCGCGGCGCGAAGCTGTTTTTTCCTCCCGTACAACAACCCTGGCCGCCGCTTTATTTCGGCGGTTCTTCCGATGTCGCGCAAGACCTGGCTGCCGAGCAGGTTGATCTCTATCTGACCTGGGGCGAACCGCCTGAACAGGTGAAAGAGAAGATTGAGCAAGTGCGAGCCAAAGCAGCAGCGCTTGGACGCAAGATCCGCTTTGGTATTCGTTTGCATGTGATCGTGCGGGAGACGACGGATGAGGCGTGGCAGGCAGCGGAGCGTCTGATTTCGCATCTTGATGACGACACGATTGCCAAAGCCCAGGCCGCCTTCTCAAGAACAGATTCGGTTGGCCAACAGCGGATGGCCGCGCTGCACAACGGTAAACGCGACAAACTGGAAATAAGCCCGAACCTGTGGGCAGGCGTTGGGCTGGTGCGTGGCGGCGCCGGAACCGCGCTGGTCGGCGACGGCCCGACCGTCGCAGCGCGCATAAACGAGTACGCCGCGCTGGGTATCGACAGCTTTGTGCTGTCGGGGTATCCGCATCTGGAAGAGGCGTACAAAGTTGGCGAGCTACTGTTCCCGCATCTGGATGTTTCGATACCTGAAATTCCACAGCCACAGCGTCTGCACCAACAAGGCGAAGCGGTGGCTAACGAATTTATTCCCCGTAAGGTCGCGCAAAGCTAAGGAGCACGCTGATGACAACACCGAAAAACAGGTGGCTATTGCGCCTCGCACCCTGGTTTTTGCCGGTAGGTCTGGTGGCGCTCTGGCAGATAGCCTCGTCAATGGGCTGGCTATCCACCCGCATCTTGCCCTCCCCGGAAGGCGTTGTCGAAGCCTTCTGGACACTTTCCGCCAGCGGCGAGCTTTGGCAGCATCTGGCGATCAGTTCCTGGCGCGCGCTGATCGGATTCTCGATCGGTGGATCGTTGGGTTTGACGCTGGGACTCATCAGCGGTCTTTCACGCTGGGGGGAACGCCTGCTGGATACGTCGATACAGATGCTGCGCAACGTACCCCATCTGGCGCTGATCCCGCTGGTGATTTTGTGGTTCGGCATTGATGAATCGGCGAAGATCTTTCTCGTCGCCTTGGGCACACTGTTCCCGATTTACATCAACACCTGGCACGGGATCCGCAATATCGATCGCGGCCTGGTGGAGATGGCGCGCAGCTATGGATTGTCCGGCTTTTCACTGTTTATCCATGTGATCCTCCCCGGCGCCCTGCCCTCGATTATGGTTGGCGTACGTTTTGCTCTCGGACTGATGTGGCTGACGTTGATCGTTGCGGAAACCATTTCCGCCAATGCCGGCATTGGTTATCTGGCGATGAATGCGCGAGAATTTCTGCAAACCGACGTGGTGGTAGTGGCCATCATTCTCTACGCCCTGCTCGGCAAACTTGCCGATGTCAGCGCCCAACTGCTGGAGCGAGTCTGGCTGCGCTGGAACCCGGCTTACCATGTGAAGGAGGCTACTGTATGAATACCGCTCGCTTGAATCAGGGTACGCCGCTTTTGCTGAGCGCCGTGACCAAACAATACGCCGCCAATACAGTGCTGAATCAATTAGATCTGCATATTCCGGCAGGGCAATTTGTTGCCGTAGTGGGCCGCAGCGGCGGTGGCAAAAGCACCTTGCTGCGCCTGCTGGCTGGGCTGGAATCGCCCACTTCAGGCGCATTACTTGCCGGAACTACCCCGCTGGCAGAGATTCAGGATGATACGCGCATGATGTTTCAGGATGCGCGTCTGCTGCCATGGAAAACGGTTATTGATAACGTTGGTCTGGGGCTGAAAGGTCAATGGCGCGATGCGGCCCGTAATGCGTTGGCCGCTGTTGGCCTCGAAAACCGGGCACAGGAGTGGCCTGCCGCCCTGTCTGGCGGCCAAAAACAGCGCGTGGCCCTGGCGCGGGCATTAATTCACCGCCCTGGCCTGCTGTTACTGGATGAACCGCTCGGCGCGCTGGATGCGTTAACCCGTCTTGAGATGCAGGATCTGATCGTCTCGCTATGGCAGGACCACGGCTTTACGGTGCTGCTGGTGACGCACGATGTCAGTGAGGCCGTCGCAATGGCAGACCGCGTGCTGTTGATCGAAGATGGTAAAATCGGGCTGGATCTGACGGTGGATATTCAGCGCCCCCGCCGTTTGGGATCGGTGCGATTAGCCGAACTGGAAGCGGAAGTGTTGAACCGGGTTATGAAGCGTGGCGAAAATGAAGTTCAGCTACGCAAGCAGGGTTAAAAACGCCGGATGGCGCTACCGCTTATCCGGCCTACGCGTGAATGGTAGGCCGGATCCATCCGGCAATATTATCAGGCTAACGCTTTGTCAATCTTCTCGAACAGATCGCCGGAGAGATTCTCGAGGCCTTTCAACTGTTCCAGCGCCGCACGCATCTTCGCCTGACGTTTGGCATCATAGCGTTTCAAACGAATCAACGGCTCAATCAGACGTGACGCCACCTGTGGATTGCGGCTGTTCAGCTCAGTCAGCATATCGACCAGGAACTGATAGCCGCTGCCATCTTCCGCATGGAAAGCCGCCGGGTTGCTGCCCGCAAAAGCACCAATCAGGGAACGAATACGGTTCGGGTTACTCATACTGAAGGAACGATGCTTCAGCAGACCGCGTACCGTTTCCAGCACGTTTCTCGCCGGGCTGGTGGATTGCAGGATAAACCATTTATCCATTACCAGACCGTCATGATGCCATTTATCGTCATACTCCTGCATCAATGCGTCACGGCATGGCAGTTGCGCCGCCACCGCAGCGGACAGCGCCGCCAGGGCGTCAGTCATATTGTTCGCTTCGCGGTACTGCTTACTAACCAACGTGTCAGCCAGATGGGTTTCGCCAAAGGCCAGGAAGCGCAGGCAGGCATTGCGCAGCGTACGCTTACCAATATCAGCATGCTCAACGCGGTACTCGTCAAGATGATTAGCGTTATAGATAGCGAGGAATTCATCCGCCAGCTCAGCCGCCAGCGTGCGGGTCAATGCTTCGCGAACTTCCGTTATCGCGACCGGATCGATGATATCGAACAGTTCGGCGATTTCATTTACCGAAGGCAACGTCAGGATCTCTGCCGCCAGCGCCGGATCGATTTTCTCATCGAGCAAAATGGCGCGGAAAGCATCGGCCACATGTACCGGCAGCGACAACGGCTGGCCCTGCTGATGACGGGCAACGTTGAGCTTAATATAGGTCGCCAGCAGACTTTGCGCCGCATCCCAACGAGAGAAATCGTTACGCGCATGACGCATCAGGAAGGTCAGTTGCTGATCGCTCCATTTGTATTCCAGTTTTACCGGTGCGGAGAATTCGCACAGCAGTGCCGGAACTGGCTGGAAGTAGACGTTATCAAAGACAAACGTCTGTTCTGCCTGGGTCACGTTGAGCACAGCATTCACCGGATGCCCGCCTTTTTGTAGCGGGATCACTTTCCCTTCGTTGTCATACAACTCGAGGGCGAAAGGAATATGCAGCGGTTGTTTCTCGGCCTGATCCGGCGTGGCTGGCGTACGCTGGCTGATAGTCAGCGTGTATTGTTCCGTTGACGGATTGTAGTCATCACGCACGGTCAGAATCGGCGTACCGGACTGACTGTACCAGCGGCGGAAATGAGAGAGATCGACATTGGACGCATCTTCCATCGCCTGCACGAAATCATCACAGGTAGCAGCGCTGCCGTCATGACGCTCAAAGTACAGCTGCATCCCTTTCTGGAAGTTAGTCTCACCCAGCAGAGTGTGGATCATACGAATGACTTCAGCGCCCTTTTCATACACGGTCAGGGTATAGAAGTTGTTCATTTCGATAACCATATCCGGGCGGATCGGGTGCGCCATCGGGCTGGCGTCTTCGGCAAACTGCAGGCCGCGCATGGTACGTACATTGCTGATACGGTTTACCGCACGTGAGCCGAGATCGGAACTGAACTCCTGATCGCGGAACACGGTTAAACCTTCTTTCAGGCTCAACTGGAACCAGTCGCGACAGGTCACACGGTTGCCGGTCCAGTTATGGAAATATTCGTGACCAATAACGCGTTCAATATCAAGATAGTCTTTGTCGGTGGCCGTATCGGTGCGGGCCAGCACATATTTGGAGTTAAAGATGTTCAGACCTTTATTCTCCATCGCACCCATATTGAAGAAGTCGACGGCGACAATCATATAGATGTCGAGGTCATACTCAAGGCCGAAACGCTCCTCATCCCATTTCATGGAGTTTTTCAGCGAGGTCATTGCCCACGGCGCACGGTCCAGATTGCCGCGATCGACATACAGTTCCAGCGCCACTTCACGTCCTGAGCGGGTGGTAAAGGTGTCACGCAGGACGTCGAAATCACCGGCTACCAGCGCAAACAGATAGCACGGTTTCGGGAACGGATCCTGCCACTGCACCCAGTGACGACCGTTTTCCAGTTCACCCTGCGCCACGCGGTTGCCGTTAGAGAGCAGGAACGGATATTGGGTTTTATCGGCGATAATTTTGGTGGTAAAACGCGCCAGAACATCGGGTCTGTCGAGATACCAGGTAATATGGCGGAACCCTTCTGCCTCACACTGGGTGCACAGCGCATCGCCAGACTTATACAGTCCTTCCAGCGCGGTATTGGCCGCCGGGCTAATTTCATTCACGATACGCAGCGTAAAACGTTCCGGCAACTGACTGATGACCAGAGCGCCCTCTTCTTCTTTATACTCTGTCCACGGCTCGTCGTTCACGTGGATTGACACCAGGGTCAGATCTTCGCCATCCAGGCGCAGCGGCGCACTGGACGCACCATGACGGACAGCCTGGCTCACGGCGGTGACCACGGTTTTTTCAGCATCCAGGTCAAAGGTCAAGTCAATATCAGTAATCTGGTAATCCGGCGCACGATAGTCGTGACGGTATTTGGCTTGTGGCTGTTGTGTCATAAAAAAACCTTTAGCATCTTTGGTAGAGTCTCGGCTTCAGTCTATTCCTGTTGCGTAAATCGCGCTACGCAGAATGTTCATCTTTTCAGGCACAAACACCCTTTTTGCTACATTTTCATAACACGCGGCACGAATTGCCCTCGACCAGAAAGACAGCTTATGGTGTGATCGGGGTTCAATAAATCGCTAAACAGGGTATACTCCAGCGGTTTTCTTAGTTGTTTATTGTACTAAACGCTCCCGTGAGAGGATGCTACTGCGCACCTATGACACAATTCGCTTCTCCTGTTCTGCACTCGCTGCTGGATACAGACGCTTATAAGTTGCATATGCAGCAAGCCGTTTTTCACCACTACTATGATGTACAAGTAGCGGCTGAATTTCGTTGCCGTGGCGATGACCTGCTCGGTATTTATGCCGATGCTATTCGTGAGCAGGTGAATGCCATGCAGCACCTGCGACTGCAGGAGGACGAGTACCAGTGGCTCTCCGGCCTGCCTTTCTTTAAAGCTGATTACCTCGCCTGGTTACGTGATTTCCGCTATAACCCGGAACAGGTGTGCGTCACCAACGATAACGGCAAGCTGAACATCCGCTTAACCGGTCCATGGCGTGAAGTGATCATGTGGGAAGTCCCGCTGCTGGCGGTTATCAGCGAACTGGTGCACCGTTACCGTTCGCCCGAATCAGGCGTGCCACAGGCACTCCATGAGCTGGAAAGCAAACTAGTCGAATTCTCTGCTTTAACGAAAGATGTCGATATGTCCCGCTTCCATCTGATGGATTTCGGTACGCGCCGTCGTTTTTCACGCGAAGTACAGCAGGCCATTGTTAAACGCCTGCAGCAAGAATCCTGGTTTGTCGGCACCAGCAACTACGATCTCGCCCGTCGTCTGTCATTAACCCCGATGGGTACGCAAGCGCATGAGTGGTTCCAGGCTCATCAGCAAATCAGTCCGGAGCTTGCTACCAGCCAGCGCGTTGCGCTGGCCGCATGGTTAAATGAATATCCTGATCAACTCGGGATTGCGCTGACGGACTGCATCACCATGGACGCGTTTTTACGCGACTTTGGCGTTGAATTTGCGACCCGTTACCAGGGCTTACGTCACGACTCTGGCGATCCGGTTGAATGGGGTGAAAAAGCCATTGCCCACTATGAAAAACTAGGGATTGATCCGCTGAGCAAAACGCTGGTGTTCTCCGATAACCTCGATCTGAAAAAAGCGATTGAGCTCTACCGCCACTTCTCTTCTCGCGTACAGTTGAGTTTTGGCATTGGTACACGGCTAACGTGTGATATTCCGCAGGTTAAGCCGCTCAATATTGTTATCAAGCTGGTGGAATGTAACGGCAAACCGGTAGCGAAGTTATCTGATAGCCCCGGTAAAACCATCTGCCACGATAAAGCGTTTGTTCGTGCGTTGCGCAAAGCTTTCGATTTGCCGCATATTAAAAAAGCCAGTTAATCTTCACAGGGAGCCACATCGGCTCCCTTTTCGCGTTTATTTCCGAAATCTTTCACTCCAGCAACGAATTCTGCTTGTCTGATTGCAGATGCCAGGTAACATAGGTATCCCCCCCATTACGGGTGGACATGTGTTTATATATCCGACTATTAACAGAGAGAATATTATGAGCGTTGTGCCTGTAGCCGACGTACTCCAGGGCCGCGTAGACGTTGACAGCGAAGTCACCGTGCGCGGATGGGTACGTACCCGCCGAGATTCAAAAGCTGGCATCTCCTTCCTCGCCGTTTATGACGGTTCCTGCTTTGATCCTGTACAGGCCGTCATCAATAATTCTCTGCCCAATTACAATCAGGACGTATTGCGCCTGACAACCGGCTGTTCAGTTATCGTAACGGGTAAAGTCGTTGCGTCGCCTGGACAGGGACAGAGCTTTGAAATTCAGGCCACTGAGGTTGAAGTCGCGGGCTGGGTTGAAGATCCTGACACCTACCCGATGGCGGCCAAGCGTCACAGCATTGAGTATCTGCGTGAAGTGGCGCACATGCGTCCGCGTACCAACATGATTGGTGCGGTAGCGCGTGTACGTCATACGCTGGCGCAAGCGCTGCATCGCTTCTTCCATGAGCAGGGTTTCTTTTGGGTATCCACGCCGCTGATCACCGCTTCCGATACGGAAGGCGCTGGTGAGATGTTCCGCGTTTCTACGCTGGATCTGGAAAACCTGCCGCGTAACGATCAGGGAAAAGTCGATTTCGATAAAGACTTCTTCGGTAAAGAAGCCTTCCTGACCGTTTCCGGTCAGCTGAACGGCGAAACTTACGCCTGCGCCCTGTCCAAAATTTATACCTTTGGCCCGACGTTCCGTGCAGAAAACTCTAACACCAGCCGTCACCTGGCGGAATTCTGGATGCTGGAGCCAGAAGTGGCTTTCGCCAATCTGGACGACGTGGCAGGCCTCGCTGAAGCCATGCTGAAGTATGCTTTCAAGGCCGTACTGGCAGAGCGTGCGGATGATATGAAATTCTTCGCTGAACGCGTCGACAAAGACGCGATTTCACGCCTGGAACGTTTCATTGACGCCGACTTCGCGCAGGTGGACTACACCGACGCGGTAAGCATTCTCGAAAAATGCGGCAAACAGTTTGAAAACCCGGTTTACTGGGGTGTGGATCTCTCTTCCGAGCACGAACGTTATCTTGCTGAAGAGCACTTTAAAGCGCCGGTCGTGGTTAAAAACTACCCGAAAGATATCAAAGCGTTTTATATGCGCCTTAACGAAGACGGTAAAACCGTTGCGGCAATGGACGTACTGGCTCCGGGAATCGGTGAAATCATCGGTGGTTCTCAGCGTGAAGAGCGTCTGGACGTGCTGGATGCCCGTATGCTGGAGATGGGTCTGAATAAAGAAGATTACTGGTGGTATCGCGACCTGCGCCGCTACGGTACCGTTCCGCATTCCGGCTTCGGCTTAGGCTTCGAGCGTCTGATTGCCTACGTTACTGGCGTGCAGAACGTCCGTGATGTCATTCCGTTCCCGCGTACTCCGCGTAACGCCAGCTTCTAAAGCTGAATTTTTAATCCAAAGGCCAGCATTCATTGCTGGCCTTTTTTGTAACCGTGCCACGTGACAGGGATCCCCATAACACGTTAAATACAACCCTTCGCCTCTCCTCTTCCTGTTACGTAATATTTCACAGCAACACATTCGAACAAAAAATAATCAGCAGTTTTATTGTGGATTAGCATTTTCTGATTAAATAGTACATTTTTTAACCTTTCACATGGCTGTCCAGATGTCCATAAATCACCTTCAGTTAAATCAGTTCTTTTAGTCATCGCGAAGAAAAAGCGGTCTTAGCAAAATTAAATATAAGAAAATCATATAAATAGAAATAACAGGGGTGGTTTTTAGCGCGGAGACATCTGAAGTTTGAAGTTGTTCACAAAGTTGCACAAAAATAACATATTGTTACACATTTTTTCTTTTTGAAACCAAATCTTTATATTTGTAGCACTTTGAGAGTAGCGAAACGATAGTTTGAATGGAAAGATGCCTGTCAGACACATAAAGACACCAAACTCTCATCAATAGTTCCGTAAATTTTTATTGACGGAATTTATTGGCGGCAGTGGCAGGTGTCATATAAAAACCGATGAGGGTAATAAATAATGATGAAGCGCAATATTCTGGCAGTGGTTATCCCTGCTCTGCTGGTAGCCGGGGCAGCTAACGCTGCAGAAGTTTATAACAAAGATGGCAACAAAGTAGACATTTACGGTAAAGCCGTGGGTCTGCACTATTTTTCCAAGAACAACGGTGATAACGCCTACGCGCCTAACGGCGATCAGACCTATGCCCGTCTTGGTTTCAAAGGGGAAACTCAGATTAACGACCAACTGACCGGTTACGGCCAGTGGGAATACCAGTTCAGCGGCAATAACCCAGAAGGCGGTGACGATGCCCAGAAAGGCAACAAAACCCGTCTGGCGTTCGCCGGTCTGAAATTCGGCGACGCGGGCTCCTTCGACTACGGTCGTAACTACGGCGTCGTATACGATGCGCTGGGTTACACCGATATGCTGCCAGAATTCGGTGGTGATACCGCTGCTTCTGACCAGTTCTTCTCCCAGCGTAACGGCGGTCTCGCAACCTACCGTAACTCCAACTTCTTCGGTCTGGTTGAAGGTCTGAACTTCGCCGTTCAGTACCTGGGCAAAAATGAGCGTGATGACGTTCGTCGCTCTAACGGTGATGGCGTTGGCGGTTCTATCAGCTACGAATTCGACGGCTTCGGTATCGTAGGTGCATATGGCGCAGCTGACCGTACCGATGCTCAACAAAACCCGGCTCTGCGCGGCCATGGCGACAAAGCTGAGCAGTGGGCGACCGGCGTTAAGTACGATGCGAACAACATCTACCTGGCGGCGAACTACAGCGAAACCCACAACGCTACCCGTATCGCTAACGGTTATGCCAACAAAACTGAAGACGTGCTGTTGGTTGCCCAGTATCAGTTCGACTTCGGCCTGCGTCCGTCCCTCGCCTATACCAAATCTAAAGGTAAGGACATTGAAGGCATCGGTGACGTAGATCTGGTGAACTACTTCGAAGTGGGTGCGACTTACTACTTCAACAAAAACATGTCCACCTATGTTGATTACATCATCAACCAGATCGATTCTGACAACAAACTGGGCGTAGGCTCTGACGACACCGTCGCAGTAGGTATCGTTTACCAGTTCTAATAGCAGACCTCTTTGTTAAATGCCTAAAAAACAGGACTTCGGTCCTGTTTTTTTATCTCTGCTAGCGGATTCTTGCGTCTTAAAAAAACACCTCAGCTTTTCGTCAGTAACGGTTGGCATTTTGTAAATCTACCGTTAACCTGATAGCGGACTTCCCTTCTGTAATCACTATGGAACCTCGTCATGTTTGAGAACATTACCGCCGCTCCTGCCGACCCTATTTTGGGTTTGGCTGATTTGTTTCGTGCCGATGACCGCCCAGGAAAAATAAACCTCGGGATCGGTGTATATAAAGATGAGACAGGCAAAACGCCGGTACTGACCAGCGTTAAAAAAGCCGAGCAATATATACTGGAAAATGAAACCACCAAAAACTACCTTGGCATTGACGGTATTCCAGAGTTTGGTCGCTGCACTCAGGAATTACTGTTTGGTAAAGAGAGTTCGCTTATCAACGACAAACGCGCACGTACAGCACAGACCCCTGGTGGTACTGGCGCACTGCGTGTAGCAGCTGATTTCCTGGCAAAAAACACCTCGGCTAAACGCGTTTGGGTGAGCAATCCAAGCTGGCCGAACCATAAGAGCGTCTTTAACTCTGCCGGTCTGGAAGTTCGTGAATACAATTATTACGATGCGGCAAACCACTCTTTAGACTTTGATGCGATGCTGGCAAGCCTCAGTGAAGCGCAGGCAGGCGACGTGGTGTTATTCCACGGCTGCTGCCATAACCCAACCGGTATCGATCCAACATTGGAGCAGTGGCAAACGCTGGCTCAGCTTTCCGTCGATAAAGGTTGGTTGCCGCTGTTTGACTTCGCCTACCAGGGTTTTGCCCGTGGTCTGGAAGAAGATGCGGAAGGTCTGCGCGCATTCGCGGCGCTGCACAAAGAGCTGATCGTCGCCAGCTCCTACTCCAAGAACTTTGGTCTGTACAATGAGCGCGTAGGCGCCTGTACGCTGGTTGCAGCCGATGCTGAAACCGTTGACCGCGCGTTTAGCCAGATGAAATCAGCCATTCGTGCTAACTATTCCAACCCGCCGGCACACGGCGCATCCGTAGTCGCTACGATTCTGAGCAACGACGCGCTGCGCGCCATCTGGGAACAAGAGCTGACTGATATGCGCCAACGCATTCAGCGCATGCGTTTACTGTTCGTGAATACGCTGCAGGAGAAAGGTGCAAGCCGCGACTTCAGCTTTATCATCAAACAGAACGGCATGTTCTCATTCAGCGGCCTGACTAAAGAGCAGGTTCTGCGTCTGCGTGAAGAGTTTGGTGTCTATGCTGTCGCTTCCGGACGTGTAAACGTAGCCGGAATGACGCCAGATAACATGGCGCCGCTGTGCGAAGCGATTGTCGCAGTACTGTAATCAATAGCGCACAAAAAAAGGCCGCAATCGCGGCCTTTTTATTTATCTGCGCTTTTACCAGACAGGCATTTCATCCTGCAGGAACGGGTTATGCAACCGTTCGTGACCCAGCGTAGAAAGTGGACCGTGGCCCGGAATAAACGTCACGTCATCGCCCAACGGCAACAGTTTACGTTTAATTGAATCAATCAATTGGCTGTGATCGCCGCGCGGGAAGTCGCTGCGTCCTACGCCGCCTTTGAAAATCACGTCACCCGAAATCAGTAATTTTGACTGCTCATCAAAGAAGACCACATGCCCCGGCGTGTGGCCCGGACAATGCAGTACGTGTAACGTCACATTGCCCACGCTTATCCGGTCGCCTTCATTCAACCAGCGATCGGGCGTCAGCGGCTCACAATCTCCCAGGCCAAACATCCGGCTCTGAGCAGGCAGCCCCTGTAGCCAGAACTCATCTTCTTTTTCCGGGCCAATAACCGGGACACCATAATGCTGTGCCAGTTCAGCCGCCGCCCCAACGTGGTCAAGATGACCATGAGTGAGCAGGATCTGCATAAGCGTCAGACCGCTGGCATCCACTTCCTGTTTGATTTTCCCGGCATCGCCGCCGGGATCGACCAGCGCGGCCAGACGAGTCTGCTCACACCAGATTAACGAGCAGTTCTGGGCAAATGCAGTGACCGGAATAATACGATAGTTCATACAGCTCCTGTTTCATTAAGCTTATGGATCACCAGTGCCGTGCAGGTCCGGTGTCAATATGCACAAAGTTACTGCTGGGGTAGTATCCTACACCACCTGCGCGCATAGATAACGCAGCTTTGCGAATATTACTTAATGCGATGCCTTCAATATGGAAATCCATAGCCTGGCCTTTCGTGTGGTAGCTTTTCTTAGCGACACCACGGCTGCGCGCACGGAGTTCATTATTGGTATCGATTGAGCGATAGCCAGAGATCAGCTGTACGGGTTTACGCGTGCCCAGCAGGCCCTGCAGACGGAAGAGTTGGTCAAACAATCCCGGGTCAATGGATTTCACTTTATTGGCCCGAAAATCACGGAAAAAGTGGTTAAGTTTTGCTAATTCGTCCTGAATATAGCCCCTGCCATCAAAAAACTCTGCTTTTATTGACTCACCGGTATGCAGGTTATTCAGAGTCAAGATACGCGGACGTGGGGTAGAGAGTGTGGCAAACGCGGGCGTAGGCAGGATGGCAGCGCCGAGGGCAATGCCACCAAGCGCCAGCAGTTTGCGGCGATTAGCGTCAAATTTGTCCATGGTATTAAGATCTACAAGGTCAATGTTATCGTATGTATGCTCTAGCGCACGCGGGAAACCTTATCTGGCTAAGTAGTCTACGTCAAGGCTCCCACCCCCAGGAAATACGGGGCTTACAGCCATTTTGCCCCGTTTCCGACATAACTTACGACAATCATTTTTCTCGAACTGCTTCATTTATCTGATTAATTGTTCGGCTTTTGACACAATTTGTGCGCTGGATCGCGCTGTCAGATCGTAATTGTAAATATCTGTACGATACTGCGTCCGACCATCCGCTCCCACAAACGCGGTCAGGTAGTAGAGATTGACCGGAATATTCTGGCGAATATTCACGTACCGTGTATCCCCTTGCTTCAGGGCGTCCGAGATGCGCGAATCATTCCATCCCGCATCCTGTAACAGCATATTCGCCAGCTCAGATGCCTTATTCACACGCACGCAGCCTGAACTAAGCGCCCGCGTATCTTTCTGGAACAGATTGTGATTCGGCGTATCGTGCAAATAAATAGCATCTGAACTCGGCATATTAAATTTATAACGTCCGAGTGAGTTACGCGCGCCCGGCGCCTGCTGGAAGCGGAACGGCAGATTGGATGCGGTGATGGTCGCCCAGTCAACCTGCCACGGATCTATCGTCTCTTTGCTATTCCAGCCGCGCATTACGGTATAGCCGTGACGCTCAAGGTATCCCGGATCATTCCACAACTTAGGCAGAATATCTTTTCGTGCCAGCGTCGGCGGGACGTTCCACGGCGGGTTCACGACCACATTATTCAGCGCACTGCTCATCATCGGCGTTTTACGATCGGGACGCCCGACGATGACGCGGGAGGCCAGCACCTGATTACCGTTCTGGTAATAGACCAGCGAGTAGGCAGGAATATTGACCATGATACCGGTAGATAAGTCACTCGGCAGCAGGCGCAAACGCTGAATATTCAACGCCAGCACCCCCGCACGCTGCGCGGGCGTTACGTTCAGCCAGTCACGTGTCGCGGGTCCAATTGCGCCATCAGCCCCCAGCCCCTGCCAGGTCTGAAACCGCTTCACCGCCTCGACCAGTTCACTGCCGTAAGCGCTACGCCCTTCTTTAGCTGCCGTACTGACGACTGATTCGAGCATCCCGGTACGGCGTAAAATTTCACGCAACGCGGGGATGTCGTTACTCCACTCGCCAGGACGCAGCGTCGCGGTACTGGTTAACTGCGGCCAGGGACGCGTATCGCTCACCAGTTTTAGCAACGATTCATGCATGGCTGCATACTGCGGATGCTGAGGCGCCAGGCTGGCAATAAACGAAGTCAGCTGGCCATTATCCAGCGCCACCTGCCATTGGTTGATCACGGAAATCGGCGGAGTTGCCAGCGCATAGGGCTTGTTACTGTAGAGCCAGCGATTACCTTTGACAGGAATATTCGCGATAAAGTGCAGATATCCCATCAGGGCATCAGAAAGCACGATGTCTCGCGCCTGACCGGTTACCGCCGGGTCAGTCAGCAATGCGACCCAAGTGGTAAATTGCGGCTGGAAACCAGCAATCGCCACCTCGGCTAACTGTTGCTGAAATGCTTTTACCGCATCACGATTTTCCCACATCGGTTTCATATCGCGCGCAGCGTACAGCAGCTCCAACTGACTCATGTATACCGGCGTGAAGCCCGCTGGAAGTTGAGATTGTAAATCGGCTCGCGCCTTATCGACAGACATGCCCTCTGGCAGCGGTTGAATACCCGCCATAATAGCAGTAGCGGAAGATTGAACCTGCGGTTGCGATAACGCCGTAGGCTGTTCACTGACGGACGCTGAGCTGTCGCCAGGGATCATTTCAGGCTCATCGGCCTGCGCATTGAACAGTGGAGCGAATGTTACGGCCAGGCACAAACTGATTGCCGAGAGCCGACGACCACACATTTTATTAAGCAACATCCCTTGCCCCCTGTTTTCTTTATCATACTTTGAATAGCCAGGCCGTATGCATTCCCCCCTAAGTTAGTTGGGGTCGGACCTGTAAAACGCCAATACACGCTGAAGTATGACGAGCAAGCCTGCGATGCGTTAGGCTTACCTTTAGTATATAAACATCAAATAGTTTTTGCCTAACCTAATGTAAAGAAGTCTAAAGAAATCACACCAGGCATTACGTGCTTTTCAGAAAAGCAGAAGGCGGCTATTTAGCCGCCTTCTTCGTTAGCTTGCCTGTGAGGAAGCGTCTTCAGTTCCCGGCAGTGGTTCAGGTAACTGCGGGGCAAACCCGCGTAGCCCCACCACGTGAACGTGCTCGGTGTTCTGGAAGACTTTACGCACCAGTTTGTAGGTGGTGCCTTTCTCCGGGCTGATGTTTTCCGGTGCCGCGATAATCAGTTGCATCTGCAAACGCTCGCACAGTTCAAACAGGGTCGCGATGGAGCGGGCATCAAGTCGTGCGGCTTCATCAAGGAACAACAGTCGGCATGGCGAGATATCTTTCCCACGCAGTCTGCGACCTTCGTCTTCCCAGCTTTGCACAACCATCACCAGAATAGACATCCCGGTCCCGATCGCTTCACCGGTGGACAGTGCGCCAGATTCAGCACGCAGCCAACCGTCAGATCCACGGTTAACCTCGACTTCCATTTCCAGATAGTTACGGTAGTCCAGCAGCTCTTCGCCAATGGTTTGCGGCGTGCGTTGCCCCATATCAATCTGCGGATTCAGTCGCTGATACAGCTTCGCCAGTGCTTCAGAGAAGGTCAGACGGTTGCTGTTAAACAGATCCTGGTGCTGTTCATGCTGCTCGGAAAGTACGTCCAGCAAGGTGGCATGCGTTTCACGCACGTTGACGTTCAGACGCACGCTGTTGACCTGGCCAAACGACACGTTTTGCAGCCCCTGGTTCAGCATACGAATACGGTTTTGTTCGCGCTGAATCGTCTTACGAATGATGTTTGCCACGCTGCGGGAGCTGATCGCCAGCTTCTGTTCACGCGAGGTTAATTCTTCCGTCAGACGGCTCAGTTCGATCTCCATCTGTTCGATCGCTTCCACCGGATCGTCGGTACGAATAATATCCTGACGAATACGTTCACGCAGATGCTGATAAACCGCGACAAAGAACTGAATTTTACGCTCCGGGCGCTTCGGATCTTCAGACATGCGCAACACATCACGCAGGTGTTCGTTATCCGCCACCGCCAGACGCAGCGCACCGAGCGCCTTATCCGACATCGAACGCAGTTCATCACCAGAAAGATATGCCAGCTCGCGACGGTGCAGACGGCGTTCAACGCCGTTGTCTTTCACCATGCGCATCACGGCACACCAGCCGGCTTTCGCCATCACTACCTGTTCGCGCATCTCAAAATAATCGCGTTCCAGTTTGCGCAGTTTGCGGGTCAGGTTGTCCATCTCCGCTTCGCAGAAGGTCAGCGCTTTTTCCAACTGGTTACGGCGCGCACGGTTGTTACTGAGCTGCGCGTGCAGTTCATCCCGACGAATACGGGCACGCTCTTCCGCACCGCTGTCAGCACGAACGCCGATATCCTGCAGTTCACGTTGTAAATCGTTGAGCAGTTCTTTTTTAGTGTCATAGGAGCTTTTCAGCGACGCCATGACCTGGTTGTACTGGCTTAACTGCGCGGCGTGGCTGCGCAGCGCTTCACGAGCGCGGGTACGTTCAGCTTCCGCCTGTTCCAGGCGTTGGCGCAGTTTTTCGTTCAGATCGCTGTTGCCGCTCAGCATTTCGGCTGAATCGGAATAGCTAAAGTGCGCCCGACGTTGTACGACCTCTGTCAGCGCAAACGCCTGCTGACGCGCATCACGCTGCATCTGCTGGGAATAGGCGTAATCTTCCTTCAGTTGTTCAAACTGCTCAGGGTCATTTTGCAGAACCGAAACCATCGGTTCCAGTTTGGCTAACTGATTGCCGTGCTGCTGCACAAAACGCGCCGCTTCCTGAGCTTCATCCAGACGCTCGCGAATTTCGTCCACGCGATCGGCAAGCGTTTCATCGACCAGCAGATTTAAACGCGGCAGCAGGCGGTTCAGCGCAGAAACCCCCTCTTTCGCCTGTTCAAACTGCATACGGCTTTGCTGGTTATCATTTTCATGATTGGTCAGCGCACGCTCCAGCTCAACGCGGCGGCTGTTCAACTGACGAATCTCCGCTTCTGGATCGGCTTCAAACGCCACCGACAAATGGCTGCCGATAAAGCGGCTGAACGCCTGATGCAGACGCTGGGTTTTCTGGACGTCAAAAGAGAGCGTGGCGAAACGTTCAGACAGCCCTTCACGCTCGGCATGCAGGGTTTCGATACGGCTTTCGCGCGCGGCGCGGCCAAAAATCGGCACCGTTGGGAAGCGGGAATAACGCCACTGACGTTCGGCGGTTTTCACCACCACCGCTTTTTCCAGTTCATCAACGCTGAAAACGCTGTCATCAAACGACTGCGGATCCCCTTCGATAAAATAGAGATCTTCCGGACAATCCGTCAGTCCTTCAAGCTGTTCGGTAATCAGCGACAGATCCGGCACCACGATAGCATGGCGCGACGGACCGTACAGCGCGGAGAAGTACGGCGCATCTTCAAGGCTAACGTCGTCATAAATTTCAGACAGCAGCACGCCGCCGAAGCGTTCCGCCAGCGCGTTCAGACGCTGATCTTCCGCCCCGCCCGGCTGACTTAAACGTTCAATTTCTTCATCAACCGCGTTTTTGCGCGCGCCAACTTCATCGCGCTCAACAATGGCTTCACGCTCGCGCTCCAGCAATTGCTGCAAATACTCGGTCACGTCCTGGCTGGAGGTAAACTCTTCGCCACACTGTTCGCTAAGTTGATTCAGGCTATTTTGCGCGGCCAGCCAGACCGGCGCGCGTTTCATCAAATGCTGGATACGCGACTGCAGTTGTTCCTGTTCCTGACGCAGCGTCATTCGCTGTTCGCTGGCTGACGATACGCTGTCCGACAAGGCGGCAATGCGCGCTTCCAGCTCCTGATGCAGCGCTTCCAGTTCATCGATATCGAACTGTTTACCCTGGCGTTTGCAGAATTCAGCCAACAGCCGCTCGGCGTCCTGCTGCTCGCGCAGACGCTGCTCCAGTTCGCTAAGACGCATACGCAACGGCTGAACCTGTTCCGCCAGGTGACGCTGCTCAACGCCTTCCCGCAGCAGTTCACGCGCCACGCTCCAGGCCTCACCACGCGCCAGTGGGCCGTTAATCGCCGCCACCAGTTGATAAGCCTGTTCAAACTGGCTGTGCGCGGTTTGCGCCACGCTCATTTTTTGTTCCAGCGTCAACAGTTTTTCTGTGGCTTCCTGCTCTTTGGCCTGGAAGGTTTCCAGCCATTCGGCAGCGCTGTCGGCTGTCAGATCCGGTAAGTGGCACAACTCTTTGGCCCGGCTTAACGCCTGAATCGCCTGGGTATACTGGATAGCTCGCGTTTGCTGGACATCCAGCGCCTGCTGATAATCGGCAAGCTGACTTTTCAGCTCATCCACTTCCAGCTCAGCGGCTTCCGCGCGGGCTTCGTTTTCATCCTGGCGGTCAACGGCTTCCGCGACGACCTCATTTTGTTCTTCGAGACGGATCTGTAATTCCTCGAGATCCGCTTCATAGCGTTCAATTTTTTCCTGCTGACGCAGCGCGGTTTGCACCAGATTGAGGTGATCGCTCGCCGCCTGGTAATCAGCTTCCAGATCGCCTTCCGCGCCGTTGTGCTCGCCCAGTTCGCGCGCCATATCCACGTGCTTATACTGCTCAGCAGCCAACTGCTTGCGTGAGGTATGCAGTTCACGACGATATTCCAGCGCTTTATCCAGATGAATACGGCGCTCGTTGGCATGGCGCATATAATCCGCTGCCACGTAGTTGGTCGCTTCGCTGATCAAATGCTTAAACAGATCGCGGTCAGACTGGGTTACGCGAATCGCTTCCAGGGTCATGCGGTTTTCACGCAGCGCGGCTTCCATATCCTGGAACGCTTTGCGTACGCCGCTGTTTTCTGGCAGCAGGTAATCACGCAGCGAGCGAGTAATAGCGCTGGAGATACCGCCATACAGCGAGGCTTCAATCAGACGATAGAATTTACTACGATCGGACGCAGAGCGCAGACGACGGGCAATGATGCCCAGATCGAACATCAGCGAGTGATAATCCGTTATCGAGTTGAACTGCTTAAACTGCACGCCTTCCATCTCATCAAGCTTTTCTTTCAGCTCAGGGAGAGACAGGACGCGCGCCTGGCGTTCGTTCAGCGTTTCCGTAACCAACTGAGTGGGCTGCACCGACATCGGCAGCCCCTGAATGGCAAACGGCTTGATATCCACTTTACGATCGCGACCGGCAACCTGTTGCAGACGAACGCCGACAACCACGCGCTGATGGCGGGAGTTGAGGACGTCAAGCATTGAGTAACAGACCCCCGCCTTCAGCTTACCGTGCAGACCTTTGTCACGTGAACCGCTGGTCGCACCGGCTTCGGTGGTATTACGGAAATGCAGCAGGGTTAAATCCGGGATGAGCGCCGTAACAAATGCCGCCATGGTCGTGGATTTACCCGCACCGTTACCACCGGACAGCGTGGTGACCAGTTCATCCAGGTCGAACGTACGGGCAAAAAAGCCATTCCAGTTAATCAGCGTAAGTGAGCGAAATTTACCGCGTTCAATCATTATTCTTCTTCTCCACTGTCCGGCTGATTCTCTTCGGGCTCATCGTTGAGCTGCAGGCGGTTCTCGACCGGCATTGCTTCGCCATCACGAATTAAGCGACGCTGGGCTTCACGCGGATCGTCACCGGTGCGTACGTCCGCGCCAAAGCGGAAGACCGATTCCGTAATACGGAATTTGCTGCTGTCGTGACCCAGAAACCACACCATGCCTAAGCGACGCAGACGGTTTAGCGAAGAACGTACCTTTTCCTGTAGCTTCTGACGGTCAACGTCCGAACCGGTTGAACGATTGTTCACCAGCTTCAGCAGTTTCGCTTCATCCGCCAGCGTCAACAACTCGTCGTATAACTCTTGCTGGGTAAAAATCCCTTCATTCGCCAGGCGTTCCGGGCTGAGATAGAGATAGCAAAGAATTTTACCTACCATCATGTCCAGTTCGGACAGAACCGAACGCGGAATGAGCGTCGTTGAACGCGGACGAAGGTAGAAGAATCCTTCCGGCGCGCGGATCAGTTCCACGTTATAGCGGCTGTAAAATTCTTCAAAATATTCCTGAAAATCCATCAGGAAGGCATGATTATCCAGTTCATCCAGGCCGATATGTCGGCCCGAACGTAAGGCGCTATCCAGCGCCGGAAATAACGGATTCGCCAGCGCCTGCGCCAGCTTTACCGGCATCACTTGTTCAATATTTGTCAATGACATGCGCCTGTACCTTGGCTCCGTAATCATTAATCGGCTGCCATTTGGCTGGCAGTCCGGTGAAATCTGCTTGCGCTACGCCAAGACGTACCGCCTGATCGATAACAATACGCGCGACGTCGAAGTGACGCGCACGTGGATATTGCGCCAGATACTCGCGCACTACCAAACCGAGATCCAGTGGCGTTTGTCTGGATTTGTAGATAGCCAACTGTTCTTCGATGATCGCCGCCAGTTGCTCACGGATCTCGTTAAATTCTTCATATTCCAGATCTGTCGGAAGCTCACCGGTGACCTCTTCGTCACGCAGGACCATCTCTTCATCACGCATATCCAGCAGACGGTCGGCGTTGGCATAAGTCAGCGCCCATGGATCGTCAAAATAAGTCTGCACGGACTGGCGCAAACGCTGGGCAAAGACGCGGTTTTTATCCATATCAATCGCGGTACGGATAAACTTATGCACATGGCGATCGTAACCGATCCACAAATCAATAGACTGCTGGCCCCAACTGATAATACGGTCGAGCTTACTTTGTAAGTCAAACACCAGTCTGTCGACAAAATGCAAATCGTCATGCGCCATCGTGGCATCCTGGATTCGTAGCAGGTTTGCCTGTAGCTTATCCCCCGCCGCTTCCAACGTATCCTGCAGTTCGCGCAGCGTCCCGGAAGTTTCAGAAAGCAGCAGTTCACAGCTGGAAATCGCCGCCCGCCAGTCTTTGTTCAGCAACTGCGCGATATCGTCTTTCACCTGCTGCTGCTGTTCATCCATGATGCGCTGGGTGAGATCGATACTGTCGAAAATCTCCGCCACCGAATATTTCAATGGCGCGTAAACATTGCGATGCCAGTGGAACTCATCGCCGCCTTCCGCTGCCGCATCCGCCGCGCGCTTCAGTTCGCCTGCAACAATCGACAGTTGCATTGAAAGACGCAGCGTAGAGAATTCGCGCTGACGTATGTAGTAATCCGTGATGCCAATCCCGAGCGGCGTTAAACGATATATGGCATTGCCTTCCGCCTGCTCGCTGGTAAAGCGGTTCAGCAGACGTTGACGCACCATATCGTTAATCGCGTTGTTAGCACGTACGCCAATGGTTTCGCTGGTTTGCTCAAACGCATCACTCACATGGCGGAACGCATCCACCAGCTCACCTTCACTCATCTCGCCGTCAAGTCGCTCGCCGTTCAGAGTGGCGACCGCCAGCAGGAACGAAAGTCTGTCTACCGGCAGAGAGATGGAGAAGTCATTTTTTCTGGCCCAGGCAACCAGTTCGGGGACTGTCTGGGAAAATTCACTCATAGGTTATCCTTGCATCTGCGGCTCGGGCCGGACTTTTAATCGCGGTGACATGAATATAGCGCCCAAGGCTGATATACGGTTCCTGGCGGCAATAGCGCGTTTCTAACTCAAGTAACATTTCATAGTCGTCATGTTGTTTATGCTTATCCCGCAGATAGTCATGAAACACTCGGACGCCCGTTTTACTTGTTATCTGCCAACCGATCTGTTCCAGCCACTGGTAAACCTGCCCCGGATCGCGTGGGTAGTCCGGTGAAAGCGTACGCTTTTTACGTTTCGGCATCCCCACCTGCACATAGTCAAAGTTCCCTGCGACCATGTTATGCATCAACAGACCGTTAGCATTGTAGAACATTAACGACAGCGCGCCGCCGGGACGCAATACTGACCACAACGTCTGCAACACGCTGACGGGATCCGTCACCCATTCCAGCACAGCATGAAACAATATCAGATCAACCGGGGTTTCCAAATGCGCAGTAACGTCCTGAGCGGCGCATTGTATGAAATGCATGTTTCCGCTCACACCTTTTGCCTCTGCCGCCTGTCGCGCACGGGCGATCATTTCGCCTGACAGATCGCATAATGTCACGAAGTGCCCACGTTCCGCCATCTTGATGGCCGTTTGCCCTTCACCGCCGCCGGCATCCAGAATATGCAATTGCTGCTCGCCGAATGTCGCCAATAATCGATCCAAATCCTGCCAAAGAATAGCCTGTCTTAATTGGCCTTTGGTGGTGCCGTAAATGTTACGGGAAAACTTCTCTGCAATGTCATCAAAATTGCGATCCCGCATTGGGCTCTCCACATACTGGCTTTAGGGTGACTAAGTAAAACCGCTATTTTGTCACACCCGCGCCGAGAATGAACCTTCCTGGTGTAATATCCCTGCAGATCCCCTGCTGTATGGTTAAAAAAGGAACCAAAAAGGATGCTTTTTACGCTGAAGAAAGTGATTGGCGGTATGATGCTGCCGCTTCCGCTGATGCTAACAATGATGGGTATTGGCCTGGCGCTGGTCTGGTTTAGCCGCTTTCAAAAAACAGGGAAAGTGTGTATCAGCCTGAGTTGGCTGGCGCTATTACTCCTGAGTTTACAACCCGTCGCCGACAGTCTGCTCAAGCCCATTGAGGACAGCTATCCCACCTGGGAGGATACGCAAAAAGTGGAATACATTGTGGTGCTGGGCGGGGGATATACCTGGAACCCTCAGTGGGCGCCGAGTTCAAACCTGATTAACAATAGCCTTCCACGCCTGAATGAAGGTATTCGCCTATGGCGCGCGAATCCAGGATCGAAGCTTATCTTTACCGGTGCCGCCGCAAAAACGAATAACGTTAGTACCGCGGAAGCTGGCGCCCGCGTAGCAAAGTCGCTGGGGGTGCCGGCTGGTGACATCATCACGCTGGATCAACCCAAAGATACTGAAGAAGAAGCAGCGGCAGTAAAGCAGGCCATCGGTAACGCGCCGTTTCTGCTGGTGACCTCCGCGTCGCACTTACCGCGTGCCATGATTTTCTTCCAGCAGGCCGGGCTACATCCGCTGCCAGCACCTGCCAATCAGTTAGCGATTGATTCCCCGCTTAATCCATGGGAGCGGGCAATTCCCTCGCCGGTCTGGCTGATGCACAGCGATCGTGCCGGATACGAAACGCTGGGGCGCATCTGGCAGTGGCTGAAGGGAGCGGGACATTGACCGAAATATTGCCTGATGGCGACGCTATCGCGTCTTATCAGGCCTACGGGTCAGCGCAGAATTCCAGGCCGGATACGGTGTGCACGTGTTGATCAGGCGAGCCACGGCAGCAGGGATTTTGTCGCCAGATCAAAGTTGGAACGATTAAAGCGTCCGGTATTGACCAGTTGCGCCACCTCATCCCATAACACATACAACCAGCGCCGCCAGATGAATGACTCCGCCACTGGCGCGCGTTGCAGATATTGCCAAAGCAGGCTTTCCGCCAGCGCATTATCCATTAAGCGGAACAATTCATATTCTCTTGGCGCCCATAGCATCAAGCCCGGTCCCACCATCGCCAGGAGCTGATCGCTACGAGCATCTTTGAGCATGCTGCGTAAACTGAAATTGCCGTGGATCAGCACGCAGTTATCATTAAATCCGGCAAATAAGTCGGGTAAACATTCACGGGTACGGAACAGAATCCGCTTGTCCTGCATCGTCAGCCCAGTATTGTTGAACTGATTCAACGTGCTCCACAATACCTCGACACGCTGGCGATACCAGGACGGCCAGATGTTCTCTTGCGTGTTATCCACCGCTCCCACGCAGCCGCGGCTGTCCTGCCGATGCCATGACAGCAAACCTTCTACGATTTGATCTTTTAAATGTTCCCAGCGCTCGGGCGTTCGGGCAGGCGCTTCCACCGGCACGCCACGTAAACGCTCAAGCAGGAGCACATCAGGACCGGGATGCTCCTCATGCGTTAAGACGCCATAAATGACCGGCATACGTACCGTGCCACTACGCGCCAGCATGGAGGTTTTCCATGCCAGCTGCTGCGCCATCCCCGGCGTGGTGAAACTTCTCGCCATCAGCGGCATCGGATTACCCTGACTGTCGTACAGTGACCACAGGGCGGTATCCACTTTTTCATTCACGCATTCAATACGACTGAGTTTTTCACCCAGCAGATGGCTGAGTTCGGCACGCAACTGTTCCATTTCAGATTGCCCTCATAAAAGCTACTGCTTTCATAATGAGCGTCGCGCAGACAGATGTCACCCGGATGAGATCAATTGATGAAAAGAAAAGCACAGGGAAAACGTAACGATACGACACTCCTCCCAAAAATAGGCGGTATTATGGGTGGAGTGCCATGAGAAAAACTAACGCATTTCAGCGCGAACGCGCTCAAGATCCTCAGCAGTGTCTACGCCTGTACCCGGTACTTCTTTAGCGACGGCCACGTGAATTTTTTCGCCGTACCACAGCACACGCAGTTGCTCCAGCATTTCAATATGCTCAAGCGGGCTGGGCTGCCAGTTAACATAGCGGCGAATAAAACCGGCGCGATAACCGTAAATACCGAGGTGACGCAGGAAGGTATCGCCTACCGTTTCCAGGCTTTTGGCAAAACGGTCGCGATCCCAGGGAATCGTTGCGCGCGAAAAATAGAGCGCATAGCCTTCGCTGTCCAGAACGACTTTAACCGCATTCGGATTAAATGCTTCTTCCGCACTATGAATGGGAGCCGCAAGGGTCGCCATGCCAACCTGGCGTTGCGCCAGATTTTCGGCCACCTGACGAATAATGACCGCTGGGATCATCGGCTCATCACCCTGAACGTTCACAATAACGGTATCATCGCTAAAGCCACATTTCTCGACGACTTCCGCCAGACGCTCGGTACCAGACTGGTGATCGGCCCGGGTCATGCAAACTTCCCCTCCCACCGCTTCTACCGCACGAGCGACATCTTCATGATCGGTGGCAACGATAATGCGCTCAGCGCCAGATTCACGCGCACGCTCCAGCACATGCACGATCATCGGCTTGCCGTTGATATCCAGCAGCGGCTTGCCCGGCAAACGGGTGGACGCATAACGCGCAGGAATAATGACCACAAAACTCATGATTTACTCTCATCCGCAGTCAGAACGCGAGCTTCGGTTTCCAGTAAAACGGGAATGCCATCACGCAGTGGGAAAGCAAGGTTATCCGGTTTACAAATTAGTTCCTGTTTTTCCTGGTTAAACCAGAGTTTGCCATTGCATACCGGGCAGGCAATGATTTCAAGCAGACGATGATCCATAGTTCCTCCAGATGGACCGGATTGTGAATCCGTAAATATTAACATAATCGCTTAACGGGCTGGGGCTATTTCCCAACCATGACGTACGCCAGCAAATATACCTTCAGGGCAGCGCCCCAGCGTCACGCGCGTTGCCTGCTGCCAGCGGGCAAAATCATCAATCGCCTGGAATAACCCTTTTTGCAGAATAACGCCAGGTTTGACCCCATCCTGTAACCATAGCGAAATCACCTCCAGTACACCTGTTTTACGGTGCATTTTGGCATCCATCCGCCCCACTAACTGGCCATGATGCAGTAAAGGCAGGACAAAATAACCGTATTGTCGTTTCTCTGCTGGCGTATAACATTCCAGCCGATAGCTAAAATCGAATAGCTGCTCTGCCCGTTTACGATCCCAGACCACCGGATCAAACGGCGATAAAACCGTGCTATGCGTTGCTGTTAATTTACCCGCCAATGCCTGCTCAAGCAGCGGTTGAAGATCGCTATGCAACCACAGGGTTCCCAGCCCTTCAACGTCGACCGGAATAATTTGTTGCTGTTCCTTGCGCACATCACACCAGTTTTTTAATCCCGGACGCTTCAAACGATAGTAGTCTGCCAACCACTGTTCGCGAAAAATCCCCAGACTACGGGCGCTGTTGTCCAGCATGACAATTTCGGCTTCCTCTTGTGAAAGCCTGTCACGTTCATCATCCCAATGCGGCATGACGCGATGGGTTAAATCATAGACTCGCTGGAAATTACGCCGCTCCACCACCATGACTTTCCCGGCAGTAAACAGTCCTTCAAGGTGTCGCTTATGCGGCTTCCATTCCCACCAACCGTTAGCCCCCTTACGGGGATGTTCAAAATCGGCTGAGCGTACCGGCCCATTATGATGGATATGCTGGAGTAACTTCTCAATCTCATGGGCATGTTCTGCCATCCACGCCGCTTTATATTTCCAGCCCATTTTCTCCGGCGCCAGCATGCGGTGGCGTATCAGCATAAAGTCACTGCGCGGCATAAAGCAGGCCTCGTGCGCCCAGTACTCCATCAGTTCACCCTGCCGTAGCGAGTCATCCAGCCATTGCGGGGAATAATCACCTAAACGACTGAACAGCACCAGGTAAGGACTGCGCGCCACAATATTGATGGTATCGATTTGCAATAAAGACATGCGCGAAATGGTGGCAAGAATATCGGCAGGAGATGCCCGGCGGCGTGTTTTTTTCAGCAGACCTTGAGCGGCAAGGTGAAGATGACGAGCATCCGTCAGAGAAAGGTGCGGCAACGACATTTATGACCTCATAAATGATTCGCTGCCGCAGCTTGAATCCGTTAGCGAGTCAGCGAGATTAAGCTATCCAGCAACACATCAGGCCGTTCGCCTGACAAATGTGCGTCCACAGGTAAATACCACCAGTTATCATCAGCAAATGCGCGGCATTTAACCGCATCTTTTTCCGTCATCACCAGCGTTTGCCCTGCGTCTGAAAACGCACTGACGTCACTGTAGGTCAGAGATTGATGATCTGCCAGCGCAATACATTTTTGTGGTTTGGCTCCGCACGCTTCAAGCGTGGCAAAAAAACGTGGCGGATGACCAATACCCGCCATGGCGACAATATTGGTTAGCTGTGCCACATCACGGCGTTCACCCGTGCGTAAATTAACGGCCAGCCCTGGTTCAAGTCGCATGGGGATCTCCCCCGGCTGTGGACTGCCGCCGTTAACGATTGTCGCATCCACCGATTTAAGCCGACCTGCGCGTTCCCGCATTGGGCCAGCAGGAAGCCACCAGCCATTGCCAAATCGACGCTCGCCGTCAATCACCACGATTTCAACATTTCGCGCCAGACGATAGTGCTGTAGACCATCGTCCGTCACAATAATCTGCACATCATGATGCGCCAAAATAGCTTTTACCGCATCCGCTCTGTTCGGAGAGACCGCTACAGGCACGCCGGTGCGCTGGTAGATGAGCACCGGTTCATCGCCCGCTTCTGCAGTCGTGGTATCCGTTGTCAGCAACAGCGGGTAAGCCGCGGCTTTTCCGCCATAACCACGAGAAACTACGCCTACGCGGATACCACGTTGCTGTAGTCGTTCAACCAGCCAAATCACCACCGGCGTTTTACCGTTCCCGCCTGCGGTAAGGTTTCCCACTACGACAACTGGTACCGGCGCGCGCCATGCGCGCTTGAGCCCAAGTTTGTAGCATAAGCGGATCCCCCCACTCACCAGGCCATACAGCCAGGAGAGTGGAAGTAATAAGCGCCACAGCGGCGATTCACCAGACCAGATACGTGCGATCATTGACCAAATTGCATTTTGTGTAATTGCGCATACACGCCGCGTTGCTCAATCAGCTCGTTATGGGTTCCGCGCTCAACAATCACCCCGTCTTCCACCACGATGATTTCATCCGCCTGCTCAATGGTAGAAAGACGGTGTGCAATGACCAGAGAAGTACGGTTTTTCTGTAGCTCATCCAGTGCCGCCTGAATCGCGCGTTCGGATTCAGTATCGAGAGCCGACGTAGCTTCATCAAGGATCAGGATCGGACTGTCACGCAGTAAGGCACGGGCGATAGCGATACGTTGGCGCTGTCCACCGGAAAGCAGTACGCCGTTTTCGCCAATCACCGTATCCAGACCATTATCCATCTTATTGATGAAATCCATGGCATAGGCCATCTGCGCCGCTTTTTCAATCTGTTCGCGACTGTATAAATCGGTACGCGCGTAGGCGATGTTATTGGCTACCGTATCGTTAAACAGGTGCACATTCTGCGAAACCAAAGCAACCTGATCGCGCAGGGATGCGAGGGTATATTCGCGCAGATCGTGCCCGTCCATCAGAATCTGCCCTTCATCAATATCGTAGAAGCGCGTGATCAGGCTGGCGATGGTGGATTTACCTGAACCCGAACGCCCAACCAGAGCGACGGTTTTACCCGCCGGAATATTCAGGTTGATGTTACGCAGCGCAGGGGCTTCACGTCCTGGATAAGTAAAGGTCACATTGCGGAATTCCAGATCGCCGGTAGCGCGTTCGATAACGCGTTTACCTTCGTCTTTCTCCTGTTCGCTATCCAGAATCGTAAATAAGGTCTGGCATGCCGCCATACCACGCTGGAACTGCGCGTTGACGTTAGTCAGCGATTTCAACGGACGCATCAGCGCGATCATTGACGAGAAAACAACGGTAATGGTCCCTGCCGTCAGGTTTTCCATGACGCTTGGGAAACTGGCTGCATATAACACAAAGGCCAGAGCCAGAGACGCAATCAACTGGATGATAGGATCGGAGATAGAAGAGGCGGAAACCATCTTCATCCCCTGTAAACGCATCTTGTTGCTAACTTTATCAAAGCGTTTGGTTTCGACTTCCTGACCACCAAAAATCAGAACTTCTTTGTGGCCTTTCAGCATCTGCTCCGCACTGGTCGTAACCTGCCCCATGGTGTTTTGCATATTTTTACTGATGCTACGAAAGCGCTTAGAAACCACACGAATCGCCACTGACACAATTGGCGCCAGTACTATCAGGATCAATGACAGCTGCCAACTGTAATAGAACATCATGATGAACAGGCCAATAATTGACGCCCCTTCACGTACCACGGTGATCAGCGCACCGGAAGACGATGACGCAACCTGTTCTGAATCATAGGTAATACGTGACAGCAACGTACCTGTAGACTGTTTATCAAAAAAGGAGACTGGCATGCCCATCATGTGACCAAACAGGCGGCGGCGCATGGTCATAACCACTTTGCCTGACACCCATGAGATACAGTAGCTGGAGACATAGCTGGTTAAGCCACGAACTATCATCAGCCCAATGACCACCAGCGGCATCCACAACAGCACCGAGCGGTCAGTTTTACCAAAACCATCATCCAGTAATGGCTTAAGGAGCGATAACATGAAGGTATCGCTGGCCGCGTTAAGGATTAACGCTATACCCGCCACGATCAGACCCGATTTAAAAGGCGCTATGGTTGGCCATAGTCGGCGAAACGTCTGCCACGTAGAGAGATCTTTATCGTTATGCATTCAAAAAACCAGCATTTGTTAGAATAGCCGCATATTCTACCCGTTATCCTCCGACACGCCAAACCACTGATGATACCAACGGGGTAAAATCTGATCCCGCATGCTGCGTATTTGCCAGGTTTTCGGGTAAAAATCCAGCGTAATCTGCCCCTGATGTGGCGTATCCAGCCATTGATAATCTTGTTGCCGATAGCGCCGCTTCACCTTCCAGGAAGGCAGTCGCCATGCATTATAACGGGATGCCGAGGCTAATGCCGCCTGTCCGCCAACTCGCTGAATCAGCGCCAGTGATGATGATGTATTGCTGCCATGGTGTGGAACCTGCATAACAGTAGCCTGCAGATGCGACCAGTAGTGACTTAGCATTTTTTGTTCAGCGGGAGACTCAATATCCCCGGTCAGAAGAATACTCTGATGTCCGTCATCGACTTTAACCACGCAGGATTGGTTATTCCCTTGCGCTGTATTTCCGCGCACCGGCCAGTGCGCACTGAACGTTAATCCTTGCCATTGCCAGCGTTCCCCGCGAAAACACGGGAGATGACCTTTCCAGCCTAGTGGGCTTCTTATCCATAAGAATGGCCATGCTTGTTGCAGCGAGCGCAACCCTCCCCGATGATCCATATGCTCGTGACTTAAAATAACCCCTTCAGGCTCGAGGTTGTGCCAGCGTAACCAGGGAATGATCAGTTGCTGCGCGCTATCGCCCTCAGGCCATGCCAGACCCGTATCATAAAGAATCGCTTTTCCATTGCGGGCGATCACCATCGCCAGTCCCTGCCCGACGTCCAGCATATGCACTTGCCATGCGTCCGTGCGTGGCGCTCGCCAGAGCGGTTCACTCAGCAAAAATAGCGCCGTGAAACAAAGCATCGGTAGAGTACGCCAGGCATTCAGTCGCCATGCGATGAGCATCAGCCCAGGTGCCAATGCAAGCCATTGCCAGCGGGCATCCATGTTAATCCAGCCTTGAGGCAGAGTATTAAGTCCCCCAAATAACAGCGCCAGAGACCGATCGGCTAAATACCACAGTCCCGACTCCAGCCCTCCCAGACCGGTTAAATGTACGAGCATGCCGGCTAGTATCAGCGGTACGGAAATAAACGTGACCAGCGGTACGGCAAATATATTAGCCACCAATGAAGTCAGGCTTATGCCGTGAAACATCGAAATTTGCACAGGCAAAAGCAGAATCGTGATACCCAGTTGCAGATGAGCGAGCGCCAGCAGTATGCGTCCAATGCGAGAGAGCGACCAGGCAGGTAAAGGTACCCACTGATACCAGAATATCAGCGCCGCGACGGCAAAAGCAGACAACCACAGACTTTGTGACAGAATAGCGAGAGGATCAGCCACCACGATGGCTGCGAGACAACAGACCCAGACCGACCATCCGCTCCACTGCCTGCCGCTTAGCTTCAGCGCCCCCCAGACCATCAGCGCGACAATCGTGCGCAATGCAGGCGGCTGAAGCCCCGTTAACCATGCATAAAATGTCGCGCAGATAATCCCGCCAATCAATGGAACCTGCCAGCAAATCCATCTGGTTGGCATAAAAAATTGTCCACCGCGAATCAGTCCTCCCGCCAAAAGTGCGGCAAACGCAATATGCAGCCCGGAGATAGCCATCAAATGCGCCGTGCCGGTATCACGCATAATGGCTTTTACCTCTTGTGACACGGACAAGCGCTCTCCCATTCCCAGCCCCACTATGACCTGCTGCCAGGGATAGTTGGCGAGTGCCATTTTCAGCGAGGCAAGATATCGCGAACGTAAACTACAGTGTGGCGCAATGACTGAAGCCTGTAAGAACCGTCCCGTCAGCGGCCGATGCTGTGCTAACGCGTGACGTTGACTGTCAAATCCTCCCTCATTTAATTGACCGTGTACGGCGCGAACTTTCAGCGTCATCGCCCATGTCTGGCCCGCGCAAACGTCGCCGGGCAGGTACTGTCCATACAGCACAATTCCTTGCGCAGGAAAGATTCGCCGCCCCTGCAGGTGCGTGATCTGACCATAGCGCGTGGTCATATTGTCGGTTCCGGTTATGCGCACAATTGCCTGCTGGTTTTTAGCAGGAAGCGTATTACCCGCCCAAAGTGCATCTTTCGCCGCCATTATTCCCCAAAGAAAAAACAGCAGGGTCAACCCGGCGAAACGCATATGTTTGTGGGGAAAAAGGCAGAGCAGACATGCCAGACAAAATACAACGCTGATGCTCAGCATCTCAGGTAGCGCGGGTAATAGCATCAGAGGAAGAATGCCGCACAATGCACACGTACTCACCGTTGTTATTTTCATCAATACCTCCCTGTTGCGGGGAGTGTGTAGTAATACTCAACGGTTGTCTGGCGACAATTTACTGTTATACGGCACGCGTTCCGCTGATCTTTGGCGGCGGATGTAACATGCGAATTAATTGGGATGGGGATTCCAGTATGGGCCTGCAGAAATGAAAAAAGCACCCATGCAGGTGCTTTCCTCGGCGTTAAGTCTCGCTAAAAACTTAACCGTAAATATTGGCGCGATCGCGCAGTTCTTTACCTGGTTTAAAGTGCGGAACGTATTTCCCTTCCAGATCCACTTTATCGCCGGTCTTCGGATTACGTCCGGTGCGAGGTGCGCGGTAATGCAAAGAGAAGCTGCCGAAACCGCGGATTTCAATACGCTCGCCCTGCGCAAGAGTCGAGGCCATATGTTCCAGCATCTCTTTTACTGCATCTTCAACCGCTTTCGCGGGAATATGAGGTTGCTGGGTTGCAAGTCTTTCAATCAATTCTGACTTGGTCATGATTCCTCCGGTTCCTTAAAGGCATAATTAGCTGCTGCATTGATTAAGGGCGGCCGTAGCCGCCCTTTGTCATTGATTACAGGACGAATCCTGTAATCTGTCAAGCTACTCGTCACCCTTTGTGCTGTTAACGGCACAAAGGATTTAGAGAACTTGATATTACTCGCCTTTAGCTGCTTTGAAAGCTTCAGCCATTGCGTTGTTAGAGAAGTTTGCATCTTCCTGTTTGTTAACAGTTGCGATTGCATCTTTCTCATCAGCTTCGTCTTTAGCACGAACAGACAGGCTGATTGCACGGTTCTTACGATCAACGCCGGTGAATTTAGCTTCAACGTCGTCGCCTACGCTCAGAACCAGAGTTGCATCTTCAACGCGGTCACGGGAAGCTTCAGAAGCGCGCAGGTAACCTTCAACGCCGTCAGCCAGTTCTACGGTTGCGCCTTTAGCGTCAACTGCAGTGACTTTACCGTTTACGATTGCGCCTTTCTTGTTCAGTGCAACCCAGTTGTTGAACGGATCTTCTGCGAGCTGTTTAACGCCCAGAGAGATACGCTCACGCTCTGCGTCAACCTGCAGAACAACTGCTGCGATTTCGTCGCCTTTTTTGTATTCACGAACTGCTTCTTCGCCTGCAACGTTCCAGGAGATGTCAGACAGGTGAACCAGGCCGTCGATGCCGCCGTCCAGGCCGATGAAGATACCGAAGTCAGTGATAGACTTGATTTTACCTTCAACACGGTCGCCCTTGTTGTGGGTTTCCGCGAACTGCTGCCATGGGTTGTTTTTGCACTGCTTCAGACCCAGGGAGATACGACGACGTTCTTCGTCGATATCCAGAACCATAACTTCCACTACATCGCCAACGTTAACAACTTTGGACGGGTGGATGTTTTTGTTGGTCCAATCCATTTCGGAAACGTGAACCAGGCCTTCAACGCCTTCTTCGATTTCAACGAAGCAGCCGTAGTCGGTCAGGTTGGTCACGCGACCAGTCAGTTTGGTACCTTCCGGATAACGCTTAGCGATAGCTACCCATGGATCTTCGCCCAGCTGTTTCAGGCCCAGAGATACACGAGTACGCTCGCGGTCGAACTTCAGCACTTTAACAGTGATTTCGTCGCCAACGTTTACGATTTCGCTCGGATGCTTAACGCGTTTCCATGCCATGTCGGTGATGTGCAGCAGGCCGTCAACGCCACCCAGATCAACGAATGCACCGTAGTCAGTGAGGTTCTTAACGATACCTTTAACTTCCATGCCTTCCTGCAGGTTTTCCAGCAGCTGATCGCGTTCTGCGCTGTTTTCGGATTCGATAACGGCACGACGGGAAACAACAACGTTGTTACGCTTCTGATCCAGCTTGATGACTTTGAACTCAAGCTCTTTGCCTTCCAGGTGCAGCGTGTCGCGGACCGGACGAACGTCTACCAGGGAACCCGGCAGGAACGCGCGAATACCATTCAGCTCAACAGTGAAGCCACCCTTGACTTTGCCATTGATAACACCAGTAACGGTTGCAGCTTCTTCGTAAGCTTTTTCCAGCGTGATCCAAGCTTCGTGACGTTTAGCTTTCTCACGGGACAGCAGGGTTTCACCGAAGCCGTCTTCTACTGCATCCAGAGCAACGTCAACTTCGTCACCAACCTGGATTTCCAGCTCGCCCTGGGCGTTTTTGAACTGCTCTGCCGGAATGGCGGACTCAGATTTCAGACCAGCGTCAACCAGTACTACGTCTTTGTCGATAGCAACAACAACACCACGAACGATGGAACCCGGACGGGTTTCGATTTCTTTTAAGGATTCTTCAAACAGTTGAGCAAAAGATTCAGTCATGTTTAATCTTCAGGTTTCATATTTAACGTCCACCTGGCTCCATGCCGGATGGGGTTGTTTAACATACCCGCTGTCAGTCCATTGCAACGGGGGTACTGCAAATTCGGTCGCACTTAAGCGAGTGCCAGTTTTTGGCGCGCATATTGTAACGCTTTTTCAATCACTTGCTCAATGCTTAATCGGGTTGAATCCAAAACTAAAGCATCAGCAGCGGGAACCAGCGGCGCTACAGCACGGTTACGATCGCGGTAATCGCGTTCCTCGATCTCGGCCAAAAGGCGTTCAAAGTTAACACTAAAGCCCTTCTCCTGCAACTGTAGCATACGTCTATGCGCACGTTCGTGCGAGGAGGCGTCCAGAAAAATTTTCACCGGCGCATCCGGGAACACGACGGTTCCCATATCGCGTCCGTCGGCAATCAGGCCAGGCGCTTCGCGAAACGCGCGTTGACGACGTAAAAGCGCTTCGCGCACGCGGGGAAAAGCAGCCACCTGGGATGCGGCATTTGCCACTTCCTGAGTGCGGATTTCGCCACTAACATCTTCACCTTCCAGAATGACTTCCAGGTTGCCGTCCGTTGAGATAAAACGCACATCCAGGTGTGAGGCAAGCGGTACCAGAGCATCTTCAGAGGTGACATCGACATGGTGATGTAACGCTGCGAGCGCCAGTACGCGATAGATCGCGCCTGAATCTAACAGATGCCACTGCAATGCTTCCGCCATTGCCTTGCACAAGGTGCCTTTACCTGCACCGCTTGGGCCATCAATGGTAATAACCGGGGCAATTGCCGTCATCTTTTTCTCCTTAAACGGGCATACGTTAACGTGAACGCCGCGCATTATACGCGCCAACGACAACGATCGTTATCTTTGTGTGAAAAATGCAGAATCATTGAAGCTGAGTGTAGAAGAAATAGACAATCGGAGATGGCAGAATGTGCCGCACCGGGTAGTGCGGCAATAAAATCAGGCAGGTGTACTAATACGCACCAACTGTTCGAAATAATCCGGGAAAGTTTTGGCGGTACATTTGGGGTCAAGAATGGTTACAGGGGTATCAGACAGCGCCACCAGCGAGAAACACATCGCCATACGGTGATCGTTATAGGTTGCGATATCCGCAAACTTCAGCGTCGCTGGTGGTGTGATGCGGATGAAGTCATGCCCCTCTTCAACTTCCGCGCCCACTTTGCGTAATTCCGTCGCCATCGCAAACAGACGGTCGGTCTCTTTGACGCGCCAGTTGTAGATGTTGCGTAGGGTGGTGGTGCCTTTAGCAAACAGCGCGGCCGTGGCAATAGTCATCGCCGCGTCGGGAATATGGTTCATATCCATATCCACTGCGTTCAGTTCGCCGTGAGTACAGGCAATAAAATCATCACCCCAGGTAATGGTCGCGCCCATTTTCTCCAGTACATCAGCAAAGCGAATATCGCCCTGCATACTGTTGCGGCCAATCCCGGTGACTTTAACCGTGCCGCCTTTAATGGCGCCCGCCGCGAGGAAGTATGAAGCAGAAGAAGCATCGCCCTCAACCAGATAGGCGCCCGGAGACTGATACTGCTGCTGCCCCTGCACGACAAAGCGCTGGTAGTTCTGATTCTCAATTTCAACACCAAACGTCTTCATCAGATTCAAGGTGATATCAATATAAGGTTTAGATACCAGCTCGCCTTTAATGGCGATCGTTGTATCCTGCGGCGCCAGCGGTGCAGTCATCAGTAGCGCAGTGAGGAACTGGCTGGATACGCTGCCGTCTACCTCAACTTGCCCGCCGGAGAAGCCCCCGTGCAAACGAAGCGGCGGATAGTTTTCCTGTTCCAGGTACTCAATGTTGGCTCCCCCCTGGCGCAGCGCATCAACCAGATGGCCAATCGGGCGCTCCTTCATGCGCGGTTCGCCTGTCAACACGATGTCATTGCTGCCAAGGCACAGCGCAGCGGCCAGCGGACGCATTGCGGTTCCGGCATTGCCAAGAAACAGTTCCACTGCCCTTTCGGCATGTAATGCGCCGCCGTTGCCGATAATCTCGCAGCGGGTGCGATCGGCGGAAAGGGTATAGCTAATCCCTAACGCATTGAGTGCATTGAGCATATGACGGACATCGTCGCTGTTCAGCAGGTTGGTCAGGACAGTGGTGCCATTTGCTAATGCGGCCAGCAGCAAAGCGCGGTTAGAAACACTTTTGGATCCAGGCAGATTGATGGTGCCATCCACCCGCGCAATGGGTTGTAACGTCAGGGATTCCATGAAACTCAACTCTCAAAACAGATATAAAAACCCCACAGGCGGACTGTGGGGATGAAAGTACAGCAGATTAACCGCGGCGGCGTTCGAAATCGACCATGAAATCGGTCAGTGCTTTTACGCCTTCGAGCGGCATCGCATTATAGATAGACGCACGCATACCGCCGACCACACGGTGCCCTTTCAGCGCATGCAGACCCGCAGCGAAAGACTCCTCCAGGAAGAGTTTATCCAGGGCGCTGTCAGCCAGTTGGAACGGGACGTTCATACGTGAACGGTTCGACTTCGCGACATCGTTACGATAGAAGTCGCTGTTGTCGATCACGCCATACAACAGCTCTGCTTTTTGCTGGTTAATTTTATTCATCGCATTAACACCGCCCTGCTCTTTGAGCCACTTAAAGACCAGGCCAGACAGATACCAGGCAAAGGTTGGCGGCGTGTTGAACATGGAGTCGTTGTCATTTAGCACGGTATAGTCAAGGATTGACGGGCATGAAACATGCGCTTTACCCAGCAGATCTTCGCGTACAATGACAATCGTCAGTCCCGCAGGACCAATGTTTTTCTGCGCCCCGGCATAGATTACGCCATAGCGGCTAACATCAAGCGGCGCGGAGAGGATGGTAGAAGAGAGATCCGCCGTAACCACCACATTGCTGGCAAAGTTCGGCGTTTCATCAATCGCAATGCCATCGATGGTTTCATTCGGGCAATAGTGCAGGTACGCGGCGTTGTCAGAAAGCTGCCATTCGCTCATTGGCTTAACAGCGCGCAGACCGTCAACGGTGACTTTGGCATCGATAACGTTTGGCGTGCAGTACTTTTTCGCTTCTTTAATCGCACTGGCAGCCCAGTAACCGGCATCGACGTAATCCGCTGTCGTTTTATCACCGAGAATATTTAACGGGATACCGGCGAATTGCCCACGGCCACCGCCATGACAGAACAACACTTTATAGTTAGAGGGGATGCTGAGGAGATCGCGAAAATCCTGCTCTGCTTCCTCTGCCACCTGGATAAACTCTTTGCCCCGGTGGCTAATTTCCATGACCGACGTGCCAAGACCGTTCCAGTCGCGAAGATCCTGTTGAGCCAGTTTAAGTACTTCCGCCGGTAGCATTGCCGGACCTGAACTAAAATTGAAGACCTGAGCCATTTCCCCTCACCACGTTGTGTTGTTATCCAATCAACATCCTGTCATTGACGATAATCCTGTGACAGACATTGGGTATAAGTTATTCCTGTGGATATCGGTTTTATCATTCAGTGACACGCGCCGCAATGGGTAAAACTGAGCGGGGTAAAAATGAGTCATAGGTCACACAACAGAATCTATCGGATTGACGGGTAAAAACCGAGATTTTCGCTGTCAGGTGACCCGTTTTGCCCGACTGGCCTTCGACCATTCTGGATTTGCGCAGCGCGGACATAATTGATGATCCCCCGCGCTCATTTGCACCACTTCACTACACCGTACACATGCATAGTCGCCTGTTTCAGGCACCACCTTAAATCGCTGTGTACAGTGTTTAGGCAGAATGCTGAGTCCCGGTTTTACGTCTTCATCGGCAAAGAAGTAAACGCTGATCTGCCCATTCGTCTCCAGAATAGCGAGTTTCACCTGCCCCAGTTGCTCTACGCCGTTCAAACGCAGCTCCATAAAGAATTCGAATTCCGTCATATTGGCGCGATTAAGCTTTGACCATGACAATTCACCGTCTTCAATGATGACCACTGGCTTACCTTCCAGTAGATCTTCCAGCTTTTCGCTGTGTGACATCAGCCACATGACAAGACGATAAAGCAGCGCCAGGGTAATAAAAACCACCAGCACCGGAATCATCGGCACATCGTCATAAAACGCCACATCGCCCGCCGCTGAGCCCAGCGTAAGAATAATCAGCACTTCAAAAAGCGACATCTGCCGTACGCCACGCCGCCCTGTAAGCTTTAAAAACAGAAAAACCAATATAAAGGTATAGAGACTGCGCAGCGCAACCTCGCCAAGAAACTCCATTGGCACCTTATCCAGTGCCATACGCTGTAAATCGAATGCTTTCATTTTGTGCTCTTAACATTGTTGACTGTGTGAAAGCATAGCCAATAGTTTTATTTACGCCTGGGCTCCGGCGGCGATAGCGCCGTTCATTGAAAACCCGTATCATTGCGCGCTTTCCGTACGACAAAAGTGATTTTCATGACGCAAACATTTATTCCCGGCAAAGATGCCGCTCTGGAAGACTCCATCGCTCGCTTCCAGCAAAAATTACTCGACCTTGGTTTTCAGATTGAAGAAGCCTCCTGGTTGAACCCTGTGCCTAACGTTTGGTCTGTGCATATTCGCGACAAAGAATGCGCGCTGTGCTTTACCAACGGTAAAGGTGCGACGAAAAAAGCGGCGCTGGCCTCCGCGCTGGGCGAATATTTTGAGCGTCTGTCTACGAACTACTTCTTTGCGGATTTCTGGCTGGGCGAAACCATCGCCAACGGCCCGTTCGTGCATTATCCAAACGAAAAATGGTTCCCGCTGACGGAAGATGATGACGTGCCGGAAGGTCTGCTGGATGCGCGTCTGCGCGCGTTTTACGATCCAGAAAACGAATTGACCGGAAGCATGCTTATCGACCTGCAATCCGGAAATGAAGATCGTGGCGTCTGCGGCCTGCCGTTTACCCGTCAGTCTGATAACCAGACTGTCTATATTCCGATGAATATTATCGGCAATCTGTACGTTTCTAACGGTATGTCTGCGGGTAACACGCCTAACGAAGCGCGCGTTCAGGGCCTGTCTGAAGTCTTTGAACGTTATGTGAAGAACCGCATTATCGCGGAAAGCATCAGCCTGCCGGAAATCCCGGCCGAGGTGATGGCGCGTTACCCGGCGGTAGTGGAGTCCATCGCCACACTGGAAGCGGAAGGTTTCCCGATTTTCGCCTACGATGGCTCGCTGGGCGGCAAATACCCGGTGATTTGCGTTGTCCTCTTCAACCCGGCCAACGGTACCTGCTTTGCGTCCTTCGGCGCGCACCCGGATTTCGGCGTTGCGCTGGAGCGTACCGTTACCGAACTGCTGCAGGGTCGTGGTCTGAAAGATCTTGATGTCTTCACCCCGCCAACCTTCGACGATGAAGAAGTGGCTGAACACACTAACCTTGAAACCCACTTCATTGATTCCAGCGGTCTGATCTCCTGGGATCTGTTCAAGCAGGATGCTGATTATCCGTTCGTTGACTGGAATTTCTCCGGCACTACGGAAGAAGAGTTCTCTACCCTGATGGCCATCTTCAACGCAGAAGATAAAGAAGTGTATATCGCCGACTACGAACATCTGGGGGTATACGCCTGCCGCATTATCGTTCCGGGGATGTCTGACATCTACCCGGCTGAAGATCTGTGGTTAGCCAACAACGCAATGGGTACGCATCTGCGCGAAACGATCCTCTCTCTGCCAGGCAGTGAGTGGGATAAAGAAGACTATCTCAATCTGATCGAACAATTGGATGAAGAAGGTTTTGACGACTTCACCCGCGTACGTGAACTGCTTGGTCTGGCGACCGGCGCAGATAACGGTTGGTATACCCTGCGCATTGGCGAGCTCAAGGTAATGCTGGCGCTGGCCGGTGGTGACCTGGAGCAAGCGCTGGTATGGACAGAATGGACGATGGAATTCAACGCCTCCGTGTTTAGCGCTGAACGTGCAAACTACTACCGTTGCCTGCAAACGCTGCTGCTATTGTCGCAGGAAGAGGAGCGTCAGCCGCTGCAATATCTGAATGCGTTTGTCCGCATGTACGGCGCCGATGCGGTTGAAGCGGCAAGTGCGGCATTGAGTGGTGAAGCCGCATTTTATGGTCTTCAGCCAGTAGACAGCGATCTGCACGCGTTCCCGGCGCATCAGTCTCTGCTGAAAGCCTATGAAAAACTGCAGCGCGCGAAAGCAGCGCACTGGTCAAAATAGTGCCAAACAGCCTGCGTTAAGTAGGCTAAATGTATTGTCTGGGCTATATTACGGGGCGCTTTAAGCGCCCTGTTTTTTATTTTGGTCAAATCAAAAAATAAATGTAAAAGCAAGGTTAAATATTAGTAGTTGATATTAAAAAAATTAGCTTATTAATGTGGCTTTTTAACTCAATTACTCCATATTAATTAACTGTCCAGCAGGAGGCTGAAAGAAAAAATTCAACTCACTTTATAATTTTTAAAATTTATTTTTATATGGATAATCAATAAGTTACTCCGCATTCGCATAAAAACCATGCGTCTTGCGGGCCTATAAGCCAGGCGAGATATGATCTATATCAAATTCTCATCTATAATGCTTTGTTAGTATCTCGTCGCCGACTTAATAAAGAGAGAGTTAGTGTGAAAGCTGACAACCCTTTTGATCTTTTACTTCCTGCTGCAATGGCCAAAGTTGCCGAAGAAGCAGGCGTCTATAAAGCAACGAAACATCCGCTTAAGACGTTCTATCTGGCAATTACTGCCGGTGTATTCATTTCAATTGCCTTTGTTTTCTATATCACCGCCACAACCGGTACCGGCACCATGCCTTTTGGCATGGCAAAATTAATAGGTGGTATCTGCTTTTCCCTGGGGCTGATCCTTTGTGTTATCTGCGGTGCAGACCTCTTCACCTCAACCGTACTGATTGTTGTTGCTAAAGCCAGTGGTCGTATTACCTGGGGGCAGTTGGCTAAAAACTGGCTTAACGTTTATGTCGGCAACCTGATTGGCGCCCTGATCTTCGTGTTACTTATGTGGCTTTCCGGCGAGTATATGACCGCCAACGGCGCGTGGGGACTCAACGTCCTGCAAACAGCCGACCACAAAGTACACCATACTTTTGTTGAAGCGGTGAGCCTCGGTATCCTGGCTAACCTGATGGTGTGTCTGGCCGTATGGATGAGCTACTCAGGTCGCAGCCTGATGGACAAAGCGTTTATCATGGTATTACCGGTCGCAATGTTTGTTGCCAGCGGTTTTGAGCACAGTATCGCAAACATGTTTATGATCCCTATGGGTATTGTAATACGCGATTTCGCCACCCCGGAATTCTGGACCGCTGTCGGTTCTTCTCCGGAGAATTTTTCTCACCTGACCGTGATGAATTTCATCACCGATAACCTGATTCCGGTTACGATCGGTAATATTATCGGCGGCGGTTTGTTGGTCGGGTTGACATACTGGGTCATTTACCTGCGTGGTAACGATCATCATTAATCTGTTGATGCCCATTACACGCAGTAAATAAAAAATCCACTTAAGAAGGTAGGTGTTACATGTCCGAGCTTAATGAAAAGTTAGCCACAGCCTGGGAAGGTTTTACCAAAGGTGACTGGCAGAATGAAGTAAACGTACGTGACTTCATTCAGAAAAACTACACTCCGTATGAGGGTGACGAGTCCTTCCTGGCTGGCGCTACTGACGCGACCACCAAGCTGTGGGACAGCGTAATGGAAGGCGTTAAACAGGAAAACCGCACTCACGCGCCTGTTGACTTTGACACCTCCGTTGCTTCTACCATCACTTCTCACGACGCTGGTTACATCAACAAAGCGCTGGAGAAAATTGTTGGTCTGCAGACTGAAGCTCCGCTGAAACGTGCGATCATTCCGTTCGGCGGCATCAAAATGGTTGAAGGTTCCTGCAAAGCGTACAATCGCGAACTGGACCCGATGCTGAAAAAAATCTTCACCGAATACCGTAAAACCCACAACCAGGGCGTATTCGATGTTTATACCAAAGACATTCTGAACTGCCGTAAATCCGGTGTTCTGACTGGTCTGCCAGATGCGTATGGCCGTGGCCGTATCATCGGTGACTACCGTCGCGTTGCGCTGTACGGTATCGACTTCCTGATGAAAGACAAATACGCACAGTTTGTTTCCCTGCAGTCTGATCTGGAAAACGGCGTAAACCTGGAAGCGACTATCCGTCTGCGTGAAGAAATCGCTGAACAGCACCGCGCGCTGGGTCAGATCAAAGAAATGGCAGCGAAATATGGCTGCGATATCTCTGGTCCGGCTACCAACGCTCAGGAAGCTATCCAGTGGACTTACTTCGGCTACCTGGCCGCGGTTAAATCTCAGAACGGCGCAGCAATGTCCTTCGGTCGCGTATCCACCTTCCTGGATGCATACATCGAACGTGATATCAAAGCAGGCAAAATCACTGAACAAGACGCTCAGGAAATGATTGACCACCTGGTCATGAAACTGCGTATGGTTCGCTTCCTGCGTACTCCGGAATATGATGAACTGTTCTCCGGTGACCCGATTTGGGCAACTGAATCTATCGGTGGTATGGGCGTTGATGGCCGTACTCTGGTTACCAAAAACAGCTTCCGCTTCCTGAACACCCTGTACACCATGGGTCCTTCTCCGGAGCCGAACATCACCGTTCTGTGGTCTGAAAAACTGCCTCTGAACTTCAAGAAATTCGCCGCTAAAGTGTCCATCGACACCTCTTCTCTGCAGTACGAGAACGATGACCTGATGCGTCCGGACTTCAACAACGACGACTACGCTATCGCTTGCTGCGTAAGCCCGATGGTTGTTGGTAAACAAATGCAGTTCTTCGGTGCGCGTGCAAACTTGGCGAAAACCATGCTGTACGCAATCAACGGCGGCGTTGATGAAAAACTGAAAATGCAGGTTGGTCCTAAATCTGAACCAATCAAAGGCGACGTTCTGAACTTCGACGAAGTGATGGACCGCATGGATCACTTCATGGACTGGCTGGCGAAGCAGTACGTCACCGCGCTGAACGTTATCCACTACATGCACGACAAGTACAGCTACGAAGCCTCTCTGATGGCGCTGCACGACCGTGACGTTATCCGCACTATGGCGTGTGGTATCGCTGGTCTGTCCGTTGCTGCTGACTCCCTGTCTGCAATCAAATATGCGAAAGTTAAACCGATTCGTGACGAAGACGGTCTGGCTATCGACTTCGAAATCGAAGGCGAATACCCGCAGTTTGGTAACAACGACTCTCGTGTAGATGACATGGCGGTTGACCTGGTAGAACGTTTCATGAAGAAAATTCAGAAACTGACTACTTACCGTAACGCTATCCCGACTCAGTCTGTTCTGACCATCACCTCTAACGTGGTTTATGGTAAGAAAACGGGTAACACCCCAGACGGTCGTCGTGCTGGCGCGCCGTTCGGACCGGGTGCTAACCCAATGCACGGTCGTGACCAGAAAGGTGCTGTTGCCTCTCTGACCTCCGTTGCTAAACTGCCGTTTGCTTACGCTAAAGATGGTATCTCTTATACCTTCTCTATCGTTCCGAACGCACTGGGTAAAGACGACGAAGTTCGTAAGACTAACCTGGCTGGTCTGATGGATGGTTACTTCCACCACGAAGCGTCCATCGAAGGTGGTCAGCACCTGAACGTGAACGTCATGAACCGTGAAATGCTGCTGGATGCGATGGAACATCCGGAAAAATATCCGCAGTTGACCATCCGCGTTTCTGGCTACGCTGTACGTTTTAACTCCCTGACTAAAGAACAGCAGCAGGACGTTATTACTCGTACCTTCACTCAGACCATGTAATTGGTTTTGACTGAAATCGTACTTTAAAAAGCGTACAATAAAGGCTCCACGTAAGTGGGGCCTTTTTAATAGCCTGCTTTGTCAGCTATCTATACTTATGGATAGCAGCCAAAACAGACTCGACACAGTTAATAACTGTGCACTAACACAGGCCCCGGATGGGCCACATCTGGAGAAACACCGCAATGTCAGTTATTGGTCGCATTCACTCCTTTGAATCCTGTGGCACTGTAGACGGCCCGGGCATCCGTTTTATTACCTTCTTCCAGGGCTGCCTGATGCGCTGCCTGTATTGCCATAACCGTGACACATGGGATACGCACGGCGGTAAAGAAGTCACTGTCGACGAATTAATGAAAGAGGTGGTGACTTATCGCCACTTTATGAACGCCTCCGGTGGCGGCGTGACGGCATCCGGCGGTGAAGCCATCCTGCAGGCTGAGTTCGTACGTGACTGGTTCCGCGCCTGTAAAAAAGAAGGCATTCACACCTGCCTGGACACCAACGGTTTTGTTCGCCGCTACGATCCGGTAATTGATGAACTGCTGGAAGTCACCGACCTGGTGATGCTCGATCTCAAACAGATGAACGACGAAATCCACCAGAATCTGGTCGGCGTGTCTAACCATCGCACGCTGGAATTTGCTCGTTACCTGTCGAACAAAGACATTAAAGTGTGGATCCGCTACGTCGTCGTACCAGGCTGGTCTGACGATGACGACTCCGCGCACCGTCTGGGCGAATTTACCCGCGATATGGGCAACGTTGAAAAAATCGAGCTGCTACCTTACCACGAACTGGGCAAACACAAATGGGTAGCGATGGGCGAAGAGTACAAACTCGATGGTGTGAAGCCGCCGAAGAAAGAGACCATGGAGCGAGTGAAAGGCATCCTTGAGCAGTATGGTCATAAAGTGATGTATTAAGTCTTAAGGTGGGTAACAAACCAGTTACCCACCTCATGCCTTCTTAACGCCCTCTTCTCGCCAGCAGCGGGAAAATCAATCCCAGCCCAACAAGTACACCTGTTTGCATTCTGTTAAAACAGGTCAAATATGCGCGATAGAATTGGGCGTATGGCCCGTCTTGCGCAGCAGCATCAGTAGATAAATAAACGATACGCTGGCAATCATGATAAACAGCAAGCTATCTGAGTAATTCTGCATCAGCATTGCGGTAAACGAAGGGCCAAGCAGACTGCCAACGGTATAGCTTAATAGCAAAGCCTGATTCATGGCGACCAGTTGATGATGTTCCACCTTTTCACAGGCCCAGGCCATCGCGACCGGATAGAGAGTAAAACCTGCCGCACCCAACATAAATAATGCGGGGGCCATCGCCGCCTGATTCAGCATAGCAATACTTCCGACGATCACCACAAACACCTGGACGCGTAAGACCAGCAGGCGTCCCAGCTTGTCCGCCAGGCGGCCAATCGGCCATTGCCCCAGAATACCGGCGCTAACCAGAACCGCCATCCAGAAACCAATGCTGGCATTGCTTACTCCCTGATGGTTCAGATACAGCGGCATCAGGCCGTACAAAGAGCCCAGCACAATCCCGGAAATAATACAGCCATTAACGCCCAGACGCGCCTGTCGCAGCTTCAGCATCGATACAATAGGGGTTGAGTGCTGTTCATCACCCTGCTGATTGGCAATGCGCGCAAAGAGCAGCGGTAGAACGCCAGCCAGGATGGTTCCCGTCACCCACGGCAGCACGTTCATCAATTCTGTTGATACCTTACTGACCAGCAATTGTCCTAAGAACGTCCCCACGTAATAGATCATCATATAGGCGGCAAGCAAACGTCCGCGATTGCGCGAAGTCCCGCTGCACATCAGCGCACTTTCCACTACCACCCAAATCATGGCGCAGCCAACGCCGGCAATAAAGCGCCAGCTCATCCAGCTCCAGAATCCAACCATAACCCCCAGCCCAACACAGCCCGCGGCAAAAATAAACGAGGCGATGTAATAGCTGCGGTTAAATCCAAGGCGTTTAATTAAATACCCGGTCAGCAACGTCCCTACCAAATTACCGGTAAAGTAGGACGAGCTCACCATACCGACCTGCCAGGTTGGCAGATTTTCATGGGCGAGCCAAAGCGGGACGAGCGTGTTTAACACGGCGATCGCCAGGGTCAACAGAAGCAGCCCGCACAGCAGAAGCATGACGGGACGGGTATAGATGGACATGAATAAAAACCGTGAGGAAGTTCAAATTTCATGCGCATCATGCCACTGCCAAAAACATTGTCAATCGGCGTAATCAAAGGGCTGAGGCGCTTTTCTGACGATCGATTTGCATTACTGATTCTTAATGTGAATAGATAAAAAATACAAAAACACATCTGCTTGTTTTTATTGATCTAAAACAAAAATCTCACGTTACGTTCAGTCGAAAAATTTCATGGACTCCCCTTACTTTTATTTCTTACTAAACTCTATGCGAGATGCAGAGCGGTATTGTCTTCGAAATAGAACAGTCAGTTCTTATTTATACTTCCAGTCCGGATACCGTTCTTTCTCCAGACTTAAACTCATCAAATTTCCCGCACCGATGCCGAACAGGAGAAATATCATGACGAAACCTTACGTAAGACTTGATAAAGATAATGCGGCAGTATTGCTGGTCGATCATCAGGCTGGCTTGCTCTCTCTGGTTCGGGATATCGATCCCGATAAATTCAAGAATAACGTGCTTGCCCTGGGTGATCTGGCAAAATACTTCAAGCTCCCGACTATTCTGACCACCAGTTTTGAAACAGGACCGAACGGACCGCTGGTACCGGAACTGAAAGCTCAATTCCCCGATGCGCCTTATATTGCTCGCCCGGGAAACATCAACGCGTGGGATAACGAAGATTTTGTGAAGGCGGTGAAAGCGACTGGTAAAAAGCAGTTGATCATTGCTGGGGTCGTGACGGAAGTTTGTGTCGCCTTCCCTGCGCTCTCCGCGATAGAAGAAGGGTTTGACGTTTTTGTCGTCACTGATGCTTCAGGTACATTTAACGAAATCACCCGCCATTCAGCATGGGATCGGATGTCGCAGGCTGGCGCGCAATTGATGACATGGTTCGGCGTCGCGTGTGAACTACACCGTGACTGGCGTAACGATATCGAAGGGCTGGCGACGTTGTTCTCTAATCACATTCCGGATTATCGCAATCTGATGACCAGCTACGATACGTTAACGAAACAGAAATAAAAAACCGGGGAAAAACCTGGCGTAACATAATGCCTGATGGCGCGCGCGTTAAGGCCTACGGATCTGTAGGCCGGAGAAGGCACGAGCCGCCATCCGGCATATTATGAATTAGCTTGCAACCGCCATACCGACAGTCATATGCAGGCCATAGAACACGCCACGACCAATCAGCTCGCCGACTATCAACAGAATAAACGCGACGGAAAGCAGTGGTATTGCGGGTTGGTAACCTTTGACTTGCGGTACAATCCAGCAGCACAACGCTAACGCCAGTGCCACGATCCGCCAGGCCATCAGTGAGCCATAATCCGGAACCAGCGCAGACGCCTGTTGAATCGAACTGTGGATCGTCGCCAGTTCGGCCCCCTGCATTACAGACATAATGGCGCTTATGACCAGAGCAAGAACCGAAATGGCAGGCAGCAGACGCATCGCCCAACCGTCAATACCGGCAATTCTCAATAGCAGATATCCCAGCAGCGGACCGCCCATAAACAGCGTCAGGAAGAAACCCAGCGGCGTCCAGACGCTGTACCAGGTCGGCACGGTATCAATGGTGTTATACACACGTACCATCATCCAGACAAAAACGACGCCCAGCACCATGGTGACAACTAACCACAGATTGCGTAGTGCGGGCGGCATTTTTTTCAACATCGCCAGCAGCCAGCCGACGCCGCCAATGGCAAAGAACACTGAACCACTGGCGATTTCATTGCTCAGCGCAGAAGCGCCTACGCGATTGAGCGAGTTAAAGGCACGCATCGGCGAGCCCAGATGGAGCATAGAAGCAATAAAGCCAATACCCATCAGTACCCACAGCCCGAACATGCAGGCGATTACCCGCTGCTGTGATTCAGGACGTAAGTCCCCTTTCATTAACGCCAACGCCAGAACGATAAAGCCACCAACCACACACTGTCCGAAGACCGTGAAGATCATCAGCGGCCATTCATGCCATCCACTTCCCATCTTACACCTCCTTCGGATTGGCCAGATAACCCGTGGTATCCCCGGTCGGGCGGCTATTGGCGTTAGGTTTGATAACAATGCTCGGTTTGGTGAAGTGCGCGCCCGGTAGTGGCGCAACCGCGGCCAGAGTACCGTGTTTTTTGCGCAGTTCGTCAATCGGACCGAAATCCAGCGCACGCAGTGGGCAGGACTCAACGCAGATAGGTTTCTTACCTTCAGCGACGCGTTCATGGCAGCCATCGCATTTGGTCATATGTCCTTTTTCAGCATTGTACTGGGGCGCACCGTAAGGACAGGCCATGTGGCAATACCGACAGCCAATGCACACATCTTCATCCACGACGACAAAGCCATCTTCACGTTTGTGCATCGCGCCACTCGGACACACCTTGGTGCAGGCCGGGTCTTCACAGTGGTTACAGGCAATAGAGAGGTAATAGGCAAAGACGTTTTGATGCCAGACGCCATTGTCTTCTTGCCAGTCGCCACCCGCGTACTCGTAAATGCGGCGGAAACTGACATCCGGGGTTAAATTTTTGAAGTCTTTGCAGGCCAGTTCGCAGGTTTTGCAACCGGTGCAACGGCTGGAATCAATAAAAAATCCATACTGGGTTGTCATCGGTTACTCCTTACACCTTTTCAACCTGAACAAGGTTCGTATGTGACGGATTTCCCTTCGCGAGAGGAGAAGGACGCTGAGTCGTCAGGACGTTAATACAACCGCCCTGATCCACACGCTTCGTGTCCGGGTCGTACCAGGCCCCTTCGCCTAATGCCACCACGCCGGGCATCATACGCGGGGTCACTTTCGCTTCGATATGCACCTCGCCACGATCGTTAAAGATGCGTACTTTGTCGCCGTTGTTAATGCCACGTCGCTGCGCATCCAACGGATTGATCCACATTTCCTGGCGGCAGGATGCTTTCAGAACATCTACGTTGCCATAGGTCGAGTGAACGCGAGATTTGTAGTGGAAGCCGGTCAGTTGCAGCGGGAATTTCTCCACCAGCGGATCGTCTAAACTTTCAAAGCCAGGGGTATAAATCGGCAATGGATCGATCACATCCCCTTCCGACAGTTCCCAGGTTGCCGCGATCTCGGCAAGCTGCTGCGAATAAATTTCGATCTTACCCGACGGCGTGGTGAGCGGATTGGCTTTGGGATCCTCACGGAACGCTTTGTACGCCACGTGGTGCCCTTCAGGATCTCGCTGCTTAAAGATGCCTTGTTTGCGGAACTCTTCAAACCCAGGCAGTTCAGGAATGGCTTTACGCGACTGCTCATACAGATGACGCATCCACTCTTCCTGAGTACGACCTTCGGTAAACTGCTGCTCGACGCCAAGGCGTTTCGCCAGCTCGCTGGTCATCTGGTAGATAGTCTTGCATTCGAAACGTGGTTTGATCGCCTGATCGGTGAAAATCACATAGGACATGTTTCCGCAGGACGCATCCAGCGCGAAGTCCATCTGTTCGGAAGCAGTACAGTCTGGCAGCAAAATATCCGCATATTTCGCCGAGGAGGTCATATGGCAGTCGATGACCACGATCATCTCGCACTTTTTCTCATCCTGCAGGATTTCGTGCGTACGGTTAATATCAGAGTGCTGGTTAATCAGGCAGTTACCAGCATAGTTCCAGATCATTTTAATCGGAACATCAAGCTTATCTTTGCCGCGAACGCCGTCACGCAGCGCCGTCATCTCCGGGCCACGCTCAATAGCGTCCGTCCACATAAACATTGAGATGCTGGTTTCAACAGGATTTTCCAGCGTAGGCATACGCTCAAACGGCAGACTGTATGAACCCTCACGCGCACCGCTGTTGCCGCCGTTGATACCAACATTACCGGTCAGAATGGCCAGCATAGAAATAGCGCGGGTCGCTATTTCACCGTTAGCATGACGCTGCGGCCCCCAACCCTGGCTGATGTATGCCGGTTTAGCGCTGCCAATTTCACGCGCCAGTTTGATGATACGGTCAGCGGGAATACCGGTAATCTGCGCCGCCCATTCCGGGGTCTTGGCAATACCGTCTGTCCCCTCCCCAAGAATATACGCCTTATAGTGGCCATTCTTCGGCGCATCGGCCGGTAAGGTTTTCTCGTCGTAACCCACGCAGTATTTGTCGAGGAACGCCTGGTCCACCAGGTTTTCGGTGATCAGAACATACGCCAGACCATTAACCAGCGCCGCATCTGTACCAGGACGGATCGGGATCCATTCATCTTCACGCCCCGCGCCGGTGTCGGTATATCGGGGATCGATAATAATCATCCGGGCATTGGATTTCTGGCGCGCCTGTTCAAGGTAGTAGGTTACCCCGCCCCCGCTCATACGGGTTTCACCAGGGTTATTACCGAACAGCACCACCAGCTTGCTGTTTTCTATATCGGACGGGCTGTTACCGTCGGCCCAGCCGCCGTAGGTGTAGTTCAACCCGGCAGCGATTTGTGCCGAAGAGTAGTCCCCGTAGTGATTCAGGTACCCACCACAGCAGTTCATCAGACGTGCCACCAGGGTTTTACCCGGCGGCCAGGAGCGTGTCAGGGTGCCACCTAGCGTGCCGGTGCCGTAGTTCAGGTAGATAGATTCGTTACCATAGTCTTTAATCAGACGCTGCATGTTGCTGGCAATAATCTCGTACGCCTCATCCCAACTGATGCGCTCAAATTTACCTTCGCCGCGCTTACCGACACGTTTCATCGGGTATTTCAGACGATCGGGATTATAAACGCGACGACGCATGGAGCGACCACGCAGACAAGCACGCACCTGGTGCAGGCCGTCATAGTTATCATCACCTGTGTTGTCGGTTTCGACATATTTTATTTCACCGTCTACCACATGCATCCGCAGTGGACAGCGGCTACCGCAGTTCACCGTACACGCGCTCCAGATGACTTTCTCATTGCGCTGCGTGGGATTAATGGCTTCTGCAGCGTTTGCAATACGGGTAAATGGCAGGGTAAACGCGCTACTGGCCACCGCCAGCCCGCCTATCGCCGTCGTTTTTACCAAACCGCGGCGACTAACCTCAGCTGCCAGCACGGCATCGGGGATCTTAGTTTTCATAGGGGCTCACTCTGCTGCTCACAATAAACAAAAAATAAATACTCGTTGTATATATTTTTATATATCGCTAGTATCACTATACAGACTGGTAGATACTGACTTTCATTCGAAGGCAGTATTACTCCTATGTAGGTAAGGGTTATTGTCCGACGTCAAACGGGCATAAAAAAAGCGCCCTGAGGCGCTTTTTAGCATAGAAAGATAGGTTAGCCGATGAATTCCAGGCCATTCATGTACGGACGTAATACTTCCGGAACCTGAATGCGGCCATCTGCCTGCTGATAGTTTTCCATTACCGCCACCAGCGTACGTCCAACTGCCAGACCGGAACCGTTCAGGGTATGCACCAGACGGGTCTTTTTGTCGGATTTGCTGCGGCAACGCGCTTGCATGCGACGCGCCTGGAAATCCCACACGTTGGAGCAGGATGAGATTTCGCGATAGGTATTCTGCGCTGGGATCCACACTTCCAGATCGTAGGTTTTGCATGCGCCGAAGCCCATGTCGCCTGTGCACAAAATGATCTTACGGTACGGCAGACCCAGCAGTTGAAGAACCTTCTCGGCGTGGCCGGTCATCTCTTCCAGTGCGTCCATTGAATCTTCCGGACGAACAATCTGCACCATCTCAACTTTATCGAACTGGTGCATACGGATCAGACCACGGGTATCACGACCGTAAGAGCCTGCTTCAGAACGGAAGCACGGCGTATGCGCGGTCATTTTGATCGGCAGCACATCTTCGTCAATGATTTCGTCACGCACCAGGTTAGTCAGCGGAACTTCGGCCGTTGGGATCAGCGCGTAGTTGCTGCTGTCAGCTTCTTCGTCCAACGGACGGGTATGGAACAGATCGCCAGCGAATTTCGGCAGTTGCCCGGTACCGTACAGCGTGTCATGGTTAACCAGATACGGAACATAGTTTTCGCTGTAACCATGCTGTTCGGTATGCAGATCCAGCATGAACTGAGACAGCGCACGATGCATACGTGCGATCTGCCCTTTCATGACCACGAAACGAGAGCCGGTAAGCTTCACCGCAGCGGCGAAATCAAGACCCGTGTGCATTTCACCCAGGGTAACATGATCGCGGACTTCGAAATCAAACTCACGCGGTGTACCCCAGCGGCTGACTTCGACGTTGTCATTTTCATCTTTACCCACCGGAACTTCATCCGCTGGCAGGTTAGGAATGGTCAGCGCAATGTCGCGGATCTCGGCCTGTAAGGTATCAAGTTCAGCTTTCGCGGCATCCAGCTCTTCGCCCAGTTTGTTCACTTCCAGACGTAAAGACTCGATATCTTCCCCGCGCGCTTTTGCCTGGCCAATGGATTTCGATCGAGAGTTACGCTCTGCCTGCAGGTTTTCAGTTTGTACCTGCAGAACTTTACGACGCTCTTCAAGAGCGCGCAGCTTATCTACATCCAGCTTAAAGCCCCGGCTTGCCAGTTTTTCTGCGACTGCGTCTGGCTCATTACGCAGCAGATTGGGATCGAGCATGCTTATCCTGTGCTTATCGAATTAAAATGGGAAAAGTGACCACAGCCTGCGGTCACAGGGATACAGAGACAACATTACCGCAACGATAACACTAACGGTAGCGTTTTATAGGGCTATTTTGATCCTGTCCGGCGAGCCAGGCGAGCTTTTCGCCAATCTTGCTTTCAAGACCTCTGTTTGTGGGGCGATAATAGCGCGTTTGTGCCATTTCCTGGGGGAAGTACACTTCTCCGGCGGCATAGGCATTTGGTTCATCATGCGCGTAACGATACTCCTGACCGTAGCCCATCTCTTTCATCAGCTTAGTCGGCGCATTGCGCAGGTGAACGGGAACGTCGTAATCCGGACGTTCACGGGCGTCGGCCAGCGCGGCTTTAAAGGCGGTGTAAACCGCGTTACTCTTCGGCGCACAGGCCAGATAGACGATCGCCTGAGCGATTGCCCGCTCGCCTTCCGCGGGTCCCACGCGAGTGAAACAATCCCACGCGGAAATCGCCACCTGCATAGCGCGAGGATCTGCGTTGCCCACATCTTCAGAGGCAATCGCCAGGCAGCGACGGGCAACGTACAGCGGATCGCCACCAGCGGAAATGATTCGCGCATACCAGTAGAGCGCCGCATCCGGCGCGCTACCACGTACCGACTTGTGTAAGGCGGAGATGAGATCGTAAAAGCGATCGCCTTTATTATCAAAGCGCGCGCTGCGTTCACCGGCAATTTCGGTCAGCAATTCCGCTTTCAATACGCGCTTGCCGGAATCATCAACTTCGGCCATATCGGCCATCATTTCCAGCGTATTCAGCGCCCGCCGCGCATCACCATTAACCAGTTCAGCAATCGCCCGACGCGTCTCTTGTGGCAGAACAATATCCTGATCGCCGTAGCCACGCGCTTTGTCAGACATCGCCTGGTCAAGCACCTGTTCAATATCATCGGTGGTTAACGATTTCAGCAAATAAACGCGTGCCCGCGACAGCAGCGCCGAATTCAATTCAAACGAGGGGTTTTCGGTGGTAGCGCCAATAAACGTAATTGTACCGTCTTCAATATGCGGTAAAAACGCATCCTGCTGGCTTTTATTAAATCGATGGACTTCGTCCACAAACAGTATTGTGCGTCGGCCAGCGTTACGGTTCTGACGCGCACGCTCAATCGCTTCACGAATTTCTTTTACGCCAGAGGTGACCGCCGAAATTCGTTCAACATCGGCGTTAGCGTAACGGGCAATAACTTCGGCAAGGGTGGTTTTACCCGTTCCCGGCGGTCCCCATAAAATCATAGAGTGCAGGTGCCCGGCCTCAATGGCACGGGGCAAAGGCTTACCCGTAGCCAGCAGATGCTGCTGGCCGATATACTGCGCTAAATTTTCTGGCCGCATACGCGCGGCCAGTGGCTGAAAGGTATTATCAGAAAAGTCGAGCGACAGATTGCTCACTCACACGCCTCTACTTACGTTGATCGTCAACCGTTACACCTTGTGGCGGGGTAAAGGTGAATTTAGATGGTTCAATCGCGCCATTCTGCTGCGATTTCAGTTGATAGCTGCTGCGCTGATCGTCTTGCTCAACGGCGCTAAACTGATGGATCGTCCCGTCACGCCCAACATTGATCGTAAACTGTTTCAGGTTTCCGTTGCTGGTTTTCGGCGTCAGCACGAAATCATCGCCGTTTTGCTTAATGTTGTACTGCTGCCAGTCGCTGGCCTGGTTACGCGCAATCAACATGAACGGCGTGTTGCCGGTGGCGTCTTTCAGCCAGGTTGCAGTAGCTTGTTCAACAAACGGGTTAAAGAACCACAGCGTTTTACCATCGGAGACCAGGATGCTCTCGTCAGGCTGCGTCATGTGCCAGTTAAACAGATTAGGACGTTTAACCCATAAATCACCCTGACCCTCCTGCACTGCCGCACCGCTACCGTCCGTAACCTTTTGCGTAAAGCTGGCATGGAAGCTACTGACTTTATCCAGGCGGCTTTTCAGGTCGCTGGCAGCATCAGCCCAGACGCTGCTCACTACAAAGCTCGACAGTAATGCACAGGTGATTGCGATTCTTTTCATCATTATTCCTCAAAATACGTCACTCCCAACGGGGAGATCCCTCTGCTATCCATTTCAGGCCAAAAAACAGCATGAGGAAAGTAGATAATACTGAATTACTTAACTTTGCAATCAATCGAAGGGCGGCGGAGCCAACACTTCACGATTACCATTATGCCCTTGCTCACTGACAATTCCCTGCGCTTCCATCTGTTCGATGATGCGCGCCGCTCGGTTGTAGCCGATACGGAACTGTCGTTGAACACCGGAGATGGAAGCTTTGCGTTTTTGGGTAACAAAGTTCACCGCCTGATCGAACAACGGATCTAACTCTTCGCCACCATCAAAGCCGCCAGCGCCACCTTCGCTTTCGCTGTCTGAGGTAATGCCATCAACATATTGCGGGCGCCCGCGCGCTTTCCAGTCCTGAACCACCGCATGAACTTCTTCGTCACGAACAAAGGCACCGTGTACACGCACAGGAATCGTCGAGTTCGGCGCCGAATAGAGCATATCGCCCATCCCCAGCAGCGATTCCGCGCCGCCCTGATCAAGGATAGTACGCGAGTCAATTTTGCTGGACACGGTAAAGGCAATACGCGTCGGGATATTCGCTTTAATCAGACCGGTAATGACGTCAACGGATGGTCGCTGGGTTGCCAGCACCAGGTGGATCCCCGCCGCACGCGCTTTTTGCGCCAGACGTGCAATCAGTTCTTCCACTTTCTTACCTACGGTCATCATCAGATCGGCGAATTCATCCACCAGAACAACGATATACGGCAGTTTTTCCAGCACTGGATGCTGAACGTCCATGCTGTCGCCCGGCTTCCAGTACGGGTCCGGGATCGGACGTCCCATACGAGCTGCTTCAGCGATTTTCTCGTTATAACCGGCAAGGTTACGTACGCCGAGCGCCGACATCAGTTTGTAGCGACGTTCCATTTCATTGACGCTCCAGCGCAAAGCGTTGGCAGCATCTTTCATGTCGGTCACAACTTCAGTCAGCAGATGCGGAATGCCTTCATAAACCGACAGCTCCAGCATTTTAGGGTCAATCATGATAAAGCGAACGTCTTCTGGCTGCGCCTTATACAGCATGCTGAGGATCATGGCGTTCACCCCAACAGACTTACCGGAACCGGTAGTCCCTGCCACCAGCAGGTGCGGCATTTTCGCCAGATCGGCAACAACCGGTTCGCCCGCAATATCTTTACCCAGCACCACAGTCAACGGGGACGAGTTATCACGGAATTTCGCGTTATCTAACACTTCGCGCAGATAAACGGTTTGACGTTTTTTATTCGGTAATTCCAGTCCGACATACGGTTTGCCAGGAATGACCTCGACCACGCGGACCGCAGCGGTCGACAACGAACGCGCCAGATCTCGTGACAGGTTGGAAATGCGCGCCGCTTTAACCCCTGGTGCCAGGTTTAGTTCAAAACGGGTAATGACCGGCCCTGGAGAGTAGTTCACTACATCAGCTTTAATACGGAAGTCCGCCAGACGCGCTTCCACCAGACGCGCCATTTGTTCCAGTGCAAAAGTATCAATCGGCTCAACTTCACTCGGCGGCGGCGTGAGCAGATCTAACGATGGCAGCGGCGTACTCGGACGCTGAACCGGACGGCTGTCGCCGTTACGCATCAAGAGTGGATGGATCAGGCTATCCTGCGGCGGCGGTGTAACAGGCTGTGCTGGCTGCTGGTAATGCTGCTGCGGAGCGACAGGCTGTGCCGGCTGCTGGTAATGCTGCTGCGGTGCGACAGGCTGTGCCGGCTGCTGATAATGCTGCTGCGGTGCGACTGGTTCCTGGTGCTGCGGCGCAGGCTCTGGCATCACGCCTGGCGTAAACAGCGGCTCATGCGGACCGTCATCCACCAGCGTTTTCATTGGCGAAAATTCAAAGTCATCAAGCGAGAACGGATTGGCCCCGGCAGGCTGTTCGCCGGAATAGCGCTGCTGCTGGGACGAGGCAAACTGGCGAGCCAGTTCCGCTTCTGCGGCCAAATCTTCGTCATCAGTCTGATGGGTATCGTCCTGATAATCATCGCCATAACGGTGCTGCTGAGACTGGGCAAACTGACGTGCCAGCTCATCCTGCTGCATTGCATCAATTTCATCATCGCTGTACGCATTGGTATCAAGCTGCTCTTCGCGAGCTTTCTCTTCAGCCATACGCTGTGACGGCAGTTTTATGCCATACGATGCTAACTCCCGACGAGTAGGCACGCGCACACGATTCGGGCGCGGCAGTTGCGGGCCAATCCCTTCTTTCACCTGCGGACGCGGCGCACCGCTACCCGCAAGGCTAAACACAGGTGCTGCGGCAGCGGCACTTGCCCCAGAAGCGGCGCTTTTCACCCCGGCAGCCAGCGGCGCAACGGCAGCAACAGACTCAACGGGCGGAATGGAGGCAGCCGTCGGCATAGATGGCATAGACGGCTTAACACGCTCAGGCTCCTGAGCGGGTTCTGGAATAGGCTGATACCAGGCGGCCAACTGCTCACGCTCGCGCGCTCGTTTCTCTTCGACTTCTTCAAAATAGTAGAGCGGCGGACGAGAGGGTTTCGTCTCCTCAACAACTGGCTCAGGTTCCACTACAGAAGGTTGTTCAACCACAGGTTGCTGGAACGCGGAAGGTTGTTGGAAGCCAGGCTCCTGCTGATAGACCGGTTGCGGCTCAGGCTCCGGCTGATAAACAGGTTCCTGCTGCCAGTTTTGCTGCGCGGTGAATTCCTGCGGCTGCGGCGCGGCGGGTTGCGCATACACCGGTTCAGACGTTTGCGGTGCGTAATATTCCGGCTGAGGATTCTCCTGTGCAACCGGCTGTTGCCATGGCTCATACGGCTGCTGCACCGCAGGCTGAGCATATTCGGCTGACTGCGGATAACCTTCAGGCGCAGGCGCAATCACCGCATCACCGGTTTGCGGGCCAGGCGCGGATTGCCAGGCAACGGCTGGCGTCGATTGTTCCATAACGGTGCTGGTAACTGGCGACGTTTGCAACAGCGGATCAACCGGCGCGCTCCAGGCCTGAGATGCCGTTGTGGCTGCTGCTGCGGCAGCTACCGGCTCTGTCACCGAATGACCGTTCAGCAGTGGATCGAGTTCGTCGTATTCAGGCAATGTTGCCCGATTACCGGAAAACAGCACATCGTTCGGATCGGCGACCACGCCACGGGCGCTGTATTCAATGTCGTCTTCATCATCCATGCGTTTGCCGGAGAACAGCGCAGCATCAGTATGACGGCCCAGCGGATTGGTAAATTTCTGAGCCAGGCGTTTACGGCGCGCTAACGCACCGCGCAGAATTCGAGCCCGACGCGATTCATGGGGTTTACCATCAGCGGCGTCGACAAACTCTTCTTCATCTTCATATTCTTCGTCATCGACCCAGGTATCGTCGCGGCGGGTACGGTTGCTGGCAAATGTCAGGATATTAAGTAACCAGCCACCCAGTTTTTCCGCAATGCTCACCCATGACCAGCCGGTAAACAGCGTTAATCCCGCAGCCCAGATGCACAAAAGCGTAAGCGTACCGCCGCTACTGTGCAGTAATGGCTGCAGCGTAGTGCTGAGCAGGCTGCCAATCACCCCGCCAGAGGCGAAATACCAGATGTCATCGGCGTTAATTGCGGCCAGCCCGCAGGAGGTGAGGATCAGGGCCAGAACGCCAATAATGCGCAATGAAACAGCAAAATAATCGACGTATTCGTCGCTGGCCTGGTGTCGCCAGGCAAACCAGCAGCCGCCGACAATAATGACCGGAATGGTGTAGGCCATGACGCCAAAAATAAAGAATAGCGTGTCCGCCAGCCATGCACCGGGAATGCCTCCCAGGTTATGGATAGGTTCATGCCATGCGGTTTGCGACCAACTGGGATCCGAAGGGTTAAAGCTGAGTAAGGCAGCCATCAACCAGACGGCAAAAAGGGCAATAAGGATCAGTAGCGCTTCCAGAAGTCGGCGCCCGCTGCTTAACTTCGTCAATGTGACGTCTTTGTCTTCAGTGTATTCCTGGCTCAAAAACGGCTCTCCAGGTTTCAGGCTTTTCCTGCCCGATGCTAAAACGGACAACAGCACCGGGTTGCCCCGGCACTGTTGCTGTATGGATTAACAGGAGTGTAATCAAACTGCGTCGATTTTGCACCTGTTCCGTGTTAGCGCGTCTTAATTACCAGACGATTGCTCTGTTTGACTTCTTCCATTACTACATAAGTACGTGTGTCATTTACGCCAGGCAGACGCAGCAGGGTTTCCCCCAGCAGCTTACGGTATGCTGACATATCCGGTACGCGTGTTTTCAGCAAATAGTCGAAATCACCGGAAACTAAATGACACTCTTGAATTTCTTCAAGTTTTTGTACTGCAGAGTTAAATTGTTCAAACACATCCGGGGCGCCACGATTCAGAGTTATCTCAACAAAAACCAGAAGTGATGCATCCAGATAATGTGGGTTTAACAGCGCTGTATAGCCCTGAATGAAACCCTGCCTTTCCAACCGACGCACACGCTCAAGGCAGGGCGTCGGTGAAAGTCCCACACGTTTAGAAAGCTCGACGTTAGAAATACGCCCATCCTTTTGCAGCTCATTAAGAATGTTACGATCAATACGGTCGAGATCTTTGCCAGGGCGCTTCTTACTATCTACCATTATTATTGTCTCTCTGTATTCCTTCCCTACTCCTGCCTGACTCTACTAACATCACTGTTCAGAGTCGCTCCCCATCAAAATAAACCGCAGCCCAGAGGGATTTACGGCTTGCAATGTCTGGGTTTATGGTGAGAAGACCGTTGCCTGTCGGCGGCTATCGACATCACGAATGGCATCTGTCCACACCATGCGTAGATTTCGCTAACACGGTAAACATGGTATCTACATGCATGATTATGCAGCACATACATGACACAGTTTTTTTCTTCCTTGAATGTTTTCGCAAAACAGCAGGGGATTGTCAAAGCAAAACATCGATTTTTAGTACAACATGCCAGTTATTCAGTCGCAGTGATGGAAATTCGTCATTTTATCACCTTATAACTGACCGATTTTAAGTAGAAATCGTTATAGTATTACGACTCAATCTGTCGTTCATCGGTTTCCACTATTACACATATTGTTAACAAAATCGCCATACTCTTTTTTTACGCCTGTAAATTCCCTACAATCCTGCTCATTGCCTGCCAACAACTATGGGGATCTCATGGGCGCAACCAAACACAGTAAACTTCTTATTCTGGGCTCAGGCCCTGCGGGATATACCGCTGCGGTCTACGCTGCACGCGCTAACCTGCAACCGGTACTGATTACCGGTATGGAAAAAGGTGGTCAGCTGACCACAACAACAGAAGTGGAAAACTGGCCTGGCGATCCGCACGATCTTACTGGCCCGCTGCTGATGGAACGTATGCACGAACATGCGACCAAATTTGAGACAGAAATCATTTTTGATCACATCAGCAAAGTTGATCTGCAAAACCGCCCTTTCCGTCTGACCGGCGACAGCGGTGAATACACCTGTGACGCATTGATCATCGCCACTGGCGCGTCCGCACGCTACCTGGGCTTGCCTTCAGAGGAAGCATTTAAAGGCCGCGGCGTTTCCGCTTGCGCCACCTGCGACGGTTTCTTCTACCGTAACCAAAAAGTTGCGGTGATCGGCGGTGGCAATACCGCTGTTGAAGAAGCGTTGTATCTGGCAAATATCGCGTCTGAAGTACATTTGATTCACCGTCGCGACAGCTTCCGTGCTGAGAAAATTCTTATCAAGCGGTTGATGGATAAAGTGGAAAACGGCAACATCGTGCTGCATACGCACCGTACGCTGGAAGAAGTGACTGGCGATCAAATGGGCGTAACCGGACTGCGTCTGCGCGATACGCAAAATACTGACAACGTTGAATCACTTGACGTTGCGGGATTGTTTGTCGCCATCGGTCACAGCCCGAATACCGCCATTTTCGACGGTCAGCTCGAACTGGAAAACGGCTACATCAAAGTTCAGTCCGGTATTCACGGCAATGCGACGCAAACCAGCATTCCAGGCGTCTTCGCAGCGGGTGACGTGATGGACCATATTTATCGCCAGGCGATCACTTCTGCTGGCACGGGTTGTATGGCTGCGCTTGACGCAGAACGTTATCTCGACGGTCTGGCAGACGCTTGCAAATAAGTTTTACAAATCAGTAACAAAAGTAAAAAAGGCGACTATAAGTCGCCTTTATTTTTGCCTCGTTGTAACATTGTCCTGCCCAAAAATTCCAATAACTCACCTGCTAAGCGTGCAATGAATAAAACCCGTCAAAAAGAGCTGACCCGCTGGTTAAAACAGCAAAGTGTAATATCCCAACGATGGCTGAACATTTCACGCCTGCTGGGATTCGTGAGCGGCCTGTTAATTGTCGCTCAGGCCTGGCTCATGGCCCGAATTCTGGACCATATGATCATGGGCAATATCCCCCGGGAAGCGCTTCTGCTCCCTTTCATCGTGCTGATTTTGGTTTTCATCCTGCGCGCATGGGTCGTCTGGTTGCGCGAACGCGTCGGGTTTCACGCCGGGCAACATATTCGCTTTGAGATTCGTCGCCAGGTTCTCGATCGCCTGCAACAGGCGGGTCCGGCCTGGATACAGGGTAAACCAGCCGGGAGCTGGGCGACCCTGATCCTCGAGCAGATTGACGATATGCATGATTACTATGCGCGTTATCTGCCGCAAATGGCGCTGGCCGTATGCGTTCCCCTGTTGATTGTGGCGGCCGTTTTTCCGTCAAACTGGGTAGCCGCTCTTATTCTGCTCGGAACCGCCCCGCTAATCCCTCTGTTTATGGCGATGGTCGGTATGGGCGCAGCCGACGCTAACCGCCGCAACTTTCAGGCGCTTGCCCGACTAAGCGGTCATTTTCTCGATCGCCTCCGGGGTATGGAAACGCTGAGAATATTTGGCCGCGGTGAAGCCGAAACAGAAAGTATTCGCGCAGCATCACAGGATTTCCGCCAGCGCACGATGGAAGTCCTGCGCCTGGCATTCCTGTCATCCGGGGTCCTCGAGTTCTTTACGTCGTTGTCTATCGCTCTGGTCGCGGTTTACTTCGGTTTTTCCTACCTCGGCGAGCTCGACTTCGGCCACTACGGTATGGGCGTCACGCTGGCGTCCGGTTTCCTGGCGCTCATTCTGGCACCGGAGTTTTTCCAACCCCTGCGCGATCTCGGGACGTTTTATCACGCCAAAGCGCAAGCCGTTGGAGCAGCAGACAGTCTGAAAACCTTTATGGAAACCCCGCTGGCGCACCCTGAGCATGGTGAGATTGAGCTGGCGACGAAAGATGCCGTTTCAATTGAGGCTGCAGGTCTGGTCATCACCTCGCCGGAAGGCAAAGTGCTTGCGGGACCGCTCAACTTTACCCTGGCAGCAGGTCAACGTGCGGTAGTGGTAGGACGTAGCGGATCCGGAAAAAGTTCGCTGCTGAATGTTCTGTCCGGTTTTCTTTCTTATCAGGGGTCGCTGCGGATTAACGGTTTTGAACTACGCGACCTGTCGCCTGATTCCTGGCGCAAACAGCTGTCGTGGGTTGGGCAAAACCCTCAGCTTCCTGCCGCCACGTTACGCGAAAACGTACTGCTGGCACGGCCCGATGCCAGTGAAGAACAGCTTCAGGCCGCACTCGACAGCGCCTGGGTGAGCGAGTTTTTACCGCTGCTGCCGCAGGGCGTAGATACGCCAGTCGGCGATCAGGCGGCCCGACTTTCTGTTGGTCAAGCGCAGCGCGTGGCCGTGGCGCGCGCGTTACTTAATCCGTGTCAGTTGCTTCTGCTGGACGAACCCGCAGCCAGCCTTGATGCCCACAGTGAACAACGCGTGATGCAGGCATTGAACGCAGCATCGCGCCGCCAGACCACGCTGATGGTGACGCACCAGCTTGAAGATCTTGCCGACTGGGATGCTATCTGGGTCATGCAGGATGGTCAGATCGTTGAACAAGGTAGCTGGGCTGAACTTAGCGCTGCCAACGGTGCTTTTGCAACACTACTGGCTCATCGTCAGGAGGATATCTAAATGCGCGCTTTGCTACCCTATCTGACGCTGTATAAACGTCACAAATGGATGTTAACGCTGGGCATCGTTCTGGCGATCGTTACGCTGCTGGCCAGTATTGGCTTGCTGACGCTCTCAGGTTGGTTCCTGTCTGCTTCTGCGGTGGTGGGCGTCACTGGAATTTACAGTTTTAACTATATGCTCCCCGCCGCGGGCGTACGTGGTGCGGCAATCACCCGAACCGCAGGCCGTTATTTCGAGCGCCTGGTCAGTCACGACGCCACGTTCCGAGTGCTGCAACACCTGCGGATTTATACCTTCAGCAAGCTGCTACCGCTCTCCCCTGCTGGCCTGTCCCGCTATAGACAAGGTGAATTACTTAACCGCGTCGTCGCTGATGTCGACACGCTCGATCATCTTTATTTACGCGTTCTGTCTCCGCTGGTGGGAGCGTTTGTCGTCATCATGGTGGTCACGCTGGGACTGAGCGTTCTCGATTTCACGCTGGCTGTCACCCTCGGTGGTATTATGCTGCTGACCTTATTCATTCTGCCCCCACTTTTTTATCAGGCCGGCAAAAGTACCGGGCAAAACCTGACGCATTTGCGTGGGCAATATCGTCAGCAATTAACCTCCTGGCTGCAGGGCCAGGCTGAATTAACTATCTTCGGCGCCAGTGAACGCTACCGGGCTCAAATGGAAGCCACCGAATTGCAGTGGCATGAAGCGCAGCGACGTCAGTCCGAATTAACGGCACTGTCGCAGGCGATCATGCTGTTAATCGGCGCGCTGGCGGTGATTATGATGTTATGGATGGCCTCAGGCGACGTGGGCGGAAATACCCAGCCAGGCGCGCTAATCGCGCTGTTTGTCTTCTGTGCGCTGGCTGCGTTTGAGGCATTAGCGCCTGTCACCGGCGCGTTTCAGCATCTCGGCCAGGTTATCGCCTCTGCATTACGCATCACCGAACTGACCGAACAGCAGCCAGAAGTCACCTTCCCGGATACCGAATCTCCGGTTTCTGAGCAGCTCACTCTTACCCTGCGTGAGGTCTCATTCAGCTATCCGGGGCAGACACAAAAAGCACTCGATACCCTTTCTTTACTGGCAAAACCCGGTGAGCACATCGCTATTTTAGGTCGCACCGGCTGCGGAAAGTCAACGTTGCTGCAATTGCTGACCCGCGCATGGGATCCGCAGAGTGGCGAAATCCTGATTAACGATCGACCGCTTTCAGCCCTGAATGAAGCCACGTTGCGCCACATCATCAGCGTCGTGCCACAGCGCGTACATCTGTTTAGCGCTACGCTTCGCGATAACCTGCTGCTGGCAGCTCCGCACGCCAGCGATGAAGCATTATCCGCGATCCTGCGCCGCGTCGGTCTGGAAAAACTGCTTGAAGACGATGGGCTCAACGCCTGGTTGGGCGAAGGCGGTCGTCAGCTTTCCGGCGGCGAGCTCCGCCGTCTGGCTATCGCCCGCGCCTTGCTGCATGATGCCCCGCTGATGCTGCTGGATGAGCCTACCGAAGGGCTTGATGCCACAACAGAAAGCCAAATGCTTGAATTAATTGGCGATGTGATGCGGGATAAAACCGTGCTGATGGTCACACATCGTCTGCGCGGATTGTCGCGTTTTGATCAAATAATAGTGATGGACAACGGACAAATTATTGAGCAAGGTAATCACGCAGATCTGTTAGCCAGGCAGGGGCGTTATTACCAGTTTAAGCAACGTCTGTAAGCTATTATTGAACGATCAAACTCGCGTAGTGGAGTTTCACTGTCATGCGCCTGGTGCAACTGTCCCGCCATTCTATAGCCTTCCCATCACCGGAAGGCGCTTTACGCGAGCCTAACGGTTTACTGGCGCTGGGAGGCGATCTTAGCCCTGCCCGCCTGTTGATGGCCTACCAGCGCGGTATTTTCCCGTGGTTTTCTCCCGGTGACCCTATTCTCTGGTGGTCACCCGATCCGCGCGCCATTCTTTGGCCTGAGAACTTTCACCTCAGTCGCAGCATGAAACGCTTTCATAAAAATTCGCCTTATCGTGTGACGCTCAACTACGCGTTCGGTCAGGTGATTGAAGGCTGTGCGAACGATCGGGAAGAAGGCACCTGGATCACACACGATGTGGTGGACGCTTACCATCGGCTGCACGAACTGGGACATGCGCACTCAATTGAAGTATGGCGACAAAATGAATTAGTCGGCGGCATGTATGGCGTAGCGCAAGGTACGCTGTTTTGTGGCGAATCAATGTTCAGTCGTCAGGAAAATGCGTCCAAGACCGCACTACTTGTTTTTTGCGCGGAATTTATCCGTCAGGGCGGAAAATTAATCGACTGCCAGGTGTTAAATAGCCACACAGCATCCCTGGGCGCCATCGAAACCCCGCGACGGGAGTACCTTGAGCAGCTGAGCAGACTGCGTCAGCAGCGGCTACCGAGCCATTTCTGGATACCAAGGACGTTATTTTCGCCTCAGGGGTGAATGTTTTCGGCACATTTTTTGTCGGGGTGTTATAATTGTGCCGCAGAGTTGGTTTAGCCCATTACCCCGCCGCCGTTAAGGAACAGTTCGCGCCAGGCAACGCCTATCGTTTATCTCCTCGTTCCCTTATACGTTGCGCTTTACGTGCAGCTTTGCCGTGGGTGGTCAGAGTAATGCGCCAAACCCGATTTGCTGTGTTTTAAACGCACAAATCTTTACTTATTAAAAGAACTTCGGCATTATCTTGCCGGTTCAAATTACGGTAGTGATACCCCAGAGGATTAGATGGCCAAAGAAGACAATATTGAAATGCAGGGTACCGTTCTCGATACGTTACCTAATACCATGTTCCGCGTAGAGTTAGAAAACGGTCACGTGGTTACTGCACACATCTCCGGTAAAATGCGCAAAAACTATATCCGCATCCTGACGGGCGACAAAGTGACTGTTGAGCTGACCCCGTACGACCTGAGCAAAGGCCGCATTGTCTTCCGTAGTCGCTGATTGTTTTCACGCCACCATGATGGCGTCCAGATAATAAAAGGTCGGTTTAACCGGCCTTTTTTATAGGCTGAGGATCTGTATTTAATCCTCAATCATCCGCGCATATTCTTCTGTTAAGAAATCCACCAGGGCGCGTACCGAGGGCAGTAATCCCCGACGAGACGGAAAGACTGCGTGAATAATTTCCCGCTTGGGCTCCCAACCGTCGAGCAATGCCACCAGTTCACCCGCCGCTAATTGCTCTTTCACCATCAGTTGCGGAAGTTGTACAACCCCCACGCCGGCAATCGCGGCTTCACGTAACGCCAGCATATCAGTGGTGATCATTCGCGGCGTGAAATGCACCTCCGCCCGTGCGCCCTGTGGGCCGAATAGCTCCCAGCGATGCACATGTTTACCCGATGCCAGACTCAGGCCCGGCCAACGGGTCAATTCCGCCGGGGAGTTAACCGCGCCCATTTGTTCAATTAATCGCGGGCTGGCATATAACCGGTGTCCCCTGTCTGCAAGTACCCGCATCACCAGGTCGCTATCCTCAAATGGACGAGGTCTGACGCGAATCGCCACGTCCAGACCTTCACCGATAACATCAACGCGACGGTTCGTCGCCTCAAGCTGCACGGATACATCGGGATAACGCGCCATAAATCGGGCAAGCATTGGCCCAATATGCACATGCAACAAGGTGACCGGACAAGTCAGCTTCACAACGCCACGCGGCTCAACCTGTAAAGCCGCAATGGCATCCTGCGCCGCCTGCGCTTCCACCAGCATCGCCTTACAGTGCTCGTAAAAGGTTTGTCCGACTTCAGTCACGTTAAACTGCCGGGTGGTTCGCTGAATAAGTCGAACCCCCAACCTCTCTTCAAGTTGCGCAATACGTCGGCTCAGTTTTGATTTCGGTTCATCAAGCGCACGCCCCGCCGCGGCGAATCCACCTTCCTCTACGACATGTACAAACCAGGCAAAATCATTGAGATCCGGCTTTGTCATTTTATTGTCCTATTAATGAGACAGTGAAGACCATTTTAGCGACTACTCAATTCGCTGTCATGAATATAAGCTTATTCACATCAAGATAACGCCACTGAGGAGACACAAATGAAACAAGTAACAGGCGTCTACACCGCACCTCGCCCGCACTGGGTTGGCGATGGATTTCCGGTTCGCTCAATGTTCTCTTACCAGTCTCATGCAGAGCAGTTAAGTCCATTCCTGCTGCTGGATTACGCCGGTCCGCATACGTTCACACCGGGTAACGAAAAGCGCGGCGTCGGCGAACACCCTCACCGTGGTTTTGAAACGGTGACCATCGTTTACAGCGGTGAAGTTGAACATCGTGATTCAACCGGTCGCGGCGGCATTATCGGTCCCGGCGACGTGCAGTGGATGACCGCAGGTGCAGGAATTTTGCACGAAGAGTTCCATTCACCGGAATTTACCCGTCGGGGCGGCGAACTGGAAATGGTACAGCTGTGGGTCAACCTGCCGGCAAAAGACAAAATGGCCACGCCGGGTTATCAGAGCATCACCAGCGATGTTATCCCAACGGTTGCTCTGCCTGATGAAGCAGGAAGCGTTCGCGTTATTGCGGGTAGCTACGAGGAAACCAAAGGGCCTGCACATACCTTTTCGCCGCTGAACGTCTGGGATATGCGACTGCAACGTAATCATCAGCTCGCGTTGTCTCAGCCTGAAGGATGGAGCACCGCGCTGGTGGTATTGAAAGGCAATATCACCGTAAACGGCGCCACGCCAGCCAGCGAAGCGCAACTGGTGGTGCTAAGCCAGCAGGGGAAAACGCTGCACATTGAAGCCACCAGCGATGCCATCGTGCTGCTGCTGTCTGGTGAACCGTTGAACGAGCCAATTGTAGGTTACGGCCCGTTTGTCATGAACACGAAACAAGAAATCGCTGAAGCCGTACGCGATTTTAACTCCGGCCGTTTTGGCCAAATCTGAATCGAAGGAGAAGAATATGTCCAGTCCTGCAAACTTTAATGGTTCACGTCCGGTCATCGATGTGAATGATTCCGTCATGCTGCTTATCGACCATCAGAGCGGGCTTTTCCAGACCGTGGGCGATATGCCAATGCCAGAGCTGCGTGCGCGTGCTGCTGCGCTGGCTAAAATGGCCACCCTGGCGAAAATGCCGGTGATTACCACGGCGTCTGTACCGCAGGGACCTAATGGCCCGCTGATCCCTGAGATCCATGCCAATGCGCCCCACGCCCAATACGTGGCGCGTAAAGGCGAAATCAACGCCTGGGATAACGAAGACTTCGTTAAAGCGGTAAAAGCAACAGGTCGTAAGACGCTGATTATCGCCGGTACGATCACCAGCGTCTGCATGGCTTTCCCGGCCATCAGCGCAGTGGCTGAAGGTTATAAGGTCTTCGCCGTAATCGACGCCTCCGGCACCTACAGCAAAATGGCGCAGGAAATTACCCTGGCACGCGTGGTTCAGGCTGGCGTCGTGCCGATGGATACCGCTGCCGTCGCTTCTGAAATTCAGGGGACATGGAACCGTGAAGACGCCGCTGAATGGGCTGAAGTGTATACCAAAGTCTTCCCGGCGTATCAGTTGCTGATAGAAAGCTACAGCAAAGCCCAGGAAGTCGTGACCAACGGCGAAAAACTGGACTCTCAGCGTTAATTATATCCTCCGCGCCAGTCCGGGCGGAGGAATATGTACACTGCGTAACCAAACAACAGTGAACCTGTAAATTCTGCTTGACCGTTTTAGCGCAACTCCCTATAGTAGCGCCCCGTTGCCCCCCAAGCGGTCAGGCAGCAATACAATATGGTGAGGTGTCCGAGTGGCTGAAGGAGCACGCCTGGAAAGTGTGTATACGGCAACGTATCGGGGGTTCGAATCCCCCCCTCACCGCCATATTTTAAGAAGAGCTCGTACGCAAGTACGGGCTTTTTTTTCGCATGTTGCACGTCTGCGGGGGGATGAGAAGCCCCGACCGGGGTTCGACTGCTGGCGCAGCCAGCTGGACAGATGACGAGCCTGTGAGGAATCTGCCCGCAGGGCGAGCAAAGCGAGTCAATCCCCCCCTCACCGCCATATTTTAAGAAGAGCTCGTGCGCAAGTACGGGCTTTTTTTTTCGCATATTGCACGCCTGCGGGAGGATGAGAAGCCCCGACCGGGGTTCGACTGCTGGCGCAGCCAGCTGGACAGATGACGAGCCTGTGAGGAATCTGCCCGCAGGGCGAGCAAAGCGAGTCAATCCCCCCCTCACCGCCATATTTTAAGAAGAGCTCGTACGCAAGTACGGGCTTTTTTTTCGCATATTGTATTTGCCGGATGCGGCGCAAGCGCCTTATCCGGCCTACAGTCATGCCCCTCCTCGTAGGCCTGATAAGCGAAGCGCCATCA